>JBGAKC010000008.1:0-129869 GCA_044224605.1 Hyphomonadaceae bacterium
GATGGCGAGGCGCGGCTGAAGGTCGACCTGTTTTCGCTGACGGCGAACAATGTGACCTACGCCGCGTTCGGGGATTTCCTGAAGTATTGGCAGTTCTTTCCGGCGCCGGAGGGTTGGGGCCGCGTTCCGGTGTGGGGCTTTGCGACGGTGACGGAAAGCAAGTCGCCGAATGCGAAAATAGGCGAGCGCTTCTATGGCTACCTGCCGATGTCGAATGAGTTCGTGGTGCATCCGGGCAAGCGGCGACCGGGCGGTTTCCTGGATGAGAGCGCGCACCGGCAAGGGCTGGCGGCGGTCTACAACAATTATGTGCTGAACGGAGAGGATTTGCTCTACGCGCCGGAGACCGAGGCGCTGCAGGTTCTGTTCCGGCCGCTGTTCGCGACGTCGTTCCTGATCGATGACTTCATCGCGGATGCAGGACTGTTTGGCGGCAGGCAGGTGATCTTCTCGAGCGCGTCGGCGAAGACATCGTATGCGGCGGCGCAATTGCTTAAGGCGCGTGGTGTGAAGGTGATCGGATTGACGTCGCCAGGCAATGTGGGATTCACGAAAGAACTCGGCTTCTATGACGAGGTCGTGCCGTATGGAGCGATCGGGTCGCTGGATGCGTCCGTGCCGAGCGTGTTCGTGGATATCGCAGGGGACGCAACTGTGCGGGCAGCGGTGCATAACCGGTTTGGCGACAATCTGAAATATTCCTGCGCGGTCGGGGCGACGCACTGGGATGTGCCGCGAGCAGAGGAGAAACTGCCGGGTGCGCAGCCGCAGATGTTCTTCGCGCCCGCAATCGTCCAGAAGCGGATCGCAGACTGGGGCCAAGCCGAGTTCAACCGGAAGATGGCTGATGCCTGGCGCAACTTCCTGCCGACGGCGGCGCGGACGACGCGCGTGGTCGAGGGGCGAAGCCTTGAAGATGCCGCCAGGGTGTTTGGCGAGCTGGTGTCGGGGCGCTCACGGCCGACTGACGGCCATGTGATCCGGCCGGGCTAGGCCTGGACAAAACGAAGGCCGCGCCGGGAGCGCGGCCTCCGCTCGCGATGCAGCAGGCCTGCTATTCTGCCGCGCCGCGTCCTCTTGCTCCCATCGCCTTCATGACAGGTGCAAGCTCCGCGAGGTCGAGCCCTCCGTCGGCATTGACGTCGATCTTCGCGAATTGCTCGTTGATCTTTTCACCCATCTTGCCACGCAGTTCGCTGGCCTGAAGCTTTTCGTCCAGATTGTCATCCATCATGCCAAGCAAGCGGCCCTGATTGAGCAGGTCGTCATAGTTGGTGAGATGGTCGGCAGTCTCGTCCATCCAGCGGAAGCGGACGGCCGAGTACAGCATTTCCTCATGCGATTGTTCGCCCCAAAGAACATTCGCTGACGGATCCGGGTTGGCCGGGTTGCCGGCCGAGTTGTCGTAGATGTAGTGGGCGACCAGCTTGCTGCCGGCGGGGACCGCGACCGGCTTGTTGAACTCGTACTCACGCTGCCAGTTGAAATCGTAGTGCGGCGTGGCCATCAGCTCCTTCTGCTTGCCGTCAGGCGTCTGCAGGTAGATGTCCGTGTAGATGCCGCGATAGTGCGCGTGCGGGAACACCGAGTAGAGCAGCGCATCCTTCGGGAATTTCAGGTAAGCGATTTCCGAGTGGCGCGCAGCCTTCGCCGGAATGTCGATCGTCGTGTCGATGACGACGGACTGGCGCATGACGAGGTTCGGTTTCTCGCTGTCCTTGTAGAAGTAGAGGCCGACCTTGGATTGATCGACAGCCTCCTTGCCGAAGGGCGTGTAATGCATCTGGAACCCGACGCCGGCTCCCGGCGGGATATAGGTCCCGACATTCGTCGGCATGCGGGTCGACTCCGAGCCGACAGCATAACCACCAATCGATGCGCCCCACTGGGCTGTCGAGACCTTGCCGTCAGCCGGCGGGTTGGTGACAACGCCAGTCAGCACGTGGTGCACGCCCTGACGCTGGCCGCCCTTGATGGTGGATGCCTTCAGCCATTTTCCTTCCGGCACGACGTTGGCGACGAACGGATACTGGTAGTCGATGATGCCGGATGCTTTCAGCGTATAGGCTGGGATGTCGATGACCAGATCCGGCTTGCCGAGCGGCCAGTCGGGCGCGACCGCCTTCGCTTCGACCAGGGGATCAGGACCGGCGCCGCGAGGCGATCCTGCCTCGATCCAGTGGACGAGGGTCTTGGTCTCATCCGCCGTCAGGCTCTTGTTGTGCTGGAATGCGCCGATCTGGTCGTCCGAATGCCAGGGGGGCATGCGATCGGTGCGGATGGCTTCGCGCATCATCGGGCTGAAGCCCTTGACGACGTCGTAGCTGGACATCGCGAAGGGGCCGATGCCGCCTTCCTGGTGGCATTCGACACACCGCTCCTGAAGGATCGGCGCGACGGTCTTCGTGTAGGAAATGTTCGCGAACGCCGCCTTATTGTCGCGCGCGGGGAAGCTGACGGGCGTTCCCTTCGTGGGGACGGAGGCGATGTCGATCGGGCGATGGGACGTTTGAGCGACGAGCGCGTTCAAGAGGAAGTAGTTGTCCGACTTGTCGCGCGCGAAATCGGCGCTGATAGCGCCATGATAGACGATCTTCATGCTTATCGGATCGATGAGGAAGGCTTCCCCCGTTTGCGTTACGCCAAGGCTTTCGCCGACCAGCTGCAAGCTGTCGTCGAGGATGGGAAGCGTGATTCCCTGCGCCCTGGCTTCCTGGGCGATGGTTTCGCGGGTGTCCTTGAGGCTTGAATTGATCATGAAAAACTGGACCTGCCCGAACATGCTCTGGAGCGACTGCAGCGCCTTGGCCGCCTTCCGGGAGACGGTGTCGCCATTGGCCTGTGCAACGATGACGATGGCGGGAGCCTCGCGGTAGTTCAGCAGGTCATGTCCGAAGCCCGTCTGGTCAATCAACATGAAATTGTCGGCCTTCGCGGGAACCGGAATGATAGGACCGGGGGCCGGCGCGGCGTTGACAGCCTGCGATGCAAGGGCTGCGGCGAGGGCGATGGCAAGGGCAGCGCCGCTGCCAGCCAAAAGACGAGCTTTCATCATGCTTCCTCCTGCTCAACCGTCGGCTGGAGGCGCACACCCCCAACAATGCGCCTGAAATCCGGGCCGGGTGTCGCGGGAAGGCTTTCTGGAATGCCCATAAAGCTGTTTGATCTGAATCAACTGCCGGGACGGTCGGGCCCCGGGATAGGGCGCACATCCGCGTGTAGAGGCTTAGTCACTCGCATTAGCAGCCTGCGGCCTGCTCATGTATGACAGCTCGGGGAAGAATGAGTCGGGGCGGACATGGCTGAGAAGCGGGAAATCCTGTCGCTGAGCGAGGCCATGGAAGGCCTGCCGAAGGACTTCGGGTTCTTCCCGGAACGGTTTACGTCAGTCATCCAGCCGAAGCTGGCGGCGCGTGAGGCGGACCGCGTGGCGGCGATCGCCAAGCAGCGGAACTTCGCCATCATCGGCGTGGTGCTGGGCCTCGCGATCGCGGGCGGCATGGCCTACTTCATGAAGGACGACGGGATCATCTTCGGAGGCTTCATCGGCGTCTTTGCCGCGTTGGGTATGTGGGCCTGGGGCAGCATGGCGATCAACAAGCTGGCCAAAGAGACCAAGCTGATGCTGATCGAGCCGGTCTCCTCGGAATTCCAGCTGGGATACGAGCTGGCGCCGGGGCAGCCGCAGGACATGTACACGTTCCGGTCGCTGGGGCTCGTGCCGGGATGGGATCGTGCGAAGTATGAGGACCGTCTTACGGGCGCACGCAACGAAACGCCGTTCGAGTTCTACGAGGCGCACCTTGAGGAAAAGCGCACGACGACGGACTCCAAGGGGCGTACGCGCACGACATGGGTCACGGTGTTTCGCGGCCAGTGCCTCGTGGTGAAGTTCCACAAGCAGTTCCACGGCGTCACCAAGGTCTATCGCGACATGGGAATGCTGAACTTCTTCGCGAAGCTGGGTCAGCTCGGCAAGGGCGAGAAGGTGACGCTCGAGGATCCCGTGTTCGAGAAGGCCTTCGAGGTCTATTCGACGGACCAGGTCGAGGCGCGCTTCATCCTGACGCCGGACTTCATGGAGCGGCTGGTCGGGTTGGAGCGGACGTTCCGGGGCAAGCAGGTGCGCTGCGCGTTCGCGGGTGGGGAGATGTATCTCTGCTGCGAGGGCAAGAACCTGCTGGAAGCTGGCTCGATGAGCCGGAAGATGGATGACCTCGGCCGGGTACGCGAGATGCTTGAGGATTTCGCGGCCATCTTCCTGCTGATCGACGCCATGTCGCAGCGGTTGACGCCGGACGCACTGCGTAGCCCGGGGGTCTAGGGCCGTCGCTCGCCTGAGCGGCGATTCCGCAAGCTTTGCTTAGGGAAGTCGCGCTAGGGCGAGCGTGTAGTCTTGGGGACTGACGCATGCAGAAGCCCATCCTCGAACGCGCGCTCGAACGCGGACTGTTCATGTCGCGCTGGCTGATGGCGCCGTTCTATGTCGGCCTGATCGGCGCGGTGGTCGCGTTGATGGTCGTGTTCTTCCAGGATCTCTGGCACGAGTTCCCCCTGCTGTGGTCGCCGGACCATGGCATGGATGGCGACAGCGCGATCATGCTGGCGCTGACGCTGATCGACCTGTCGCTGGCGGCGAACCTCGTGATCATCGTTATCTTCTCAGGCTATGAGAACTTCGTCTCGAAGATCGACACGGGCGCGCATGAAGACCGGCCGGAATGGATGGGCACGGTCGACTTTTCCGGTCTCAAGCTGAAGCTTATCGCCTCCATCGTCGCCATCTCGGGGATCGCGCTCCTGAAATCCTTCCTGGAGATCAGCGACGGCGCGCAGTTCGCCGTCGAGGAACAGCAACGCCTAATGTGGCAGGTGATCGTCCACGTCGTGTTCGTGGTGTCCGGGGTGTTGCTCGCGCTGATGGACTGGTTGACGGGCCACCAGAAGGGCCACTGATCATCCCGATTCCGAAAACAAAAGTCCCCGTCGACAGAGCCGACGGGGACCACAGGGTGATTCTCGGGGGAGAGAATGATGTTGTTATCGCCACGCGCGGCGCCGAGCACGCGACCCAAAGGGGGCGATGCGGAGATAGTTTGAGGCGCAAATGGGGCGCCTGTCGCAAGATGTCGCGAATGCCGCTGAGGCAGGTCGCAACATGACACGAAACTGAAATCGGGATTACGCATCGCACGCGCCCCAGGCGTCAGCGTGAAACGCTTACGCACGATCGCTGAATCAGTCCGTGAATGTGGCGATCACGGGCACGTGGTCGGACGGCTTGCCGAGCGCGTCCGCGCCGCGCACGGCGCGATGGATGGCGATCGACTTCAAGCGGTCGGCGGCCTGCGGTGAGCACATCAGGTGGTCGATGCGGATCCCCCAGTCCTTCTGCCAGGCGCCGGCCTGGTAGTCCCAGAAGGTGTATTTCTGAATGCGCCCATCGCGCGCCATGAAGGCGTCGGTGTAGCCGAGCCATTGCAGCTTGCGGAAACGCTCGCGGGTCGTCTGATAGGCGAGCGCGTCCTCCGCCCACGCGCGTGGGTCCCAGCAATCTTCATCGCGCGGGATGCAGTTGAAGTCGCCGGCAAGAACCGTGGCTTCCTCATTTTTCAGCAGAGCGGCGGCGCGATCATTGAGGCGATCCATCCAGCGCAGCTTATAGTCGTATTTCTCGCCTGGGCGCGGATTGCCGTTGGGCAGGTAGACTGACGCGACACGCATCGGCCGCGGGCTTTCAATCAGCGCTTCGAGATAGCGGCTCTGCTCGTCTTCGGGTTCACCCGGCAGGTGGCGGACTTCATCCGAGATGCGGAACTTCGAGAGGATCGCGACGCCGTTGTAGGTCTTCTGGCCGAACACGGCGCAGTTGAACCCAAGCGCTTCGATCTCGGCGCGCGGGAACTTCTCGTCGATGCACTTGATCTCCTGCAGGCACCAGACGTCGGCATTGCAGGACTTGAGCACGTCCAGCACGACGGGCAGGCGCGCGTTGACGGAGTTCACGTTCCAGGTGGCGATCTTCATGGGCCACAGTGATAGCCGAGCCTGACGGAAACGGAAGCGCTTGCGCTGGCGGGCAAGGCGGATTACGCGTGTAATACAACAACAGCCTGTGAAAGGCGAACCACGGAAAATCGAGGGAGGCTGTTATGGCCATGAGCGTTGGCGATCGCCGCGAAGGTGATCCCGTGTCTGAAATCAACACGACGCCGCTGATCGATGTGATGCTGGTCTTGCTGGTGATGCTGATCATCGCGTTGCCGCCCCGGCGGCATGCGATCAAGCTGGACACGCCCGTGCCGTGCGAGCTTTGCGAGCCGCCGGGAGAGTCTCCCCGGCCGATCAAGATCGTCGTCGACTTCGATGGTCGGATAAGATGGAACGGTGAAGAGGTTACGCGAGTGGAGCTGGATCGGCTTCTCGCGGTCGAGGGCAAGCGTGCGATCCAGCCGGAGATCCACATTGTGCCGAACCGCATCGCGAAGTATGGCGGCGTCGCTCACGTGATGGCGGCGGCCCAACGCAACAAGCTGGTTCGGATGGGCATTGTGGGCGGCTCGTAGCCGCCCACGCCCAAGCCTACTTCAGCGCGGCAATCTGGTAGAGGAAGTCGATGTAGCCCATTGTCGACTCGTTGAGGCCGGCAATCTTCGGGTTCGAGCTTTCGATGACGAAGATCTCGTCAGGCGCGTGCGCGCCCTGGCCGTAGCCGAGGCCGAAGCCGCTGGCAGGGATGCTGACCGGCGGGGCGGTGAACACCGAGCCTGGCCACGAGCCTGCGCTTCGCGGATAGACCGTCGTCGGGATGCCGGCCTGCTTGAAGGTGGCGAGCTGGGCTTTCACGAGCACGCTGTCTTCCTCGATCTGCGTCGGGCCATAGCCGCCGGACACATTGACGATCACATCAGGGTAGCCCTGCTTGGCGAGGTGGGCCTTCAGCTTGGCGACGCAGTCTTCCTTCGTCATGTCGGGGACGAGGCGGAGGTCGATCTTGGCTTCGACGCGGTGCGGCAGGATCGTCTTGCCGCCCGGGCCCGTATAGCCGCCGACGAGGCCCTGGATGTTGATGGTCGGTTGCGAGACGAGGCGCTCGATCGAGCCGCGATAATCGAGATCATCGATCCAGTGCTTCACGCCGTACGCTTTTTTCACCTCGTCTTCGCTGGTCGAGGCGGCGAACTGGGCGATCAGTTCCTTCTGGCGAGCGGTGAGCGGCTTCACCTTCTCGAACCAGCCTTCGACAGCCGGCGTGTTTCCATCGGGCGTGACGAGCGTGTGGAGCGCCTGCACGAGACGCCAGGCCGGGCTGTCGACGCGAGCCTTCTCGCTGGAGTGGAGGTCTTTCGCGGGACCGCGGCCCCAGACTTCCGCGTCGGAGATCAGCTGCAGTTCAACCGCGCCCTTGGCGCCGAGTTCGATCGTCACCGAGCCGGAGAGTTCCTGCGAGGCGGACGGGATGATCACGCCGGTGCACTTCTTGATCCAGGGCAGGACTTTCGGATTCTGCACGATCTGGCTGAAGTGCGGCGAAGCGATCTCTTCCTCGCCCTCGGCGACGAGAACGAGGTTGACCGGCAGCTTCATGCCGGAGGCCTTGAAGGCGTGGAGAGCGGCGAGGAAGGAGGTTTCCGGCCCCTTCTGGTTCACCGCGCCGCGTCCCATCACGACCTTGCCGAACGGGGCCTTGTCGATGAGCTTGCCTTCCAGCGGCGGGTTCGACCATTCGGCGGGATCGTACTGCTTCACGTCGTACATGAAGTAGATGCCCATCCACTTCTTGGCGCCGGAATCGAGGGTAGCGAAGACGCCCGGGTGGCCGTCGGTCGAGATCACCTCGGCCTGCTGGAAGCCGGCGTCGAGCGCGAGCTTCTTCATGTATTCGGCGCCGCCCGGCATGTTGCGGTTTTCGGCGGCGATGGACGGATTGGCGATCCATTGCTGCAGGCGTTTCACGGTGTCGTCGTGGCCGGCCTCGACGGCCTTCTGCAGCTTCGCGCGATCGGATTTCGAGATCTGCCCTTCGGCGGCGCCCTGCGACATCAGCACAGCGCCGGCGGCGGCGGCCTGGAGCAGGAGGCGGCGATCGATTGATGTATCGGACATGGAAAACTCCCTCACGTGAGAGGGACGCTAGCAATGTCAGCGCGTGTGGCCTAGCCCCAGCCTGATCGCCGTTTCCACGGGCGAATAGATGCCGCTTTCGCGTTCGATTTCCAGCGGTGTTGACGGCACGAGGCCGGGCTGGGCGATGAAACGCGGCTCGGCTCCGAGATGGGTCTGTGCTGCATGCAAAGTGAAAGGGTGGAGAAGCCAGATGGTTCCGGCTTTGCCTGTGGCGAGGGCGACGTCGCAATCATCGGTGGTGGGGAAACCTGCCTTCGCGAGCTGCATGAGTGACGCGCCATCGATCCCGTATGCCTGGAGCTGCCGCGCCATGGGGAAGTGCGAGGCGACGCGAATGCGCGTCGGCGCATCGTTCGGGCCGCAATCGGAAAGCAGGAATAGCATCAGCATCGCGCGGTCGCGCGACTTGTAGTTGATGCGCCACTGAAAGAAGTCGAGCGAGGTGGGGTCAGAGGGCGGTGGAAAGCTGGCGTCGAGGTGCCAGCCATCATCCCATGGTGCGCCGCGCGGAAAGCGCACGACCATATGGCCGAGCGCACGCCAGGGCGTCCAGCAGCCGTGGCCGACGAGCTGGTCGAGTGCTGCGGCGAGGCGGGGCGATGAGACGGCTTCGCGGAACGGCGGATCGGAATACATGCCGAGGCGCATCACTGGCTCTTTCCAGTCGTCGGGCTTGTCCGGCGAGAGATGGAGGTCGCGCCAGAGGATGTCGCGGCAGGCGGCAGCTGTGGCGCGCGGGAAGGCGTCTTCGAGTTTCACGAAGCCCTGGTGAACGAACTGGTCGATATCTGAGGCGCTCAGAACCATGCGGCGCTTTATGCGATGACTGACCGCGGAGGGCTACTGTCGTTGCGGAAGGAACCGACAATTGCGACGGCGAGCAGCATTACGCTGGCGATGGTCATGCCGGGGATCAGGTACTGGCCGGCGGCATCCGGGGTCGCAAGCGACCATAGAGACGTAACCAGTGGCGCAGCGCAAGGGACGAGCGCCGCCCAGCCGAAGCCGCCGCGGCGGGCCAGCATGACGCCAGCGATGGTGGTCGCCACGGCGAGACCAACCCATTTGATTTCGGTTGAAAATTGCAGGCTGCCCAATGCAGCGGACTCTGACGGCCAGGCGCTTAGTTTGAACATCGAATAATTTTCAACCCAGTCGGCCAGTGCGCACACGACGACGATGATGACGCCTGTCCAGCCGAGCATGCGGTCGCGCCGGCCGAGCGCGTACAGAACGAGCGCATAGAAGGCGGCGTAGGCCGGGATATAGGCCACGCTGTCGATCAGGTTGGCGCGATCCAGCTGCAGAACGAGGTCAACGCGGCAAGCGGCGCCCGTTTCGCCGAAGATACGCTGCAGGTCAGTGTCAGTTCGGGCGAGTTCGAACGCAGTGAGCGTCGACATGGGCAGAGGATTGCAGGGAGGCGCCGTGACCGACATCTGCGTTGCGATCGCCAGCATTGCGATCGCGGCGATCACCGCCAGCCGGAAAACCCACCTTGCCCCCAATCGTCGCCTCCCTAGAAGCCGCGGAATTCCACCACCTCGCTCTGCGGCGCGCGCTCAGCGTAGAGATCGTTGACGGGATCGTTCGGGTCGGGCGTGCCGAGGGCGATCCCTGCATAGACCATATGGTTCTCATCGAGCCCGAAATATTCGTGCAGCTCTACGCGGAGGCGAGCCCAGCATTCCTGCATGCACGTTCCCCAGCCACGCTCTTCAGCGAGTAGCGCGATCGTCTGCATGAACATGCCCATGTGCGCCCACTGGCCGTGACCCATGCGCTTGTCGATGACAAGGAAGAGGCCGACGGGCGCCCCGAAGAACCGGTAGTTGTTGGCGAACCAGCGGATACGGCCGGCGCGGTCTTCCTTCGGAATGCCGACCTTGTCGTACATCATCTCTCCCACACGGCGGCGGCGCGCGTCATACACCGGATCGATCGCCTTGAAGTCGGGATAGACGGGGCGGTCGCCGGGGATGGCGCCCATCGGATCGGCGGCAAGGACGCGGTGGGCAATCGAAATGATCTCGTCCTTCGCCGCGCCGGTGACGGCGATCACTTTCCATGGCTGAAGATTGCCGCCGGACGGCGAGCGCTGCGCCGTTTCCAGAAGCTCGGACAGCTCCGACTTGCTTATCGGTTTGTCGAGAAAGGCGCGTGTCGAGATGCGCTGGCGGACGGCTTCGGTCACATTCATTTCGGGTTCCTCTGGGCTGACCTTAGCGTCAGCCATGCCCAAGGGAAGCGCAGGCGCGAAACACCGCGCGCGCCATTCGCCGCGCGTGACGTCGAGGAATTGAGAGCTGACAGCAGTAACAGGCAATGGTCGCGGGGATTTTACGCTGGAAACCCGCTGGCGCGGTGATGAAGCCGGGCGGATTCCGCTTCACAAAATCGGGCGAGAACATGGCCGCCGACATGACCATTTATTCGTTTGACCCAAGCGCCGGATCGCAGCGAGCCTGACGGCTCAATCAGCCGAGAAGTCGAGGGCGCGGACCATGTCACAACCCATGATTGGCATCCTGATTGCGGTCGGCGTTGTCGCGATGCTGCTGCTGGCCGTGCTTGGCCTGATGCGGCCGAAACGGATCACGCTGGCCGACTATCCGGAGCTTCCCGCCCCGCCTAAGGAAGAGCTCACCGGTTCAGGCGGACCGACCATGCAGGCCTGACGGCCCGCTTCTTCTGCATCGCAGCAGGAACTGTGTCTGCCGTCATGGGTTCAGCCTCCCGAAGCCCATGGAGGCGGCGATGAACGCATTTGCGGGAACAGTTCTGGCGATCTGGGGAATCTGCGCGCTGGTGGGATGCGAGTCCGCCGGGAACCAGTATGACGGGATCTCACGTTTCGCGGACAGCGACAGGCCCAATTACGGGCCGGGCAGCACGCCGCGCGAACATACTGCAACGTCGACGCCCGAAATTCCCGATGCTGGGCCGGGGAAAAGCGCCTGAGCTTGCAGGATTCAGCAGTTCCCCCGCGAACCGTTGTGGCAGGTTCAGGTTCGGGGGCGAAACTGTGCCTCATGAAAAAGCGTCTCGCCCTTGCGGCTGTTCCGGTCGCGCTCTTCGGCCTGTCCGCCTGTTCGTCGATGTACGACTACGGATACGGGTACGGTGGTTTTGGCTATAGCGACTATGGCTACAGCGATGGCTACGGGGATTACGGTTACGGCTATGACGGGTACTCGCCCGGCTATGGCGGCGGGTCCGTGATCTGGCACGACGCCTGGTACGACGATTTCTACGGGCCGGTGTATGGCGGCTATTGGGCGCCCGACGGCTACTTCTGGTACCAGACGCGCATCGGCGGAACCTACATCCGCGACTATGACCGGCATTTCCGGCGCGACAGCTACAGAGGGTACAAGAAGTATCGCTATCAGGATCACCGCGACCATGGCGGTGGGGACCGGGATCGCGATCACAACACCTATCCGCCGCTGTTCAAGGGACAGGACCGGGACGGCCGCAATGGCGATTGGCGCGGCGACGACAATCGCGGCGGCAACGGCGGTAGCTGGAATGGCAATGGCGGCGGTGGCGCGCCGCGCGGCAATCCTGCGCCTGGAAAAGGCGGCGGTTGGAACGGCAACGGCACCGGCAAGGACAATCGCGGCGGCGACAAGGGGCAGCCGCGCTGGAATGGCAATGGCGGGAATGGCGGAAACGGGAATGGCGGCCCGCCGCTGTTCAGCGGTCAAAAGCCTCCGCGTGTGAACCCGACACCGCCTCCGCCGCAGGGTGGCGGTCAACCTGATGGCGATCGCGGCGGTTGGAAAGGCAATGGCGGCGGCAACGTCGGCATCGGCGGAAACCGTGGCGGCGGCCAATGGGGCCAGCAGGGCGGCGGCTCACCGGCTCCCTTTGCGGCGCCCCCGCCTTCGCAAGGCCAGGGCAAACCGCCTTCGCTGTGGAGCAAGCCGAAGGACGATGACGGCAACCGCGACGGTGGCGCCGGTAAAGGCGGCAATCGCGGCGACGATGACGGCGGCGGCAAAGGCAAGGGCGGCAAGTACGGCAAGCGGCCGAACTAGCGTCTGGCGTCAGCGATCAGACAGAGAAGCTGGTTCCGCAGCCGCAGGCTGAGGTGGCGTTCGGGTTGTGCACCCTGAATGCAGCGCCGATGATCTCTTCCACGAAGTCGATCTCCGATCCGGCGAGGAAGGGCTGGCTGGCCTCGTCAATCGCGACCTTCGCGCCGTCGCGTTCGATTACCAAATCGTCTGCGTTCGCCTTGTCGGCGAAACCGAAGCGATAGGAAAAGCCCGAACAGCCGCCGCCGATCACCTCGACGCGCAGCATCGTACCGGCTGGCTGACCCACCGTAATCTTGTTGATCCGCCGCGCCGCTGAGGCGCTGAGCCCGATAGCGGCAGGCGCTTCCGTCGTCATCATGATCCTTAAATAAGAAGCTTCGGGGCGGATTGGAAGCGGTCCCTGAATGACCTGGCTATGTCCAATCTTGGCCGTCCCGCTTGGGAAGCTGGCGGCCAATCGAGCTGATCAACTCTCCCAGGTGTCAGCTCGCCATCGCGCCTTGACGTGACAGGCTCTAGATTGCGCAAGATCAACGCGGTGCATGCCATGGCGGCGCAAGCGTTTTTGGATGGTGTCCGCGATGGGTTATGTCGAGAAGTCACTTGCCGCCGGTGAAACGGTTTTGGCGCGCGCTCGTCTGCACTGGATCATCTGGGTGCGCGCCTGGGCGGCTTTGCTTGTCCTTGGCATTCTTGTCGTCGGCGTCGTCTTCTTCATCCGTGACTGGATTCATATGGCGACAACAGACGTGGCGATCACGAATCGTCGGCTCATCCTGAAGACAGGGCTGGTGGCCCGGCATACCTCCGAACTCGAGCTCACGAGCATCGAGGCGGTGAATCTGGAACAGACGTTTCTGGGACGATTGCTGGGATACGGGCGGGTGCAGGTGCACGGGACGGGAGACGACGTGTGGATCAGCCCGCTGATCGCGAGGCCCGTGCAGTTTCGCCGGGACCTCGAGTCGGCCGTTCCCGGTCGGTCGACCCTGTCTTGATCTGTGCGCGCTGTCGCGGACGGTAAATCCCGCGACGCCACCGGCCCGCGACTTCCATCGGAGGTATGGATCGGTCCATAAGTCACACGAGGCTGAGTCGCGGCAGACGCGATCGGCGGAAAGATCGACCATGGTCCGGGATAAGGCTCAGGCATTTGTAGCTCCTCCGAAGGCGGTCTATGCCAGCGATCCAGCGAAGTCGCGGGGTCGGCTGCACCCAGAACCGCCGAGTGAAACCCGCACGGAATTCCAGCGCGACCGTGACCGGATCATTCACTCGGACGCCTTTCGACGCCTCAAACAGAAGACGCAGGTATTCGTCGCGCACGAGGGCGACCACTACCGCACGCGCCTGACCCACTCGCTGGAGGTCTCGCAGATCGCGCGGACGGTGGCGCGCGTGCTGGGGCTGGACGAGGATCTCGCGGAGGTGCTGGCGCTGTCGCACGACATCGGCCATCCGCCGTTCGGGCATGCCGGGGAGACAGCGCTCAACGAGGTGATGGCGCAGTATGACGGCTTCGATCACAACGCGCAGGCCTTGCGCGTGCTGACCAAGCTGGAGCGCAAGTATCCGAAGTTCGACGGGCTGAACCTGACATGGGAGACACTGGAAGGCGTCATCAAGCACAACGGGCCGTTGATCACGCCGTCGCGGCCGCTTGAGAAACTGCCGGCGGCGTTTCGGGACTATGAGGCGCTGCAGTCGCTAGAACTCGGCACGTTCGCGGGGCCGGAGGCGCAAGTGGCGGCGCTGGCCGACGACATCGCCTACAACAATCACGACATCCAGGATGGGCTCCGTGCCGGGCTGTTCGAGATCGACGACCTGATGGACATGGCGCTGACGGGTGACGCCTTCCGCGAAGTCCTAAACGAGTTTCCGAACATCGAGCGCGACAGGCTGATCTCGGAAGCCGTGCGGCGGCTGATCGGCATCTGGACCCGCGACCTCATCGCCGAGTTCAGGCGGCAGGTTGCCGAGGCGAAGCCGAAGTCTGTGGAAGACGTGCGCGCGCTCGATCATCCGTTGGCGCAGTTCTCGGAGGAGGTTTTAGAGAAACAGCAGCCGCTGAAGGAATTTCTGTTTCAGAGCATGTACCGGCACCACAAGGTGAACCGGATGATGAGCCAGGCGAAGCGGATCGTGCGCGAACTGTTCGGCCTGTTCATCGCCGAGCCCGACACGCTGCCGTCGCCCTGGCGTGAGCGCGCGCAGGCCGCCGGGCAGGACATGACAAAGCGCGCCCGCGTCGTCTGCGACTACATCGCCGGCATGACCGACACCTACGCCATCGACGTCCACCGGCGCCTGTTCAACCTTGAGCGGTGGGTTTGAGGGGCGGCTGTGAGTACGCCCTTGTCCTTCGAGACGGCCCTTCGGACCTCATCAGGTTGAGGGCTAAACTCGCGCTGAATTCCAAATGTTTCCTGTTCGTTAACGCCCGTTTGGCACGATGAAACGCTGGCGGGGCGTGTGCGCCCGCATGCCCTGACGCTTGCGCCGGCGCTGGGTGGGGAGGCAGGCGCGGGAAAGCTCTGGTTCCGGCCATGACACGCTATTCAAGATCAGTAATCCCCGGTCGCGCCGATGAGGGCGACAGCGCAAGTCTCGACCGCGCGGTGTTCGGCGCGAAGCGGCGCCCGGTGGCGCCGCCGGCGAACGATCGCGGTGATTATATCGATCCGATGGACATGGACGTCGACGAGGCGGGGCATCTGGTGGATCGCACCGAACGCCGCAAGTCGGATGAGCGCCGTAAGCCTACCGGAGAGCGCCGCAAGTCGAGCGACCGGCGAACGCCGGACTTCCCGCCGCTGCGGGACAATGCAGCGGCTTATCGCGCGGCCGATGACGGCAAGCGCGGGCCGATCCTGCTGGTCGGGGCGCTGGTGATCGTCGCCGTGTTTGGCGTGGTCGTGTGGAGCGCCTATCGGGACGGCGTGAAGACAGATGATCCGGAAGCGGCCGCGCCGCAGCTGGCGACGGCGGGCGCGTTCAAGACGCCGCCGCGCGAAGTGAAGGAAGCTCCGGTTGCGGGCGGACAGCCTGCTGATCTCGAGCAGTTGGACGGCGGACCGTCGCCCGTGACGGAGACGCGCGTCGAGCCTGCTCCGGCGCCAGTCGTTGCTCCGAAAGTTGAAGCGGCGACCGTCGCGCCTGCGCCTGCGCCGGCTCCGTCGAAAGTGACGGCTGCCCCGCCTGCGCCGCTCAAGCAACCGGTCACTGCGGCTGCTCCCGTGCAGCAAGCGGCCGCGAAACCAGTTGAGGTTGCGACGGCGACGGTTGCTCCTGCGCCGAAGCCCGCCAACCCGCCGGTCGATCTGCCGAAGCCGACAGCGCCCGCGCCGGCTGCTGCGGCTGTCGCGCCAGCGCCCCAGACGGCGGCGTTCACGCCGGCGTTCTCGGCGAGCGGGAAATATGTCGTGCAGATCGCGGCGCCTTCGACGGAAGCTGCAGCGATTGTGGAGTGGGACAAACGCGCCAAGGCGCTGCCTGAGTTCTTTTCAGGTGCGGAAAGGTACATCGTGCAGGCAGACGTGAGCGGCAAGACCGTCTACCGTCTGCGCGCCGGTCCGTTCGGCAGCAAGGCTGATGCGGACGCCTTCTGCAGCGCCTTCAAGGCGAAGGGCGGGAACTGTTTCCCGGCGACGAAGTAACCGGACGACCTGATGTCTGAACCGAAGGCCTGCATCCTCTCCGTTTCGGGGCTTGTGCTCACGGACGGAGAGCGGAAGCTGCTGGCTCGCGTGAATCCGTGGGGCGTGATCCTCATGGGACGCTCGTGCGGGAGCCCGGCGCAGGTGAGCGCGCTGACGCAGTCGGTGTGGGATGTCACCGGGCGGAAGACGCTGTTCTTCATCGACCAGGAAGGCGGGCGCGTGCGGCGGTTGCGGCCGCCGGAGTGGCCGGAGTTTCCGGCGCCTCTTTCTTACCTGCCGATCTACAAGGCCGACCCCGAAGCGGGGCGCGAGGCGGTGTGGTTGCATCACCGGCTAATGGCGGCTGAGCTTGCGCCTATGGGCATTCTTGCGGATTGCGCGCCGGTGGTCGACCTGCTGCACCCTCACATGCACAAGATCGTCGGAGACCGTGCGCTGGGCGAGACCGCGGAACAGGTGAGCGTTCTCGCTAAGGCGGCGCTGGAGGGGCTGGCCGATGGCGGCGTGGCGGGCGTGATCAAGCACATGCCGGGGCATGGCCGCGCGGAAGTCGACAGCCACGAGACGATGCCGGTGGTACGCGCGAGCCGCGCCGAGGTCGAGCAGGATATCGCGCCCTTCAAGGCCGTGCGACATGCGACGATGGGGATGACAGCGCACCTCGCGTATCGGGCGCTGGATGACGATGCGACGCCAGCGACGCATTCGCGAAAGATCATTCACGACATCATCCGCAAGGAGATCGGGTTCGACGGCCTCCTGATGACGGACGATCTCGGCATGAAGGCGCTGGGCGGCGATCTCGCGAGCCGGGCGACGCGGGCGTTGGAGGCGGGCGTCGATGTGATCCTGC
Organism: Hyphomonadaceae bacterium; assembly: GCA_044224605.1. GTDB lineage: Bacteria > Pseudomonadota > Alphaproteobacteria > Caulobacterales > Hyphomonadaceae > UBA7672. The sequence goes on from JBGAKC010000008.1 coordinate 16,689, forward strand.
ACTGCTCGGGCCTGGATGCCTGGGGCAAGGTGCTGCGCGATCCGGACCAGGTGCTGCGCGAGATGAGCGAAGTTGCAGATGTCTGTCCGCAACTATCAGGCGAACAGCTGCGCCGGGCGAAGGCTGCGGATGCGGCAACTGCGCATGTGAAGCCATTCGACAAGGCTGATGGCAGGGCGCGGCTGGAGAAGCTGTTGTCTGCCTCGCCGGGGTCGTCTACTGCGGTGGCATGACGGTACTGCCCGTTCCTGATGAAGACATGCTGGCCCAGGCGTCCGCGGAAGCGGCTGACGCCAAGGATGCTTTTGTCGTCGATCTCGAAGGATATGAGGGGCCGCTGCACCTGCTGCTCGACCTCGCGCGGAAGCACAAGATCGACCTGGTGAAGATCTCGATCCTGAAGCTGGCGGACCAGTATCTCAGCTATGTGCGCGAGGCGCAGACGAAGAAGATCGACCTCGCCGCCGACTACCTGCTCATGGCGGCGTGGCTGGCTTTCCTGAAGTCGAAACTGTTGCTGCCTTCGGAGAAGAAGGCCGAGGACGAGCTTGATCCGGATGAATTGGCCGGGCGGCTGGCGTTCCGGCTGCGCAGGCTCGATGCGATGCGCAAGGCGGTGAACGAGCTCTACGCGGGCAATCTCGACGGGCGCGATGTGTTTGCGCGTGGCGATCCGCAGCTGGCGAAGATCATCCGCAAGCCGCTGTGGAACTCGACACTGCACGACATTCTGAAGGCGTTCGGCGATATCAATGTACGCAAGGTGAAAGTGCAGGCGCACGTCATCAAGCGGCAGCCGGTGGTGCCGCTGGAAGCGGCGCGGCGGAAGCTGGCGGCGCTGGCGCCCTCCCTCATCGACTGGACGTCGATCCAGATGATGCGGGCGGAGGACGAGGAGTCAAAGGACGCGCCGCGCAGGTCCGAGGTGGCGAGCTTCTTCTCCGCGGCGCTGGAACTGACGAAGGATAGGGCTGTCGAGCTGCGGCAGGACCAGCTGTTCTCGGATGTCTATGTGCGCAAGGCGCGAGTTGATGCGCCGAAGGCTGCGGAATGAACAAGAGCAAGCCAGAGCTCGAGGAAATGCGCGAAGCCGTCGCCAAGCTGGCGAAGGCGCGCAAGTCGTCGCCGAAGGCTGAGCCGGCTGTCGAGGCCGCGGCTGAAGCCGAGCCCGTGAAGGCGGAGGCGCCAGCGAAGGCTTCGCGGGCGGAGCCTGAACCGGAGCGGCTGGCGGATGCGATCCGGCGGGCGGAGGCGGTGCTGTTTGCGTCCGATGAACCGATCGATGCGAAGACGCTGATGGAAGCGCTGCCGCAGGGCGTCGAACCGGGCGACGTGCTGGTGAGGCTGAAGGCGGCGTACGCGAACAAGGGCGTACAGTTGGTGGAACTGGCGGGGAAGTGGCGGTTCCAGACGGCGCCGGACCTGGCCTTCCTGTTCGAGGAGACGCGCGAGCAGCCGCGGGCGCTGTCGCGCGCCGCGCTCGAGACGCTGGCGATCATCGCTTACTGCCAACCGGTGACACGAGCAGAGATCGAGGATGTGCGCGGGGTCGCGGTGTCATCGGGCACTATCGACATCCTGATGGAAGCCGGATGGGTTCGCCCACGCGGGCGGCGGCGCACGCCGGGACGGCCTGTGACATTTGGAACCACTGAGTCGTTTCTGGTTCACTTCGGCCTGGATGCAATCGACAGCCTGCCGGGCCGGGACGATCTCAAGGCAGCCGGGCTGCTCTCAGCCGAGATTCCACGCGATTTCGAGTTCGCCGGCACGCCGCGGGACCCGGAAACAGGCGACCTTCTGGGGGAGGACCCACTCGAAGACCGGGAATTTCAGTCCGACTTCCTCGCAGGGGCCGAGGAACGGGACTGACACGGTTAATGCAGTTCACCGGCCGCCTGACCCCTGGAACATTTGCAGGAAGGGCCCCGGAGGGTTACGTTGCTGTCAGGACCGAGGTGACGGACGCCTACTGAAATCCGCCAGCTATGGCGAATCGGAGTTAGAACATGTTCGGAAAACTTGGCATCACGGAGCTGCTGGTCATCGCCGCGATCCTGCTGCTGCTGTTCGGCGGCCGCGGAAAGATCTCGGCCATGATGGGCGACATGGCCAAAGGCATCAAAAGCTTCCGCAAGGGGCTGAAGGACGGCGAAGTGGACACCAGCCAGACCACGTCGGGCGCGCTGGTCAACGAGCCGATCAACGTGACCCCGGACAAGGAAAAGTCGAAGGTCTGACACGCCCATCCGGGGGCGGAATGGGTGCGTCTGAACTTTCGTCTCTCCGCAAGGGAGCGACAACGCCATGATGCCGGGCGTCGGCTTCGAGGAAATGATCCTGCTGGTCGTGGTGGCGATTATCGTCGTCGGCCCGAAGGATTTGCCTTTGATGATGCGCAAGTTCGGCCGCTTCACCGGCAAGATGCGCGCGATGGCGTTCGAGTTCAAACAGGGGATCGACGAGCTGGGCCGGCAGGCCGAGCTGGAGGAGCTGCGCAAGGAGGTGGCGAACCTCAAGGCGCATACCGGCCTCGACGACCTGAAGAAGGATCTCGAGGAAGTGCGGCAGGGGCTGCAGCAGGATGTGAACGCCGTGACGGCGCCATTGCCCGCGCCGTCGCATCCGGCCGCGGGTGCGCTGCCGCAGATGGCGGCGTATGCCGGGCTGTCGGCCGAACATCCAGGATACGACACGGGTGAAGACCCGCACGCCAACGGCCCGTCGCCCGAGCATGTGAACGGCAACCACGTCAACGGCGCGCCTGTCCCGGGCGAGCAGGCGGGCGAGCCGCACATCATTCCGGACGACCATGCGCCGCCGGGGGCTGTGCCCGTCAAGCAGGACACGCCTGCCTGATGGCCAAGAAGAAACCCGACGAAACAAACGCGTCTGAGCCGGTCGACGAGGTCGAGGCCAGCCGCGCGCCGCTGATGGACCACCTGGTCGAGCTGCGTCAGCGGCTGACGCACAGCCTGATCGCGATCGGTCTGTTGTTCTGCGGCATGTGGTTCGTGACGGATACCGTGCTGAGCTTCCTCCTGACGCCGCTGGGCGATGCGGCCCACCGCGCCGGCCGTCCGCTGAACGAGCTGTTCGTCGCGCAGACCACCGCGCCGCTGGAAATGCTGTTCGTGAAGCTGAAGCTCGCCTTCGTGATGGCGCTGGCGATCGGCTTTCCGTACGTCGCCTATCAGGTTTACGCGTTCGTGGCGCCGGGCCTCTACAAGAACGAGCGTGCGGCCATCATGCCGTTCCTGTTCGTCATGCCGCCGCTGTTCGCGGCGGGCGCTGCGCTCGTCTATTACTACGTGATGCCGGCGTTCATGGACCTGTCGTTCAGCCAGGAGCTGACCGGGACGAACGTGAAAGCCGTCTATGTTCCGAAAGTGAAGGAATACTACGAACTCATCATCTCGCTGCTGATGTGCTTCGGCTTTGCGTTCCAGCTGCCGGTTGTGATGGCGCTGCTGTCGATGGCGGGGGTGATCCAGTCGTCGTTCCTGCGCAAGGGGCGGAAGTATGCGCTGCTGATCATCTTCGTGGTCGCCGCCGTCGTCACGCCGCCGGACCCCTTCAGCCAGTTCATCCTCGGCGTGCCGCTCTACATGCTCTACGAGAGCGGGATCATCTGCGCGGTGGTGATCGAGCGCGGACGGAAGCGGCGGGAGGCCGCCGAGGCGAAGCGCGAGGAAGAGGAAGCCAGGCGCGAGGCGGCCGAGGAAGCCGCGCGGCGCGCGAAGGCGGTTTCCGCCGCGACCCCGCCAGGGACCCTTCCGGCCGGGGAATAAGGCTTTCCGGACCCTCTTGGGCTGAACGCCGCATCAGGTTAGACCCGCGCGGAACCACGAGGACCAGTCATGCACGATATCCGCGCCATCCGCGAAAACCCCGACGCCTATGCGGCGGCGCTGTCGCGCCGGCCGGCGGTGGATGGGAAGTCGGAGGTTTCGCGGATTCTCGAGCTGGACGCGGAGGTGCGGAAGGCGCTGCTTGTGAAGGAGCAGGCCGAGGCGGCGCGCAACGCCAAGTCCAAGGAAATCGGCAAGGCCAAGGCGTCGAAGGACGAGGTGCTGGCGGCGAAGCTGATGGAGGAGGTGGCGGCGGCGAAGGCCACTATCGAGAGCGCCGGGGCACAGGAAGCGGCGGCGATCGCCAAGCGCGATGACGTGCTGGCGCGCCTGCCGAATGTGCCGTTCGAGGACGTGCCGCTGGGCGCGGACGAGCACGCAAACAAGGAAGTGAAGCGCTGGGGCACGCCGCGCAAGTTCAACTTCGCGCCGAAGGATCATGCCGACATCGGCGAAGCCATGAAGATGATGGACTTCGAGGCGGCGGCGAAGATGAGCGGCGCGCGGTTCGTCGTGCTGAGGGGGCAGCTGGCGCGGCTGGAGCGGGCGCTGGCGGGGTTTATGCTCGACGTGCAGACAGGCGAGAATGGTTATGTCGAGCATGCAGCCCCGTTGATGGTGCGCGACGAGGCGGCCTATGGCACCGGCCAACTTCCAAAGTTCACGGAGGACCTTTTTCGCACGAACACCGGCCACTGGCTGATCCCCACGGCCGAAGTTTCGCTCACCAACATCTATCGTGAGCAGATTGTGGACGCGGCGAGCCTTCCTTCGCGCATGACGGCCGCGACGCCGTGTTTCCGATCGGAGGCGGGAAGCGCGGGGCGCGATACCAAGGGCATGATCCGGATGCATCAGTTTATCAAGGTGGAGCTGGTGTCGATCACCAAGCCGGAGGACTCACAGGTCGAGCATGAGCGGATGACGCGGTGCGCGGAGGGCATCCTCGAGCGGCTGGAGCTGCCGTATCGGACTGTGATGCTGTGCACGGGCGACATGGGGTTCGGCGCGAAGAAGACGTATGACCTCGAAGTGTGGCTGCCGTCGCAGAATACGTATCGGGAAATCTCGTCGTGCTCGAACTGCGGCGATTTCCAGGCGCGGCGGATGGATGCGCGCTATCGCGAGGCGCCGAGTGCGGACAATCCCAAGCCTAAGCCTGAGTTCGTGCACACGTTGAACGGCTCGGGCCTCGCCGTGGGGCGGACGCTGGTGGCGATCCTGGAGAACTACCAGGAGGAAGACGGCAAGGTGCGTGTACCGAAGGCGCTCGTGCCCTACATGGGCGGGCTTGAGGTGATTGGGGGCTGAGTTTGCGCGGGTTGGGGCTACTCGCGGGATTTGTGCTTGTGGATGCGGGTTGTGGCGAACCAGCCTCGCAAACCCGGCTGGCGCCGCCGGATATCACGGTGGCTTATCTATACGGCGACATCGAACAGGCGAAATTCGGCAGGACACTCAAGCGATTTCCGGGGAGGCCGTATTTCGCCAACAAAGCCAGCTGTGAGGCGGCGGGCAAGCGGTGGGGGCCGTTCCATGGCAGTCTGTTAGCATCGCTGGAACCCAGCGGGCGCGAACCGGACGGTTACCGGTGCTGGATCGAGGCGAAGCCGCTCACTGATGGCGACAAGGTTTGCGCGGTTCCGACCGATTGCATCGGCAACTGCGTTGGCATGCCGAAAGGTCTCGATGGGCTGACGGCCCAATGTTAGGCGAGGCTGGACGAACCGAATTGCACGGCCGTCTGCGATGGCGACGAGTGGATCCTGACCGAATTCGTGCACGTCTGAGGGGTTCTTGCTGATGAGTTTCTCGCTGGCTTGGTTCGCGGTGCAGGGCGTCGACAAGGACGCGTTCCTCGAGCGCGCCGGTTTCGAGGATACGGGCGAGGTCGACGAGTATTTCGAGGAAGAGCATTCGGGCGGCGACCTGGCGGGCGGATGGTATGTCGTCGTGACGAGCGATGTGTCGCTGCTGGAGGCCGGTAAACTGGCGGCGTGGTCGGCGGGCGGAAGGCTGGTGGCGTGCGTGGTGCACGAGGGATCGGCCAACTCGCTGGCGACGGAATGGCGCGACGGGAAACAGGTCTGGTCGGTGTCGCACGACGGCAGCGAAGGCGGGGATACGCTCGAGGTCGAGGGGCAGCTTCCGGATATGTTCGAGGAGTTGAAGCACGAGGCTGCGGCCGTGCAGGCCGAGGGCGATGCGGGCGATCTCCTGTTCGATCTGCCGCTTGATCTTGCGGCGGAAGTGACCGGGTTCCGGCATGACGAGATGGGGTTCGATGACGACATCGAACCGTTCACGGCGCTGGAGCGGGTGCATATCGCGTAGGCGGCGGCCCGCTGGAAAGGCGGCGGATGCGGGACTAGACTGATCGCAGGCGGCCGGTCCCGGCGATGGTGTTGCGCTGGATCAAGGGCGGCGTTCGCGCCCGTGGCAGATTGTGCCGCCAGATAGCGAGCTTGCCATGACCACTGCAACAAATGACGGCGTGGATTCTCCCATCGAGAAGCTGTGGAAACTGGCTTGGTGGGCGCTGATGATCCGCGGGCTCGCCGCGATCGTGTTCGGTGCGGTGGCGATGGCTTGGCCGACGAACAGCATTCTTGCGCTTGTGATTGTCTATGGCGCCTACGTCCTGGTGGATGGAATTTTCTCGATCATTGCCGTGTTCGGCAGCCATAGCGGCGAACGCTGGTGGCAGCTGTTGTCGGGACTTTTCAGCGTGGCCGCGGGCGTGATGGCGTTCATCTGGCCGGGGCTGACGGCGCTGGCGCTGGTGATGATCATCGGTGTCTGGTCGATCGTGCGCGGGCTGGTGGAGATCATGGCGGCGGTCCGGTTGCGGAAGGTGATCCCGAATGAGTGGATGCTGATCGCGGCGGGGATCATTTCGGTGTTGCTGGGGATCGTGCTGATTGCCTCGCCGCTGGTGGGCGCGCTGGCGCTGATCTGGGCGCTGGGAATCTGGGCGATTGCCTTTGGTCTGCTGATGGTCGGGCTGGCGTTCAAGGTTCGGTCGCACAAGCCAGTCTAGTTGCATTCGGGCGCGCAGGGGCCATAACCGGCCCGTGAGTTCGCGAGGCCCGATGCGTATCCTGCTTTCCAACGATGACGGCGTGTTTGCTCCGGGGCTGACGGTGCTGGAGGAGATTGCGCGGTCGGTGAGCGACGATGTGTGGATCGTTGCGCCGCACGAAGAGCAGTCGGGCAAGGCGCGGGCGATCACGCTGAATGCGCCGGTGCGGGTGCGGGAAGAGGCGCCGAGGCGGTATGCCGTGCAGGGGACGCCTGCGGATGCGGTGCTGCTGGGGGTGAAGGATATCCTGAGCAGCCATCCGCCGGACCTGATCCTGTCGGGCGTCAATCGCGGGCAGAACATCGCGGAGGATACCAGCCAGTCGGGCACGGTAGCGGCGGCGATCGAGGGGATGCACCTCGGTATCCCCTCAATAGCCTTCAGCCAGGCGCGGAACTTCCGGCGCGGCGAGCCGATCCCGTGGGAGACGGGGAAGGTGTGGGGGCCGAGGGTTCTGAAGGCGCTGCTGAAGAGCGGGTGGCCGAAGAACTGCGTGATCAATGTGAACTTTCCGGATCTGTTGCCGGGAGACGTGAAGGGTGTGGAGGTGACGCGGCAGGGCTTTCGCGACGAGGCGATCTCGACGCTGGAGAAGCGGACCGACCTGCGCGGGGCGGATTACTACTGGATCGGGTACAGCTCGAAGCCGTCGCGGCCGGACGAGGGCACAGACCTGCGGGCGATCTATGAGGGGTGGGTGTCGGTGACGCCGCTGCACATTGACATGACGCACCACGAGTTCCGGCCGGAGCTGGCGAAGTCGCTGAAGGTCGAGGGCTGATGGCCGAAGATCCGCGGTTCCAGGCGGCGCGACTGGTGCTGGCGCTCCGGCAGGCGGGGGTGACGGAGCACCTGCTGACCGAGGCGATGGAGAAGACGCCGCGGGATATCTTTGCACCGCGACCGTTCGCGGAGAGCGCATGGGAGAATGTCGAGCTGCCGATCGATTGCGGGCAGACGATGACGCGGCCGGTGACGGTGGGCGAGATGCTCCAGGCGCTGGGGCTGGAGCGGACGCATACCGTGCTCGAAGTGGGGACGGGGACCGGCTATGCGGCGGCGGTGATGAGCCGCCTGGCGCGGCGGGTCTATTCGGTGGACCGGTACAGGACGCTGGTGGAGCGGGCGCGGCAGACGCTCGAAGTGTTGGGCGTTTCCTCGCGGGTGGAAGTGAGGATGTCGGACGGGCTGCTGGGATGGCCCGAGGCGGCGCCGTTCGACCGGATCCTGCTGATGGGGTCGGTTCCGGGATTGCCGGATGAGCTGGCGCGGCAGCTGGCGCCGGGGGGCGTCGCGGTGCTGCCGGTGGAGCGGGGCGGGCAGGCGCTGGTGGTACGGCTGGAGAAGCTGGCGGACGGGTCGATGCGCGAAAGCGTGGTTGCAAAAGGCCGTTTTGCGCCGCTGGAGCCGGGCGTGGCGCGCCAACTGTAGGAAAACGCCTGTAGAACTGGGCTCTTCAGCTTCCGGAAACCATGATTGGGGCAGTCTCCAGGCTCGTTTGCCCGGGAGCCGTCTTGGCGAAAGCTGATCCCATGCGCGCTGTTCTGCTGGCCACCGCTGCCGCCGCGGGACTGGGGGCGTGCGCGTCGAACCCGTCGGGGCCGACGGGCCCCGCGCCGATCGATTTCCGTGGATCCTCGCCACGCGTGCCGGGGACATATGCGCCCGCGCCTGCCGTGCAGCAGCCGCAGGCCGTTGCGCCGATCGCGCCGCCGCAGGCGATGGTTGCGCCGTCCGACGTGGTGGTGAAGCGCGTGGTCGATGTCGGCGTGTCGCCGACAGGGACGAGCGCGATCGAGGAAGCCAAGGCGATGCAGCCGCAGGCCGGGATACGGCCGGGCGGCAAGCTGAGGCAGGCGCGGGACAACCCGTCGGCGCGCGCCATCGAGGTGCAGCCAAAGGATACGCTGTACGATATTTCGCGCCGGTATTCGGTGAACATGCGGGCGCTGATCGAGACCAACGCGCTGGAGCCGCCCTATGCGCTGAGTGCTGGCGACACGGTGTTCCTGCCGCCGCCGAATGTACACGTGGTCGAGAAGGGGGAGACGCTCTACTCGGTTTCGCGGCGTTACAATGTGGATACGCGTTCGCTGGCGCTGTTGAACGAGATGCAGCGGCCTTGGACGGTCTATCCGGGCGATGAGCTGGTGCTGCCGCCGCTGGCGCGCGAGCAGCAGCGCGAGGCGGTGAAGCCGCTGGCGCCGGTGGTCGTTGCGAAGGCTGCGCCGCCGCCGGTTCAGCTTGCCAAGGCGCCAGATGTGAAGGCGCCGGTCGTGGTTCCGGTTGATGAAAAGCCGATCTCGCTGACTGCGGGGACGGATGCGACGAGTGCGGTGAAGGCCGAGCCCAAGCCGCCGGTCGTGCGGGCTGCTGCCTCCCCACCGGCAGCGCCTAAGTATACAACGCCAGCTGGCGGCCGCGACTTCATCTGGCCGGTGTCGGGCGAGGTGCTGAAGGGCTATGGGCCGGGCGCTGACGGCGGCCGCAATGACGGTGTGAACATCTCAGCGACCAAGGGCGCGGAAGTACGGGCGGCTGCAGGCGGCGAGGTGGTTTACGCGGGCAACGAGCTTGCCGGGTTCGGCAATCTTGTGCTGATCCGCCATCCTGGCGGCTGGGTCACGGCCTATGCCCATTCCGACGCCCTGCTGGTGAAGGAGGGCGATCTGGTCAAGCAAGGCCAGCCGATAGCCTCGGCCGGCGCGACCGGGAACGCCTCCTCGCCACAGGTGCATTTCGAGCTGCGCAAAGGCAAGGAACCGGTCGATCCAACCCAGCACCTGCCGCCATTGACGGGGTAACGGGCATTTCGCCTGTTGATGGCTGCCGGGCGCTGCAACTCGCGAAAACGCGAACATTTCCGCGCATTGCCAAGGGACCCCCTCCCGATATAGTCCCGCCGCCATAAGCTCCCCCTGTCCGGCGGGAGCGTTCAGAGATTCCCACGGAGAGCCGATGTCGCCGATCCTCATGTTCTTCCAGCAGGCTGCAGCGCCTGCCGCGGCTGCGCCGGCTGCCGGCGGTGGAGCCGGGCCGGACCTGCTGCAGGCCCTGCTGCTGCCGATCGGCATGATCGTGATCTTCTACTTCCTGCTGATCCGTCCGCAGAACAACCGCATGAAGAAGCATCGCGAGATGCTGTCGCAGATGAAGAAGGGCGACACCGTCATCACCCAGGGCGGCATCATCGGCCGCATCTTCAAGATGGACGACAATGAAGTCACCATCGACACGGGCGAAGGCGGCAAGCTGCGCATCGTGCGCGCCATGATCGTCGAAGTGAAGAACCCGTCGGCCCCGGCGCCGGCGAACGACTCCAAGGCAAGCTGATCGTCCATGCTTCTGCGTTTTCCGCTCTGGAAAGTCGTACTCGTTCTCGGGACGCTGTTCATCGGCCTGCTCTGCGCTGCGCCGAACGTGCTGACCGAAGAACAGCGTGCGCAATATCTCGGCTGGCTGCCGGTCAAGCCGCTCAACCTCGGTCTCGACCTGAAGGGCGGGGCTTCGATCCTGCTTGAGGTCGATCCGGTTGAGCTGCGGCAGAACGAGCTGCGTAACGTCAACAGGGCGGTGGGCGAGAAGTTGCGCGAGACGCCGTTGATCCCCGTGGTCAGCCGCAACCCCGAAGGCGACGCCATCGTGGTGAAGCTGCGCAACCCGGAAGATGCGCAGACAGCCATTGCGCGCCTGAAGCAACTGGCGAAGCCGCCAGCGGGCGCAATCGGGCAGACGGATTATTATGCGATCACGCAGCGCGCTGACGGCGCCATCGAACTGCGCTTCACCGAGCAGCATTTCCAGAAGCTTCAGAATGACGCGCTGGCGAGCTCTATTGAGGCCGTCCGGCGCCGCGCGGACAATTCGGGCCTCGTTGAACCAAACATCCAGAAACAGGGCGACAGCCGCGTTCTGGTCGAGGTGCCGGGCCTGAATCCGGCACAGATGGATACGCTGATTGCCACGCTGACCAAAACTGGCGTGCTGACGTTCAACCTCGTCGATGTTGGCGCCAATCCCAGCGAATACACGGTCGGCGTTCCTCGCAACAACCGCGTCGCGCTGCCTGACGACAGCCAGGGTGGCCAGCCGCAGGTGATCTTTCTCGATCCGATCATCTCCGGCGCAGACCTTTCAGGCGCCAGTCAGTCATTCGACGAACGCAACCGGCCGAGCATCAACTTCCAGCTGCATCCGGCGGGCGCCAAGCGCTTCGGCGACACGACGCGCGATCATGTTGGAACGCCGTTCGCGATCGTGCTGGACAACCGCATCGTGTCGGCGCCGAACATCGAAAGCCCGATCACGGGCGGCAGCGGCCGTATCGTCGGCAACTTCACGATCGCGGAAGCCGAACAGACGGCTGTGGTGCTGCGTTCGGGTGCGCTGCCAGCCAAGCTGAAGGTGGCGGAGCGGCGCGTTGTCGATGCGAGCCTAGGGCAGGACTCGATCCGCGCGGGCGTGACGGCGTCGGTCGTGGGCGTGGGCCTCGTCGCCCTGTTTATGATCGCGGCCTACGGCCTGCTGGGCGTGTTCTCGGTCATCGCGCTGCTGCTCAACATGGTGCTGATGATCGGCGTGCTGTCGTTCTTCGGGGCGACGCTGACCCTGCCGGGTATCGCAGGCATCCTGCTGACCATGGGCATGGCCGTTGACTACAACGTGCTGATCTTCGAGCGGATACGCGAGGAGAAGCGGAACGGTCGATCAGTGATCACCTCGGTCGAGGCGGGCTACGAGCACGCGATGGCGACCATCATCGACGCCAACGTCACACACGTTGTGGCGGCGCTGGTCATGTTCAACCTCGGTTCGGGACCCGTTCGCGGGTTCGCCCTGACCCTTGTAATCGGCGTCATCACGTCATTCTTCACGGCGGTTATCGTCGCCCGCTGGATCATGGCGGTGTGGCTGAAGGTATTCCGGCCGAAGTGGATTCCGATCTAGGGAATTGGTGAACAAGCCGGGGTAACCGGGCCGGTGCGGCCCGGAAACCCCTTAAAATCCGGGATTCCCAGCCCAAATCCCTATCCACCGCTGACTGTTTGCCGCGTCCCACAAAACCCATGGACTGCAAGGCCCCTTTGGCTTAGACGGTCCCGCTCAAACCCCAGAATGTCATGAAAACGCCAACCGGAACTTCCGAGACGACCTCCAACGCTCCGCCGAAAAAGCGGGTCGGACCGATCACGTTCCTGAAGCAGGTGCAGCAGGAAGCCCGCAAGGTGACCTGGACGACTTTCCGCGAGACGCAGGTCGCCTCCCTCATGGTCGTGATCATGGTCGTTGTGGCGGCAATTTTCTTCTATGCCACGGACAACCTGGTGAAACTGGGCGTCTGGGGCGCGACGGGGATCCAGCACTGATGGCTGACGCGCGCTGGTACATCGTCCACGCCTATTCGAACTTCGAGAAGAAGGTCGCCTCGACCATTCGCGAACAGGCGGACATGCAGGGTCTTAGCGACCTCATCGAGGAGATCGAGGTCCCGACCGAGGAAGTCGTCGAGATCGTCCGCGGCCGCAAGCGCACGGTCGAGCGGCGGCACATGCCGGGCTACGTGCTCGTTAAGATGAAGATGACGGACGAGGCTTACCACCTCGTCAAGAACACGCCAAAGGTCACCGGCTTCCTGGGCGCTGAGGGCGGCAAGAAGCCCTTGCCGGTGCCGCAGGCGGAAGTGGACCGCATCCTTGGCAAGGTCGAGTCCGGCACGATCGAGCGTGCTCGTCCGAAGATGCAGTTCGAGATCGGCGAGAAGGTCAAGGTTACGGAAGGCCCGTTCGCCTCGTTCGAAGGCGCAGTGGACTCGATCGACGAGGTCACGGGCCGCCTGAAGGTTACTGTTTCGATTTTCGGCCGGGCCACCCCGGTCGATCTGGACTACGGTCAGGTCGAGAAGGTCTGATCGCAGACTGGGGTGCATGCACCCCGCAAGCGCGTGGAAGGTTAGCCGCCGTACCACGCATTCCCAGGCTGGAGGGGTTCGGCATTCGCCGAAGTCTGAAGGTCGTTATTCGCTCGTGAGGGAAACATGGCGAAGAAACTACTCGGGAGCCTGAAGCTTCAGGTCCCGGCCGGAGCCGCTAACCCGTCTCCGCCAATCGGCCCCGCTCTCGGTCAGCGCGGCATCAACATCATGGAATTCTGCAAGGCGTTCAACGCACGCACCGCGCAGGAACAGAAGGGGACGCCCCTTCCCGTGGTGATTACGTATTACCAGGACAAGTCGTTCACCTTCGAGATCAAGACGCCGCCGGCGTCCTACCTGCTCAAGCAGGCTGCGAAGATCCAGTCCGGCTCGAAGACGCCGGGCCGTGACTCGGCGGGTACGGTCACGATGGACCAGTGCCGCGAGATCGCGAAGAAGAAGCTGAAAGACCTGAACACCAACGACATCGACCAGGGCGCGAAAATCATCGCCGGCTCTGCCCGTGCGATGGGCCTGCAAGTGACGGGGGCTTAATCACATGGCGCTCGGAAAACGTACGACTGCGATCCGCAAAAACGTCGACCCGACCAAGGTCTACAAGGTTGCTGACGCTGTGAAGATCGTGAAAGGCAACGCGAAAGCGAAGTTCGACGAGACGATCGAGATCGCCGTAAACCTCGGCATCGACCCCAAACAGGCGGACCAGAACGTCCGCGGCGTCGTCAGCCTGCCGGCCGGAACGGGCCGCACGGTGCGTGTCGCCGTGTTCGCGCGCGACAAGAAGGCGGAAGAGGCGAAAGCCGCTGGCGCCGACATCGTGGGCGCGGAAGACCTGTTCGAAACGGTCAATGGCGGCAAGGTCGACTTCGACCGCGTCATCGCCACGCCGGACATGATGGGTCTGGTCGGCCGTCTCGGTAAGGTGCTCGGCCCGAAGGGCATGATGCCGAACCCGAAAGTCGGCACGGTGACCCCGAACGTCGCGCAGGCTGTGAAGGATGCGAAGGGCGGCTCGGTCGAGTTCCGCGCCGAGAAGACCGGCATCATCCAGGCCGGCGTCGGCAAGGCCTCGTTCACGGAAGCTGACATCGAGAGGAACGTCCGCGCGTTCGTGGGCGCTCTCGTGCGCGCGCGTCCGTCGGGCGCAAAAGGCACCTACGTCAAGAAGATCGCGATCTCCTCGACGATGGGCCCGGGCGTCTCGATCGACGTGACCGACATTGCGCAGACGCCGGCCCAGTAAGCCCGTCTGACGACTGAACATGCGAAGGCCGGCGGAGGCGATCCGCCGGCCTTTGTCATTTCAGCGCGGCATGCGCACATTGGCTTGGCAAGAACGCGAGGCAGGCATGCGCGATATCTACAAAATGGGCGAGCGCGCGGGGGCGTTGCTGAAGGCGCGCGGGGAGAAGATTGCGGTCGGCGAGACTTCGGCGGGCGGGTTGATCTCGGCGAGCCTGCTCGCCGTGCCGGGCGCATCGGCCTATTTCGCAGGCGGGGCGATCACCTACTCGAAACGCTCGATCACCGGCCTTGCCGGCATCTCGGTCGACGAGATGCGGGCGAGGGGGATCCGCTCCAGCTCAGAGCCCTATGCCGAGATGCTGGCCGAAGCGATCCGCCAGCGGCATGGCGGGGTAACCTGGGGATTGTCGGAAACCGGCGCGGCGGGGCCCGGCGGCAATGTGTATGGCGATGCCTCGGGGCACACGTGCATGGCCGTGGCGGGGCCTGTGCGCGTCGTGCGGACGCTGGAAACCGGACTCGAGGACCGGGTCGAGAACATGTGGCTGTTTGCCGAGGCGACGCTGGCGCTACTGGTCGAGGTGCTGGAGGCGGCGCCGCGGCCGGCGTGACGGGCATCGCGCAGACGCAGGCCTTTTGCTTTCACCTTGTCGACGCGAGGTCTCGTCGGCTGTAGCATTTTGAAGATCGAACGGGGTCTGCACCTGCCGGATATCTTCATCTCCTACAGCCGTAACGATCAGGACATCGCCCGGCGGTTTGCGGATGCTTTCCGCGCTGAGGCGCTGGATGTGTGGTGGGACGTCGGTCTGCGCTCCGGTGAGGCCTATGACGAGGCGACGGAAGCCGCGCTGCGTGCGGCGAAGGCTGTCGTGGTGCTTTGGTCGCCGCGCTCGGTGGCCTCGCGGTGGGTGAAATCCGAGGCGACGCTGGCGGACAGGCTGGGCACTCTGGTTCCCTGCATGATCGAGGCGTGCGAGCGGCCGATCATGTTCGAGCTGACGCAAACGGCCGACCTTAGTCACTGGCGCGGGGAGAGCGACGATCGTGCCTGGCTGGCCTTCGTGGCGGATGTGCGTCGCTTCTTGGAGGGTGGCGCGCCGCAGCCGCGACGGGAGCCGCCGGCGGGTGTGGTGCGCAATGAGCGGGGCGAACGGCCGTCGCTCGCGGTTCTGCCGCTGGCCAATCTGAGCAACGACGCCGAGCAGGCCTACTTCGCCGACGGGATGACGCAGGAGATCACGACGGCGCTCTCTCGCATCCGCTCGATCTTCGTGATCGCCTCGACCTCGACGCAGCAGATGACCGGGAAAGTCGATGTGCAGGCCGTGGGGCGCCAGCTCGGCGTGCGCTACGTTTTGCAAGGGAGTGTGCGCAAGGCCGGCGGCACCATTCGCATCGCCGTGAACATGGTGGACGTGGCCGACGGCTCCCAGGTCTGCGCCGAACGGTATGACGGATCGGTGGACGGCATTTTCGAGCTGCAGGATCGCGTGGCGCTGAAAGTAGCCGGGAAGATCGAGCCTGCGGTGCTGGACGCCGAGATCCGGCGCGCGGAGCGGCGGCCGACGGCGGATGCAGGTTCATATGATCTCTACCTGCGCGCGATAGCGCTGCTGGATACCTTCGAGAAGGACAAGGTGCTCGCCTGCATTGAGCTGCTTGATCGCGCGATCGCACAGGACCCGAAGTATGCGCAGGCGATGGCCGTGGCGGCCTACGCCCATGGCCAGATCGTGGTTTCGCAATGGGCGCAGGACTTCGAGCAGCACAGGGCCATCGCGATTGATCTTGCGCAGCAGGCCGTGCGGCTGACGGCGGGAGACGATGCTGACGTTCTCTCATGGGTGGTGGGCGCATATCTCGCCCTGCAGGAGGATGCCGAAACGGCGCTGGCGCTAGCCAACCGCTGTATCGCGATCAATCCCGGCTCGGCGCAGGGATGGATGATGAGCGGATGGCTGCACATGTCGATCGGCGATCCGGACACCGCCATCACCCATCTCGAGACCAGCATGCGGCTCGATCCCAATTCGACGGATCGCCGGTTTCATCTTGGCGGCATCGCCTTTTCCCGGTTCGCCAAGGGCGAGTTCGCTGAGGCGTCGCGACTGATCAAGGAAGTGATCCAGCTGGAGCCTGCCGTGTCGATGAACTACGCGCTGCTGGTTTCTGCGCAGGGCCATCTCGGGCAGGTCGAGGCCGCGCAGGCCTCGGCCGAACGCTACAAGGCGCTGAGCCATATCGACATGCGCGAGCGGCTGACCAATTTCCGCAAGCCTGAACACCGACAGCTCTATCGCGACGGACTGAAGCTTGCGGGTGTGAATTAGTCCGGGAAGCGATCGATTTCAGGCAGTTTGTACGTGGGATGCATCCAGCTCAGCCGTTCGGCGATCTGGATGTGGATCTGCGGCGGCATCGCTTCGGGATCGTCGAGGGTGCAGGACTGGACCTCGATCTTGCCGGGCAGCATTTCCGAATTGGCGTAAGTGAGGCCGGCTCCACAGTCTCCGCAAAACTGGCGTTCGGAAACAGGCGACATGCGAAAGATCTTCGGCGCACCCTTCGTGACACGGAACTTGTCGGCGTCGTAGCCGGCCCAGGCCATTACGGGCGCGCCTGCGTTCTTTCTGCAGTCCGTGCAGTGGCAGAGGGCCACGTCGTTCGGCGGCCCCTCAAGTTCGTAGCGAACCGCACCGCAATGGCAACCACCTGCGTATGTCATGGTCGTCCTGATCCTCGCCACCCTGAAGAAGTTCGTAGGGCGGAGCGCCATTGGTGTCCAACGGCCGGGTCAGATATCTTGAACCCGGGCGCGGTTTTCCCCATTTCCGTGCGCTCAGGGACAGTTGCCCGTCGATTTCGGGCCATTTTGATTGGCCGGATCAGCATTTGGGAAAAAAGCAAGAGCTCGCTTGCAACAAAGCTGGTGGGCGGCTATAGGAGCCCCCTGAGCGGCAGATTCGTTAATTCGGGCCTGCCGTTTCTCGTCCAAGATTGCAGGTGGAGCAAGCATACAAACCAGCTAACTATCTGGTTTTGCTCCTCAATTTCCTGCATGAGACGGGGTGTGACGGGACAGGGTGCGTAGTTGGCGTGATCGCTAACGACGACACCCTTGAGTTCGTTTCCGCCTCGGGACGGGGGCACGTTGGTCATGCGGACCACGAGCCCTCTCCGGACCGGCCGGTAGCCTCTCATGGCTTCGGTTCGGGAGGAAGGGTGAAACGGCCGCGGGTCCTGCGTGCGCTTCCTGGGGCGATCGGGATTGTCCGGTTGTCCAACCTGGAGACCGCATATGGATAAAGCTGGAAAAGCGGTGGCGCTGGAGGCCTACAAGAAGGTCTTCGCCGACGCCGGCGTGATCGTTGTCACGCAGTATTCCGGATTGACCGTGGCGGAGCTCACGGATCTGCGCTCGAAGCTGAAAGGCGAAGGCGCGAATCTGAAGGTCATCAAGAACCGGCTTGCGAAGATCGCTCTGGACGGCAAGGGCGGCGAAGCAGCGGGAGCCATGTTTACTGGCCCCGTGGCGATCGCCTTCTCTCCCGATCCGGTAGCAGCCTCGAAAGTCGTGGCGGAGTACGCCAAGGGGAACGAGAAGCTCGTTCTCATCGGCGCGCTCATGGGCGATCAGGTGCTCGATCAGAACGGCGTCAAGGCTCTGGCCACGCTGCCGTCCCTGGATCAGCTCCGCGGCAAGATCATCGGCCTCATCCAGGCTCCGGCGACCAAGGTCGCTGGCGTCATTGCGGCCCCTGCTGCGCAACTCGCTCGCGTCGTTGGCGCCTACGCCAACAAGGACGCCGCCTAGGACCTGCTCCCAAGCGTGAAATTCGAAGTCACACACCCGAACTCATCAAGGAAAACCTGAAATGTCGAAACTGGAAAAAATCGTCGAGGACCTGTCCGGTCTGACCGTCCTCGAAGCCGCCGAACTCGCCAAACTGCTTGAAGACAAGTGGGGCGTTTCGGCTGCTGCTCCGGTCGCCGTCGCTGCCGGCCCCGCCGCTGGCGGCGCTGCTGCTCCGGCCGCCGAAGCCCAGACCGAATTCTCCGTCATCCTGAAGGATGCCGGCGACAAGAAGATCAACGTGATCAAAGTCGTTCGCGAAGTCGTGCCGAGCCTCGGCCTGAAAGAAGCGAAAGACCTGGTCGAAGCCGCTCCGAAGCCCGTCAAAGAGGGCGTCACCAAGGAAGAGGCCGAGACCATCAAGAAGAAGCTCGAAGAAACCGGCGCCAAGGTCGAGATCAAGTAATCGACCGACGCCACGGCGGCTCTCTCCTCTGCGCGAGGGGAGGGGGTTGACGACTGAGTTAGTGTTACGGCGGCGGAGTTTTCTCCGCCGCCGGTCGCGCACCGGATACTAACGGTCCAACGGCGCCATCCCAGGCCTGGGGGTGGAAGCTGCGGCCCACAAAAGACGAGATGACCAAGAGATGGCTCTGTCGTTCACAGCGAAAAAGCGTATTCGGAAATCCTACGGTGAAATCTCAGAAACAGTGACTATGCCGAACCTCATCGAGGTTCAGCGCGCCTCCTACGAACAATTCCTCCAGATGCACACGCCCGCCGAGAAGCGAGAGGCGGACGGCCTGGAAGCCGTGTTCAAGTCGGTGTTCCCGATCAAGGACTTCTCTGATCGCGCGACCCTTGAATACATCTCCTATGAATTCGAGCAGCCCAAGTTCGACGTCCAGGAGTGCATGCAGCGCGACCTCAACTTCGCTGCGCCCCTGAAAGTGAAACTGCGCCTGATCGTGTTCGAGACGGACGAAGAGACCGGCGCGAAGTCGATCAAGGACATCAAGGAGCAGGACGTCTATCTCGGCGACATCCCGCTGATGACGGACAAGGGCACCTTCATCATCAACGGCACCGAGCGCGTCATCGTCTCCCAGATGCACCGCTCGCCGGGCGTCTTCTTCGACCACGACAAAGGCAAGACGCACGCGTCGGGCAAGCTGCTGTTCGCGGCGCGCGTGATCCCGTACCGCGGCTCGTGGCTCGACTTCGAGTTCGACGCCAAGGACATCCTGCACGTCCGCATCGACCGCAAACGCAAGCTGCCGGCCACGGTGCTGCTGCAGGCGCTGAACTATTCCGGCGCCAAGATCATGGACACCTTCTACAACAAGGTGACCTACAAGCTCGACAAGGCCGGCTGGGTCACGGGCTTTTCGGCTGACCGCTGGAAAGGCGCGCGTCCGGAATTCGAACTGGTCGACAAGAAGACCGGCAAGGTCGTCTTCCCGGCCGGCAAGAAGATCACGCCGGTCAAGGCCAAGAAGGCCGAAGCTGACGGCCTGCAGGACATCCTGGTTCCCTCGACCTTCCTGGAAGGCAAGTTCATCGGCGAGGACGTGATCAACGCCGCCACCGGCGAGATCTACGCCGAAGCCGGCGACGAGCTGACCGAAGAGACCGTGGCCGCACTACGCGACGCCAAGGTCAAGTCGATCCAGCTTCTCGACACGGATGGCGACAACGCGCGCGGCCCGTGGCTGCGCAACACGCTGAAGGCTGACAAGGCGACGTCGCGCGTCGACGCGTTGTCGGATATTTATCGCGTGATGCGCCCCGGCGAACCGCCGACGCTGGAAGCCGGCGAAGCGCTGTTCAACCAGCTGTTCTTCGATCGCGAACGCTATGACCTCTCGGCCGTCGGCCGCGTGAAGATGAACATGCGCCTCGGCCTCGACGCGCCGGACACGCAGCGCACGCTCCGCGAGGAAGACATCGTCGCCGTGATGCGCACCGTGCTCGACCTCAAGGACGGCAAGGGCGAAGTCGACGACATCGACAACCTCGGCAACCGCCGCGTCCGTTCGGTGGGCGAACTCCTGGAAAACTCCTTCCGGGTTGGTCTGGTGCGCATGGAGCGCGCCATCAAGGAACGCATGTCTTCGGTCGATATCGACACCGTCATGCCGCACGACCTGATCAACGCGAAGCCGGTGGTGGCGGCCGTGCGCGAGT
This sequence comes from Hyphomonadaceae bacterium, assembly GCA_044224605.1. Classification (GTDB taxonomy): domain Bacteria; phylum Pseudomonadota; class Alphaproteobacteria; order Caulobacterales; family Hyphomonadaceae; genus UBA7672. The sequence continues at coordinate 36,782 of JBGAKC010000008.1, forward strand.
TCTTCGGCTCCTCGCAGCTTTCGCAGTTCATGGACCAGACGAACCCGCTCTCCGAGATCACTCACAAGCGCCGTCTCTCGGCGCTTGGACCGGGCGGTCTGACGCGCGAGCGCGCCGGCTTCGAGGTGCGCGACGTGCACCCCACGCATTACGGCCGCATCTGCCCGATCGAAACGCCGGAAGGCCCGAACATCGGCCTCATCAACTCGCTGGCCACGCACGCCCGCATCAACAAGTACGGCTTCATCGAGAGCCCGTACCGGAAGGTGAAGGACGGCAAGCTGACCAACGAGGTGAAGTACCTCTCGGCCATGGAAGAGCAGCGCTATGCGATCGCCCAGGCGAACGCGAAGATGGACAACAAGGGCCTGCTGACGAACGAGTTCGTCAACGCCCGCGTCGGTCCGGCCCGCGACGCCATGCTCGTCGCCAAGGAAGGCGTCGAATACATCGACGTGTCTCCGAAGCAGGTCGTGTCGGTCGCCGCGGCGCTCATCCCGTTCCTCGAGAACGATGACGCCAACCGCGCGCTGATGGGCTCGAACATGCAACGTCAGGCCGTGCCGCTGATCCAGACGGAAGCCCCGCTGGTCGGCACCGGTCTCGAAGCGGTCGTGGCGCGTGACAGCCGCGCGGCTGTTGCGGCTCGCCGCAGCGGCGTCATCGAGCAGGTGGATGCGACGCGTATCGTCGTGCGCGCGACGGAAGAGCTGGAAGGCTCCAAGTCGGGCGTCGATATCTACCGCCTGTCGAAGTACCAGCGCTCGAACCAGAACTCGTGCATCAACCAGCGCCCGATCGTGAAGGTCGGCGACAAGGTCTCCAAGGGCGACATCATCGCTGACGGTCCATCGACGGACCTCGGCGAACTGGCGCTCGGCCGGAACGTGCTCGTCGCGTTCATGCCGTGGAACGGTTACAACTTCGAGGACTCGATCCTGATCTCCGAGCGCATTGTGCGCGACGACGTGTTCACCTCGATCCACATCGAGGAGTTCGAGATCGCCGCCCGCGACACCAAGCTCGGGCCGGAAGAGATCACGCGCGACATCCCGAACGTCGGCGAGGAAGCCCTGCGCAACCTCGACGAAGCGGGCATCGTGGCCGTCGGCGCCGAAGTGGCGGCTGGCGACATCCTCGTTGGTAAAGTGACGCCGAAGGGCGAGTCGCCCATGACGCCGGAAGAGAAGCTCCTCCGCGCCATCTTCGGCGAGAAGGCCTCGGACGTCCGCGACACCTCGCTCCGTATGCCTCCGGGCGCGACGGGCACGGTCGTGGAAGTGCGCGTCTTCAACCGTCACGGCGTCGACAAGGACCAGCGTGCGCTCCAGATCGAGCGCGAGCAGATCGACCAGCTGATGACCGACAAGGACGACGAGATCGCCATCATCGAGCGCGACGCCCTGAAGCGTCTCCGCACGCTGCTGGTCGGTCAGAAAGCCGTCGCCCGCGGCGGCAAGAAGACGGACATCACCGAAGAGTACCTGGCTGAACTCCAGCCGGCCGACCTCTGGAAGATCGGCGTCGACGACGACGCGGTCGAGAAGCAGGTGAAGGACCTCAAGTCGTCCTACGACGAGTCGGTCGCCCTGATCGAAGCCCGCATCGCCGACAAGATCGAGAAGGTGCAGCGCGGCGACGACCTGCCGCCGGGCGTCATGAAGGTGGTCAAGGTGTTCGTCGCGGTAAAGCGCAAGCTGCAGCCGGGCGACAAGATGGCCGGCCGTCACGGCAACAAGGGGGTTATCTCCAAGATCAACCCGCTCGAAGACATGCCTTACCTGGATGATGGCACGCCGGTCGACATCGTCCTGAACCCGCTGGGCGTGCCTTCGCGCATGAACGTCGGTCAGATCCTCGAGACGCACCTCGGCTGGGCCTGCAACGGGATCGGCAAGATGATCGACGCGGCCCTCAAGGAGTACCGTCACTCGAAGGATGGCAAGGCGCTCCAGAAAGCGCTGCGCGACGCCTATGGCGAGAACGAGGAACTGCCGAAGTCCACGGAAGAGCTGGAGGAACTCGCCTCCAACCTCACCAAGGGCGTGCCGGTGGCGACCCCCGTGTTCGACGGCGCCGACGAGGACGATATCGCTGCGATGTTGAAGCAGGCGGGTCTCGACTCGTCGGGTCAGGTCTACCTGCACGACGGTCGCACGGGCGAGCGTTTCACCCGCAAAGTCACGGTGGGCTACAAGTATCTGCTCAAGCTCCATCACCTGGTGGACGAGAAGATCCACGCCCGCTCGACCGGTCCGTACTCGCTCGTCACCCAGCAACCGCTGGGCGGCAAGGCGCAGTTCGGCGGCCAGCGCTTCGGCGAGATGGAAGTGTGGGCGCTCGAGGCCTACGGAGCGGCGTACACGCTTCAGGAGATGCTCACGGTCAAGTCGGACGACACGGCCGGCCGTGCGAAGGTCTACGAGGCGATCGTCCGCGGCGACGACACGTTCGAGGCCGGCATTCCCGAATCGTTCAACGTGCTCGTGAAAGAGATGCGTTCGCTCGGCCTCAACGTCGAACTGCTCGAAGGCGAAGTCGAACCAGCTGAGGAGGGCGCCGACACGTAACCGCTGTCGCCGTCACGCCTTTCGCAATGAATATCCGTGGAGCCCGAGGGCTCCACGGTCACCCCAAGAGGGAGACTAAATCAGGATGAGCCAGGAAATTACCAACCTGTTCAGCCCCAACACGCCGGTTCCGACGTTTGAGGCCATCCGTATCGCGATCGCGAGCCCGGAAGAGATCCGCAAATGGTCTTCGGGCGAGATCAAGAAGCCCGAGACGATCAACTACCGCACGTTCAAGCCTGAGCGTGACGGTCTGTTCTGCGCCCGCATCTTCGGGCCGATCAAGGACTACGAGTGCCTGTGCGGCAAGTACAAGCGCATCAAGTATCGCGGCGTGACCTGCGAGAAGTGCGGCGTTGAAGTGACGCTCGCCCGCGTTCGTCGCGAGCGTATGGGCCACATCGAGCTCGCGGCCCCGGTTGCGCACATCTGGTTCCTGAAGTCGCTGCCGTCCCGCATCTCGCTGATGCTGGACATGGCGCTGAAGGACGTGGAGCGCGTGCTCTACTTCGAAAGCTATATCGTCACCGAGCCGGGTCTCACGCCGCTCAAGGAAAAGCAGCTCCTCACGGAGGAGGAGTATGTCCAGAACCAGGAGCAGCTGGGCGAGGACTCGTTCACGGCGCACATCGGCGCCGAGGCGATCCGTGAACTGCTGAAGGGCTATGACCTCGAAGTCGAGGCCGAGCGCCTGCGTGCCGAGCTGGCGGAAGCCACCGGCGAACTGAAGCCGAAGAAGATCGCCAAGCGCCTCAAGCTGGTCGAGAGCTTCATCGCTTCGGGCTGCCGCCCGGAGTGGATGGTTCTCACGATCGTGCCGGTCATCCCGCCGGATCTGCGTCCGCTGGTGCCGCTCGACGGCGGCCGCTTCGCAACCTCGGATCTCAACGACCTCTATCGCCGCGTCATCAACCGCAACAACCGCCTCAAGCGGCTCATGGAACTGCGGGCTCCCGATATCATCATCCGCAACGAAAAGCGGATGCTGCAGGAGTCTGTGGACGCGCTGTTCGACAACGGCCGCCGCGGCCGCGTCATCACGGGCACCAACAAGCGCCCGCTGAAGTCGCTGTCCGACATGCTCAAGGGCAAGCAGGGCCGGTTCCGCCAGAACCTGCTCGGCAAGCGCGTCGACTATTCGGGCCGTTCGGTCATCGTCGTCGGCCCGGAACTCAAGCTGCACCAGTGTGGCCTGCCCAAGAAGATGGCGCTCGAACTGTTCAAGCCATTCATCTACGCGCGCCTCGACGCGAAAGGCCTCGCCGGAACCGTGAAGGCCGCGAAGAAGCTTGTCGAGAAAGAGAAGCCGGAAGTGTGGGACATCCTCGAAGAGGTGATCCGCGAGCACCCCGTTCTGCTCAACCGCGCGCCGACGCTGCACCGCCTGGGCATCCAGGCGTTCGAGCCGAAGCTGATCGAGGGGAAGGCCATCCAGCTGCACCCACTGGTCTGCGCCGCGTTCAACGCTGACTTCGACGGCGACCAGATGGCCGTGCACGTCCCGCTGTCGCTTGAAGCGCAGCTGGAAGCGCGCGTCCTGATGATGTCGACCAACAACATCCTGTCGCCCGCCAACGGCCGCCCGATCATCGTGCCGTCGCAGGACATCGTTCTCGGCCTCTACTATCTCTCGATCGAACGAGAGAAAGAGAAAGGCGAGGGGATGATGTTCTCCGACCTCGCTGAGATCGAGCACGCGCTTGCGGCCGGCCAGGTCACGCTGCACGCACGCATCAAGGCGCGCTTTGTCACCAAGGACGAGGACGGCAAGGACGTTCCGAAGGTGTTCAGCACAACGCCGGGTCGGATGATGATCGCTGACTGCCTGCCGCGCGAACACGGCATGGATCCGACCGTCGCGAACGAGCTGATGACCAAGAAGGCCGTCGGCAAGCTCATCGACATCGTCTACCGGAACTGCGGCCAGAAGGCGACGGTCATCTTCTGCGACCGCGTCATGGCTCTCGGCTTCCGGGAAGCGGCGAAGGCCGGCATCTCGTTCGGCAAGGACGATATGGTCATTCCGAAGTCGAAAGACAAACTGGTCGCCGACACCCGCAAGCTGGTGAACGAGTACGAGCGTCAGTACGCTGACGGTCTCATCACGCGCGGCGAGAAGTTCAATAAGGTCGTCGACGCCTGGTCCGCATGTACGGACAAGGTCGCCGACGCCATGATGGACGCCGCCGGCGCCACCGTTGGCGAACCCAACTCGGTGTTCATGATGGCCCACTCGGGCGCTCGCGGTTCGAAGAACCAGATGAAGCAGCTCGCCGGCATGCGCGGCCTGATGGCCAAGCCGTCGGGTGAGATCATCGAGACGCCGATCGTGTCGAACTTCAAGGAGGGCCTCACCGTTCTCGAGTACTTCAACTCGACGCACGGCGCGCGTAAGGGTCTTGCCGACACGGCGCTCAAGACGGCGAACTCGGGCTACCTCACGCGTCGCCTCGTCGACGTGGCGCAGGACTGCATCATCACCGAGGAAGACTGCGGCACCGACAAGGGCATCACCCTTGCGGCAGTCATGGAAGGCGCGGACGTCATCGTCTCGCTTGCCGACCGGACGCTGGGCCGTACGACCGCGGAAGACATCAAGCATCCGATGACGGGCGCGATCATCGCGCCGGCCAACACCTATCTGGACGAGGATGTCGCCGCCAAGATCGACAAGGCCGGCGTCGACCGCATTCTGGTCCGCTCGGTGCTGACCTGCGAAACCCGCAACGGCACGTGCGCGTCCTGCTACGGTCGTGACCTGGCTCGCGGCACCCGCGTCAACGTCGGTGAAGCTGTCGGCGTCATCGCCGCGCAGTCGATCGGCGAACCGGGTACGCAGCTGACGATGCGTACGTTCCACATCGGCGGCGCCGCGCAGGTTACGACGGAAAGCTCGCTCGAAGCGGCCTTCGACTCGGAAGTGCGCTTCGACAGCCCGACCGTGGTGAAACGCGATGACGGCACGCTGGTCGTGGTCGGCCGCTCGATGGAGGTCAAACTCATCGACGCGGAAGGCCGCATCCGCCAGACGTTCAAGCCGGTCTACGGTTGCCGCCTGCGCTATGGCGACGGCGACAAGGTGAAGCGTGGCGAGCGCGTGGCTGACTGGGATCCGTTTGCGACCCCGATCGTCACCGACCTCGCGGGCAAGGTGAAGTATGAGGACCTGATCGAGGGCGTCACGACCCGTGACGAGACGGACGAAGCGACCGGCATCGCCAACAAGGTGGTGATCGACGCTCGCACCGGCTCGAAGAAGCAGGAACTCAAGCCGAGCATCCTGCTCGTCGACGATAACGGCGCCCCGATCAAGCATCCGGGCGGCATGCAGGCGCGTTACTTCCTGCCGGTCGACGCCATCCTGTCGGTTGCGGAAGGCGACGAAGTCCGTCCGGGCGACACGCTCGCGCGTGTCCAGACCGGCGGCGCGACGACCCGCGACATCACGGGCGGTCTGCCGCGTGTGGCCGAACTGTTCGAAGCCCGCCGTCCGAAGGATCACGCGATCATCGCGGACATCACGGGCAAGGTGGAATTCGGCCGTGACTATAAGAACAAGCGTCGCGTCCGTCTTGTGCCGCAAGAGGAAGGCGCGGAGCCGATGGAATATCTTGTGCCGAAGACCAAGCACCTGATGGTCCAGGAAGGCGACCTGCTGAAGAAGGGCGAATACCTGCTCGAGGGCAACCCCGCGCCGCAGGACATTCTCACCATCCTCGGCGTCGAGGCTCTGGCCGACTATCTCGTGAACGAGATCCAGAAGGTCTATCGCCTGCAGGGCGTGCCGATCGACGATAAGCATATCGAAGTCATCGTTCGCCAGATGCTGCAGAAGGTCGAGATCTCCGACGGCGGCTCGACCACGCTGCTGAACGGCGAAGCCGTTGACGCGCTGGAGTTCGAGGAGGCCAACGCTGCGGCGATCAAAGCCGGACGTGAGCCCGCCAAGGGCACGCGCGTCCTGCTGGGCATCACCAAGGCCTCGCTGCAGACGCGTTCGTTCTTCTCGGCCGCCTCATTCCAGGAGACGACTCGCGTCCTCACGGAAGCTGCGATCCAGGGCAAGATCGATCCGCTTGAAGGACTCAAGGAGAACGTCATCGTCGGTCGTCTCATTCCGGCCGGCACCGGCGGCGCGCTGCGCAAGTATCGCAAGCTCGCTGGCGACCGCGATGTCCGCCTCAAGGAACAGCGCAAGGTCAACCAGCCCGTCCCAGCCCTGCCGGCGGCGGAATAGGTCAGGCCTCTACAATCAGAACCACGTCGAAGGCGGGCGAAAGTCCGCCTTCGCTGCGTTTGGCGTTGCTTTTCTGACGACGGCGATGCGCCGGCCGCGATGGCGCGCTAGCTTCAATCAAGAGACTGGGAGGCGTGCATGCATGTGTCCGTCAACGGCGTGCGTCTGTTCTTCGACGTGTTCAATCCGGAATTCGACATTGTGGGGAGCGAGCTTCGGCGGAAGCCGGCGCTGGTCTGCATTCCCGGCGGGCCGGGCGGAGACCATCAGACCCTGCGCCCGTATTTCGACCGGTTCGCAGACGTGGCGCAGGTGATCTTCCTCGACCCGCGCGGAGGAGGGCGGAGCGAACACGGGCCGGAGGAGCGCTGGACGTTGAACCAGTGGGGCGACGACATCGCCGGGTTCTGCGACGCGCTGAGTCTGGAGGCGCCGATTGTGATGGGATCGTCGGGCGGAACGCTGATGGTCCAGTCCTTCCTGGCCCGGCATCCGGACCGGGCAGGCGGTGCGATTCTGGTGAACGCCTGTTCCCGGATGGTCCAGGACGAGCTGGTGGCCGGGTATGAGGCACTGGGCGGGCCGGAAGCCGGAAAGGCTGCCCGGGCCATGTACGGCCAGCCGGGTCCGGAGGATTATGCCGCCTTTTTCCGGAACTGCATGCCGCTTTATTCCGCCAAAAGGGATCTTTCCGGGCTTCAGGCCGGAGCGGGGCGGACGGCCATGAACCCCGTCGCGACAGCCCGATTCTTTGCCCCGGACGGGGAAGGGTTCCGGTTCGACTTCCGGGGGAGGCTTTCCCGGGTCAGCTGTCCAGTGCTGGTCATGGCCGGAGAGCTGGATCCGGTGACCCCGGCCAGATGGGCGGTCGAGGTGGCGGAAAGCCTGCCGGCAGGGCAGGTGGAAACCCTTGTTTTTGGGGCCTGCAGTCACCTTATTACGGTGGACCAGCCAGCCCTGTTTGACGGGGCCATCCGGCGGTTCATTAGGTCCCGATAAGGATCCCCACGGGGGCGCCGGGACCGGGCTGGAAAGCCGCAGATTCAGGCCTTGGTCGCACTTGACCCCGCTGGGGCGGGCCAGTATAGCCCCGGCTCACATTTCCGGACCGGCCGTGGAAGGTATTCCAAACGCGGTTAGGGGATGTGTCCTAAGAGAGCGAAAGCCTCCGATAGAATTCCGGCCGGGGCAGCCCAATGGGTTGTCGCGGCAAAAGTTTTTGCAGCAAGACACGCCGATTTGGCCATGAGAGCCCGGCGATCTGGTGTGACGAGCGAGGGTAGATGCCTACGATTCAGCAGCTGATCCGCAAGCCGCGGCACGACAAGCCGGCCCGTAACAAGGTCCCGGCGCTCAAAGGGTGCCCGCAGCGCCGCGGCGTCTGCACGCGTGTCTACACGACGACGCCGAAGAAGCCGAACTCGGCTCTCCGGAAAGTCGCCAAGGTGCGCATGACCACGCAACACGAAGCGGTCTGCTACATCCCGGGCGAAGGCCACAACCTGCAGGAGCACTCGGTCGTGCTCATCCGCGGCGGCCGCGTGAAAGATCTTCCGGGCGTTCGTTACCACATCCTCCGCGGTGTGCTCGACACGCAAGGTGTCAAAGACCGCAAGAAGCGCCGTTCGCACTACGGCGTGAAACGTCCGAAATAAGCTGAGCAGAGCAAGACATGTCCCGCCGCCACCGCGCAGAAAAACGCCAAGTCCTTCCCGACGCCCAGTACGGCGATCAGGTCATCACCCGGTTCATGAACCAGGTCATGTACCAGGGGAAAAAATCCGCAGCCGAGCAGATCGTGTACGGCGCGCTGGAAACGGTGGCGGCGAAATCCAAGCGCCCGGCGACAGAACTGTTCCACGAAGCCCTCGGCAACGTCGCGCCGTCGGTTGAAGTCCGTTCGCGCCGCGTCGGCGGCGCCACCTACCAGGTTCCGGTCGAGGTTCGTCCCGAGCGCCGTCAGGCTCTCGCGATCCGCTGGCTGATCATCGCCGCGCGCGCCCGTTCGGAAAACACGATGCAGGAGCGTCTCGCCGCCGAGATGCTCGACGCCGCCCACGGTCGTGGCACCGCGGTTAAGAAGCGCGAAGACACGCACCGGATGGCGGAAGCCAACCGGGCCTTCTCGCACTATCGCTGGTAATCCAGCGGCTCGCCGCAATACGAACTTAGAGGGCTCCCCATGCCTCGCACACATAAACTCGAAGACTACCGCAACTTCGGCATCATGGCGCACATCGACGCCGGCAAGACCACCACGACCGAGCGCGTGCTGTTCTACTCAGGCAAGTCGCACAAGATCGGCGAAGTGCACGATGGCGCTGCGACCATGGACTGGATGGAGCAGGAGCAAGAGCGCGGCATCACGATCACGTCCGCCGCGACGACCTGCTTCTGGCAGGACAAGCGCCTGAACATCATCGACACCCCCGGACACGTCGACTTCACGATCGAAGTCGAGCGCTCGCTGCGCGTGCTTGACGGCGCCGTTGCGGTGCTTGACGGCAACCAGGGCGTTGAGCCGCAGACGGAAACCGTCTGGCGCCAAGCCGACAAGTATCACGTTCCGCGGATCGTTTTCGCGAACAAGATGGATAAGATCGGCGCGGACTTCTACAACTGCGTCAACGATCTCGTTAAGCGTCTCGGCGTGAAACCGGTTCCGCTGCAACTGCCGATCGGCATCGAGAACACCTTCAAGGGCGTCGTCGACCTCGTCGAGATGCGTGGCATCGTGTGGCGTGACGAAACGCTCGGCGCGAAATTCGACATCGTCGAGATCCCAGAAGACATGAAAGAGCAGGCCGCGGAATACCGCGCCAAGCTCATCGAAGCCGTTGCCGAACTCGATGACGACGTCATGGCTGCCTTCTTCGATGGCAAAGAGCCGGATACCGCCACGATCAAGCGCCTGATCCGCAAAGCCGTGCTGAACTCGACGTTCTTCCCGGTGCTGTGCGGCTCGGCCTTCAAGAACAAGGGCGTGCAGCCGCTGCTCGACGCCGTCGTCGATTACCTGCCGTCGCCGCTCGACGTGCCGGCCGTCAAGGGCATCGATCCTAAGGACGACTCGGAGGTCGAGCGCCCGCAGACGGACGACGCGCCGCTGTCGATGCTCGCCTTCAAGATCATGGATGATCCGTTCGTCGGTTCGATCACGTTCTGCCGCATCTACTCGGGCACGCTGAACTCGGGCACGACGCTGCTGAACTCGACCAAAGACAAGAAAGAGCGCATCGGCCGCATGCTCGAAATGCACGCGAACGACCGCAAGGACATCAAGGAAGCCTTCGCCGGCGACATCGTCGCGGTGGCGGCCCTCAAGGAATCGACCACGGGCGACACGCTGTGCGACCCGGCCCATCCGGTCATCCTCGAGAAGATGGAATTCCCCGAGCCGGTCATCGAGATCGCGATCGAGCCGAAAACCAAGGGCGACCAGGAAAAGCTGGCGCTCGCACTGCAGCGTCTCGCCGCCGAGGATCCGTCCTTCCGCGTTTCGACCGACCACGAGTCGGGCCAGACGCGCCTGAAGGGCATGGGCGAACTTCACCTCGACATCAAAGTCGACATCCTGAAGCGCACCTACAAGGTCGAAGCCAACATCGGCGCGCCGCAGGTGGCGTATCGTGAGACGCTCGGCCGCCGCGCCGAGATCGACTACACGCACAAGAAGCAGACCGGCGGCACGGGCCAGTTCGCCCGCGTCAAGCTGGTGTTCGAACCGCTTCCGCCGGGCTCGGGCTTCGTGTTCGAGAACGAAATCGTCGGCGGCTCGATCCCGAAGGAATTCATCCCGGGCGTCGAGAAGGGCATCAAGTCGGTTATGAACTCGGGCCCGCTCGTCGGCTTCCCGGTCATCGACTTCAAGGTCTCGCTCATCGACGGCGCCTTCCACGACGTCGACTCGTCGGTTCTCGCCTTCGAGATCGCTTCGCGCGCCGCTTTCCGCGAAGCCTCGGAAAAAGTGCAGATGAAACTGCTCGAACCGATCATGAAGGTCGAGGTCGTGTCGCCGGAAGATTACGTCGGCACTGTCATCGGCGACCTGAACTCCCGCCGTGGCATGATCCAGGGCCAGGAAATGCGCGGCAACGCCACCGTCATCAATGCGATGGTGCCGCTTGCCAACATGTTCGGATACGTTAACAACCTGCGCTCCGCGACGCAGGGCCGGGCGAACTACACCATGCAGTTCGACCACTATGAGGCGGTGCCAACTGCCGTCGCGAAAGAAGTGATTGAGAAACTCAGCGGCTGATGAAGCCCAACTGGCGGCCAACCCCCGCTGAACGAAGCTACGGAGTAGGAGAAGATGGGTAAGGAAAAATTCGCGCGTAACAAGCCGCACGTGAACGTTGGCACGATTGGCCACGTCGACCACGGCAAGACGACGCTGACGGCGGCGATCACGATCGTCCTCGCCAAGACTGGCGGTGCGACCGCCAAGAAGTATGACGAGATCGACGCCGCTCCGGAAGAAAAGGCGCGCGGTATCACGATCAACACCGCTCACGTCGAATACGAGACGGAAAAGCGTCACTATGCGCACGTCGACTGCCCGGGCCACGCCGACTACGTGAAGAACATGATCACGGGCGCCGCCCAGATGGACGGCGGCATCCTCGTGGTGTCGGCCGCCGACGGCCCGATGCCGCAGACCCGCGAGCACATCCTGCTCGCCCGTCAGGTCGGCGTTCCGGCGCTGGTCGTGTTCCTCAACAAGGTCGACATGGTCGACGACAAGGAACTGCTGGACCTCGTCGAACTCGAAGTTCGTGAACTGCTGTCGTCCTACGAATTCCCGGGCGACGAAATTCCGATCATCCCGGGCTCGGCGCTGGCCGCTGTCGAAGGTCGCGATCCCGCCATCGGCGAAGACGCGATCCTCAAGCTGATGGCCGCTGTCGACTCGTACATCCCGACCCCGGAGCGTCCGCTCGACCAGCCGTTCCTGATGGCGATCGAAGACGTGTTCTCGATCTCGGGCCGCGGCACCGTCGTCACCGGCAAGGTTGACCGCGGCATCGTGAAAGTCGGCGACGAGATCGAAATCGTCGGCATCCGCGACACGCAGAAAACGACCTGCACGGGCGTCGAAATGTTCCGCAAGCTGCTCGATCAGGGCCAGGCTGGCGACAACGTCGGTATCCTCGTGCGCGGCATCGACCGCGAGCAAGTCGAGCGCGGCCAGGTGCTGTGCAAGCCGGGCTCGGTCAAGCCGCACAAGAAGTTCGAAGCCGAGGTGTACGTCCTCAACAAGGATGAAGGCGGCCGTCACACGCCGTTCTTCGCCAACTATCGTCCGCAGTTCTACTTCCGCACGACCGACGTGACGGGCATCGTGGAACTCCCGGCCGGCACCGAGATGGTCATGCCTGGCGACAACGTGAAACTCGTCGTCTCGCTGATCGCTCCGATCGCTCTCGAAGAGAAGCAGCGCTTCGCCATCCGCGAAGGCGGCCGCACGGTCGGTTCGGGCGTCGTGGCGAAGATCATCGAGTAGTCCTCGATCTTCTCAGACTGAACACTGGAGAGGGCGTCAGGGAAACCTGGCGCCCTTTTGCTTTGCCCCAGGGCGCCGATCATGTTTGCCTGCCGGCGTCGCGAAGGTGCGAGGATCAATGAACCGCTCTCTTGAGCCTTTCGAGCCTGGCGACCGGGTCAAATGGAAGTGGGGCGTGCACTGGGCAGAAGGCGTTGTGCGCGAGGTCTTCGTCGACACCGTAGAGCGTACGATCAAGGGGACTCGCATCATCAGGCATGGGGAGGCGGACAACCCCGCCTACCTGATCGTGCAGGACAACGGCGCTAAGGTGCTGAAGAAGCACAGCGGGTTGTTTCGGGTCTGAGGGAGGAAGGCGTGGCTCGTTACATCCGCATCGTCAATCTCTGGATCCACCCCGGACAGGAGGCGGCGTTCGAGGCTTTTGAGCGTGATGCCGCCCGGATAATAGCGAGGCATGGCGGGCGGATTGATTCTGCCGTTCGGATAGATGGCAAGGGAGATCTGCCTTTCGAAGTGCATGTCGTCAGCTTTCCCGACCCCGCGGCGGCCGATTCCTATGCTGCGGACCCCGAAACCCTGTCACTCAGGACCCGGAGAGCTGCGATTATCGTGCGGACAGAGTTTCTCGAAGGGCGGGAGGCGGGGCCGTACCAGCCCTGAATCAGGCTTGTTTTCCGGCCTTTCTGCTGAAATCGCACCCCTGCGGCAGCTCGCCCCAAACGGGCGCTTGACGGAGCAGGGGCAGGGGACTAATACCCCGGCTCGTTTCAAGCGCCTTGGCCGTATCCCGGCTCGTTCGAGATAAACGCAAGGCACTGAAACAAAAAGAAAAAACTCAACGAGTGCGGCGGCCCTCCGGGGGATTCTTCCCGGTCAGGCCGCTTTCACGCTGTTTCGGTGGTCCCGATGGCTCAACAGAATATCAGAATCCGGCTCAAGGCCTTCGATCATCGGGCGTTGGACATGTCGGCGCGCGAGATCGTCTCGACCGCCAAGCGTACGGGCGCCCAGGTGCGCGGCCCGGTTCCGCTGCCGACCCGTATCGAGAAGTTCACCGTCAACCGCTCCCCCCACATCGACAAGAAGTCGCGCGAGCAGTTCGAGATCCGTACGCACAAGCGCGTGCTCGATATCGTTGATCCGACCCCGCAGACCGTCGACGCCCTCATGAAACTCGACCTCTCGGCTGGCGTTGCCGTCGAGATCAAGCTGGGGAACGGCTAATGCGAACCGGAGTCGTCGCCAAAAAGATCGGTATGACCCGCGTGTTCGGCGCTGACGGCGCCCACATCCCGGTCACCGTGCTGTCGCTCGAAGGCTGCCAGGTCGTCGGCGTCAAGAAAGACGAAGCCCGCGAAGTCGACGTCACCAAGAAGGGTGAGAAGGTCGGTACGCGTCAGGCGAATGATGGCTACACCGCCGTCGTGCTCGCCGCCGGCTCCCGCAAGGCCAAGAACACCAACAAGGCCCTCCGTGGCCAGTTCGCCAAGGCCAAGGTCGAGCCCAAGGCCATCGTGCGTGAATTCCGCGTACCTGCCGACATGCTGCTCGAAGTCGGCGCTGAGCTCAGCGCGGACCATTTCGTCGCTGGTCAGAAGGTCGACGTTGTCGGCATCACCAAGGGCAAGGGTTTCGCCGGCGCCATGAAGCGCTGGAACTTCGGCGGTCTTGAAGCCTCGCACGGCGTCTCGGTTTCGCACCGCTCGCATGGTTCGACCGGTCAGCGCCAGGATCCGGGCCGTGTGTTCAAAGGCAAGAAGATGGCTGGCCATCTCGGCATGGAACGCGTCACCACGCAGAACCTCGAAATCGTCCGTACGGACGCCGAGCGCGGTCTGATCATGATCAAGGGCGCGGTCCCCGGCGCGGACAACAGCTGGGTTGAAGTCCGCGACGCCGTGAAGGCGAAGGACAACAAGGGCGCTCCGAAGCCCGCCGGCCTCGTCAAGAAGGAAGGCTGAGACTCATGAAACTCCCAGTCGTAAAGCTTGACGCCAAGAAGGCCGGCGACATCGAAGTCTCCGAAGCCGTGTTCGGCATCACCGAGATCCGCTCGGACATCCTGCAGCGTATGGTTCGCTACCAGCTCTCCAAGCGCCAGGCCGGCACGCACTCAACCCAGAACCGCGACGACGTCTCGGTCACGACCAAGAAGCTGTATCGCCAGAAGGGCACAGGCGGCGCGCGTCACGGTTCGCGCAACGCTCCGATCTTCGTCGGCGGCGGCGTCGCTCACGGTCCGCACCCGCACAGCCACGCCCACGCGCTGCCGAAAAAGGTCCGCGCCCTGGCTCTGAAGCATGCCCTCTCGTCGAAAGTGAAAGACGAGTCGCTGATCGTTGTTGACACGCTCGCCGGCGAGAAGACCAAGGACTTGGTCGCCCAGCTAAAGAAGCTCGGCATCTCGAACGCCCTGTTCATCGGCGGCACGGAAGTCGACGCGAAGTTCGCGAAAGCCGCCAGCAACATCCCCAACATCGACGTGCTCCCCCTCGCCGGCCTCAACGTCTACGACGTTCTGCGCCGCAAGACGCTGGTGCTGTCGCGTGAAGCGGTCGAAGGCGTGAACGCGCGCTTCGCCGAAGCCGAGAAGGCGTAATCCGATGGCCGCTCCCAAAGCCCTCCACTACACGCGCCTGACGGCGCCGATCATCACCGAGAAGTCGACCATGCTCTCTGAGCAGAACAAGGTCGTCTTCCGCGTTCCGCTCGACGCGACGAAGCCGCAGATCAAGGAAGCGGTCGAAGCGCTGTTCAACGTCAACGTCGTTGGCGTGAACACGATCGTCGTCAAAGGCAAAACCAAGTTCTTCCGCGGCGTCCCGGGCAAGCGTTCGGACGTCAAGAAAGCGATCGTGACGTTGAAGGACGGCCAGTCCATCGACGTGACGACCGGTCTCTGAGGATAAGGCGTCATGGCTCTCAAGACATTCAACCCGACCTCGCCTGGCCGCCGACAGCTCGTGCTCGTCGACCGTTCGGGCCTGCACAAGGGCGGTCCCGTCAAGGCGCTGACCGAAGGCAAGAACTCGACCGGCGGCCGCAACAACCTCGGCCGCCGCACCGCGCGCTGGCGCGGGGGCGGCGCCAAGAAGGCGTACCGCATCATCGACTTCAAGCGCCGCAAGTGGGACATGCCCGCGACGGTCGAGCGTCTCGAATACGACCCGAACCGCACGGCGTTCATCGCGCTGATCAAGTACACGGATGGCGAGCAGGCCTACATCATCGCCCCGCAGCGCGTTGATGTCGGCGACACGGTGGTTGCCGGCGAGAACGTCGACATCAAGCCGGGCAACGCCCTGCCGCTGAAGTCGATCCCGGTCGGCACGATCATCCACAACATCGAGATGAAGCCGCTCAAGGGCGCGCAGATCGCTCGTTCGGCTGGCTCCTACGCCCAGCTCGTCGGCCGTGGCGATGGCTACGCCCAGGTGAAGCTGTCGTCCGGCGAGGTCCGTCTGATCCCGGAAGGCTGCATGGCCTCGATCGGAGCGGTCTCGAACCCGGACAACATGAACGTCGTGATCGGCAAGGCCGGCCGCAACGTTCACAAGGGCTGGCGTCCGCATGTTCGCGGCGTGGCGATGAACCCGGTCGACCACCCGCACGGTGGCGGTGAGGGCAAGACGTCCGGTGGCCGTCACCCCGTCACGCCGTGGGGCAAGAAGACCCGCGGTCCGAAGACCCGCAAGAACAAGTCGACCGATCGCCTTATCGTTCGTCGTCGGCATAAAGCGTAACGGAGAGAAGCAAGATGTCCCGTTCCGTCTGGAAAGGCCCCTTTGTCGACGGCTACCTGCTGAAGAAAGCAGAAGCCTCGCGTGGCGCTGCTCGTCCGACGCCGATCAAGACCTGGTCGCGCCGCTCGACGATCCTGCCTGATTTCATTGGCCTGACCTTCCAGGTCCACAACGGCAAGACGTTCGTGCCGGTCAACGTTTCGGAAGAGATGGTTGGCCACAAGTTCGGCGAGTTCGCGCCGACCCGCACGTTCCACGGCCATAGCGGCGACAAGAAAGTCGCTGCGGCTCCGGCTCGCAAGCCGGCTCCGGGAGGCAAGTAACATGGGTAAGGCAAAAGCCCCTCCTAAGCAGGCCTCAAACGAGTCCCGCGCAGTTCTGAAGATGTACCGCATCTCTGGCCAGAAGCTGAACCTGCTGGCCCAGTCGATCCGCGGCCTCAAGGTCGACAAGGCAATGGCCGAGCTCGAGTTCTCGCGCAAGCGCGCCGCCGGCGACGTGCTGAAGCTGCTCAAGTCCGCTGTCGCGAACGCTGATAACAACCACAACCTCGACATCGACAGTCTGATCGTCGCCGAGGCTCATGTCGGCAAGAACCTCGTCATGAAACGCATGCATGCCCGCGCCCGCGGCCGTGGCGTCCGTGTCGAGAAGCAGTTCTCCCAGCTCACCATCGTGCTCCGCGACACGTCCGCGGTCGCGCAAACCTCCGAGGCCGCATAATGGGTCAGAAGATCAACCCGATCGGGCTGCGCCTGGGTGTCAACCGCACCGCCGACAGCCGCTGGTACGCTGACAGCGCCGACTACGGCCGTCTGCTCCACGAAGACATCAAGATCCGCAAGTACATCAAGGACAAGCTGAAGCAGGCCGGCGTCAGCCGCGTCATCATCGAGCGTCCGCACAAGAAGTGCCGTATCACCGTTCACACCGCCCGCCCGGGCATGGTGATCGGCAAGAAGGGCGCGGACATCGAGACGCTGCGCAAGGAAATCGCCAAGCTCTGCAAGGACGAGGTGTTCGTGAACCTCGTCGAGATCCGCAAGCCGGAGACCGATTCGAACCTTGTCGCTGAAGACGTCGCCCGCCAGCTCGAGCGCCGCGTCTCGTTCCGTCGTGCGATGAAGCGCGCGATGCAGACGGCGATGCGCATGGGCGCCCAGGGCGTCCGTCTCACGGTCGCCGGCCGCCTCGGCGGCGCGGAGATCGCCCGCACAGAGTGGTATCGCGAAGGTCGCGTTCCGCTGCACACGCTGCGGGCCGATATCGACTACGGCACGGCGGAAGCCCAGACGACCTACGGCATCATCGGCATCAAGTGCTGGATCTTCAAAGGCGAGATCATGGAGCACGACCCGATGGCGCTCGACCGCAAGCAGGAAGCCGCCGGCGACTCGCGCCCGCGTCGCGACCGTGAGCGTCAAGACCAGCGCGCGTAAGTGAGATAGAACAATGCTTCAACCCAAGCGCACAAAATACCGGAAGGCCTTCAAGGGTCGCATCCACGGCCAGGCGAAAGCCGGCTTCTCGCTGACCTACGGTTCGCACGGCCTAAAGGCCCTTGAGCCGAACCGCGTCACCGCCCGTGAGATCGAGGCCGCCCGCCGCGCTCTCACACGCGAGATGAAGCGCGTTGGCAAGGTTTGGATCCGTATCTTCCCGGACGTTCCCGTGTCGAAGAAGCCGATCGAAGTCCGCATGGGCTCGGGCAAGGGCGCGCCGGAATACTGGGTCGCTCGCATCAAGCCGGGCCGCATCATGTTCGAGATCGACGGCGTGACCGATGCCGTGGCCCGCGAGGCGCTGCGCCTCGGCGCCGCGAAGCTCTCGGTCAAGACGAAGATCGTCACCCGGATCGGAGAGTAGGGCATGACCAAGCTGTACGAAATCCGCAAGGATCTGGAGGGCTACCGCTCCTCCACCCCGGACCAGCTCCGCGACGAACTCGCGGCGCTGCGCAAAGAACAATTCAACCTGCGTTTCCAGCGGGCCACGGGCCAGCTGGAAAAGACCTCTCGTGTCGGCGACATCCGCCGCTCGATCGCCCGTATCGAGGCGGTCCTGTCCGAGAAGTCTAAGAAGCAGTCGGCCTAGGAGAGCACGATGCCAAAGCGAATTATGGTCGGCACGGTTGTCTCCAACAAGATGACCAAGACTGCCGTGGTCAAGGTCGAGCGCACCTTCCTGCACCCGCTCTTCAAGAAGACGGTGCGGAAGTCGAAGCGCTACCACGCGCATGACGAGAACAACAAAGCGCAAGTCGGTCAGATCGTTGAGATCCAGGAGTGCCCGCCGCGCTCTAAGCTGAAGCGCTGGGAAATCGTGTCCTTCAAAGGGGATGCCGCATGATCCAGATGCAGACAAACCTCGACGTCGCCGACAACTCCGGCGCCCGTCGCGTCCAGTGCATCAAGGTGCTGGGTGGCTCGAAGCGCCGCTACGCCTCGATCGGCGACGTCATCGTCGTGTCGATCAAGGAAGCCGCGCCGAAGGGCCGCGTGAAGAAGGGCGAAGTGAAGCGCGCTGTCGTCGTGCGCATCTCGAAGGACCTTCAGCGCCGTGACGGATCGGTCATCCGCTTCGACACCAACGCGGCCGTTCTGGTCAACGCCCAGAACGAGCCGATCGGCACCCGCATCTTCGGACCGGTTCCGCGCGAGCTCCGCGCCAAGAACCATATGAAGATCATCTCGCTCGCTCCGGAGGTCCTGTAATGGCCGCCCGCATTCGCAAAGGCGATACGGTGATCGTGATCACCGGCAAGGACAAAGGCCGCAAGGGCGAAGTCCTGAAGTCGCTCCCGGAAGAAAACCGCGTCGTCGTGTCGGGCGTGAACATCAAGGTTCGCCACACCAAGCCGAGCCAGGCGGACCCGCAAGGCGGGATCAAGCGCTCGGAAGCGCCGATCCACGTGTCCAACGTGGCCCACGTCGATCCGACGTCGGGCAAGCCCACCCGCGTGGGTTTCAAAACTGAAGGAACCGGAGAGAAGTCCCGCAAGGTGCGCTTCGCCAAACGCTCCGGGGAGACGATCGATGGCTGATACGAAATATACGCCGCGCCTCCGCGCGCTGTACGACACGAGCATCCGCGAGAAGATGACGAAGCAGTTCGGCTACACGAACGGCATGCAGGTGCCGGCGCTGGACAAGGTCGTGATCAACATGGGCGTTGGCGAAGCTGTCGCCGACTCCAAGAAGATTCGCTCGGCCATGGCCGACCTCGCCGCGATCTCGGGCCAGAAGCCGCTCGAGACGAAGTCGCGCAAGTCGATCGCCACGTTCAAGCTGCGTGACGGCATGACGATCGGCGCGAAGGTCACTCTTCGCCGCGAGCGTATGTACGAATTCATCGATCGCCTCACCACGATCGCCCTTCCTCGCGTGAAGGACTTCCGTGGCCTGAACGGCAAGTCGTTCGATGGTCGTGGCAACTTCGCGATGGGTCTCAAGGAACACACAGTTTTCCCGGAGATCAGCTATGACAACATCGAGACGGTCTGGGGCATGGACATCATTGTGTGCACGACGGCGCGCACCAACGAAGAAGCGAAAGCACTCCTCACGGAGTTTGGCTTTCCCTTCCGTACCTGAGCGCGCTGGAGAGAAACGATATGGCTAAGAAAAGCTCCATCGAGAAGAACAACCGCCGGAAGCACCTGGTGGAACAGTACGCGAAGAAGCGTGCTGAACTGAAAGCGACTGCGCTCGACGAAAGCCTTCCTCTGGAAGAGCGTTTCGACGCGCGCATGAAGCTGGCCAAGCTTCCGCGTAACTCGGCTCCGAGCCGCGTGCGTAACCGCTGCGAGATCTCGGGCCGTCCGCGCGCCTATTATCGCAAGCTGAGAATGTCCCGGATCGCGCTGCGTGACTACGGCGCCAACGGAATGATCCCCGGCCTCGTTAAGTCGAGCTGGTAGGGGAGGGCAACAAGATGCAAATGAACGATCCCCTCGGTGATCTCCTGACGCGTATCCGCAACGCCCAGCGTCGCGGCCGCTCCACGGTGCAGTCGCCTGCCTCGAAACTCCGTCTCCACGTGCTGGAAGTGCTCCAGCGCGAGGGCTACATCCGCGGCTTCACCGAAGTCGAGAAGGATGGCCGCAAGGAGCTCGACATCGAGCTGAAATACTATGACGGCGCTCCGGTCATCTCGGAGATCCGTCGTATCTCGAAACCGGGCCGCCGCGTTTACTCGGCTGTCCGCGACCTGCCGCTGGTCCGCAACGGCCTGGGCATCTCGGTCCTGTCGACGCCGAAGGGCGTGATGTCGGACGCCGAGGCGCGCACGCAGAACGTTGGCGGCGAAATCCTCTGCCGGGTGAGCTAGTCATGTCGCGCGTTGGAAAAAAACCGATTGCAGCGGTCAAGGGCGTCGACATCAAGGTCGCGTCCGGCCAGGTCTCCGTCAAAGGCCCGAAGGGCGAGCTCAAGATGGCTCTGTCCGACGAGGTCGGCGTCAAGGTCGAGAATGGTGAAGTCACCATCACGGCCCGGAACCCGGACGAGCGCAAGTCGAAAGCGATGTGGGGCACGGTTCGCGCCAACATCCAGAACATGATCACCGGCGTCACCACCGGCTTCACCAAGGACCTCGAACTCGTCGGCGTCGGTTATCGCGCCGCCATGAAGGGCAAGGACCTCGAACTGTCGCTCGGTTACTCTCATCCGGTCGTCTATAAGGCGCCGGCCGGCATCACGTTCGCTTCGGCCAAGCCGACCGAGATCAAGATCTCCGGCGCCGACAAGCAAACCGTCGGTCAGGTCGCCGCCGAGCTTCGCTCCTTCCGTCCGCCCGAGCCGTACAAGGGCAAGGGCGTCCGCAAGGTGGGTGAGTACGTCCGCCGCAAGGAAGGCAAGAAGAAGTAAGCCATGGCCGTCCATTCGCATAAAACCTTTGCCCGCCGCGCCCAGCGCGTCCGCTCGAAGCTTCGCCAGGTCGCCGGCGGCAAGCCGCGCCTGTCGGTCAACCGTTCGACCAAGCACATTTCGGTGCAGCTCATCGACGACGCCAAGGGCGTCACGGTGGCCGCTGCCTCGACGATGGAAAAGGACTTCAAGGGCGGCACCAAGTCTCAAGATGCGACTGCGGTGGGCAAGCTCATCGCCGAGCGCGCCAAGAAGGCTGGCGTCACCGACGTGGTGTTCGACCGCGGCGGCTTCCTGTTCCATGGCCGCGTGAAAGCGCTGGCCGATGCCGCCCGCGAGGGCGGTCTGAAATTCTGAGGAGACGCGAATGGCGCGTGAAGGCGAACGTGGTGAACGTGGCGAGCGCGGCGGTGAACGCGGCGAACGTGGCCGTGGCCGTCGCAACCGCGAAGGCGGCGGTGAAGACCGCGAGCAGTCCGAAATCGTCGACAAGCTGGTTGCGATCAACCGCGTCGCGAAGGTCGTGAAGGGCGGTAAGAACTTCGCGTTCGCTGCTCTCGTGGTCGTCGGCGACCAGAAGGGCCGAATTGGCTACGGCCACGGCAAGGCCCGCGAGGTTCCCGAGGCGATCCGCAAGGCGACCGAGGAAGCCAAGCGTTCGATGGTTCGCGTGCCGCTGCGCGAAGGCCGCACGCTGCACCACGACACGCACGGTCGCTGGGGCGCTGGCAAGGTCATCATGCGTTCGGCTCCGGCCGGTACGGGCGTGATCGCCGGTGGTCCGATGCGCGCCGTGTTCGACGTGCTCGGCATCCGTGACGTCGTCGCGAAATCGACTGGTTCGTCGAACCCGTACAACATGGTTCGCGCCACGGTCGACGCGCTCAAGCGCCAGGCTTCGCCCCGTCAGATCGCGTCCAAGCGCGGCCTGAAGGTGCAGGACATCATCGCCCGCCGTACCGACGGCTCGGGCAACGCCGAAGTGGCGTAAGGTTCAGGAGACGGTCGAGATGGCTGCCAAGAAAACCCTCCGCGTGAAGCAGGTTAAGAGCCCGCAGCGCCGCGAAGCTTCGCAGCGTGCGACGCTGGTTGGCCTCGGCCTCAACAAGGTCTCCCGCGAACGCGAACTCGAGGACACGCCTTCGGTTCGCGGCATGATCGCCAAGGTCTCGCACCTTGTCGAAGTCGTGAAAGACTAGAATTCGCTGATGGCCCGAAAGGGCCGGTCAGTCTGGAGCGTAAGATGAAACTGAACCAGATCTCCGACAACACCGGCGCCCGCAAGAAGCGGATGCGCGTCGGCTTGGGCGTCGGCTCGGGCAAGGGCAAGACTGCCGGACGCGGCGTCAAGGGCCAGAAAGCCCGCCGTGGCGTGGCCATCAATGGCTTCGAAGGCGGTCAGATGCCGATCTACATGCGTCTGCCGAAGCGCGGCTTCACGCCTCACAAGGCGTCGTCCTACGCGGAAGTGAACATCGGCAAGATCGAGGAGTTCGTGAAAGCGGGCAAACTCGACGCCAAGAAGCCGATCGATGCTGAAGCCCTGAAGGCCGCCGGCGTGCTGCGCCGCACCAAGGACGGCGTCCGCCTCCTTGCAAAGGGCGAGCTCAAGTCCAAAGTTGAGCTGGTCGTGTACGGAGCCTCCAAAGCCGCTATCGACGCGGTGGAAAAAGCTGGCGGCAAGGTTACTGTGACGAAGCCGGTTGCCGCTGAGGCTGCCGAGTAAGCCTGTCCCGGTATCGGGGCGGGTGTTCCGCGTGTCCGGGCTCGACCATTCAGTCGGCGTCCGGATCGCGCGTTCTGGGAGGCGGGCTTAGATGGTATCCGCAGCCGAGCAGCTAGCTCGCAACATTTCCTTCTCCACCTTCGGCAAGGCGAAGGAGCTGCAGGCCCGCATCTGGTTCACGCTGATTGCGCTGGTCGTCTATCGCATCGGCTGCCAGATCCCGATCCCCGGCATCGATACCGCACAATACAAGCTGGCCTTCGGTCAGCTGTCCGAGGGCATCCTCGGCATGTGGAATACGTTCTCCGGCGGCGCGGTCGAGCGGATGGCGATCTTCGCCCTCAACGTGATGCCGTACATCTCGGCCTCCATCATCGTGCAGATTCTCGGCACGGCCGTTCCGGCGCTTGAGCGCCTGAAGAAGGAAGGCGAAGCCGGCCGGAAACAACTGAACCAGTACACCCGCTATCTCACCGTCGTGCTCGCGATCGCGCAGGCCTATGGCGTCGCCGTGGCGCTTAACACGGTGCAGAGCAACGGCCAGGCGATGGCGCTGGACCCGGGCATCTATTTCATGACGTCGACCGTCGTGACGCTGGTCGGCGGCACCGTCTTCCTGATGTGGCTTGGCGAACAGATCACCGCGCGCGGCGTCGGCAACGGCATCTCGCTGATCATCTTCTCCGGCATCGTCGCCGAACTTCCGAACTACATCGTGCAGACCTGGTCGCAGCTCTATCAGCGCACGCTGGAATACACGGTCGTCCTGGCGGTCATCGCGCTGGCGATTGCGATGGTGTTGTTCATTGTCTTCATCGAGCGGTCCCAGCGCCGGCTGCTGATCCAGTATCCGAAGCGCCAGCAAGGCAACCGGATGGTCGGCGGGGAATCATCCTTCCTGCCGCTGAAGGTGAACTCGGCCGGCGTCATTCCTCCGATCTTCGCTTCATCGCTGCTGATGCTCCCGCAGACGCTGGCTAGCTTCAACAACACGCAGGGCGTCGCCGCCCAGACCGGCTGGTGGGGCGAGACGCTCGGCTTCATCAACGCCTATCTCGGCCACGGCCAGCCGCTCTACATCGTGCTTTACGCAGCGCTGATCATCTTCTTCTGCTTCTTCTACACCTCGATCGTGTTCAACCCGGAAGAAACGGCCGAGAACCTGCGAAAGTATGGCGGCTTCATCCCGGGCTATCGCCCCGGCAAGCGCACGGCTGAACACCTCGACTATGTGCTGACGCGCCTCACCGTCATCGGCTCGCTCTACATCGCCGCGGTCTGCGTGCTGCCGGAGATCCTGCGAAACCCGAACGCGTTCGGAGGCATTGGGACCAAGTTCTATGTGGGCGGCACATCGATCCTGATTGTCGTATCCGTGACTATGGACACCGTTGCGCAGATCCAGTCCCACCTGATCGGCCACCAGTATGAGGGCATGATCAAGAAGGCTCGGTTGGGGGGCAAGAAGAAGTGAACCTGATCCTGTTCGGCCCGCCCGCTGCGGGCAAGGGAACCCAGGCAAAGAAGCTCGTCACTGAACGTGGTTTCGTTCAGCTGTCGACGGGCGACATGCTGCGCGCTGCGCGTTCCTCGGGATCGGACCTCGGCAAGAAGGTCGCCGCCATCATGGATTCGGGTGCGCTGGTCTCGGACGAGATCGTGATCGCTTTGATCGAGGAGCAGCTCGACAAGAACCCCAAGGCGACCGGCTTCATCTTCGACGGCTTCCCGCGGACGATTCCCCAGGCCAAGGCGCTGGATGATTCCCTTGCCGGGCGAGGCCAGAAGGTCGACTCGGTGATCCGCCTGAAGGTGGACGAGGACGCCCTGATTGCCCGCGTTACCAGGCGTTTCGAGGCTGAAGGCCGCGCCGACGACAATCCGGAAGCCTTCAAGAAGCGTCTTGTCGCCTACAACACCCAGACCGCCCCCCTAGTCGAAGTCTACAAGGGACAGGGCAAGTTGACCGAAATCGACGGCATGGCCTCGGTTGAGCAGGTATCGGCGTCCATCGCCGGCATCCTCGACGAGGCCGGCCCGAAAAAAGCCTAAAGAATCCGGGTCCAGAGACACCGCTTGCTGGCCCCGGAGGGACTGAAAACGAAAAGGAAATAAGCGGTTGACGGCAGAAGTTCGCCTCATATAAGTGGCGGCTTCCGCGATGGGCCCGATGGTTCGCCGCGCCTTTAAGGGCGCAGCGCTGCGTCGTCCCGTCGCGCACGCATTTCGGCAGAGTTTTCAAGGCCGTATCCCGAGGGATCCGGCGGACGTTCAGGAGAGGCAATTGGCCCGTATCGCCGGCGTAAACCTTCCGACCGCCAAGCGCGTCGAAGTCGCCCTGACCTACATTCACGGCATTGGCCCGGCCAAAGCCAAGGAAATCACCGGGAAGCTCGGCATCGAGGCCGCCCGCCGCGTGAACCAACTGACTGACGCTGAAGTCCTCAAGATCCGGGAAACGATCGACGCCGACTACCTGGTCGAGGGTGACCTCCGCCGCGAAGTCGCGATGAACATCAAGCGCCTGATGGACCTCGGTTGCTACCGCGGCCTCCGTCACCGCAAGGGCCTGCCGGTCCGCGGCCAGCGCACTCACACCAACGCCCGCACGCGCAAAGGCCCTGCTAAGGCCATCGCCGGCAAGAAGAAGTAGGATAGAACATGGCTCGCGAAGCGACTGCTGCAGCTGGCGACAAAGGCCGGGTCAAGAAACGGGAACGCAAGAACATCGCGTCGGGCGTCGCCCACGTGAACGCGTCCTTCAACAACACGATCATCACGATCACCGACGCGCAGGGCAACACGATCTCCTGGTCGTCGGCTGGTTCGATGGGCTTCAAGGGCTCGCGCAAATCGACCCCGTACGCTGCGCAGGTCGCCGCTGAAGACGCCGGCAAGAAAGCGCAAGAGCACGGCGTGAAGACGCTCGAAGTGCTCGTCCACGGTCCGGGTTCGGGCCGCGAGTCGGCGCTGCGCGCCCTGCAAGCCGTCGGCTTTACCGTCACGACCATCCACGACACGACATCCGTACCCCACAACGGCTGCCGCCCGCCGAAACGCCGCCGCGTCTAACGCGCGCTTCTGTTTCGGTCAGGATCTACTGAGAGGCTAAACCCATGGCGCAACCCGCCGGTTCGGTGAACGACAAAAACTGGAAAGACCTGATCCGTCCCAACCGCCCGGTTGTGGAACATGATCGGGACGCGCAGCGCAAAGCGAAGCTCGTGATCGAGCCGCTCGAGCGCGGCTTCGGTACGACCCTCGGCAACGCGCTTCGCCGCGTTCTTCTGTCCTCGCTCCAGGGCGCGGCCATCACCGGCGTTCAGATTGACGGCGTGGTGCACGAGTTCTCGTCTATCCCAGGCGTCCGGGAAGACGTCACGGACATCGTCCTCAACCTCAAGCGCGTCGCGATCCGCATGGTGTCGGATACGCCGAAACGCATGACGCTGAAGGCTTCCGGCGGCGGTCCGGTCCGCGCCGGCCAGATCGAGACGTCCTCGGACATCGAGATCCTGAACCCCGACCACATCATCTGCCACCTGGACGAAGGTTCGGAAGTGCGGATGGAATTCACGATCGCGACCGGCAAGGGCTATGTCCCGGCCGACCGGAACCGTCCGGACGACGCCCCGCTCGGCTACATCCCGATCGACTCGATCTTCTCACCGGTCGAGCGCGTTGGCGTGTTCGTCGAAGACACCCGCGCTGGCCAGGTGCTGGATTACGACAAGCTGACGCTGGAAGTGCAGACTGACGGTTCGGTCACGCCGGAGAACGCCGTGGCCTACGCCGCGCGTATCCTGCAGGACCAGCTGCAACTCCTCATCACCTTCGACGAACCGGTCGCCGCTTCGGCCGCCGACGACGAGCCGGACCTGGGCTTCAACCCGGTGCTGCTCAAGAAGGTCGACGAGCTCGAGCTCTCGGTGCGTTCGGCCAACTGCCTGCGCAACGACAATATCGTCTACATCGGCGACCTCATCCAGAAGTCGGAAGCGGAAATGCTCCGTACCCCGAACTTCGGCCGCAAGTCGCTCAACGAGATCAAGGAAGTGCTCGCCTCGATGGGTCTCCACCTCGGCATGGACGTTCCGTCCTGGCCGCCGGAGAACATCGAAGAGCTCGCCAAGAAGTACGAAGACCACAACGGATAAGGAGCGGCCCGAGAAGGGCCGGCTAGTACAATGCGCCACGGTTTTGCGCTCCGCAAACTCAACCGCACGAACGCCCACCGCAAGGCGCTGTTCGCCAACATGGCTGGCGCGCTGATCCGCCACGAGCAGATCACGACCACGCTGCCGAAGGCGAAGGAACTCAAGTCCGTCGTCGACAAGCTGGTGACGCTTGGCAAGAAGGGCGGCCTTTCGAACCGCCGTCTGGCCGCCGCCCAGCTCAAGGAAGACGATGTCGTCGTGAAGCTCTTCGACACGCTGGCCACGCGCTACAAGACCCGCGCTGGCGGCTACACGCGCGTCCTGAAGGCCGGCTTCCGTCATGGCGACAACGCTCCGATGGCGATCATCGAGCTGGTCGACCGCGACGTCGATGCCAAGGGCGCTGACGACCGTGCCCGCGCCGAAGCGGCCGCGACCGAAGAAGCCTGATCTTACGAGACATTATCCCACGAAAGGCCGCCCCACCGGGCGGCCTTTTGCTTTTTGCCCGGACGGTGTTCAGGCCTTCCTTCCGCCGAAATCTGTTCCTTATCTGCCAGCATCCTCATGCGCAGGCGGGCATGCCGAACAGAACTGCGACCAGCTACCGGGCGACAGGCCGGGCCGGGTTTTCCGGCCTTGTGGCCGGCGTGTTCCTCGCTGCCTGCGCCAGCGCCCCGCAGACCGGCGAAATGACGCCGGAGTTGCGCGACGACACGGCCATCACCTCCCGCCAGATCGCCGTCAGCGTGGGTCTCAATGGCCAGCTTGGGTGGGAAGGCCGCAAGGTCTCCCGCAACGAGCTGTCGGAACTGATGCGGGACGCCGCCTTGGGCTCGACGCCGCTTGTGCTGGTGGTCGTACCTGCGTCGGACGAGGTGCTGTATGGGGACGTTATGGACGTGATGAGCATGGCCTCGAGGTACGGCATCGAGGCGCGGCTCGCGAACAAGAGCGGAGCAGGTCAATGAAACGGCAGAGCATTCTCCTTGTCGCCTCGACAGGTGTTGTCACCGCGCTGGCCATGGTGGCGCTGCCGGCGCTTGGCCAGCTGGCGCAGCCCGGGTCTTCTCCCGCGATCGCTGTCTCAGGTCCCTCGCCGGATCCCGCGCCGCAGATCGACAACCGCGTGGTTCCAGATTCGCAGGCGGGGATGCAGCAGTCCTTCGCGCCGATCGTGCGCCGCACGGCGCCGGCCGTTGTGAACGTCTATTCCAGCGTGACGGTGAAACGCTCGAACTGTCCCTACGCCAATGATCCCTTGTTCGCCCGGCTGTGCGGCAATGCGCCGACACAGGACCAGAAGGTCGACAACTCGCTCGGCTCGGGCGTGATCGTCGGCTCTGATGGCGTCATCGTCACCAACAATCACGTCGTCGAAGGCGGCGAGCAATATCGCGTCGTGCTGAACGACCGGCGGGAATTTCCGGCCGATCTGGTGATGAAGGACGATCGCACCGACCTTGCCGTGTTGCGCATCGATACGGGCGGCCAGGCGCTGCCGATGCTGTCGTTCGCGGACACGCGCAACCTGCAGGTAGGCGATCTCGTGCTCGCAATCGGCAACCCATTTGGCGTCGGCCAGACGGTCACGAGCGGCATCGTCTCGGCGCTGGCGCGGACGGATGTGGGCGTGTCGGACTATTCGTCCTTCATCCAGACGGACGCCTCGATCAACCCGGGCAATTCCGGCGGCGCGCTGGTAGACATGCAGGGCCGACTGGTCGGCGTGAACTCGATGATCTTCTCCAAAGGCGGCGGTTCGAACGGCATCGGCTTTGCTATTCCATCCGAAATGGTGAAGCGCGTGGTGGATGCCGCCGTGCACGGCGGCACGCTGGTCACCACCTGGCTGGGCGCCAAAGGTGAAGTGATCGACAGCAAGAAGGCTCTCGCGCTCGGGCTCGATCGTCCGCGCGGCGTGCTGATCGCCGACATCTTCGCTGGCGGACCCGCCGACAAGGCCGGCCTCAAGGAAGGTGACGTGGTTCTGACTGTCGACGGCCGCGAGGTGTTCGATGATCGTGGCATGAAGTTCATCGCGGCGACCAAGGCTGAGGGCGAAACGGCTACGCTGAACATCCTGCGCAACAAGCAGGCCAAAACGATCAATGTCCGCATGTCGCGACCACCGGGAACGTCTCAGGCTGAGCGCGTGACGGTCGGCGGGCGCAACCCGTTCACTGGCGCGGACGTGGCCGAGCTGTCGCCGGCTCTGGCCGATGCGCTGGGCTTTGATCCCTTCCAGGCTAAGGACGGCGTGCTGATCTATTCGATCAACGCCCGCACGATCGCGCGCAATGCTGGCTTCCAGCCGGGAGACATCATCCGCGAGATCAACGGAACGACAATCCGGACCGCGAAGGATTTCAATGCTGCGATCCAGAAAGCCGAAGCCACGCCGGATGCTGAGTGGCGGCTGGCGTTCGAACGCAACGGCCGCCGCATCGAGCGGGCCTTCCGCGGCTAGGCTGGCCTCGACGTGTGTGGCGCGCTAGATCGTTCCGTGTGAGCGATCTTTTCGAAGCTGCAGGCCTGACTGACGAAGCGCCCCGTCCGCTGGCGGATCGGCTGCGCCCGGAAACGCTGGAAGAAGTCGTTGGGCAGGAGCACCTGCTCGGCCCCGAAGGCCCCATCGGCCGCATGCTGGCGCAGGGGCGGCTGGCGAGCCTGATTCTCTGGGGCCCGCCGGGCACGGGCAAGACGACGATCGCCCGCTTGCTGGCCAAGCGCGCTAATCTCGATTTCGAGCAGTTGTCGGCAATCTTCTCCGGCGTGAAGGATCTCCGTGCGGCTTTCGAGAAGGCCGAAGGCAAGCGCGCCACTGGCAAGGGCACGCTGCTGTTCGTCGACGAGATCCATCGCTTCAACCGGGCGCAGCAGGACGGCTTCCTGCCGTTCGTCGAGCGGGGCGTGGTCACGCTGGTGGGCGCCACGACGGAGAATCCGTCGTTCGAACTCAACGGCGCGCTGCTCTCGCGCACGCAGGTCATGGTTCTGAAACGCCTCGACGACGCGGCGCTCGGTAAGCTGCTGGCCAAGGCAGAACGGTATCTGGGCAAGCCCGCGCCACTCACCGAAGACGGCAAGGCCGCCCTGATGGCGATGGCTGATGGCGACGGCCGCTACTTTCTCAATCTGCTCGAAGAAGTGTTCGCTTGGGGCCGTTCGCAACCGGTCGACGCGAACGGCCTGATGGCTTCCCTGCAGAAGCGCGCACCCGCCTACGACAAGGACCGCGAGGAGCACTACAATCTCATTTCTGCCTGGCACAAGGCGACGCGTGGATCGGATCCCGATGCGGCGCTCTACTGGTTCGCGCGGATGATCGAAGGTGGCGAAGACCCGCTGTTCCTCGCCCGCCGTATGATCCGCGCCGCCAGCGAGGATGTGGGCCTCGCCGATCCCACCGCGCTGATGATCTGCAATGAAGCGGCGGCCGCCTATGAGCGTCTCGGTTCGCCCGAAGGTGAACTCGCACTGGCGCAGGCCGTGATCCATCTGGCGACGGCGCCCAAATCGAACGCCGCCTACAAGGCGTTTGGCGCAGCGCGCGCAGCAGCGCGTGAGACAGGTTCGCTCATGCCGCCGCAACACATACTCAACGCACCGACGAAGATGATGAAATCTCTCGGCTACGGCTCGGGTTATGAATACGACCATGACGCTGAAGGCCAATTCTCTGGCCAGAACTATTTCCCGGACGGCATGGAGCGGCAGACCTTCTACGAGCCCAAAGGCGCCGGACGGGAAGGTCCGATCCGCGAAAAGCTTGAGCAATGGGCGAAGCTTCGCCGCGAACGCGCGAAAGAGTAGGCTGCCAGCCCTTCCCATAATGGGTGCGAACGCTACGATCCCGATCAAGTTGTGAGGGGTTTCATGCGCAAACGTATTGCCGTCGCCACCGCCATTGGTCTGATGCTCGCCGCCGGCGCGTTCGCCGATCCGGTGCGTGAAGCCGTGAAGGTCTTTACCGCGGCCGATGTCTTCCGTCTGGAGTCGGCGTCGAACCCGCAGATTTCGCCAGACGGAAAGCAGATCGCCTATGTCCGTATCACTGCCGATGCGATGACCGATCGCTTCCGCCGTTCTATCTGGCTGGTCGATGAGGCAGGCGCCAGCAACTGGCCGATCGCACAAGGCAAAGGCAGCTACTCATCGCCGGTCTGGGCGCCCGACGGCCGCACGATCGCGTACTCCGCGGCGGAAGATGGCGCATCCGAAGTCCGCCTGTTCGACCTCGTCTCGCGCCGCAGCGCCACGCTCGCGCGCCTGCCCTCCGGCGCGGCCAGCCTATCCTGGTCGCCAGACGGGAAGATGCTGGCTTTCGAGAGCTTCGTGAAGGAGGCTGGCCCGCAGCCTGCGCCCCTGCCGCCCAAGCCCGAGGGCGCGACCTGGGCAGAGCCCGTGAAGGTCTATGACGCGATCAACTACCGGTCGGATGGCAGCGGTCTTGTCGACAGCGGCTATACGCAGATCTTCGTGCTGCCGATCGATGGCGGCACGCCGCGGCAGCTGACTTTCCAGGCCCGCAACCATGACGGACGACTCAGCTGGACGCCGGATGGAAAGACCCTGCTGTTCTCCGCCAATGCGGAAGAAGACTGGGAGCACAATCCGCAGAACTCCGACCTCTACTCGCTCGACACGGCCAGCGGCGCGATCAAGCGCCTGACCATGCGCAAGGGGCCGGACGACAGTCCTGTGATGTCGCCGAACGGCAAGCTGATCGCGTTCACGGGCTTTGACGACAAGGAACTGAGCTATCAGGTCAGTGATCTTTACGTCTCCAATGCAGACGGCTCGGGCGCGCGCAATCTCACGGCTGAGTTCGACCGTGATATCTCCGACCCGCAATGGGCGGGCGATGGCGCGATCTGGTTCCGCTATGAGGATCACGGCATGACCAGCCTCGGGCGCATCGCGCCAGCGGGCGGCAAGGTGACGACGGTTGTCAGCGATCTTGTCGGCGGCACGGTGGACCGTCCCTATACCGGCGGCGCCTACTCCGTGAACAAGGCGGGCCGCTACGCCATCACGACAGGCGGGGCGCAGAAGCCGGCCGATGTCGCGATCTCGACGAACACGAAGCCGAAAGTGCTGACGGATCTCAACAGCGACGTCTTCACCGGCAAGATCATTCCCGGGGCCGAGCACATCTCCGTGCCGTCGAGCTATGACAAGCGGCCGGTCGACGCGTGGATCGTGCGGCCGCCGAATTTTGATCCGTCGAAGAAGTACCCGCTGCTCCTCGAGATTCATGGCGGCCCGCACTCAGCGTACGGCCCGACCTTCGCGGCCGAGATCCAGCTCTATGCGGCTGCGGGCTATGTCGTCGTCTACTCCAACCCACGCGGGTCGACGTCCTACGGCGGCGAGTTCGGCCGCCTCATCCACCACAACTACCCGAGCCAGGACTATGATGACCTGATGAGTGTCGTAGACGCCGTGACTGCGAAGGAGCCGATCGACAAGAAGAAGCTGTTCGTCACGGGCGGTTCCGGCGGCGGCGTGCTGACAGCGTGGATCGTCGGCTCCACGGATCGCTTCGCAGCGGCGATGGTGCAGAAGCCGGTCATCAACTGGACCAGCGAAGTGCTGAGCGCTGATGGCGGGGTCTCCATGTCGCGCTACTGGTTCGGTGAACTGCCGTGGGAGCCGGGCGCGCAGGAACGCTACTGGGCGCGCTCGCCGCTGTCCAAGGTCGGCAATGTGAAGACGCCGACCGGCGTGCTCGTCGGCGAGGAAGACAACCGCACGCCGCACAGCGAGGCGGAGCAGTATTATCAGGCGCTCCAGATCCGGAAGGTGCCAACCGAGCTGATCCTCGTGCCAGGTTCCTCGCACGACGTGGCCGGGCGGCCGACCGGGCTGATCGCCAAGACGACGAACACCATCGCGTGGTTCTCGCGCTATGGCGGGCCGGCGTTGCCGGATCCGACGTCCGGCAAGCAGGCTCCTGGTGTAGGCGACAAGCCGGCGCAGGTGCGCTAGACGGCGGCGATGCCGAAGCGGAATTACGAGGCTCAGGAAATATCGGAAGCGGACCGCGCCTTCGTGCGTGGTCTCGTTGTCCATGAAGACACCGCAGTGCTGGCTTTCAACAAGCCATCGGGTCTTCCCGTCCAGACCCGCAACCCGGACGACCGCACGCTCGATGCCCTGTTGGCCGCGTTCGCCAAATCCAACGGCAAGCGCCCGCGCCTCGTCCACCGCCTCGATGCGCAGACCTCCGGCGTCATCGTCGCTGCGAAGACGCAGCCGGCCGCAGCCTTCCTGAGCCAGGCCTTTGCCGAGCGCATGGTCGACAAGACCTACCTCGCCGTCGTCACTGGCTCGCCATTCCCGCCGGGCGAGATCGAATTCTCAATGGCCCTATCGCGCCATATCGCCCGCCCCGGGCTCGAGCTGATGCGGGCGGCGCGACCCGGCGACCAGAAGAGCCAGTCCGCCGTCACCCGCTGGCGCGTGCTGGCGTCGTCTGGGAACAACCATCTGCTTTCAGTCGATCCGCAGACCGGCCGGATGCACCAGATCCGGGTCCACCTCTCCATCGAAGGCCGCCCAATTCTTGGCGACCCCTATTACGGCGGCGCAGGCACCCTGAAGGGCGAGCACGTGCCGCGCCTGATGCTTCATGCCGCCCGGCTGGAGATCCCGCATCCCACGGCAGGCGGCCGGATCGTGATTAACGCCCCGCCGCCGGCTGATTTCCTTGCCGTTGTATCCGCCGCAGGCCTCGAAATGCCCCCTGATCTGGCCTTCGGCCCCGCTTAGCCCTATGGACGGGGCGCAATGTTCAACATTCTTCTCGTGGCCCTTGGCGGCGCAGTCGGCGCTGTTTGCCGTTATCTGACGGGCGGCGCAGCCTTGCGCATGATGGGGCCGGATTGGCCCTACGGCACGTTTTTCATCAACGTCACAGGAAGCCTGTTGATGGGCGTGCTCGCGGGCTGGCTGGCTTTCAGGGGTGAAGGCGGTATGCAGTGGCGCCTGTTCTTTGGAACCGGCGTTCTCGGCGGCTTCACAACTTTCTCCGCCTTTTCGCTGGAAACCGCCCTGATGCTGGAGCGCCGCGAGTTCCTGCCTGCGGCGCTCTATTCGCTGGGCTCTGTCGCGCTGGGTCTGGTCGGACTGTTTGCCGGCCTCTGGCTTTCGCGTCGGGTGTTCGGATGAGTTGGAACGTCGGACAGGTCGTCAATCTCACCGTCGATGCGGATGAGGACGATACGCGCCTCGATCGCTGGCTGAAGCGCAAGTTCCATGGCCTCACGCAGGGCCAGATCGAGAAGGCGTGCCGCACCGGCGAGATCCGTGTCGATGGCGCACGCGCGAAAGCCAATACGCGCGTGAAGGCCGGACAGACCGTTCGTATCCCGCCACTGACGGCGCCCAAGGGGCGCGAAGGGGACGAAGAAGCCGAAAAGCCGCGCACCCGTGTGAAATCCTCCGACGCCGACATGATGCGTTCGCTCGTGATCTACGAGGACGACAGCATCGTCGCGCTCAACAAGCCTGCCGGCCTTGCGGTTCAGGGCGGCACGGGAACGACGCGCCATATCGATGCGCTCTCGCGTGCGCTCGTCGCCGACACGGCGGAGAAGCCCCGCCTCGTCCACCGGCTCGATCGCGACACGACGGGCGTGCTGGTTCTGGCCAAGACAGTCGGCACGGCCAACTTTCTAGGCAAGCTCTTCCGTTCGCGCGAGCTCGACAAGATATACTGGGCGGTGACGCTCGGCGTACCGCACCCGACGAGCGGCGACATCCGCGGCTGGATGATCAAGTCGGCAGGCCCCGGCGGCGACAAGGAGAAGATGCGCAGCGCCGAGCAGAACGAGAAAGGCGCTGTCCACGCCGTAACACTCTATTCGGTCGTCCAGAATGCTGGCCGCAAGGCCGCCTGGGTCGCGCTGAAACCAGAAACCGGCCGCACGCATCAGCTGCGTTTCCACATGGCCGAGATCGGCACAGCGATCCTCGGGGACAACAAGTACACCTGCGACCGCGAAGTCCCTGCGGGCCTTGCAGGCGGTCTGCACCTGCACGCCCGCGCGCTCCGCCTGCCCAACCGTGGCGGCCCGCCAATCGAGATTGTCGCTGAACTTCCTCTGCACATGAAGCAGACCTTTGAGGTGCTGGGCTTCGACGAGGATTCTGCCGAGAACTTCTTTGACTTGCGCAAACCGAGGCGGGCGCGGTGAGCGACCTGCTCCAGCGCAGCGGCGAACTTGTCGCCGGTGGCCGCGTGGACGAGGCCGTCAGCCTGCTGGAAGAAGCCCGCGCCCATGGCGGCGGGCCCAGTCTGCACGTCATGCTTGGTTATGCGCTCTATCATGCGGGCCGGATCACCGACGCAAGAGCGGCCCTTGCATTCGGTCTTGAGCGCTTTCCCTTCGATCCGACGATGCAGGAGGCCATGGCCCGCCTACGCTGGATGGATGGCGAGGGCGATGCGTTCGCTGACCTTTTCGTCGCCGCCGTCGAGCAGCGCCCGGGAGACGGGGCGCTCCGGTTCAAGTGCGCCGAACTGCTTCGTTTGGCGGGATATTTCGACAGGGCCGAGCGGCTTCTGCGTGACGGCGTCGCGCGCAATCCGGGCGATCTCGCCATGTCGACCGCGCTGGGCGTTCTTCTCGATGAGACAGGCCGGCTTGAGGAAGCCGAAGAGGCTTTTGTCCGCTGCATCATGGCGTTCCCCGGTGATCCGATTCTCCGCCTCAACGTCGCCCACACGCTGATGCGGCAGGGTAAGGCCGAAGCAGCGCTCATCGAACTCCGTCCGGTCCGGCGCTTGTTTCCCCAGATGAACCTCGCCATCACTTACGAGGCCATGGCGCTGAAGCAACTTGGTGATCCGCGCCATGATTGGCTGTGCGATTACCGGCGGCATGTGAAAATCCACGACATCGGAGCGCCACGCGGCTTTTCAAGTGTTACGGAATTCAACCGGGCCCTTGGCGAACATCTGCGCAGCATGATGGACGCGCGCGATCATCCGATTGAGCAGTCTCTTCGCGGCGGGTCGCAGACCAGCCGCAACCTTGTGGCAGAACAGGCCGAAATCCTGCGCACCTATTTCACGGCCCTCGAAGAGCCAATACGGGACTACATCGCCGGCATTGGTGATGACCGGGAACATCCGCTTGTGACGGCCAGGAGCGGAAGCTTCAGGCTTTCGGGCTGCTGGTCGATCCTGCTGCGGCCGGGCGGGTTCCATGTGAACCACACGCATCCTGCCGGCTGGATTTCGTCATCCTACTACGTTTCCCTTCCGCCGAGCATGACGGACGGGAGCCAGGAGGGCTGGATCAAGTTCGGCGAACCGCGCTGGCCCATTCCCGGCTGCAAGGTCGAGCGTGTCGTGCAGCCGAAGGAAGGGCGCGTTGTCCTGTTCCCATCCTATATGTGGCACGGCACGATACCGTTCTCGTCGGGCGAGCGCCTCACCGCGCCGTTCGATGTGGTTCCCGTGTAGGAGTTTCGCAGGTGGAGTATGCGAAGGGTGTCAAGGGCGAGATCGACCAGCG
The DNA here is from genome assembly GCA_044224605.1 of Hyphomonadaceae bacterium. Lineage (GTDB taxonomy): Bacteria > Pseudomonadota > Alphaproteobacteria > Caulobacterales > Hyphomonadaceae > UBA7672. The sequence continues at coordinate 73,122 of JBGAKC010000008.1, forward strand.
GCCGCGCCGGTTTTACGCGGAGGTTTCTGTCGCCAGGGGTGAGGCCGGCTGGGGCGTGATGCTTGATGGACGGGCCCTGCGGACGCCGGAAAAGAAACTGCTGGCCTTCCCGGCCGAAGCGCTCGCGGGCGTGGTCGCCGATGAATGGCGGGCGCAGGCGGAGCGAATTGATCTGCAATCGATGTTCAACACGCGGCTGGCCAATGTGGCCATCGACAGGACGCCGGGGGCGCGGGCGGAGCTGGCTGTTGAGGCGTCGAAGTATGCCGAGACGGATCTGGTCTGTCATCTGGCGGAGGGGCCGGCCGTGCTGCGCGATCGGCAAGAGGCGGCCTGGAGGCCGCTGCGCGACTGGGCCGCGGAGACGCTGGGCGTGAGCCTGCAGCCGGTGGCCGGGATCGTGCCGAAGGCCCAGCCAGGCGCATCCGTCGAAGCGGTGCGGCGGCATGCGGCGGGTCTGGATGATTTCCGGCTGAGCGGGCTGCTGCATGGAGTGGGATTGCTCGGATCGGTCGTACTCGGGCTTGCCGTCGAGCGCGGGCGGATTTCGGCCGTGGAGGCCTATGAGCTGTCGCGGATCGACGAAGCGTTCCAGGCTTCGCAATGGGGCGAGGATGCCGAGGCGGTGCGGCGGGCGGACAGGCATCGCGCGGAAGCGCGGGCGCTGGACCTCTGGTTCGGAGCGATTCGCTAGGCGGTTTTCCGTGGAGCGGAAATCATCGCGCGCGGGCGGACTTCCTGACGCTTGCGGTAAGTCGGCCAAGCCCGACGGCCGATATTCGCGAAAATCGATACGAGAAACGGAGCCGCCATGAAGGCAAGGAGCAAAATGGAGATGAACGCATCCCCGATGCTTCTCGCCAGTGCCTCGCCCTGAAAAGTCTGCGGTGTCATCGCACGTCCCCAGATTGCGCCAGTCACTCTTACGCGCACGCACGAACACAGTTCCTCCTTAAACCGAAATGGCCCGGTTGTGAACGCGAACCCTGTGTGGATTCTGCAACATGACGACGACGTTCAGCTGCGGTTCCAAATCGGGCCGCTAGCGTGAATTCATGAGCAAGAACATCGTTATCAAGGCCTCCGCCGCAGCGCTGGCTGCGTCCCTGGCCCTCGCCGCCGCAGTTCCGGCCTTCGCCCAGCCGCAGGGAAGATACAACGACCCCGAGCTGGCGGGCGCGCCGCCCCTGTTTCAGGGACAGGGTCCGGAAGCCTATGGTGGCAAGGGCGGCTGGAAGGACAATGACTGGAAACGCTGGAAGCCGGATTTCCAGCAGATGCAGCGAGACTGCAGCCGCGCTGGCATCCAGGAAGCCTGGGACCGTGACTATTACAGCGCCCAGTACAACGAAGCCCCGCGCCTGGTCGAAGGTCGCTATGGATGGGAAATGCGCGGCAGTATGCGTCTGCACGGGCGCAAGGGTTACAAGTATGCCGACACGGTCTGCGAAGCGGGCAGGGGCGGCGTGAATTTCTACTTCCGGTAAGGCGGGATGAAGATCGAGAAAGGGCCGGTGGAAACGCCGGCCCTTTTTGCTTTGGGCGTGAGGGTGCGGTCTCGGAAGCGGGGCTTCTGAGGTGGTTCAGGCTGGATTCGGAATGAGTTGAGGCGGAGGTCCGCGCGAAGACGCGAAGTCCTTCGCTATCGCTCCGGGCGTTCGTCGTCTTCGAGGCGACAGGCGCCTACGAGCGGCCGCTGTTGGATGTGCTTGAGGCGGCGGCCAGAAGCGCGGCCGGGATGGCCTCGTCGTGCCCGCGACGGAGCCTTGCGGCGCGCAGATGCGCTACACGCTCTGCGTCCTCGAAACGGAGGATGAGGCGGCGGAAGCGGCGCCAGAGATCCAGAGGATGACTTGCCGGGGCGCGTTCATGGGGAGGAGTATAAGCGCTGGCAGGGCCCGGCCGGATCTGCAGGAGGTGCTTCCCTTCTTTGGGGCGGCTCGTGCGCTGGATTCACGGCTGAAGATTTTCCGCTATCCAACGAATCTGCATCACCTCCATCCCACGCTCGCGATGGTTTCCTCCCCCGAGCGGGGGAGGCGCAGCGTTCGCTGACGGTCGGGCGGTCGGGATTGGGTGTGGGGGGGTCCTCGCTCTGGAACTACATCGCCAGATCGGTCGCCCACCTGGGCGGCGTTCGTGCGCGTGGCTCCTCCCCCGCTCGGGGGAGGAGGATGGCGGATTGTTAGTCGGCTGAAGTCCTACTTCGATAGCGCCGCCGGCGCTGTTGCGCCGCCCATCAGGGCAACGCCCTGGTCCAGCAGGTCGCTGTAGGCGTTGATCGCCTTGGCGGTGAGGTCGATGTAGGTCGCAGCGTCGTCCCAGCGTTCGTCCTCGATGGCCTCGCGGACGCCGGGAAGGGTCTTGGCGCCGTAGCCGGTGAAGCGGCCGGGGGCGTAGATCATGTTCTTGTACCAGCCACGGCCACCGGGCAGGCCGGGTTCGACCGTCATCGCCTGCTCCGTCTTGGCGCCGAGCGCGACGAGTTTCGACTTGGTGTCGGCGGAGAGCGTCGGCGCTTTCGCCGCGAGCGTGCGGTCGTAGGCGGCGGCGCTGGCCTTGAGGCGTGTGAGCGCGTTTTCGAGCGGAGCGAAATTGAAGTACGGCACGGCCTTGAGCGGCGTGGGCGGGCCGGAGGTCTGCGTGGGATCATCCGACAGCTTGTAGGCGTTGGCGGCGATCAGCCTGACCTGCTGGGTCTGCGCATCGCGTTTCGTGCCGGCGAGCGTCTTCACCTCGTCGAGATAGGTGGAGACTGTGTCGGCGAAGTCCGAATAGTGCTGCACGGGCGTGTCGGTTTCCGACATGCGGAGAACCATGCGGCCGGTCGTCTTCGCCAGCGCCGCGGCGTAGGCGAAGCCGGGGTCAACGAATTTCGAATGGTGTTCCCAGGTGTCGTATGCGGAGTGATAGACGCCGCCGCTGTCGCCCTCGCCGCCATAACCGACGTTGAAGGAGGCGATGCCGAGATGCTGGACGAAGCTGGAATAGTCCGAGCCTGAACCGAGCGGATCGAGCGGGATGTCCTTGCCGTCGGTTGCGGCCTTGCCGATGGCCTTGGCGCGTTCGCTGGCGCCGGGGGCGGCGGCGGACACCATGGCTTCGGCGCGGCGGCGCGCATCGACCGAGACGCCGGTCTGCGGATCAACGACATCGGCTGCGACTCTTGAGACAAAATTCTGAAAGGCGTGGTTGCCGTCGACGCCGAGGAAGCCGCGGCCGTTGCCGTCGGTGTTGATGTAGACAAGGCCCTTCTGCTTCAGCTCGTCGGCGTGCGTTTCGGCCCATTCGGTGGAGCCGAGGAGCATGGGCTCTTCCGCATCCCAGCTGAGATAGACGAGCGTGCGTTTCGGCTTCCAGCCGGTCCTGGCGAGTTCGCCGATGGCTTTTGCTTCGGCCATCATGGCGATGTGGCCGGAGATGGGGTCGGAGGCGCCGAAGACCCAGCCGTCATGATGGTTGCCGCGCAGGATCCACTGGTCCGGATACTGCGAGCCCTCCATCTTCGCGACGACGTTGTAGATGGTCTTGAGCGACCATTCCGACTTCACGACCATGTGGACCTTGGCCGCGTCGGTTCCGCCGACATGGTAGGTGATCGGGATCGAGCCGCGCCAGTTGGCGGGCACGACATTGCCTTCGAGCGCGCCGAGGAAATTCTGTGCATCGCCGTAGGAGATCGGCAGGACCGGGATCTTGAGCAGCGTCTGCGCTTCCTCGCGCTTGAGGCGCGGGGCGTCTTCCGTGGCGCCGTAGCCCGGCGTCAGCGGGTCACCGGGATAGAGCGGCATGTCGGCGACGGAGCCCCGCTGGAAGCCTTGGCTCGGGCGGGATGCGCCTTTGGGGTAGACGTCATCCTGCGAGAAGCCGTCGTCGCGCGGGTCGGAGTAGATGATGCAGCCGACAGCGCCATGGTCCTGCGCGAGTTTCGGCTTGAGGCCGCGCCAGCCCTGGCCGTAGCGGGCGATGACGATCTTGCCTTTCACATCGACGCCCATGCGCTCGAGCGCCTTGTAGTCGTCGGGCATGCCGTAGTTCACGTAGACCAGCGGCGCGGTGACGTCGCCATCGCCCTGGAAGGCGACGTAGGCGGGGAGTTCATTCTTGGTGCGGCTGGAGGTGGCGTCGCCGGGGACGGGACGCTCGGTGAGCGTGGCGGCGAAGCGTTTCGGCGTGGTGAGTTCGAGCGAGACTTTCAGTGGCGTCGGATAGAGGACCTTGAACTGCTCGATATGGGCGTCCCAGCCCCAGGACTTGAATCGGGCGAGCGTGTCTTCCGCGTTGAGCTTGTCGTGGGGCGAGCCGACATGGTTGGGCTCGGCAGCCATCTTCTTCATCCAGCCATCCATCTCCTTCGAGTTGATGGATGCGTCGAACGTCTTCTCGATGTCGGCGAGGGTTGTGGTCTGCTGGGAAAGAACGGGCGCGGCGAGCAGGCCAGCCGCAAGGATGCTGGCGGCGAGGAGGAGTGACTTGCGCATTGTGAGCCCCACGACTTGTTGCGGGGAGAGCTAGGCATTTCCCGGTTTGGCTAGCAAGCCCATCCGCCGGGCAGCGCCCTCATCCTTAGGAGCCGCGGAGCGGCGTCTCGAAGAACGAGGGCGTTTGTCCAGATTGCCGGGCAGGCGCCCGGAGGTCCCAGACTAAGCCGGCATGCCCGCGCGGAGGGCGCACTCGTAGGCGAAATGCGCGAGGGGGGCGACGCGGCCTTCGTTCTGGGCGGCGGCGGCGTTGCTCGCCGTACCATCGCGAACGCGGCCGACGATCCCCTGCAGGATGCCCGCAAGGCGGAAGGCGTTGTAGGCGAAATAGAAGTTCAGTTCGGGCAAGCCCTTTCGGCCGGTGAGCTCGCAGTAGCGAGCGACATACTGCTCCTTGCTCGGGATGCCGTAGCCGGGCTGGTTGGCGACGCCGGCGATGGAGGGGCGCTGGGGGTCGGACGACGGCATCACCCAAGACATGAGATGGTAGGTGAAGTCGGCGAGCGGGTCGCCGAGGGTGGAGAGCTCCCAGTCGAGGACCGCGATGACTTTCGGCTCCGTGGGGTGGAGGATCATGTTGTCGATGCGATAGTCGCCGTGGACGATGGTGGTGGTCTCGCCCGGCGGGATGTTCTTCGGAAGCCAGTCGATAAGCTTGTCCATCTCAGGGATCTTGGTGGTCTCGGACATCTGGTATTGCTTGGTCCAGCGGTGGACCTGGCGCGCGACGTAATCGCCTTCCTTGCCGAAGCCTTCGAGGCCGGCCTTCTTCCAGTCGACATTGTGGAGAGCGGCGAAGGTGGAGACTTTCGCTTCATAGATCGCGGAGCGCTGGGCGGGCGTGTAGTCAGGCAGGGTCGCGTCCCAGATGATGCGGCCTTCGACCATGTCCATGATGTAGAACATCGTGCCGGTAACACTCTCATCCTCGCAGAGGCCGTAGGGTTTCGCCACCGGATAGCCGAGCGGATAGAGGGCGGCGATCACGCGATATTCGCGGTCGACGGCGTGGGCGGACGGGAGCAGTTTGCCCGGCGGTTTGCGCCGCATGACGTACTTCTTGGTCGGCGTGATGAGCTGGTAGGTGGGGTTGGACTGGCCGCCCTTGAACTGGCGGACGGTGAGCGGGCCCCTGTAACCCTCGACGTTGGCTTCCATCCACGCGGCGAGTTTTGACTCGTCGAATTTGTGGCTCTCGGCGACGTCCTTGGTGCCGGAGAAGAGGTCGGTGGGGTTCGCGTCAGCCATGTCCTGCCCTTAGCGCAGCAGCCCGGTCTGAGGCCGAGCATACCGTGTATTCAGGACCTGCTTAAGACCGTTCCGGGGGGCAGGTCGAGGGGTTTCTTGGTCCGAAACAGGGTACGCGGCGTCAGGTGCGTTTGAGCGCCCGCCAGGCGATGTCACGGCGGCAGAAGCCGTCGGGCCAGTCGATCGTGTCGACGGCTTCGTAGGCGCGCTTGACGGCTTCCTGCAGCGTGGGAGCGGAGGCGGTGACGTTGAGGACCCGCCCGCCGTTGGCGATGAGGTCGTCGCCCTTTTTCGCGGTGCCGGCGTGAAAGACGGTGACGCCGGGGATCTTGTTGGCTTCGGGAAGATTGCGGATGACGCCGCCCTTCTTCGGCTCGCCGGGATAGCCGGCGCCGGCCATGACGACGGTGACGGCGGGGTCAGAGAAGCGCTCGAGGCGGGCGCAGTCGCCGAGGCCGCCGGTGGCGCAGGCGAGGAATTGCGGGAGCGGGTCGTCCTTGAGGCGGGTCATGATGACCTGGCATTCGGGGTCGCCGAAGCGGACATTGTATTCGACGACGCGGGGCCCGTGTTTCGCGTCGATCATCAGGCCGACGAAAAGAACGCCGCGATAGGGTCGGCCATCCTTCTTCATGCCGAGGACGGTGGGCGTGACGATCTCGTCCATCACGCGCTGCTGCATGGCGGCGTCGAGGACGGGCGCGGGCGAGTAGGCGCCCATGCCGCCGGTATTGGGGCCGGTGTCGCCATCGCCAACACGCTTGTGGTCCTGCGCGCCTGCGAGGGGCACGGCGGTCTCGCCATCACAGAGGGCGAAGAAGGAGGCTTCCTCGCCATGCATGAATTCCTCGATGACGAGGGAGGCGGAGGCCGCGCCGAACTTGCCGCCGAGCATGGCGCCGATCTCGGCTTCGGCTTCGGCCTTGGTGGTGGGAATGACGACGCCCTTGCCTGCTGCGAGGCCGTCGGCCTTCAGGACGTAGGGAGGGCCGTCGAAGGTATCAAGGTAGGCCTTGGCTTCGGCGGCCTGGGTCGCGTCGAAGCGGCGGTAGCGGGCGGTGGGGATCGCGTACTTCGCCATGAAGTCTTTCGAGAAACCCTTCGAGCCTTCGAGCATGGCGGCGCGGGCAGAAGGGCCGAAGACGGGAATGTCGATCGCGCGGAGCTTGTCGGCGAGGCCCATCACGAGCGGGACTTCCGGGCCGACGATGACGAGATTGGGGCGTTCTATACGGGCAAGGTCGACCAGGCCCTCGATGTTGTCAGCGGCGACGGGGACGCACTCAGCCAGTTCGGCAATGCCGGGATTGCCTGGGGCGGCGATTATCTGCGTGACGCGGGGGCTCTTCTTCAGGCGCCAGGCCAGGGCGTGTTCGCGGCCTCCGGACCCGACTATGAGAATTTTCATGGAAATTTCCCGGCAGGCCTGATCCAAGGGTTATCGTGTCCGCCGCATTAGTACCGGCCGGACGGGTAAGACAAGGTTCCTGAAGTGACCGGGAATTCAGCGTTTTCGCGGGACAGCGATCTCACGGGCCTGTGGTCCGGCGAGTACTGGTACAATGCCGGCGGGCAGCCGACGCCATTTTCGGCGCACATTGTCGATTCCCTGGGCACGATTTCGGGCACCACGCTGGAGCCGAACACGTTCGCGCATCCGGGCCTGATCGAGCTTTCGGCGGACATCAACGGTTCGCGAGGCGAGCTGTCGGTGCGGTTCACGAAGCTCTATCAGGCAGCGCCGGGCGTTCATCGCGACCCGATCATCTATTCCGGCACGGTCGATGCGAATTTCACGATGATCGACGGCGAGTGGCGGCTGGCGAACGGGTTCTCGGGCCGGTTCGTGCTGGTGCGGGTGTCGCGTGGGACGAAGGCGGCGGAAGTGGAGCGCGAAGCGGCGCTGGAGGCCCGGCGCTAAACCCACGGCAGCCGGATTCTGCGTGCTGACTGCACGCTGGACATTGAACCGTGCAGCGACGTACGCCTAAAATGCGTGACGGACATTCCGGGGAGGCTTCAATGAAATTCGTCGCGCGTGCGGCCCTTGCCGCCAGCATGCTTGCCATGGTTCCGCTGAACGCGTGGGCTGATCCGCTGACCTATGCGCAGATGAAGACCATGATCGAGGGGATGGGATACACGCCCAAGGAGATCGGCCAGTCGTCGCCCAAGCTGGAGATCGCCCTCGTCACACCGCAGTTCAATGTTCCGGCCGGGATCGAGATCACGCCAAGCGGCCGTTTCATCTGGATCACGGCGAACCTTGGGGAGTCGAAGATTGATGGGGAAGGCGCGCTGCGGCTCCTCAAGCGCTCCAGCGAATGGCAGCCGACACAGTTCTGGATCACGAAGGCCAACACGCTGACGGTCGGCATCGCGATCAACAATCTGGACGTCAACGCCGAGACGCTGAAGTTCGTGTTCGAAAAGCTCGGCGCTGACGTCGGCAAGTCGGCTGATATCTGGCAGGGTCCGGCGCAATCAGCGCAATAGGCGTTTGTGAGCACGCCCTCCTGGTTCGACGGGCACAGCCTTTGGCTGCTGTTCGCGATGAGGCCGTAGGCTCTGGTCTTGCGGTTCCCGGGCGGGACCGGGCTATAGTCCCGGCCATGGATGAGTTCATCGAATCGCAGAACCCGCCGCCGCATGGCGACAACATGCCGGAGCTCACGGTCTCCGAGCTGGCGAATGCGCTCAAGAAGACCGTGGAAGAGAACTATTCCTTCGTGCGCGTTCGCGGGGAACTGGGTCTCCGAGCTGGCGAATGCGCTCAAGAAGACCGTGGAAGAGAACTATTCCTTCGTGCGCGTGCGCGGAGAGCTCGGGCGGGTGGTGCTGGCGAAGTCGGGGCACCTCTATTTCGACATCAAGGACGAGAGCGCGACGCTCAACACCATCATGTGGAAGGGCAACGCTTCGCGCCTGCCGTTCAAGCCCGAGGAGGGGCTGGAGGTGGTGGCCGAGGGGCGGCTATCGACCTATCCGGGCCGGTCCAACTACCAGATGATCGCGGACAAGCTGCGCCCGGCGGGCGTCGGCGCGCTGATGCAGCTGCTGGAAGAGCGGAAGAAGAAGCTGACGGCCGAAGGGCTGTTCGCGGCCGAGCGGAAGAAGCCGATTCCGTTCCTGCCGGCGGTGATCGGCGTGGTGACGAGGCCGACGGGCGCGGTGATCCGCGATATCCTCCATCGCGTGCGCGATCGCTTTCCGGTGCGCGTGATCATCTGGCCGGCGCTGGTGCAGGGCGAGAAGGCGGCGACGGAAGTCGAGGCGGGGATACGCGGGTTCAATGCGCTGAAGGCTGGCGGCGCGATACCGCGGCCGGACGTGATCATCGTGGCGCGGGGCGGCGGGTCGATCGAGGACCTGTGGCCGTTCAACGAGGAGCGCGTGGTGCGCGCGGCGGCAGATAGCGAGATCCCGCTGATCTCTGCGGTGGGGCACGAGACGGATACGACGCTGATCGATTTTGCCTCGGACCGGCGGGCGCCGACGCCGACGGGGGCGGCGGAGATGGCGCTGCCGGTTCGGAGCGAATTGATTGCGCAGGTGCAGACGCTGGGCGGGCGGCTGACGCGGCGGCTGACGGGCACGGTGGAGAAGCGGAAGCTGGAGTTGAGGTCGGCTGCGGGGCGGATGCCGAAGCTGGATACGTTGCTGCAGGGGCCGCGACAGAGGCTGGACATGGCGTCGCAGCGATTTGGCGGGTCGCTGTCACGGATGGTGGCGCGCAAGCGCGGGCGGTTCGACCAGGCGAGCGGTGGACTGAGGCCGGCGGCGTTGCGGCGGGAGATCGTGACAAAGCGCGGCGAGGTGCAGCGGTTAGCGGGGCAGTTGCGGCCGGCGATGGGGCGGCGACTGAGGCGGTTGAGCGATGCGCTGCGTGAGCAGACGCGCGTGCTGGACTCGGTGTCGTATGAGCGTGTGCTGGCGCGCGGGTTCTCGCTTGTGACACGGGCGGGTGGCGGACTGGTGCGATCGGCCGCGAGTGTCGCAAATGGCGATGCACTGCGGCTGCGGTTTGCGGATGGTGAGGTGGGCGTGACGGCTGGAGCTGGACTTCCGTCGTCGCCGCCTGGCGGCGACGCTGCCGGGCGGGAGCCCGGCGGTCCGGTTACGGCGCCGGAGAAGGAGCGGCCGCGCATTCGGCGGCGGTCGCGTGACAGCGATCAGGGCGACCTTTTCTGAGGGGCTATTCATGCGGTCTTTGATTGCATCGCTGGCGTTGCTGGCGGGATCTTGCGCAAGCGTGCAGACGCCGCCTGCGGGGACGGGCGCCGACACCGTGGCGTGGTGGAACATCACCGGCGTGCTGTCGGGCGACGACATGGAGGGGCGCGATACAGGTTCGGCCGGCTATCATCGCGCGGCAGCTCTGGTGCAGGGCTGGTTCGAGAAGGCGGGGCTGAAGCCTGCGGGCGAAAATGGCGGCTGGCGGCAGACCATTCCGCTGCAGGAAGTCCGGGTGGAGAAGGACGGGACAAGCTTCAAGATCGTGAGGGAGTCTTATGACAAGCTGCCTGACGGCGGCGTAAGCATGGGCCAGGCGAACACCAAGCTGGATTTCCTGCACAGCGTCACCGTGCGGCCGACTGTTTCGCTGCCTGCGAAGATCAGCGCGCCGCTGACGTTCCGAGGATACTGTTCGGCCGGGGACATGGGCGATGTGACCGGCAAGGTCGTTGTCTGTTTCGGGGCTCGGCGCGCAGGAATGACGACGGCCGGGCAGCGATTGGAAGCTGCTGCAAGGGCGGGGGCGATCGGCATCATTAATGTCGATGATCCGGGTTTCACGATCGAACCGTCGCGGTGGCCGGAGGCGTATGCGCGGTCGATCTCATTCCGGGATGCCGCGCCGCCGGTATATCCATCCATGGTGGTGATGCGATTGAGCGCGGATGCGCTGGACGCCATCGTTGGCGATGAGCAAGCTGCGGAAATTCTCAAGGCGGGGGCGGCGTCACAGCCATTACCTTCGTTTGATGTTCCGGCGGTCATCAATGCGAGCTTCAGGCTGTCTCAACGGGAATTGCAGTCGGACAATGTGCTGGCGTTGCTGCCCGGAACGGATCCCAAGCTGAAGGACGAGATCGTGCTCGTGTCGGCGCATCTCGACGGCTACGGGTATGGCGAGCCGGTAAATGGCGATGCGCTCTACAATGGCGCGTTCGACGATGCAGCCTATGTGGCGACACTGGTGCGGCTGGCGGAGGGGCAAGCGGGCACGGGGTTCAAGCGCAGCGTGCTGTTCGCTGTCTATACGGGCGAGGAAAAAGGGTTGCTGGGGTCGAACTGGTTTTCGACGCACCTGACCGTGCCGAAGGAGAAGCTGGCGGCGGTGATCAATCTCGACCAGCTGCGCCCGCTGTTTCCGCTGAAGATCATGACGATGCATGCGATCGCCGACACGACGCTGGCGACGAATGTAAAGCGCGTCGCGGCGGGGATGGGGATCGAGATCCGGCCGGACCTGGAGCCGGAGCGCAACCTCAACCAGCGGACGGATCACTTCCCCTTCCTGCGCATGGGCGTGCCGGCGACGAACTTCGTGTTCGGCTTCGATCCGGGAACGGAAGCGGAGCGCCGTTACCGCGAGTGGTATCAGGTGCGCTATCACCGGCCGCAGGACGACATGGGCCAGCCGCTCGACTGGGGCGCGGCGCGGGACATGAACACGTTCTTCTACCGGCTGGTCGATGACGTGGCGAACGACGATGTTCGGCCGAGCTTCGTGCCAGGGAGCCAGTGGGCGCCGAAATAGCCGGGGCTTACGCGCTCGTGGTTCGACGGACGGCCCTTCGCGGGCCTGCTCACCATGAGCGCTAGACTACTGGTCGCCTTGTAGCGCTCATCCTGAGCAGCCGCGAAGCGGCGTCCGTCGAAGGACGAGCGCGTGCTTCCCGACGGATCGGGTAGGGAAATTCACTCATGTCTCGAATAATGTGAAATCCATGACACGGGGCCGGCCGCCGCATGATGATGTGCTGACGCCTGCCGAATGGCGGGTGGTCGAGGCGGTTCGTCATGGCATGACCAATCCGGATATCGCGCGGCGGCAGGGCGTGAGCCTGGACGCGGTGAAGTATCACGTCGCGAATGCGTTGCAGAAGCTGGGCTTCTCGAGCCGAGCTGAGCTGCGGCTGTGGGATGGCGTGCGGCGCGACAGCAATCTGGCGAAGATGGAGGTTTCCATGGAAGCGCAGTTGACGATTGGTGCGATCGGTCAGATCGCACGAAGTGTGAGCAATGTGGAGGCGGCGCGGCGCTGGTATGGCGAGACGCTGGGGCTCACGCATCTCTATTCGTTCGGGAACCTGGCGTTCTTCGACTGCGGCGGGGTGAGGCTGTTCCTGTCGGAGGGCGATGGCGGGCCTGCGGAGTCGATCCTCTACTTCCGTGTGCCGGATATCCGGTCAGCGCATGCGCAGCTGTCGGCGAAGGGGGTTGAGTTCAGCCATGCGCCGCACATGATCCATCGCCACGAGGACAGGACGGAAGAATGGATGGCGTTCTTCAAGGATAATGAAGGCCGCCCGCTCGCCATCATGGCGCAGGCGCGCGGAGCGACCTGATCGTCAGTTCGCGGGCGCGGGCGTCATGCCGAGGAGGTCTTCCAGCGGCGTGGATTTGGCGTTGGCGGGTTTGTAACCGTTGAGGTTGATGGCTTCGCCGGCCTTCACGGCGTCGGCATACGACATCTTCTTGTCCTTCACGAGATAGGCCGCCCACATGTGGCTGGCGCGCCAGCCGACGGTGCAGTGTAACAAGACCTTGCCTTTCGAGCCGTCGATGGCGGCGGCAACCTTGTCGACGGCTTCGGGCGTGTACGGCGTGTCGGGACCGCCAAGGGGCACGTGGACATAGGTGAGGCCGAGTTCTTTCGCGAGGGCGGCTTCGTCGAACGGAACGGCCTTGCGGTTGTCCATCTCCTGCTGCGTGCGGAGGGTGATGACGGTGGTGAAGCCCTTGGCGGCGAGATCGCGGAGAGCCGCTTCGGTCGGCTGGCCGGCGACGTAGACATTGCCGGTGTCGGCGATGACGCCCTGGAAGCCGGGCGTGTCGAGCTTCTGCGGGAAGCTGGCGGATGTCTGGGCGTAGGCCGACGCGCTGAACAGCAGGGCGGCGGCGATGAGGGCGATACGCATGGGGATCCTCCGGTGGCACGCGGAGTGGGCACGAGCGCGCCGGGCTTGGCAATGGGGTTGAAGCGGTTGTGAGGTTAGGCCCGGCCGCCCGTGACCTGGAGCTTGTCGGGCGAGACGCCGATCCGCGTCAGGGCGCGGCTCCATTTGGTGTCGAGGGAGGGGTCGAACACCAAGGCTGTATCGGGTTCGCCGATGAGCCAGACGTTTTCGGTCAATTCCATCTCGAGCTGGCCTGCGCCCCAGCCGGAATAGCCGAGGGCGAGGACGAAGCGCTCGGGCGGTGTGTCGGAGGTCATGGCGTGGAGGATGTCGCGCGTGGCGGTGAGGCAGACGCCTTCGCAGACGGGAAGCGTCGCGCCTTCGCTGTCATAGTCGTCCGAGTGGAGGACGAAGCCGCGTTCGCGGCTGACGGGGCCGCCGATGAGGATGTGGGCGTCCTCGGGCGCGCCTTCGCCGTCGACGCCGAGCTGGTCGAGCAGCTCGGGAAGGTTGTCTTCGTCAGACGCCTTGTTGAGGACGATGCCCATCGCATGTTCCTCGTTGTGCGTGCACACGAGAATGACCGCCCGGCTGAAGCGGGGGTCTTCGATCGCAGGGGATGCGATCAGCAGCTTTCCGGCGAGCGAACCTTTCAAGCGTGGCGTCTCCGGGGCGGGTTGCGGCGGCATGCTGGGCCTTCACAACTGGCATGGCAAGCAGTGAATGGACGGGCTGCATTTGAAAATAACGAGCCTTGCGAAGGGATTCGCCTTGGGCCCGGAATGAGATTAGATCGTAGCCAGCTCATTTTGCCCCGTTCGGAGGAGAGACTGTCATGACGATCAAGGTAGGCGACAAGCTGCCCGAGGCGACCTTCAAGGTGATGAAGGACGGCAAGCCGGCGGACCTGACCGTCTCTGACCTGACCAAGGGGAAGAAGGTGGCGCTGTTCGCCGTGCCTGGCGCCTTCACGCCGACCTGCTCGGCGCGGCACCTGCCGGGCTATAAGGAGAAAGCGGCGGAATTCCGCGCCAAGGGCGTCGATGCCATCGCCTGCGTGGCGGTGAACGACGTGTTCGTCATGAATGCCTGGGGCAAAGACCAGCAGGTGGGCGACGATGTGATCATGCTGTCGGACGGCAACGGCGCCTTCGCCAAGGCTGTCGGTCTCGAGATGGACGGCTCGGGCTTCGGGATGGGCTCGCGCTCGCAGCGCTATTCCATGATCGTCCAGGATGGCGTGGTGAAGCAGCTGAACGTGGAAGCGCCGGGTAAGTTCGAGGTCAGCTCGGCCGATTTCATGCTCGGGCAGCTCTAGGTTCACAGGCGGGCTGTCCGATCACGGATAGCCCGCATTCGCCCGGTCAGGACTACGGGACGCGGGTGGAATGGAAGAAGCGGATGCGCCAGCGTTGGCCATCATGCTTGAGCGTTGCAGATTCCAGCCACGACAGCTCCCGCTTCGCGCCATCTGACGTCACTGAGCCCGTGTTGATGTACGTCACCAGCGCCATGTCGCAGGTCACCTCCACCTTCGGATCGTTGACCTGCCATTCGTAGACGGCGCCTTTTTCGTGCTGGGCCTTGACCAGGTCCATCAGGGCGTCGCCGTCAAAGCGCTTGCCAGCGTCGAATGCGAAGAAGTCCGACGTCACGGCTGCATGGAAGCCGGCGTAGTCGTCAGCCTTCAGGGCGGTGTACATGTCGCGCATGGTCTGTGCGACTTCGGTGGCTATGCTTTCGCGCGATGGGCAGGATGCAGGCGCGGACGGCGCGTGAGCGCACGCGGAGAGGCCGGCAATGGTGAGCGCGGCAAATGCCGCTCTGGCGCGTTGCATGATTTTCCCCGAAGCAGCGAACGCATTTATGCGGTTAATGCCGTGCAGCGTCCACTTTCGCATATCTGCCTTGACCCCCATGTCTGTTCGTGACAAGGTTCCTTGTCACGGTTGAGGAGGACGATTGGGATGGACTTCGATCTTGCGAACAGTGCGGGCCTGTGGGTTCCGGTGCTGCTGGTGGTTCTTGGCGTCATCCTGATCTTCAGCGCCGTGAAGGTGGTGCCGCAGGGCTACGTCTACACGGTCGAGCAGTTCGGACGCTTCACGCGTTCGCTACAGCCGGGCCTCGCTTTCATCATGCCGTTCGTGGACCGCATCGGCCACAAGCTGAACATGATGGAGAACGTGCTCGACATCCCGACGCAGGAAGTGATCACGAAGGATAACGCGCAGGTCTCTTGCGACGCCGTCGTGTTCACGCAGATCGTCGATCCGGTGCCTGCGGCCTATGAGGTGAATGATCTCGTGCGCGCAATCAGCAATCTTTCCATGACCAACATCCGTACCGTGGTCGGTTCGATGGATCTCGACCAGGTGCTGTCGAACCGCGACGATATCAACGCGCGCCTGCTGAAGGTGATCGATGCGGCGACCCATCCGTGGGGCGTCAAAGTCACGCGTATCGAGATCAAGGATCTGACGCCGCCGGCCGACATCACCGCGTCCATGGCCCGCCAGATGAAAGCCGAGCGCGAGAAACGCGCGCAAGTTCTGGAAGCGGAAGGTATGAAGCAGTCGGCCATTCTCAAAGCCGAGGGCCTGAAGCAGTCGCAGATCCTGGAAGCCGAAGGGCGCCGCGAGGCTGCGTTCCGAGACGCCGAGGCGCGCGAGCGGGCGGCGGAAGCCGAGGCAAAGGCGACGACCATGGTGTCGGACGCCATCGCCAATGGCGACGTGAATGCGATCAACTACTTCCTCGGGCAAAAATACGTCGAGGCGTTCGCCAAGCTTGCCAGCTCGAACCAGCAGCGCACGGTGATCGTGCCGGCGGATTTCGCGGGCCTTGTCGGCGCCATCGAAGGCGTGAAGGCGCTGACCAGCGCTGCAGGCGAAGCGCGTGCGGCTCGCGCGGCGGGCGGAGACGGCGGCGTCACGCCGGGCGGCAGCCCGTTCGCGACGCGGAGCTAGGCCATGGACGGCTTGATCGGGTTCTTCGAGGGACTGACGGTCTGGCACTGGGTCGGTCTCGGCATCGTGCTGATGACGATCGAGGTTGCGGTCGGGACGTTTGACTTGCTGTGGGTGTCCATTGGCGCGCTCCTGACGGCGCTGTTTGCACTGGTCGTGCCGCTGCCCGCGGGCGGGTGGCAGGGACAGATGGCATTCTTCGGGATCGTCGCGATCGCGTTCGTGATCTCGGGGCGCACGTTGTTCAAGGGACTGCGCCGGGGCCACACTTCGCATCCCAACCTCAATGACCGGCTCGCCAACATGGTTGGCCAGCATGGAGAGGCGGCGACGGGCTTCGACGATCAACGCGGCAAGGTGAAGGTCGGGGACACCGTGTGGCTGGCGGAAGGCGAAGCCGTGATCCACGAGGGCGACCGCATCGTGGTGATTGGATCGCACAAGGGCTTGCTGAAGGTGCGCCCGCTCTAGGTCCTGGCGTTGAGCTTGAGGCCCTTCACCACGATGATCTTGGCGAGGTTGACGCCGGGAATGAACGCATTGAGCGCTTCGGCGCCGGCGTCGAGCAGGAAGTCGCGGTCGACCAGCTTGCCAACATAGGCTTCGAACGTCGTGCCGCCAGTGCGCGTCTCACCGGTGACGGCGTCGACCTCGACGACCGCTTCCTTCGTTTGCCATTTGTAGCGGACGGCGTAGACGGGGCGATAATAGAGATCGATCGCGTCGATCAGCATCGTCTCCTCAATGATGCGGTCGGCTTCAATCTTGCGGATGGCCTGGCTGATGACATCTCGCGTCAGCATCGAGGCCTTGGCCTGCGGCGGCACGATGACGGCGCCGGCCTTGGCTTGTTCGTTGAGGTCCTCCGGCGTCACCTGTTTTGCGTCGTTGCCGATGTAGGATTTGAGGGTCGGTTCGGCCTTCTTGGTGATAGCGTCGAACAGCCAGTCCCGCTGCGAGGATTCGCTGCAGTTCTCGGTGACGGAGACAGCAGCTTCGCGATTGACGGCGGGAACGGTCTCGCCAGCGATGTTGACCGACTGCACTTCCGGGCCGATTTTCAGTTTGTGCTGACGCTGGCGCTCATAGACGTAAGTGGTCGAGGCGCTGATGCGCCAGAAGGGCTGCAGGCGCAGCTCGCGATAGACGACCTCGTAATCCTCGTCCTTCGGCTTGTTAATGAAGCCGCCGAGCTTGGCGAAGGCGCCGAAGGCGTCGGTGCGCTTGGACCAGGCGCGACCCTCCGCCTGCGCCGCTCCGAACTTGTCGGGCAGAAGGAAGATGCGTTCTTCGGCCAGTTCGACGTTCATGGGGCGGCCCCGGCGTTTCGTCGTGCGGTTCTATACCAGCCGGGATTTTCCCGCAAAAGCGCACGCGTCGCAGGGGAGAGTCTGCCCTGGATCAGTCGCTGATCAGCGGCGGTTCTCGTCACAGCCCAAACGGGCGAGCGCGTCGGCCCGGTCGTTTTCGGTGTGGCCGGAGTGGCCTTTTACCCAGCGCCAGTCGACCTTGTGCGAGCTGGCCGCGGCGTCGAGGCGCACCCACAAATCCTGGTTCTTCACCGGCTTCTTGTCAGCGGTTTTCCAGCCATTGCGCTTCCAGCCGATGATCCACTTGGTGAGGCCATCCTTCACGTATTGCGAGTCCGTGTGAAGGATGACCTTCGCGCCGGCCTTCTGCGACTCCAACGCGACGATGGCCGCCATGAGTTCCATGCGGTTGTTGGTGGTGGCTGGCTCGCCGCCGTGGAGTTCCGTTTCCGCACCGTTCACGCGCATCAGCACGCCCCAGCCGCCGGGACCGGGGTTGCCCGAGCATGCGCCGTCGGTCCAGATTTCGATCGTATCAGCCATGCGGTGACGTCAGCGTGTTCGCTCGCGCCGTCAAGGCTTGCGGAGTAGGCTGCTGGGGATGGGTCACAGCGTTCAGCTTGTGGTGGGTCGGAATGACGCCGTGGAGCGGTTCCTGCGTGATTGGCCAGGCGCTCGGGCGATAGCATTGCTGGGCGAATGGCAGGCGATACCCGTCGAGGATGGCCTGGGCGAAGCGATCGCCGCCAGGTGGCCGGAGGCGAAGCGGCCTGAGCAGTTGGACATGTCTCCGCCCGGTATGAGCGAGGCGCTGGCCGCTGCAACCTCCGGCTCCGGCGGACTGGCCTATGTGGAGACCGACTATTGGGGCGGATCGGGCGGGCAGTCTGCAATGGCGTGGTTCGACGGGCGCGAAGTGTTGGCGCCGGCACGCGCAACCGGGGCGGCCGGACCGATCAATTCTGCGCTGAGGGCAATCGGCGTGAAGCGGAATGAGCCGGCCGACGAGTTCGACACGATCGGGCTCGGCCTGCGGCGATCGATGAGCGATTATGAGCCGGAGGGGCCGGTTCGATTGCGGAGCACGACACCGGCGCTGGACGATACAACAAGAGAACACACGCTTCCAGTTTGGGCCGTTCTACTGCTGGTTGCGGCGTTTGTCGGGCTCGGTGTCGCGATAGCTATGATGCGCTAGGTTCGGCGTCGCGGTCGGGACGGCGGATCAGCCAGAAGAGAGCTCCGCCGATGCCTCCGGCGCCGGCAGACAGCAAAGCGATCTCGAACGGAACCGGGCCGGCGTAAGGACCGTCGGCGTAGACAACCAGCAGCATGAATTGGACGCCGGCGACCGAGAGCGCGGCGCTGAACATGACGTATGTCGCGAGGTGTATGAGGCCGGTGCGCAACAGCAGGAGATGAAGCGGCCAGCCGACGACCAGCGTCGGCGCCACGCCGAGGCGCGCGCCTGCCTCGATGCCGATGGTAAGCGATCCGATGAAGGCGCCGAACAGGTCCTGCGGGAGGGTGTTCGTGAGGAAGCCCCGTGTGATTGCGGCTAGCGCGTAGCCGCCCATTGCGATCGCTCCGCCGGCAACGGGCGCCATCAGCAACCCGACGAACGAACGCAGGAATTTGTCGTACGAAAAGAACTGCCTGCTGTCGTGGGCCTCGCTCATGCGCCGTAGTCCTCCGGGGACCTGGCCTGGCGGTGGAAGCCGAGGCGTTCGGCGTAATCGAGGGGGTTGTGGGGTTTGACGAGAGCGTCCTTCGGCGTCGCGGCCAAGTCGACCAAGCGCGTGAGGAAGAAACGCATCGCGGCGCCCCGCGCGAGGATCGGCAGCGCGGCGCGTTCGCGCGGCTCGAGGCGGCGGATGGTTTCGTAGCCGGAGAGAAGAGCGCGGCCCTTGGTGAGGTTGTATTCGCCGCGGCGTTCGAAGCACCACGCGTTGAGGCAGACGGCGATATCGTAGGATAGGAAGTCCGAGCAGGCGAAGTAGAAGTCGATGACGCCGGAGAGCTTGCCATCGAGAAAGAAGGTGTTGTCCGGGAACATGTCGGCGTGGATAGCGCCGCCGGGCAGGTGCTTCGGCCAGTTGGCTTTCAGGAAATCGAGGTCGCCGGCGATCTGGCTGGAAAGGCCGGGTGATAGCGCGTCGGCTTCGGCTTCGCGGCCCGCCCAGAGCGCTGGCCAGGCGCCGATCGAGAGATCGTTGGGACGGCGCATGCGGAAGTCGGCGAGCGAGGCGTGGAAGCGGGCGAGGCCCTGGCCGATAGCGCGGCACTGGTCGATGTCCGGGCGGCGTGGGCTCATGCCCTGCAGGAAGGTGCAGATGACGGCGGGCTTGCCCTGCACCGTCCGCAGCGGGTTTCCATCCTTGGCGAGAACGGGCAGCGGGGCGGGGAAGCCCTTCGAGGCAAGGTGTCCCATCATCCCCATGAAGAAGGGCAGGTCTTCGCGTCTCGCGCGCTTCTCGAACACGGTGAGGATGAAGCGGCCCTTGGGCGTCTCGAGCAGGAAGTTGGAGTTCTCGACGCCTTCGGCGATGCCCTTGAACGCCAGCGGCGGCCCGAGGTCGTACTCGGTGAGCAGGGCGCTCAGCGTTGCGTCGTCGATGTCGGTATAGACGGCCATGACCGCTGGTTAGGGGGAGTGCGGGCCACAGGCAAGGCGGGGCGGCTATCCGGCGCTCTTGGGCGTCCTGAACGGAGCGAATCTCGCCCGAGCGGCCACCACCCGCCTCGTCATGTCGGCCAGAACGTCCGGATGAAGGGACGAGACATCGTAGGCCTCGGCTGGGTCGTTCGGCATGTCGACCAGAACAGCCCAGTCGGTGCGGGTCGGGTCATCCAGCGTCGCATCGTAGCTGCGGTAGAAGCTGCGCACGACATATTTCCAGCGCTGTGTGCGGATGGCGGCGACGTCTTCGTTGATGAACATAACTAGCTCGTCATGGGGCGACGGCGCGCCGCGGATGGTGAGCAGCGAGGCGATGTCTGCGCCGTCCAGCTCGACATCCGGAACCTTCCCGCCCGTCCAGCGCACGATGGTCGGGAGGAAGTCGGCATTCATGGCGATCGCCTCGTTCACGATGCCTGCCGGGATGCGGCCGGGATGCCGGACGATGCAGGGAACGCGATAGCCGCCTTCCCAGCCCGCGCCGCCCTTGCGATCCCGCAGGCCGCCGGTCGATCCTTCCCACCACGGGCCGTTGTCGGACGTCAGGATCACCAGCGTGTCATTGTCGAGGTTGAGCGACTTCAGAAGCTGCATCAGCCTGCCGACATTCTCGTCGATCTCCTCGACCACATCGCCATACTCGGCGGCGGCGCTGTGGCCGGCATGATCGGGATGAGGATCGAGCGGAACGTGCGGGGCGGTCAGCGTCAGCATCAAGAAGAAGGGGCGTTCGCGGTTCGCCTCGATGAACTGGAAACCGCGCTTGAAGAAGCGTTCGGTCAGCCGATCCATCTGAGGCTCTTCCTGAGTCAGCTCGACGCCGGGCTCCGCGTCGAACAGATGGAGAGGCTGCATGTCGTGGCTGTAGGGAAGGCCGAAGAAGACATCGAACCCGTGCTGCGTCGGCGGCCAGAACGGCGCGACATGGCCAAGGTGCCACTTGCCGACGAGCGCGGTCGCATAGTCCGGCTTCAGCGCCTCCGCGATGGTGATCTCCGACAGCGGCAGGCCGTTGGTGTCGGTCTGCCGGATCACGTCGCGCGCCAAGCCGGTGCGGATGGGATAGCGCCCGGTCATCAGGCCCGCGCGCGACGGCGTGCAGACGTTGGCGGACGCGTAGAAGTTCGTCAGCCGTGCGCCCTCGCGGGCAAGCCTGTCGATGTTCGGCGTCCGGATCATGCCATTGCCGAAGACGCCGAGGTCGCCATAGCCGAGATCGTCGCAAAGGATGAGGATGACGTTGGGTTTGCGTGCCGATACGCTTGCCAGTTGTGGCGTCTCGCATGCGGCAAGAGCTGCTGCAGCAACAGTGGAAGCAAGGAAGTGGCGGCGCGACAGGGTCATGCCGCCATCGTCGCCAAGTTTGGCGCGTCGTCCAGAGCGATTTTCCATTGCCGTCGCGGCTTACACGCCCTCGAGCACGCGGGGGATGCGGAAGACGACGTCTTCCTGGGCGGTGACGACTTCCTGCACAGAGACGTCGAAACGGGCGCGGCAGGCGGCGATGACGCCCTGCACCAGAGTTTCAGGAGCGGAGGCGCCTGCGGTGAGGCCGAGCGTGGCGACGCCCCTGAACCATGACCAGTCGATGTTGTCGGCGGAGGCGATAAGATGGGCGGCGTCCGCGCCGGAGCGTTCGGCGACTTCCTTGAGGCGTACCGAGTTGGACGAGTTGGCGGCGCCGATGACGAGGACAAGTTGCGCCTGCTCCGCGATCGCCTTCACGGCTTCCTGCCGGTTGGTCGTGGCGTAGCAGATGTCGTCCTTGCGCGGCTCGGCCAGATGCGGGAAGCGACGGCGGAGCGCGGCGACGATGTCCTTGGTGTCGTCGACGGAGAGCGTCGTCTGCGTGACGTAGGCGAGGCGCGAGGAGTCGGCGGGGGCGAAGGCCTCGGCGTCCTCCACCGTTTCGATCAGCGTCATCGTGCCGGGTTCGAGCTGGCCCATCGTGCCGACGACTTCCGGGTGGCCCTCATGGCCGATCAGGAGGATGTGGAGGCCGTTGCGGGCGTGGCGCTGGGCTTCGGCGTGGACCTTGGAGACGAGGGGGCAGGTGGCGTCGACATAGGTCATCTGGCGCCGGGCGGCCTCGGCGGGGACCACCTTGGGCACGCCGTGGGCGGAGAAGACGACCGGACGGTCGTCCGGGCATTCGGTCAGTTCTTCCACGAAAACGGCGCCCATGGCCTCCAGGCGCTTAACCACGTGGGCGTTGTGAACGATCTCGTGCCGCACGAAGACCGGGGCGCCCCATTTGGCCAGGGCCTGCTCGACGATCTGGATGGCCCGGTCGACCCCGGCGCAGAAGCCACGGGGGGCCGCCAGAAGGACCTTCAGGGGCGGGCGGCTTGATTCGGTGGGGGCCGTGGGAATGGACAAGATTCCGCCTTGTTACCGGTGTGGCTTGGCACGTTGCGTGGGCCGGTCTTTAGAGGCTATCACGCACCGGGAAAATGTCGCCGCCATGGCTATAGGCCAAGGGGCCCTGCGTCAGGATGTGCCAGTGAAGCGTTTTGTGCCTGCCTGTCTGCCTGCTTGCCTGGGCCTTTCGGCCATGCTGCTTGCCGGCGGCTGCCAGGGTGTCGCGGACGCCCTGGATGACAGCCCAAACGTGGGCCCGTGCCCCGTGGCTGGCGCGCTTTACGACGCCAGCCGGGTGGTCGAGGTCAAAGGGCCCGAGCGCCACGAGAATGTGGGCTTCACGGGCGCCGTCGAGAATGTGCGGGGCTTCTGCCGCTATATCGGCGCCAACCCGATTGCCATGGAAATCGAGATCGACTTCGCCTTCGGCCGCGGGCCCAAGGCCGAGGGCATGAGCCACAGCTATCCGGTGTTCGTGACGGTGACCCGTCGCGACAAGACCGTGCTGGCCAAGGAGCGGTTCGACGTGAATGTCACCTTCCCGGAAGGCAAGGACATCGTCCGCCAGACGGAGACCGTGCCCGGCATCGTGATCCCGCGCGCGAACGAGACGGTTTCGGGCTCGAACTTCGAGGTGATCGCGGGCTTCGACCTGACGCCGGAACAGCTGGCCTATAACCGATCGGGCACGCGCTTCACGATCAACGTTGCACCCCCCGCCAAGCCGCAGTAGTCCGGCGAGGCTTTCCAGCCCCCGGACTTTGCGATGACGACTTCAAAAGATCTTGCCGGCCTTCTGTCGGACGCTGCGGGTGCGGCGTTCGTGGCGCTTGGACTTGGCGCGTCGCTTGGCGCAGTGCGCCGTTCCGACCGACCGGACCTGGCTGACTTCCAGTGCAATGGCGCGATGGCGGCGGCGAAGAAGCTGGGGAAGAACCCGCGCGAGATCGCGACGGCTGTTGTCGAGGCGCTGAAGGCGTCGCCGCTGGTGGCGAGCAGCGAAGTGGCCGGGCCGGGCTTCATCAATGTGCGGCTGTCGGCGGACGGGCTGTCGAAGCGTGCGACGGAGATTGCGCAGGACGAGCGTGCTGGCGCGTGGAAGGTGCAGACACCGCGGCGCGTGGTGATGGATTTCGGCGGCTGGAACGTCGCCAAGGAAATGCACATCGGGCACCTGCGCTCGACGGTGATCGGGGACTCGCTGCAGCGGCTGTTCCGCTTCATGGGCGATCAGGTGACCAGCGACGTACACCTCGGCGACTGGGGCCTGCAGATGGGCCAGCTGATCAACGAGGTGAAGCTGGAGCAGCCGGGACTTCCGTATTTCGACGAGAGCTTCAAAGGGCCTTATCCCGAGCAGAGCCCGGTCACGATGGACGATCTGAGCCGCCTCTATCCGCAGGCGTCGGGCAAGTCGAAGACGGATGAGGCGCGGCGGGAAGAAGACCGCAAGGCGACGGCGGAGCTGCAGGCGGGGCGGCCGGGATACCGGGCGCTGTGGCGGCATTTCTGCAATGTCACGCGCGTGGGGCTCGAGCGCGAGTGCAGGAGCCTCGGCGTGACGTTCGATCTCTGGAAAGGCGAGAGCGACGCGGAGCCGTTCATTCCGGATATCGTCGAGGACCTGAAGTCGCGCGGGATTGCCGAGTTCGATGCGGGCGCGTGGATCGTGCGCGTGGCGCGCGAGAGTGACAAGAAGGAGATGCCGCCGATCATCCTCGTCAACAAGGATGGCGCGATCGGCTATCACGGCTCGGATCTCGGCACGATCGTGGACCGGAAGCGGAGCATCGATCCGCAGCTGTCGCTCTACATCGTGGACCAGCGGCAGGCGTTGCACTTCGAGCAGGTGTTCCGGGCGAGCGATCTCGCCGGCTACCTGCCGGAGAAGGAGCTCGAGCATCTCGGCTTCGGCACGGTGAACGGGCCGGACGGTAAGCCGTTCAAGACGCGCGAGGGCGGCATCCTGAAACTGCATGAATTCATCGCGCAGGCCGACGATGTGGCGATGGCGCGGATGAAGGAAGCCGAGCTGGGCGCGGATGTCTCCGAGGCCGAGCAGGCTGACATCGCGCACAAGGTGGCGGTGGCGGCGATCAAGTTCTCCGATCTCTCGAATGTGCGGACGACGAACTATATTTTCGATCTCGACCGGTTCATTTCGTTCGAAGGCAAGACCGGGCCGTATCTTCTTTATGCGGCGGTGCGGATCAAATCGCTGGCGCGGCGGGCGGAAGCCGAGGGCGTCAAGCCCGGGCCGATCACGGTGGAGCTGGATGCGGAGCGGGCGCTAGTTCTGGCGCTGGATGCATTCAACGACGCGCTGCGCGGGGCTTATGAGAAGCGCATGCCGCATATCCTGTGTGAACACGCCTATGCGCTGGGGCAGGCATTCTCTGGGTTCTATTCGGCTGCGCCGATCCTGGTGGAAAGCGATCCTGTGAAGAAGGCGTCGCGACTGGCGCTGGCGCTGGCGACGCTGAAGCAGCTGGAGATCGTGCTCGGGTTGATCGGGATCGAGACGCCCGACAGAATGTAGCGAACACACGCGGGTGGGGACGCGGAGGAGGTGCGATGACAGAACTCGTACTGCAATTCCGGGTTGATGACCTGTCGGGCAATGCATCGCAGGCGCTGGTGCGACGGCATCTGGAAGGCATGTACGCAAACTCGCCCGCGTGCAGCGTGCATGCGCTTGGCATCGAACAGCTGCGTCACCCGAGCGTGACGCTGTGGTCGGGATGGATTGGCGACGAACTCGTGGTGATCGGCGCGCTGAAACGACTCGATGCGGAGAATGGCGAGATCAAGTCGATGCGCGTGGAGCAGGCCTGGCTGGGCAAGGGCATCGGCTGGATGATGCTCAATCACATCACGCACGCGGCCAAGCGTGCGGGGATGAAAGTGCTGTGGCTGGAGACGGGTTCCGGGGATGCTTTCATTCCCGCACTCAAGTTGTATGCGAGCGCGGGGTTCGTCCAGTGTGCGCCGTTCGGCGACTACACGGACGACCCGTTCAGCGTGTTCATGATGAAGGCGCTTTGAAGAACACCCTTCCATCTTAAAACGGGGGAAGTACGGCGAAGCCGGGATGGGGCGGGCCGCGAGGGCGGCTCCTGAGACTCGCTCCAACGTCTCGGCGCTTCACGCTGATCCACTTTCCCCGCAAGCGGGGGAAGCGTTGCGCGGGCAGCTACTTCTTCGCCTTGGCCTTCTTTGCCGGAGCCTTCTTGGCCGGGGCTTTCGCGGCTTTCTTCACCGGTCCCTTCGCGGGCGGTTTCTCCACCGCCAGGGCGGGGCCGCCATTGCCTGGCATGAGCCAGACGGCGACCACCGCGTTGGCGTGGCCATGACCCAGACCCATCGCCTCCATCAGGTGAGACCGCAGCTCGCCATGCTTCTTGAGGCCTGACTTCGACAGGACGAGGGAGAAATCCTCGTACGTCCTGCCGGACGCCTTTTCGGCATTGGCGAGATAGGTCTGGAAGCCCTTATGGAGTTTCGACCGGTCCAGCGCCATGGGTTACTGAGCCTTCCTCTGGGCGTCGCGAGCCGCCTTGAACTCGTTGCCATCGTACCAGTTCGGCCAGTCGGTGCTGTTCGCAAAGCGACTGATGACTTCGTAGTCGACCTTCGCGTCGGCTTCGATCCCGTCCATCTTCCACGCATCCGAGTATTCGTCGCGGACGCTGTGATAGCGGTTGTCGGTGTAGTCCTTGTTGGCCGCTTCGCCGGCGGCGACGCCGCCCTGCACGAGGTCAACACCGCTTTCGGTGTAGAGCATCGGCACGCCTTTCTTGGCGAGGCTGATATGGTCCGAACGGTAGAAGTAGCCGTTTTGGGGCAGTGGATCCGGCGTGATGTGACGGCCGGTTTCCTTGAGGACGGCGCCGAGCATGTCCTCAAGCTGCGAGGCGCCGGCGCCGATGACGATCATGTCCTTCGAGGCGCCGATCGGCTGCAGCGCATCAATGTTAACGCCAGCGACGATGTTCTTGAGCGGGATCAGCGGGTTCTCCCCGAAATAGGCCGAGCCGAGCAGACCGGATTCTTCGAGCGTGACCGCGAGCACGGTGACCGAACGTTTCGGTTTCGGGCTGGATGCGACCTTCTCCGCGATGTCGAGGATCGTGGCGACGCCGGTGGCATTGTCGACTGCGCCGTTGTTGATCACATCGGCGTTCGGATCATCGCTCGCGCCTTTGCCGAGGTGGTCCCAGTGGGCCATCAGCAGCAGGTGTTCATCCGGCTTCTCCGCGCCCTTGATCGTGCCGATCACGTTGCGGGAATCCTTGAACGCGATCGTCTGGTTGATCGTGGCCGAGGCCTTGAGGCCCGTCATGGGCACGGGCTTGAAGCCACGCTTGTTGGCGGCGGCGCGCATCTTGTCGATGTCGAGACCGGCGGCCTTGAACAGTTCAGTGGCGTGGTTCAGCTGGATCCAGCCTTCGAGCTTGGCGCGGCTGGCGCCGCCGTCATTGCGCACGAGATCGGCCTGTTCGCCGGTCCACGAGCTTTCGACCACATTCCAACCATAAGCGGCGGGCTTGGTTTCGTGAATGATCAGCGCGGCGGTCGCGCCCTGGCGGGCGGCCTCCTCGAACTTGTAGGTCCAGCGGCCGTAATAGGTCATCGCCTGGCCGTTGAAGAGCGTCTTGTCGTTGGTGATGAAGCCCGGATCGTTGACGAACATCACGGCCGTCTTGCCGTGCATGTCGACGCCTGCGTAGTCGTTCCAGTTGGCTTCAGGCGCGACGACGCCATAACCGACGAAGACGAGATCCGAGTCGGCGAACGACACGGTTGAGTTCTTCTGGTCCTTGGTGATGTAGACGGCGTCGGGCCCGAGCTTGAGGTCCCAG
Source organism: Hyphomonadaceae bacterium (assembly GCA_044224605.1). Classification (GTDB taxonomy): domain Bacteria; phylum Pseudomonadota; class Alphaproteobacteria; order Caulobacterales; family Hyphomonadaceae; genus UBA7672. Next base: position 100,160 of record JBGAKC010000008.1, read on the forward strand.
GTCTTCGCGTTCGGGCCGCTGATTTTCAGCGACGAGGTTTTCGGATCGGCGGTCTGCGCGACCATCTTCACGATCTGGAAGTAGGTTCCGTCCGGATTGCCCGGCGCGAGGCCGATGCGCTTCATCTCGGCGGCAATCCAGTCGGCGGCTTTCTCGCCGGCGGCGGAGCCGGGGCCGCGGCCTTCATACTTGTTGTTGGCAAGCTCCTTCACCCGAGCTGCGATGTCGGCGCCGGTGATCTCAGGCGACGTTTGCAGCGTCGAGACGACGGCTTCAGCGGAGGCGGCGGGCGTAGGCGTGGCGGCGGCTTCCGGCTTGTCCCGCTCGATCGGGTTGCAGCCTGCCAGCGCGACCGACATCAGCCCTGCGGCTGACAGCAAAGCAAATCTCATCCACCTCTCCCTGAAAGTGCGGGCACATTATCCCGCGATCCCGAACCGGCAAGGGGAGAGATTTGTGTGGCGCCCGCTGCGCCGCGGAAAGCTAAAAGAGCCAGCACCGAAGTGCTGGCTCCTTCAAAACCGACTGATATTTCCGAACTTGCGTTCTTGGATTTCAATCAGTTCACCGAATGAACGGAGAGGCGGCGGAACGGTTCCGCAGGTCCGCGAATTCTTTTTCTTTCAGCTTTCCCGATCGTCGTGGTGATCGTCCGGGATGTGATCCATTGGCGAAGGCTGCGGATCGCCGGGCAGCGGGATCCAGGTGGTTTCTTCGGGCGGTTGGGTGAACCACGTGCCCCTGAAGCCGCCGGCGATGGAGGCGCGCCAGTCGGCGGCGGCCTTGGCGAGGCGTTCCTTCGATGAGGCGACGAAGTTCCAGTCGAGGAAGCGCGGGCCGTCGAGCGGATCGCCGCCGGCGAACATGATGCGGGTTCCAGCTGTCAGCTTTACGGGGAAAGGGCGGACGGGGTTCAGTACCGCCATCTGCGCCTCGCCCAGCGCCGTGTCGCCGATCATGGCCGAACCGTTGAGGACGTAGAGGCTGAGTTCAGCGGCCTCCGGAGCCTCGATCGTGGTGTCGCGTTCGGCCGTCAGGACCAGCTGGCAGATGCCGTGCGGGAACTCGACGGGAGAGCGATGGCCATAGGCGGAACCGGATATCAACACGCCCGTCGCGCCGCCGGCGTCTATGACCGGCAGTACGTCGGCGGGATAGTGCTGGAAGGTAGGGTCCTGTTCCTCATGCGATTTCGGCAGGGCGACCCAGGTCTGGATCGCCTCGATGCTGTGTCCCTTCTCGCGTTCGGCGTGAGGCGTGCGCTCGGAATGGACGATGCCGCGGCCGGCCGTCATCCAGTTCACTGCGCCGGGGCGGATGGTCTGATACGTGCCGAGGCTGTCGCGGTGATCCAGCGCACCGTCGAACAGCCAGGTGACGGTGGCGAGGCCGATATGGGGATGGGAGCGGACATCCATGCCCTTGCCGGGAGGGAGCTCGGCAGGTCCCAGATGGTCGAAGAACACGAAGGGGCCGACGCTGCGACGAGCAGCGAAGGGCAGGAGCCTGCGAACGTAGAACCCTCCCAGATCGCGCTGGCGAGGTTCGATGATCATCTCGACCGCGTTGGACATGGCTTCCCTTCATTGTGTCTGCGGTTGAGTATGGACGACCGCCGCCGGATTGGGAAAGTAGCGCCATGAGGTCGCTGTTTCTTGCCGCTCTCGGAGCCGCTCTGGGGCTTGTCGCCTCTGCCTGCGCACCGTTCCAGCAGGTTGCGCTGAGATATGACGCCCAGCCGCAGCCTGGATTCTCAGATCACTGGTTCACCTCCTTCGACGGGGCCCGGCTTGGTCTCGATACGTATCTGCCGCATGGGGCAGGGGCGGGGCCGTGCGATGCCGGACGCGGCATAAACCTCGCGGTGAATGATTCCGCCTGCGAGGCCGCCGAGCAGGTCTATGGCGCCGATCCGGATGTCGTGATCATCGCCGTGCACGGGATGAACGATTATGCCGGAGCCTTCCATGCGGCCGGCGCCTGGTGGTCCGCGCATGGGGCGATTGTATACGCCTATGATCAGCGGGGATTTGGCCGGTCGCCGGGCTGGATGCTGTGGCCGCAGCACGAGCTGCTGCGGAAGGATCTCGAGACCGCGGTGAAGGTGGCGCGCAATCTCCATCCCTACGCGAAGATCGCCATCGTGGGCGAGAGCATGGGGGCTTCCGTCGCTGTCACAGCGTTTTCCGATCCTGAGCCGCCAAAGGCGGACGCATTGATCCTCTCCGGCCCAGGCTTCAGGGGCTGGGGCGTTCTGCCCTGGTACTACAGCGTGAGCCTGTGGGTGAGCTCCCATGTGCGCCCGGACTGGATCGTCGTGCCGCCCAAGGGCCTGAACATCGTCGCCACCGACAACAACGCCAAGCTGCGTGAAATGTGGTTCGATCCTCTCGTCCAGAAGTCGAACCGGATCGACAGCGTCTATGGCGTCGTCTCGATCATGGAGGAGGCAGACCAGAAGATCGACCTTCTGCCATCGCGGGTGCCGACCCTGATGCTCTACGGAGCCAACGACCAGATCATTCCGCCGGATGGCGTGGAGCGGGCGGCCAGGCGGATGCCGCCCCATGTGAAGACGGCCTATTACGCTAAGGGCTACCACATGCTCATGAACGACCTTCAGGCCGAGAACGTCTGGCGAGATGTCCTGACTTTTATTCGTCAGCCGGATGCGCCCCTGCCATCCAGGGCGCCGCCCATCCCTTTCCGGCGTGAAACCGCTGAAATCCGGTGAAATTTCGCAGGTTTCAGCTGCCCGAAAATTAACCAAAATCGGCTAGGCTTCCCGCATTGGAGACGGACTGGTCGAGGGACTTTCGCGCGGCATGCTTGCGCAGGTGAAGAAACTGGCGGGCGACGATTTCGCAGGGCGCTTCGGCGCCTGGTGGAACGGTCGCGACTACGTCCCGCCGGCCGAAGGCGAGGGCGAGACGAAGGCCGATGCGCCCAAGGCTGAGGCCTCGGCCAAGCCGGAAGCGCCCAAGCCGGAAGCGAAAGCCGAAGCTCCCGCGAAACCGGAAAAGGCGGAAAAGGCGGAAAAGTCGGAGAAGGTCGAGAAGCCGGCGAAGCACGACGAGCCGGTTGCAGAGCCTGCCGCCAAAGCCAAGGGCAACGAACAACCGGCCGAAGATGTCGATGGCGAGAGCATCCGCATCAAGGCGCTGGAGACGCTGTGGGGCGAAGGCCGCCTCGCTCCGGGCTCTTTCTCGCTCGACACCAAGATCATCGACACGCTGCTTGAGCTTGCTAACAAGCCGGGCGACATCGGCTTCATCGGCGCCGATGGCGCGCTGCTCAACGCCTTCGCGGCGCAGTCTGACCGCAAGGCGCTCGCCACCGAATGGCGCAAGGCCTGCGTCACGCGCCTCACGCAACTTGTTCCGTCTGCGACCGTGACGGCTGGCGAAGTCGACCGTCCGCGTGGATTCGCGGATGGCTCGCTGCCTGCCATCGCCAGTGTCGAAGCGTTTGCCTACGCCGATCACAAGGCCGGGCTCGTTGGCCGCGTCCATCGCGCGCTCGACGACAAGGGCCGCTGGGTGTTTCTCGACACGACGCGCACCACGAACAAGACGCCGTCCGCCGCGTTCGCTTCGGCCTGGGCCGAGCCGCAGCTCTCGACCAATGACGAGATCGAAGAACTGCTGAAGCTCGCTGGCTTTAAGACCGTGCAGAAGGTGCAGGTCAACGAACTGGTACTCGCCGCCGCCAGGCAGGGTTACGCCAATCTCGCGCAGGTTCTCGAAAGCGCCTCACAGGACGGCTTCAGCGGCCGCGAAGGCGCGCTGTTCCTGCAGGAGCTGGCCTGGGAAGCGCAGAGCTGGCGCGCCCGCTGCCGCGCACTCGAAGGCGGCGCGCTTGAGATGAACCTCTGGGTCGCCGACAAGACCGAGCAGCTGCCGCAGCTCGAACTTACCCCTGAGATGCTGGACCGTCCGATCCTTCCGGATGACGCCGGCGCGACCGACGCGTTGTTCGACAAGGCCCAGTAACTGCGGGTTTCCCCGCTTTCGAAAGATAATTGCCAGCGGGGCTGTTAATCGCCTGGCCTTGGGCACGTTCGTGCTCACCCTCCGGGTTCAAACGCTTTGCGGATGGGTCTATACGCCCGCGCAAGCCGCGGCAAAGCGGCGACGTCCGGAGCCTTTCCCCATGTTCGACAAGCCCGCTTTCGCCGGCCACGAAAGCGTCCACCATTTCTTCGACGCCAAGACCGGTCTCCGGGCGATCATAGCGATCCATTCGACGGCGCGCGGGCCTGCGGCGGGTGGATGCCGGATGTGGAACTATGCGACGGCCGACGATGCGTTCGTCGATGCGCTGCGCCTGTCCGAAGGGATGAGCTACAAGAATGCGATGGCCGACCTGCCACTGGGCGGTGGCAAGGCCGTGATCTGGGGCAATTCGAAAACCGACAAGACGCCGGAGCTTTTCCGTGCGCTAGGCCGCGCGATCGCGACGCTGGACGGGAAGTACTGGTCGGCCGAGGATGTCGGCGTGTCGGTGCATGACATGGCCTACGCAGCCGAGATCACGCCTTATGTCGCCGGCCTGCCGACGGGCAAGGCGGCGAGCGGAGATCCTTCCCCGGTCACTGCCAAGGGCGTTTTTCTTGGGATCAAGGCGACGGCGCAGCGTGCTTTCGGCACGGACGATCTCAATGGCCGGCACGTGGCCGTACAGGGTGTTGGCCATGTCGGCGGCTATGTGTGCGGACATCTTGCGAAAGCTGGAGCCAAACTAACGATCACTGATGTAAACGCCGAGGCGCTGGCTGCTGTCTCACAGGCGACGGGCGCGAAGGTCGTGACGCCGGACGAGATCTACGATGTGGCGGCCGATATCTTCTCGCCGAACGCGCTGGGCGCGATCATCAATCCGAACACGCTGCCGCGCCTGAAGGCGAAGGTGATTGCGGGCGGCGCCAACAATCAGCTGTCGACGCCCGACATGGGCGAGAGGGTGCTGGAGAAGGGTATCCTCTACGCGCCGGACTACGTCATCAACGGCGGCGGCATCATCAACGTGGCGGCGGAAATCTCCGGCACGTACGACCCGGCCTGGGTTGATGGCAAAGTGCAGCGTCTGGTGCAGACGCTGGGCGAAGTTCTGGACCAGGCGAAGACCGAAAACCGCGCCAGCAACCGCGTGGCTGACGAGATTGCCCGCCGCAGGATTCTCGCCGCGTAGTTGAATCCACGTGACCATCCGTTAATGCGCTGATTTTGTTGCGTTGCAGCGAGAGCGCAGTCCGTAAACAAATGGCGCATCTCTTGCTGAACGGGGTGGTGGGGTCGCCCGTATCTGCGGCAGGGTCGTGAAACCGCACGATCCGCTTGCCCAGAGGTCGGTGGCTGGTGATTTGGGTGTCGGGGGCTTCATGTCTGAAGTCGTGGTGCAGATCAGCGCGGACGAGAGCCGGGATCCGTCCCGCCTCATGCAGGCGCTCGACGCTTTTGCCAAATGGGCTGTTGAATCAGGGCTTTCACCTGAGTCTGGCGACGCGCCCGACATCATGATGATGACCGAGCATTCGGGCGGCGAGATGCGCCGTAAACTGGTTTTCCAGGATCGCGACCACGCAGCGAAGTTCCTGGTTTTCTGGCGCACCGAGCGTCACCGGGTTCGTATGTCCGAAGGGCTTTCGGCCAGCGCCTAGGCGGCATTCTCTCCAGCGGCGACATCTGGGCCAGCGCGGGACATCGTGTTCCGGGCGATTCGAATCCCTGCGATTTTGATGCGGCGCGGTAGCAAGCTTCGGATGCCATAAAGCCCTGACGAGAACAGGGAAATCAGCAGCCAGCTGCTGAAGATTTTCGCCTGTCGCGCGATCCGATCCGGCCCCCGGATAGAGGTGCACGAAACGACACCCCACGAACGTGATCGCCGACGGCTCTGGCTCTCACGGCGCCCGCCTATATAGAGGCGCGATGCCCACGCCACCCAACCGTCGGACCAGTGTTTCTTTCCGCGTCGCCATTGTCGGTGCGGGGATTATCGGGCTTGCGGTTGCGCTGGAGTTGAAGACGCGCGGCGCGGATGTCGTGGTTTACGAAAGCGGGACGGACCTCGGCGCCGGGGCGACCATGCGCGCTGCCGGCATGCTCGGCGCGGCTTTCGACTGGGCGGCGGAAGAGGAACAGCGGCCGCTCGCGGCGCTGGCGCGGCATGCGGGGATGCTCTGGCCAGACTTCGCGGCGCGGGTCGAGCGGATGGGCGGCGGACCGATGGAATTCTCGCAGGAGGGGGCCGTCGTTGTAGCGCGCAGCGATGCTGAGGCGGCCTGGCTCGAGGAGCTCACAATTGCCTGTCAGGTGCGTGGCTTGCCTGTGCAGCGGCTCCCGGTTGCAGAGCTGAGGGCGCGCGAGCCGGCGCTGACAGGCTCGATCAAATCCGGCCTGCTGCTACCTGAGGATCGGCAGGTGGACGCGCAGATTGCGCTGCAGCGTCTTGGCGCAGCACTGTCGCGTCAGGGTGTAGCTCTGAAGTTCGGGCGCAGGATCGACCGCATCATCGGCGGCCAGGTGTTCCAGATGCCGGATGGTGAGAAATTCGACCGCGTCGTGCTGGCCACGGGCGTCGGCGTCATTCCTCAGTTCGTCGGGCCTCGCGGCGCGCCCTTGCAACACGGTCTGACGGAGGCGGTGCCCGTGAAAGGCCAGATGCTCGCGCTTGCGCCGGTCCGTGGCGCGCCGAGACATGTGATCCACACGCGCGATGTCTACGTCGTCCCCAAGTCGCGCTGGGTTCTGGTCGGCGCAACGAACGAGCGTGGGAAGGCAGATACCGAGGTTGAAACCTCCGCGATCGCCGCGCTTCGGGAGAAGGCTGCCGCACTCGTCAGCGTGCTGAGCGATGCGCCGGAAGTGACGTCTTGGGCCGGGGTCCGGCCGGGGACGCCAGACGATGCGCCGATGATCGGCCAGACGGCCATTCCGGGCGTTTTCGCTGCGCTGGGCCACTACCGGAACGGGGTGCTTTTCGCGCCCGCCACGGCCGGGATCGTTGCGGATCAGGTGATTGACGGGAAAGTGAGCCCGCTGGCCGCAGCCTTCGATCCGCTGAGGTTTGACAATGGAGGCGAGGCGCCGCACTCGCCCTCTGCCCAAGGTCTGGCTAGTTAGACCGGAAGACAACCAGTACGGGGTTTCGGGAGAGACGCATGCACAACATCGCCCCCATGACGGAAGACCAGGAAGCGATCAAGGAAGCGGTCGCAGCGGTCTGCCGCGAGTTCGACGCCGAGTACTGGCGCAAGACGGACGACACCGGCAAATGGCCGGAAGAGTTCACCAAGGCGATGGCCGAGGGCGGCTGGCTGGGCATCGCCATGCCGGAGGAAGTGGGCGGCTCGGGCCTCGGCCTGATGGAAGCCTCGATCATGATGCAGACGGTCGCGCGCTCGGGCGCCGGCTTCACGGGCTGCTCGTCGATCCACCTCAACATCTTCGGCGCGAAGCCGATCGAGAAGTTCGGCACGAAGGAACAGAAGCAGGAATACCTGCCCAAGATCATCTCGGGCCAGCAGAAGATGTGCTTCGGTGTGACGGAGCCGAACTCGGGCCTCGACACGTCTTCGCTGGAGACGCGCGCCGAGCGCACGAACTCGGGCTACACCATCAACGGCCGCAAGATCTGGACGACGGGAGCACAGCGCGCCGACAAGATCCTGCTCATCGCGCGCACCACGCCGAAGGACAAGGTCGCCAAGCCCTATATGGGCCTGTCGCTGTTCTACATGGACATGAAGGGTGTCGAGGCGAAGCCGATCCCGAAAATGGGCCGCAAGGCTGTCGAGTGCAACATGCTGTACTTCGACAATGTCCAGATCCCGAGAGAAGCTCTCATTGGCGAAGAAGGCCAAGGCTTCAAATACCTGCTGCAGGGCCTCAACCCGGAGCGTGTGCTGTTCGCTGTGGAAGCGATCGGCCTCGGCTTCGCGGCGCTCGAGCGCGCGACGACCTACGCCAACGAGCGCGTGGTGTTCGGCCGTCCGATCGGCCAGAACCAGGGCGTGGCGCATCCGCTGGCCAAGTGCTGGGCGGAGCTCTCCGCCGCCGAACTACTCGCCTACAAGGCGGCGCAACTCTACGACAAGGGCCTCGAGTGTGGAGCGGAAGCAAACGCCGCGAAGTATCTCGGCGCCGAAGCGGGCTTCAGCGCGTGCGAAGCGGCCGTGCTGGCGCATGGCGGCATGGGCTACGCGAAGGAGTACGACGTCGAGCGCTACATGCGTGAGGCGATGATCGCGCGCATCGCGCCGGTCAGTCGCGAGATGATCCTCAACTTCATCTCCGAGCGCGTGCTCGGCCTGCCGAAGAGCTACTAGTCAGTCACCGGCGTAAGGCGCGTTCGGTTCTGTGTGCCGTCGACGCCAGTATAGATGAACCAGACATCATTGCCGGACCATTCCAGCTTGATCGGTTGGAAGGGACGTCCGCGCATGTTGTTCGGGTTCTTCGTGACCAGCGGCGTGAATGTCAGCACATCGTCCTTTACGGTGAAGTTGCCGGCGAAGCTGGCGAAGGGTGTGAATACCTTGCCGCGTTCCTCGTCGGTCGGGTTCGCGCTGAGCGGCGGTCGAGGCGCGAAGGACGAGACATAGTTCGCGCCGAATGAACTCGGTGTGAAGATGTAGAAGCCCGGCTGCATGTCTGTCACGTGTGTGCCGGCATCAGGCCCGGCGCCCACGACCATTTCGGCACGCTTCCACACGCCAGTGAGACGGCGGGCTTCCGGCGTGATGCGCGCTTCATCCTCGGCGATGCGGGCGTAGCGCGTCTTGACCATGCCGTCGTCCGGCGTGGTCGTTGTCAGCCAGAGGTCATCGCCGACCCAGGAGAGATCGTAGTCAAAGGTGGCGGCGCCATCCATGTCGGCAGGATTCTTCGCGACGTCAGGCTTCAGCGTCAGCTTGCCGTCGGCATTGGTGTAGACACCCGTGCTGCCGGTGTAGGGCGTATAGGCCTGGCCGGCTTCTTCCGTTGTCGGTTCTTCACCGATGAAGGGGCGAGGCTCGAAGCCATCCACGGCGGCGAGAGCGTAGTGGGTCTTGCTGAAGACGATCATGCCTGGCTGGAGATCGGCGGTGTGGCGACCAAGGTCCCGGCCAAGCTCGTTGACGACCTCGGCGCGTTCCCAGGCGCCTTCCAGTACGGGAGCAGGCTTTTCAGTGGCCGCCGCGTCGCGCGGCGATTCTCCCGGACTGCACGCCGCCAGCGGCAGTCCAATCAGAACGATCAGGCTTGCGATGTGTCGATTCATGGCACTCCCTCGACAGTGGATCGAAAGGGCAACGCGCCATTCAAGGTTAGCATGGTCCGAGGCGCTTGTAATGCTGCGGCGCCATGTAGCTGCCTGAGTGTGTGGTTTGCCGCCTTGCGGCATGTACCCCGCGACGGCCGGGTGGGGTGTCGGAGGAATTTGCATGACCGATCAATCCACCACTGGGCCCGCGCCTGTCTCGGTCGGCGCGATGCCACCGGGCATGCTGATGTGGGCCGGCATGCATGCCGTACTGTTCACGATCGCGGGCGGCTTGATCGCTTACCTGTGCGCTCCAAACAGCCGATAGAACCGGGCTGACGGTTTACCGGCGCCGAGGTCGGTCCTAGCTTCGCTAAGTTCCTCGACGGGCGGGCTTTTCATGTCTTCCATCCTCATCACAGGTGCGGGCAGCGGCATCGGCCGCGCGACGGCGTTGGCGTTTCTCAAGGCCGGCTGGGATGTGGCCCTGGTCGGGCGGCGGCGCGAGGCGCTGGAGGAGACGGCGAAGCTTGGGCGCGGAGGTCACGTGCTGCCTGCGGACGTGACGAAGGCGGGCGAGGTCGAAGCCGTGTTCGCTGAGGCAGTGGCGAAGATGGGAAGGCTCGATGCGCTCTTCAACAACGCCGGGCGCGGGTCGCGACCGAAGACGATCGACGAGATGTCGCTCGACGACTGGCATGGCGTGCTCGATGTGAATCTCACCGGCGCGGTGCTGTGCGCGCGAGCCGCCTTCGCGCAGATGCGGAAGCAGGCGCCGCAGGGCGGGCGGATCATCAACAACGGGTCGATCTCGGCGCACGCGCCGCGGCCGGGATCGACGCCCTACACGGTGACGAAGCATGCGATCACGGGACTGACGAAGTGCCTGTCGCTTGACGGGCGGCCCTTCAGCATCGCTTGCGGCCAGATCGATATCGGCAACGCCTTGACCGAGATCACAGCCGGCATGCCGAAAGGCGTGCCACAGGCAGATGGGCGTATCGCGCCTGAGCCGACGATGGAGGTGGGTGACGTTGCGAAAGCCGTGCTGATGATGGCCGGGCTGCCGCTTGCATCCAACGTCCAGTTCATGACCGTGATGGCGACAAACATGCCCTTCATTGGAAGGGGCTAGGGAGGCGAGCGATGGGACGCGTTTCAGGTAAGGTCGCTCTGGTCACGGGCGGGGCGAGCGGGATCGGGCGCGGTTGCGCGCTAACGCTCGGCCGCGAGGGGGCGAGCGTCATCCTCACCGATGTGCAGGCGAAGGGGGAGGAGACGGCCGCCGAGATCCGCAAGGCTGGCGGCAAGGCGCGCTTCCAGATGCAGGACGTGACCAGCGAGGGCGAGTGGAATGCCGTGATCGCAGGGATCGAGAAGCAGGAGGGCAGGCTCGACGTTCTCGTCAACAATGCGGGGATCGCGGTTGGGGGAATGGTGACTGAACTCACGCTGGAAGATTTCCGGCGGCAGATGGCCGTGAATGTCGACAGCGTGTTCCTGGGAACGAAGGCTTCGCTGCCGCTGATGCGGAAGGGCAAGGGCGGGTCGATCGTGAATATTTCGTCGGTCGCCGGGCTGCGCGGCGCGCCCCGGCTGTCGGCCTACTGCGCCTCGAAGGGGGCGGTGCGGCTGTTCACGAAGGCGGTCGCGCTGGAATGCGGACTGATGAAGGACGGCATCCGCGTGAACTCGGTTCACCCTGGCATCATCGACACGCCGATCTGGGGACAGGTGATCCCCGGCTCGAACGAGCCGCCAGACCTCGACGCGATTTCCGCACTGCGCGTGCCGATGGGCCGGAAAGGCGTGCCGGCCGATATCGCCAATGCGGTGCTGTTTCTCGCGAGCGACGACAGCAGCTACATGACCGGTGAGGAAGTCGTCGTCGACGGCGGGATGACGGTCGGGTCGCTTTAGTCTTCGCGCTTGGGTGGCGGACCGCTGCTGCCGCGGAAGCGCGGGTCGAAAGGTGGAGGGCCGTTGCGGGTTTCGAAGCCGCCCGGCGTTGGCCGGCGATCCGGCATGTCGGGCTCAGCGATCCTGATCCGGACGCTGAACCACGCGATCGCCATGCCAGCGGCGAGAATTGCGCCCATGGGAAGGGCAGCATCCTGACTCCATCGACCGTATGTCAGCCAGACAGCCGCGATGGCTATGAAGATCAGCGGAAACACCACCGGCAGGGATGTCCGCTTGGCGAGGCGCTCGCCGCAGCTCTTGCATTTAAAGGCAAGGTTTTCCGGACCAAATGCGACGTCCCAGATATTGATGCGCTTGCCGCAGCCCGGACAGGCGTTTGCAACTCGCTCGGTCATCGCTCCCCCACCTCTCAGTCAGCAAGCCTACTGGCTGTTGCGCCATTTTTCCATGGCGGCGGAGATGGCGAAGGTCTCACGGTATTTGGGCGAGTCGGAGGGGCGCGGGGGCTTGGCGGAGGTGAGCGCCATGATCTCGGCGAGCTTGTTGTGCGCGGCGCCTGCCTGGCCTGCGCCGATATAGGCGTGGAGTTCCACCAGGGCGGAAGAGAGCACGTCCTCGGCGCGGATGACGAAGTAGGGCTCGTCGTCGGCGAGCTTGGTGAGCGGGTCATATTTCGACGGGTTGGCCTTGGAGCCGACGGGGGCGGTCATGGATGCCTCATTGTGATTCGCAAGCAGTGTGCGCGGATTCGGGTCCCCGGTGCGAGGCGGTGGATGGGCGCACAGGTGCGATCCCGCGGGAGGCGAGTTGGGGGAGACCGGGTTGTGGCGCTGCCGTTCGGGCGGGCGAAGACTTTATCCTCCCCCCGGAGCGGGGGGAGGATGGACGTGCGCAGGCGTTTGCGCGTGCGCGGTCCAGGTGGGGGGACGGTTTGTCGGCTTGCGCTGAAGGTCAGGGCGGCCCCCCACCCGGTCTGTGATGACCGGTGTTCAGAGCGCGTTGCGCCTCCCCCGCTCGGGTGCGGAGGGATGCCCCCGCTTTGCGCTAGCGCGGAGCTGGCGTTCGTGAGCGCGCCCTCGTGGTTCGACGGGCGCACGCATTGCGTGCTGCTCACCGTGAGGGCTGAAGGGCTGTCTTGCGGGACAGCGGTTGTGGCTTCCTGGTGTTGAATGTCGTTCTTCATTCGGGGCAGAGACGCGTCCACTCGATCCGTGCGCCAATCACGGGGCTGACGGTTGCTTCTCATCTGGAAAGTCGAGACGACGCTGTGCGCAAGCGCGGCGAACATGCGTAGCATCACTATCAGCCAGAGCTGAGGAAGCGATGGGGAGCCTACCGCGTTTGCGCATGTTCGTGCCTGTGTCATGGGCCCGATTGTATGCGCGCCCGGAGCCCGGCCAGTTCTGGCGGGTTCTATCCCACGATCTTTCAGGCTAGCGCGCTGAAATCAGACGAGAAGATTTTCGGCCATCCACCGAATCTACGGCGCCTCTTTCACACGCCACGCGCTGATGTGGCGGGTGGACGGGTGGAGCGGGATGGCTTAGGGCGCGGGACATGATGGAACAGCGACGGCATCGGTTCGAGGGTCTGCACAACTTCCGGGATTTCGGAGGGTATGTGGCGGGCGACAGGAAACTCGTGACGGGCAGGTTGTTCCGGTCGGCCAACCATGCGGCGGCGAGCGAGGCCGACCTTGCGCGGCTGAAGGAGATGGGGATCGGCGCGGTGATCGACCTGCGGCGGCCGGCGGAGCGCGAGCGGCAGCCGTCGCGGCGGTGGGACGGGTTCGACGGGCTGGTGATCCAGAACGATGATCATGATGAAGGCGCCGAGACGTGGGACGTCTTCATGTCGACATGGGACATGACCATCGAGAGCTTCCGCGGCTACATGGACCGGTACTACACGCGCGCGCCCTATACGCCGCGACTTGTGGAGCTGTACCGGCAGTATTTCGACGTGTTGGCCACGGGCGAGGGCGCGGTGGTGGTGCACTGCGCGGCGGGGAAGGATCGCACGGGCCTCATCGTGGCGCTGACGCACAAACTGGCGGGTGTTCATCATGATGATGTTGTTGCTGACTACATGTTGACCAACGACCCGGAGCGGTTCGAGGCGTTCGGCGCGACGTGGGCGGAGGGTATCCGAGAGGCGCGTGGAGCAGGGCCGACGCTTGAGACGATGCGGATGGTGATGGGCGTGGAGCCCGGCTATCTCGAACGCTCGCTGGGCGTGATCGAGGAGCGCAGTGGCAGTGTTGATGCGTACCTCCGCGACGTGTTGGGCGTGGACGCAGACAAGCGCGCGAAGATTGAGCAGCGAGTGTTCGGATAAGGCGGCGCTCACCCGCATGTGAAGGGATTTGCTCGGGGAATTCAACGTTTCTCGGGCGTCCTTCCCCACGCGTCAGTCAAGACGAGGCGGCTTTGGGCCTGTAGTGTGACTCGTCTGGTTGGAGGAACGACATGAAGACGATCACGCTTTCAGTGCTGTTCGGTGCGGGCCTTGTGTTTGCGAACGCCGCCCAGGCGCAGGATGCGCCTCCAACTTACGTTCCCTCTGTACCCTATACCTATTCAGAGCAGCAGCGGTCAGGATCCCCGAACGTCAGTGGCGCCTGGATGGACAACTGGCATGGCGATCCCAGCCTGGTTTTCGGCTCCAGCAGTCTCCTCGGGGCGGGTGTCGCCGCCCTGCAGGCCAATGACTTCACGAAAGCCGAAGAGATCTTCGCCAAGAGCCTCCTGTTCGACAAGAACGATGTCACTGCTCGCTTCTACATGGGTGTGACCAAGGTGAAGCTCGAGAAGTGGGAAGAAGCGAAGCGGTTTCTCAGGACGCCGGCGAGAGATCTGCGCAAGGTCCCCGACCCGAAGGGCTATCTGGGCCTCACCTACGCCAAGCTGGGCGACACGAAGGCTGCTCTCGCGCAACGCGCCAGCCTGGTGAAGATGGCCGAGGCCTGCCAGGGAGTTTGCAAGCACTCGTCCTACATCGCGAACGGCATCCAGATGATCGACGAAGCGCTCGTGCTTGCGCCTTCGGGCGAGGGGATGAAGTAGCGACGAGACTGGAAGTGGACAACGTGGTTGTCCGCTTCCAGAGACAGCGCGCGGTCCTATCAAGCGACGTCGGTCTTCTTTTCGTGGGCCGAGTGGATTTTCTTGTTCACGAGGCGCTCGAGTTCGTTCGCGACTGACGTGCGGTGGAGAAAGGCTTCCTCCGGCATGTCGAGGATGATCGCGATCGTCTGGAAGTGATACTTCACGACCTCGATGTCGTAGGTGTCAGTCATGCCGACGCCCTCGATGTAGCGCAGGGCCGTGTTCCACACCTTGACGATGACGTCGTCGCCGAGGCGGGCGACCTCGTCAGCGTTCTGCTGCAACATGCGGTACATGCCGCGGATACCTGCGGTGCGATCGACCTGGGCGCGGTCAGCGTACTGCGTGAGGCTGTCGATGATCGCGCGCAGCTTGAAGGCGTTTTCCTTCGCCATTTCGCTGGTGGCCTTCTGCGGCGGCTCGTCGGTGAGACGGCGCCACGGGCCGGCGTAGTTGGGGTCGTCCTTCCGGCGGCGGCAGGGACCGACATAGTTGCGGCTGTCGATGAACTTGCGCGGACGGAGCGTGACTTCCTCGACGCGCGAGAGCACGCCCTGGGCCGAAACAGGCTTGAGGAGAAATTCGTTGATGCCGGACTGGCGGGCGGACATCAGCTGATCATGGTCGATGGCGCCGGCGAGCAGGATGATCGGTGTTTCTCTGGACATTCCAGTTGTGTTGCGGCGGACTTCGCGCGTGAATTCCAGGCCGGACATGCGGCCGGCATCCCAGTCCACGAAGATGATATCCGGCTTGAAGGTGCGGCCGACCGTGAATGCCTCGAGCGCGCTGGCGGCGGCGTTGATGTTGGTGACGGTGAGGCGACGGAGCGAATCCGAGATCACACCGCGCATGTAAGCGTTGGGATCCACGATAAGGATCTTCATCCGCTTGAGGGTTTCGGGCGAGAGAGCGCGTTCTTCGGTCATCAGGCTGCAAGCTTCTTCTGGATGGCTTTACCGAGGGCGATTGCGACGCTGTCCCGAGCTTCCGCAAATGTGAGCGGCAGGGCCGCAAGCTGTTCAAGCGCTGTCAGCGCCGTCGTCATGACCGGCTCTTCCAGCTGTCCCAGCGGCGTGGCGATGGCGATGTAGCTCTCGAAGGAGGCGAGGCCGGCGTGGAGCGCGTGGTCCTTGGCCTCGACGGAGAGTTCCTTGGCGGTCTTGAGCTGTTCGAAGGCGGTGGCCATGGCTTCCGGGCGGCTGGCGCGGAGATGGATGCAGGTCTGGCGAAGCTGCGACAGGACGAGGCGGATCGGGGCCTGCGCGGCGACTTCGTCCTGGTCGATCATTGCGGGGCGTTCGGCGACGCGTTCGCCGGCGCGGCGCTTGGCGCCGTAATAGTCGGCCGGGTTCTTCCGGCGGCGGCAGGGGCCTAGATAGACGCTGCAGTCGATGAAGGGGCGCGGGGTCTCGACCACCATCTCGAGCCGCTGACGCATCGC
The DNA here is from genome assembly GCA_044224605.1 of Hyphomonadaceae bacterium. Classification (GTDB taxonomy): domain Bacteria; phylum Pseudomonadota; class Alphaproteobacteria; order Caulobacterales; family Hyphomonadaceae; genus UBA7672. Next base: position 115,880 of record JBGAKC010000008.1, read on the forward strand.
GAGCGGCGAGATCGGCTTGGCGAGGAATTCATCGACGCCTGCGTCGCGGCCGTTGATCACCATCTGGCGCGTGAGGCCTGCGGTAATGAAAATCACCGGCAGACGGCGGAGGCGATCGTCTTCAAGGCGGCGCAGTTTGCGCACGAAGCTGAGGCCATTGAGACTATCGCCTTCTTCCCAGGACAGGAGGATGACGTCGACCGGGCGATCGATCAGGAAGGCGTCGGCCATCTCCTCGCTGCGCGCGCTGGAAATGTTCGTGACGTTCAGGCTGCGCAGGATTTCGCCGATCAGGCCGCGGCTGAAATTGTTGCTGTCGGCGACCAGGACCTGAAGGGTCCGTGGCTTCAACGGCCGAGGTTTCCTCGGATCGTGCATTTTGCTGCTTCCACCCGTTCTGAGTTCCCGATCAAGGTAAACCGACAAGGTAATTTTCCGGTTGAGATCGGGGACTTGGCTCCGGGATTTTGCGTTAACGGTTCGCACGCGGCGGTGAGGCGGGGCGGAAGGTGCGTCCGGCGTTGTAAATCAGGGAAAACTGCGCACAGCCAATGAATTGGCAGGTGGTGTGTAAGTTGCTAACGTCGTGATCCGACTCCCCGGAGAAACAGCCTTGAGCGATGAGGAAAAGCTCGACCAGCGCATCCAGCTCGTGGCTTCGCACAGCTTCGGGAAGGACGTCGATGACTGGCGGCGGACACAGCAGGACCTGCCAAGCCGGTCGGAGGCGATCCGGCGGCTCGTCTATCTTGGGCTGCAGCATGAGCAGGAGCATCCGATGCGCATGATCACGGCGATCATCCGGCCGCACAGGTATGAGGCGGTGCGCGAGGCGCTGACCAAGCTGGGCGTGTCGGGCGTGACGGCGACGCAGGTACAGGGCTTCGGCCGGCAGCGGGGGCAGACGGAATTCTACCGCGGCAACGAATACACCACGGCGGAAGTGCCGAAGGTGCGCATCGACGTGGCGGTGGCGTCAGGCCAGGCCGAGGCGGTGATCGAGGCGATCCAGAAGGCGGCCGGTTCCGGCAAGATCGGTGACGGCAAGATCTTCGTGACTGGGCTCACGGAAGTGGTGCGGATACGCACGGGCGAGCGGGACGAGAAGGCGCTCGACTAGAGTATTCGAGGACAGCCGTGCTTGGGGGGAACATGCTGGGGATCGTGAAGACCCTTCGGGGCGGCGTTGTCAGCTTGCTTCAGACTCTACTAGGCCTTGTTGCCGGCCTGTGCGTCTATGTATCCGCTGCAGTCCTGATCGGCGACCGATGGCTCTGGAACATGGCCATGGCGCTGGTGCTTTCTCCGATGTTTGGATTCGCGGCTGTTCTCATTCACGAGGCCGGGCACGCGATCGCAGCATGGCGATGCAACTGGGTCATTAGGCGCATCGTTGTATGGCCGGTTTCCTACGCGCCGCAGGGCAAGACGTGGGCATGGGCGCCGGGGATAGCCAGCCGGGGAGACATGTTTGGCTGGGTTGCCGCGCATCCGAAAGGTAGTGGCGGTTCGCGCAAAGAGGAAACGTTGGTTCTGGTGGGCGGCGTTGTCGCAAACCTATTGTCCGCCGCGCTCTGCCTATTGCTGGCCCAAGCGATAACGACAAATCCAACGACGACATTCCTGACAGCCTTCGCGGTATTTTCGATTGTCATGGCGATCGTGAACGCATTGCCGTGGAAGCTTGCGGGCCAATCCACTGACGGGTTGCAGCTTTGGCGGCTGTGGAGCCGTCTACGGCGACGTCGTTCCGCGAAAGGCAGTCAGCGGAACGCCCCGCGGAAGTAGTGAACGGGGCGCTGGATTAGAGCTTGTGCTTCTTCTGCCGTTCCTTCGGCAGGATGCGATCGCTGGGGCCGGGTGGGCGGTCGCGGTTGAAGAGGGTGACAAGGGCGCGCCAGAGCAGCCAGACGGGAGCGACCACGAGGGCGCCGAGCAGGAGCGGCAGGGCCGCCAGCTGGGCTGACCATGTCGCGATCTTGATCAGGCCATCGAGGATCTGGCCGGCGCCTGTGCCGACCGTGAAGCCCTGGGCGAAGGGGTTGAAGGCGCCAGCCTGAAAGACGGCGCCCACCAAGATGCAGACGAGGGCGAGGCGGATCCAGCCCTTCCATCCGACGTTGAACATGCGGCCGGAAAAGGACATCGGGCGGAGCGTGCGATGGTCATGGCCGTCGCCATCGGACCACAAGCGACCCTGATCAGGGGTGCGCTGATCGACCGGCTCGAACGTGGCATCGGTGATCGTTGCAGGGACCTGCGGATCGGTCTTCTTCGACTGCGTCATGTGGCGTTTTTCACCTTCGCGCCGGGGTCAGCGGGCGGCAGGACGTGCTGATCAACCTTCTGCACCATGACCTGGTGCGGATAGGGGATCGTGATGCCGGCTTTGTCAAAGGCCTGTTTCACTTTCAGCAGCGTATCGCAGCGGACTTCCCACCAGTCGGCATTGGAAACCCAGGCCCGGGCGCGCAGGTCGACCGAGGATGACGCCAGTTCGACAACTTTCACCCACACCGGCGGCTCATCCCGGACACGGTGGTCGTCAGTGAGGATGCCGGTGACGATGCGCATCGCTTCCTCGGCGTCGTCGCCATAGTCGATGGACAGGAGCAGATCGAGGCGGCGCAGGCTGCGGGCGGATGAGTTGACCATCACATCGCCCCACACCTTGTCGTTGGTGATGACGATCTCGCGGTTGTCGACCGTGTTGAGGACGGTGGTGAAGGGCGTGATGTCGGCGACCACGCCATCCTGGCCTGCGATGCGCACGGCGTCGCCGATCTTGAACGGGCGGAAGATGGCGATGACCACGCCGGCGGCGACAGCCTTCAGCGTGTCCTGCAGGGCAAGGGCGATGGCGAGGCCGGCGGCGCCGATGACGGCGAGGAGCGAGGCCGTGTCGAAGCCGAATTGCTGAAGTGCTGCGATGAGGCCGATGGCGAAGGCGCCGAAGCGGACCAGCGCGGCGAGGAAGTTGAACAGCGTTTCGCCGCCAGACGTGGCGCGGCGGCCGACCTTGTGGCCGAATTTGCGCACGCGCGAGCCCAGCCAGGAGCCGATGAACCAGACGGCGATGAGGATGGCGAGGCCCTTGAGCGCCGAGACGGCGAGGGCGCGGGCTTCATCGAGGCTGTAGCCGAACAGCAGGTTGGCGGCGATGGCGAGCGCGGCCAGCAGGAAGGCGGCGCGGATCAGCGCGCCGAGAATGTCGATCATCACATGATCGGCGGTCTTGGGCTGGCTGTCGCCTTCCTTGTGCTTGGCGAGGCCGGCGAGCTTGCGGCCGATGAAACGCAGCAGCCTGGAGACCAGCGCCCCAATGCCATAGCCGGCGAGGATGGCGATCGCCGACCACATCCACCTCTGCGACGGACCATCGAAATGGAGCGCCCATTCGCGGAAAGCGGCGAGTTGCTGGTTGAAATCCATGCGTGAATCGCGGGTTGTTTGTGTTGCAAGGAAACTGGCCCAGCGCGGCGGTTCCGGCAACCCAATGCACCTGCGAGTACGCAATCGTGGTTCGATAGGCCGCCCTCTGGGCCTGCTCACCATGAGGGCTATCCACCGGCGGGCGAGTAACCCTCATGGTGAGCAGTGAGCGAAGCGAACTTCCGTCGAACCACGAGGGCGGGCTTACAGCGCCAGCAGCTTCTCCAGCGTCTCCATCGTGTCGGCGTCTCGCGCCGGTTTGTCCCAGCGAATGCGGTGGATGCGGGGGAAGCGCATGGCGACACCGGACTTGTGGCGTGGCGAGCGCTGGATGCCTTCGAAGGCAACTTCCAGGACGAGGCCTTCGTTCCTGTTGGCTGTCACGGAGCGGACGGGGCCGAAGCGTTCGATCGTGTGGTCGCGGACGTATTTGTCGAGAAGGGCGAGTTCTTCATCCGTAAAGCCGAAATAGGCCTTGCCGACGGGGGCGAGTTCGTCGCCCTCCGGCGTTGTTCGCCAGACGCCGAAGGTGAAGTCGGAGTAGAAGGAGCTGCGCTTGCCGTGGCCGCGCTGCGCGTACATCAACACGGCGTCGATCAGCATCGGATCACGTTTCCACTTGTACCACCGGCCTGCGGGACGGCCGGCGAGATAGGGAGCGTCCCAGCGCTTGAGCATCAGGCCTTCGATCTCGCGCGTGGGCGGGTTGCGACGGGTGTCTTCGAGGTCCGTCGCATTGGCGAAGGGGACGAGGGGGGAGAGGTCGATGCGATCGGAGTGAAGCGAGACGATGAAGCGCTCGAGGCGCTTGCGGCGCTCGACGAAGGGGTGGGGGCGGAGGTCCTCTTCGCCTTCCTGCAGGATGTCGTAGGCGCGCAGCATGGCGGGGCGGTCGGCCATCTGCTTTGGCGAGACGGTCTTCCGGTTCATGCGCTGCTGCAGCTCGTTGAAGGAGGCGACGCCACCTTCGGGGGAGCGGATGAGGAGTTCGCCATCGAGCGTGGCGTCGAAGGTCGCGGCTTCGAGGAGGTCTGGGAAAGCCCTGGAAATGTCGTCGCCGTTGCGGGTGTAGAGGCGGCGGAAGCCCTGGTCCGAGGCGAGCTGGACGCGGACGCCGTCCCATTTCCATTCGACGGCGAAGTCGGCGGGGGAGATGAGCGACGGGTCCAGGTCGTTCGCCTCCATGCGCTCGGCCTTGCTGAGCAATGGGTGGGCGAGCATGGGAGGGCGGAAGGGGGCGAGGGCGCCGGAGACAGGCTTGGGTCCCTTGCCTTCGAGCCACGCGAAAAGATCGAGATAGGGCGGGGCCATGCCGTGCCAGAGTTCCTCGACCTCGGCGACGTCGATCTTGCCGAAGTCTGCGACGGCCTGACGGGCGAGGCGGGCGGAGACACCGACGCGAAGGCCGCCGGTGACGAGCTTGAGCAGCGCCCAGCGACCAGTGGCGTCGAGCGCGTCCAGCCAGCCTTCGACGAGCTTCAGGCCCTGCGCCTTGGTGGACTCGAGAAGGGTTTTGACGACTTCAGCGAGATCGGGCGCGTGGTTGGCGCCGGGGCGTTGCGGCCAGATCAGGGAGATCGTCTCGGCTAGATCACCGACATAGTCATAGGACAAGCCGAAGAGGACAGGGTCGACGCGGCTGGCGACGAGGTCGCGGATGGCGGCGGGTTTGACCGACGGTATGTTGAGGTCGCTGGTTACGGCCGCGAGCGCCCAGCCGCGCGACGGATCGGCGGTGTGGCGCAGGTAGTCGCAGATCAGCTGGAGCTTCGCATTGCGCGACGGCGTGAGCACCAGCCTTTCAAGAAGCGCGGCGAAGGACTGCATGGCGAGGAATATAGGTCAGGGCGGACGCTATTCGAAGTCGCCCATATGGCCGACGTGGGAGGTGGGGTTTGCGGTGGTGTCTGCGCCCTTGAGGAGTTCGACCTCATAGCAATGGACGCCTGCGGGGCGGGGCTCGCTCAGCTGGGGGTAGGCGCCGCCAAGCGGGGTGTAGAATTCATCCTTGTCGCGGTCGGAAAACGGCCGGCGGAAGCTTCCACAGATGCGGATGTGGGTGGCGTCGATCGCGCTGTAGACGACGTCGCCGGGGCCGGCGGGCTGTTCACCGGTCTTGATCTGCGGATGGACGGAGGCGTCGCCGCCGCAGGTTACGGGAACAGGGTTATCCTGCGTTGGCGGTGGGCGAAGCGCATGGGCGTCCTCGATCGACGCTGGTGCGGCGCCGGTGATGTTGAGGGCGCATTGAGCGACGGAGATCACGTTCTCGACGCGGTTCATCGTAGCACTGTCGAGGCGGCGTTCCCGGGCGTCGCCGGGGCCGCCGATGACGATGAAGCCGGTGATGACGGCGGCGATCGCTACGACGCCTCCGGCCATCGCGAGGATGGGGCCGAGGTTACGCTTGCTGGTCATTGGCGTCTCCCTCCTCGGCGTCGCGGATGAAGTAGAAGAAGACGCCGCCCGCCAGGATGGCGACGACGAGCAGCTTGAGCAGGAGGCGAGCGGAGAGTTCGCCGGCGAGGAAGCTGTAGACGAGGCTGATCGTGTCGCCGATCAGGGTGCACGAGGCGATGATCAGCGTGGCGTAGGTGAGCCATTTGCGGACGCGGCTGCGCTGCATGGCGGGATTGGTGCGGCGCTGCTTGCGGATGTGGAAGGCGAGCCAGGTGAAGAGCGGGCCGCCGACGACGATGCCGGCGATGGCGGAGCGGATCTGGTAGTCGCGGCCGCCGAACCAGAAGCCGCCATAGGGATTGTCCAGCTCGTCCGGGATTGCGATGTCGATCAGGGCGAAGAGGAGCGAGCCGAGATTCCAGGCGACGACGCCAAGCAGGATGAAGAGGACGAGGTAGAGGAAAGCCTCACGGGCGGAGACGTACGGGCGGGGCTTGGGGACGGCCATGCCGATGTCGGTGACGGCGTAGTCGTCAAGCGCGGCGGCGACTTCCTTGGCTGTCCAACCGGCGGAGGCCAGGGCGGCGGAGATGCGCTCGCGGGATTCGCCGCGGTTGAGCGCGTCGCGGATGAAGGTGTCGAGTGTCTGGTTGGCCATATGCGTCCCCTGTGACGGGGAAGCTAGGGCGTGTTGGCGTGGATGGCCAGTCTCGGGGCATCTGCCCCCTCCGTCTCGCCGCTACGCCGCGATCCACCTCCCCCAGTCCTTCAGACTGAGGGAGGGAAGGATGCGGTGCTAGGTCAGCAGGGCGCGTTCCTGGGCGCGGATGTCGACGATGATCTCCGGCTTTTCCTTGAAGACCATCATGTTACGCTGGCTCGCCGTGTAGGCGGGCCAGGCGGGGACGTTGGCGTTGGAGGGGTCGCCTGTCCTGGCGAAGGCGAGCCAGCTTTCCGACATCTGGTCGGCGATGGCTTGCGCATCCGGGCCTGTGCCGGACATGGAGGCGGACTTCGCGACGTTGTCGAAGACCATGCCGATGTCGAGCGCGTGCGGGACGTAGCGCTTTCCGTCCATGACGGGCGTGCGCCAGTCGAGCTGGTAGAAGTAGACGGGCGCGCCGCCGGCGGCCGACTTGCGGTCCGCGATGGTGACGCTGCGCGCGAAGAAGCGCGCGTCGGCGCCGGCCATGAAATAGAGCTCGTCCGGTTTGATGTCTGGATGGTTCTTCCTGTAGAGGTCGATGATCTTCTTCGGATCCTTTGCCGGGAACGCCTTCTTGAGGGCGCCGGGAAGCGTCTCGAAGGTGAGATCGAACAGCGCCGGGTTTGTCGCGCCGTCGAGCGATGTGCCTTCGGTGCGGTTTGAGCCGATGAGGAGGGGCACATCCGCCGATTGCGGCGGGGCGTCCGGATCGAACGGATTGCGCGTGATGGAGCGGCCATCGACGACGGGGCTGGAGCCGATTGCGGCGGCGTTGCCTTCGGCGGCGGCCTGGATGTCGGCAACGGGCTTGGCGAGGATGTCGGCGATGTTGGCCTTGGTGAGGCCGAGCTTCTTGACGACCTCGTCTGCGGCCTTGCGGGAGTCTTCCTGCGTGGCGTGCGTTACCCGCGGGCCGGACTGGACGACGGCGCGGTGGAAGAGGCCTTTCGCGCCGTCCATGGCCATCAGCGTGCAGACCTTCGAGCCGCCGCCGGATTCACCGAAGATGAGCACCTTGTTCGGATCGCCGCCGAAAGCCGCGATGTTGTCGCGCACCCATCTCAGAGAATGAATCATGTCGAGCGCTCCGACGGCGCCTGAATCCTCGAACGGCGCGCCATAGCCGGCGAGGTTGAGATAGCCGAACATGTTGAGGCGGTGGTTGGTGGTGACGACAACCACATCGCCTCGTTTGGCGAGGCGCACGCCGTCGTAGGCGTAGGACGAGCCCGAGCCTGTCGCGAACCCGCCGCCGTGGAACCAGACGAGGACCGGGCGTTTCTTGTCGTCGGCCGCAGGCGTCCAGACGTTGAGGAAGAGGCAGTCTTCCGATGTGGGCAGCGGCGGATCGGGACGCCACGACTTGAAGAGGCCGCCGCCATCGCCGCCGACGCCCTGCGGGGCGGAGTTGGCGTAGGCGAGCGCGTCTTTCGTGTCGGTCCAGGGCTCGGGGTCTTTCGGCGGCTGGAAGCGGGTGGTGGAGGTGTCGGCGCCGTAGCGCACGCCCTTGAAGACGGAGACACCGTCTTCGAGCTGGCCCTTCACCTTGCCGAACTTGGTGGCGACGATCGGGTTCGGGTCTGGCGCGTCGGCGACGGGTACTGCCGGCTTGCTGTCGCAGGCGGCGAGCGCGCCGCCCGCGGTTGCGACGGCGATGACGGCGACTGACGCTTTCAGAATGGCCCGGCGGCTGCCGAAGTTCAGGTCTTCCATGTGTCTCTCCCTCCGCATCCGGTCTCTTGCCGGGATGTCAGTTGCGGACGTTACGATTCCGGACATGATGCGTCCATCGACATTGGATGAAGATCCGGAGAGCTGGTCGCTGACGGGCCCGCACTGGAAAGAGGCGCACATGACACCGTCAGGATTCCCCGCAGGCTTCGAGCCACATTTCCGTAAATCGCCGCTGACTGATCCCTGGGAGCCGCTCTATTCGAAGCGGTTGCCCGACAGGATTGTTCTCGGACTTCACGCCCGCGCGCCGCATACGAACGCGCGGGGCATGCTGCATGGCGGCTTGATCGCCGCGCTGGCCGACAATGCAATGGGCTTGTCGTGCGTAGCGGCGATGACCAGCGAGGGACGCAAGCCCGAGGGCGGGCTCGTTACCGTTTCGATGGCGACCGATTTCATCGGCGTGGCGAAGATGGGCCAGTGGGTGGAGTTCGACACGCAGTATGTGAAGACGGGTAAGTCGCTGTGCTTTGCGCAGGCCTTCGTGATGGCGAACGGCGAGGTGATCGCGCGGGCCGATGCGCGCTTCAAGGTCTGGTAGTCAAACCGCCCACGGCTTGGTCGGCTGGTTGAGGATCATGATCTTCTGCCAGATCTTGCGCGACAGCGATGTCGTGAGGTCCTCGATCTCGTTGACTGCGTCAATGATGACGGGGTCGCGCATGTTCTGCATGTAGAGTGCGGCGAGCTTGCCGGTGAGCGACAGCATCTCCGAGCAGTAGTCGAGATAGCGCATCAGCTCGAACTCGGTGAGGTCGTTCTTTTCCGACGAAGCTGTCGAGGTATAGCCCCTCGAGAGTTGCGCCGGGTCTTTCGTAAGCTGATGCATGTCCACGACATGGGCAATGGACCGCAGCTCATGCAGGTCGGCCAGCACGCGCTGGCGGCGCATATTGGATTCGACATTGAGCAGGAACCAGACGGCGGCGCCGGCAAGGGCGACGATGTTGAGGATGGCCTCGACGCCCTGGATGGCGTCGAAGGCTTCGGTGCTCACGCGCAACGACCCCACGGACGACAGGGTCCAGATCACGCCGCCTGCGCCGAGCGCCAGGGCTAGCGCCACACCGGAGCGGAGGAGGAGGTTGGGGCGGGAAACCCAGGACAGGCGCTGCCGGTCCTCGCGCGCGATCGCCAGCAGTTCGGCGCAGAGTTTCGCAAGGCCACGATTGGGGAAGCGCTCCTCGATGCGGTGGAGCAGCGTCTCGATCGTGGCTTCGATGCGATCTGCGTTCAGCGAACGGTATGCCATGGCGAAGTAATGCCGTGGCTTCTGGCGGGCGGGAAGAGGCTATTCGCCGGCTTCGTCCTTATAGCCGACGAGATGCAGCGGTCTTGCTTTCCTGCCTTCGAGTTCGGCCCAGCGGGCGAGGGCGTCGTCGCGGCCGTGCGTGACCCAGAGTTCGTCCGGGTTCACCTCGCGCACGGTCTGCGTGAGTTCGTCCCAGTCGGCATGATCCGAAAGCACCAGCGGGAGTTCGATGCCGCCGGCCTTGGCGCGCTGGCGAATGCTCATCCAGCCGGAGGCGAAGGCGACGACCGGGTCGGGGAAGCGCTGGGCCCAGGGCGTGTTGGAGGCAGAGGGCGGGCAGATGATGATCCTGCCGGCGAACTTCTCGCTCTCGCCTTTTTGCCTCTGCTCCAGCGTTGCGGGCTCCATCGGGCCTAGATCGACGCCGAGACGCTCGTACATGTCGCACAGCTCCTTCATGGCGCCGTGGATGTAGATCGTCTCGTTGTAGCCGGCGTTGCGCAGTTCGCGGATGATGCGCTGGGCTTTTCCGAAAGCGTAGGCGCCGACGAGATGGGCGCGATCCGGGAAGGCGCGGATTGACGCGAGCAGCTTGGCGACTTCGCCGGGGCTGTCCGGGTGGCGGAAGACGGGCAGGGCGAAAGTCGCTTCCGAAATGAATACGTTGCAGGGGACGACTTCAAATGGCTGGCATGTGGGATCGGAGCGGCGCTTGTAGTCGCCGGTGCAGACCATGGTGAGGCCCTTCCACTTCACCTCGACCTGCGCCGAGCCGATGACGTGACCGGCGGGGATAAGGCGGACATCGACGTCGCCAATGCGTGTCGTGGCGCCATAGGGCGCGGGCTGGCGCGATTGCGTGAAGGCTTCGCCATAGCGAACGGCCATGGCCTCCAGCGTCTCAGGCGTCGCCAGAACAGCGCCGTGGCCGGCACGGGCGTGATCCGAATGGCCGTGCGTGACGACGGCGCGATCAACCCCGCCGCGGACTGGGTCGATGTAGAAGTCGCCAGGCGGGCAGTAGAGGCCCTTCGGCGTCGGGCAGAGCAGCTCTTCGGGGCGGATCATCCCGGACATATGACGCCGAACCGGCCTTCCGACAAATTTTCGACTGCGCAGGTGCTCCAAAATGACCGGTACTGCGTAACGTGGCTGACGCGCTATACGCCTCGAGACAAATCCAACGAAGTGGGCGTGCGCGACTCGTGCCGCGAGAAGACCGTCGACGGCAAGGAGAAGGCCGTCGAAAGAACCGCCTACATTATTGATCCCGGCGTCAACGCCAGGATCAGGGTCGACTAATTTCCGTTCGTGAGTTGCGAGACATGGATCGTCGACATGGCGGCGGACTATAGCTGGTACATCAGATCGACGCCGGACTTCGGCGAGGTCAATATCTTTGCCCGCGATCCGCAAATCTCGCCCGCACTGGTTGCCGAGCTGACGGCAAAGGTGAAGACCATGGGATTTGATACCAGCCTGCTGCCTTTACCGCCTCAACCGCCGCGCTGAACGGGGCTGAACGCCTGCGGGCGAGCGACGCCAGGTCATGGTTACGGGATTGCGGCGAAGGTTCAGCCATTTATGATCGCCATCGACTTCAGAGTCTCGGGCGTTGCGAGGACGGCGCCGTGGCCGGCGCGGGCGTGATCCGAGTGACCTTGGGTGACGACGGCGCGGTCAACGCCACCGCTGACGGGGTCGATGTAGAAATCACCGGGCGGCCAGTAGAGGCCCTGCGGCGTCAGACGGAGGAGGTCTTCGGGCCGGATCACGAGACAGAAACGTCCTGATTTGAGATTTGTAGCGATATGCTGGATACTGACGGGACAACATCAGTTCCGGGGCGGCGGTTGGATATCTTTATCGGCTACAAGAGCGAGGACCGCGAGCGGGTCCGACTGCTGGCCACAGCGCTGATGGATATTGGCTATTCCGTCTTCTGGGACCAGGAAATTCCGCCCGGCAGCACATGGCGAGAGACCATCGGCCAAGCGCTGCAGGAAGCCAGCGTCGTGATCATGTGTTGGTCCAAAGCGACTCTGGATTCCAACGCAGCGAAATGGGTTCTGGATGAAGCCGACGAAGCGGTCCGGACGCGGAAGCCGATCGTCCCGGTTCAGCTTGACAACGTATCGCCGCCGATGGGGCATCGGCAGATTCAGGCGCTGAATCTATCTGCGTGGACTGGAGATAAGCGCGCGCCCGCATTTGCCGAACTTCAATTTGCGTTGGCGGAAGCGTTTCAGGGTGGGACGCGAACAGGCAAGACCATCGCGCGACGCGAGAAACGTGGTGGCTCTGTCGCGTTGTTGCTCGGGAGCACGGTGCTGGCTTTGGCAATCGGGTTCGGCGTTGGGCAGCTCTTCCCTCTCACCACACTGATGGAAAAAGCCCCAACGCTGGTGGCGAGGTACGACGCACAACTGCTCGATGACAGGGTCGCATCAGTCGTACGGGCGGAACGTCGGAGCGCGAACTTTGAACCCGTTACGGGACCTTTGATTGGAGGCGAGGTTCAGGAAGTCATCCGCATGGGCGCCGACACGGCTTATGCCTGCATAGACTTCGATCATGGAGCAATGTTCGAAGGAACTCTGAAACGTACACCACGAAGTCTCGATACGAGCAGTGACAATCCAAGCCTGCTCGATGCATCGACCATGTTCGATGTGACCGGATTTGGCGTCATGTGGGCGTCTGATGGGAGCGTTGAGTCCCAAGGCCGTTGGGAAGCGGGGCAATTGGTTGAACCGTTTCCCAACCCGCGAAACACGAAAGCCGATATGACGGCAGCAATCGAACGCCGGGAAGTCGCCGCGTCGACAGAAAACACGTTGCAACAACAGCCGAAACGAAAAGCGACTGCTTGCGAATCTCGCCCCGGCCTGAGACCGGAGTCGAGTCGCGAATCCATGAGGGAAAACTCACTTGTCCACCCCGGCGTCGGCGATGAGCCGTCGGGGAATTCGCCAGACGATGAGTCAATCCTGAAACCCCGCACAACTTCCGACGGGATCTCTCCGCCTTAGAGCTTCGAGATTCGAAGAACCACGGTGGCGTAGCAAGCCGCAAGGTAAGAGCGGATGTCAGTCGACGCGCAGGCTCCAGATATGGACCAGCTATCGCACGTCGACCGACTGGATCTCGGTAGCGCGCAACCCGCCGGTGCTGCGGACTTTGACCTTGACTTCGGTTGATGCAAATCGGGTGCACTCCGTGCCCTGCGCCTCGCCGGCCAGCTTGCAGTCTTCAATGACGGTGAAGGCATCAAGAGGCAGTTCTGGAAAGGTGTTCCGGCAACCGGGGTCGCTCGAACCTCGCGGGCGTGAAATCGAAGCTGACGAGATCGGCCTGGCAGATGCGCGGGGTGAAGGTCGCGCGCGGCGTTGTCCAGAACAGAATTTCCGCAAGCGGGGTCACCGGCCAGTCGCTGGGATAGGCGGGCGGAATGAGGTGCAGGATGTCGCCCAACCCGGTGACGATGCGATAGGTGTCGGCGTCTTTCAGCAGCGTGCGGCTTTCGATATTGCTGATCGCGCGCGCGGTCGGCGTGTCCGGTGAAATGCAGGCGCCGAGCAGGAGCGATGCAACCGTCGCAAGAATCACGAAGCCGTGCGTGAGTTTCATGTGTCCCTCTAGCGGCGGAGGCTGCATGTGGGCCTGAATGCGGTCAACATACGCTGGGTCATGGTTAGGGGATTGCGGCGGAGGTTTCGCCAGCCTGCCTTGAGTTTTCCCCAAATCGACGGATTGATGCCCCCGCGCCGCAGGGACGGCGGGTTGAGGGACATATGCCCAGCGCCTTTGATGCGGCCAGGCGGATGATCGCGGCGATGCTCGCCGGACGGTCAGCCGAGGAGATCGCCAAACAGAGCAGGCCGGATACGACAACGCCGCTGAAGCCGTGGATACGGCCTGCGAAGCGGCTGGAGCCGACATTCACGGCTGCGAACTGGAAAGTGCTGCTGGCCAATTCCGGAGCGAGCGAGGCGGACAGGGCCGAGCTCTACGACGCGAAGGCGCAGGAGCAGCTGGAGCGCTACGAGCATAACGTCGAGAATTATATCGGGACGTTGCGGTTGCCGGTGGGCGTGATCGGGCCGCTGCGGGTGAACGGCATCTTCGCGAAGGGTGATTTCTACGTGCCGCTGGCGACGAGCGAGGCGGCGCTGGTGGCGAGCTATGGGCGTGGGGCGCGGCTGATCTCGTCGGTGGGCGGGGCGACGACAGGAACGCTGGCGGAGGGCGTGCATCGCTCGCCGGGGTTTGCGTTTGCCTCGACGACGGAGGCCGGGCTGTTCGTCGCCTGGGTGTGCCAGAATTTCGAGATGCTGAAGGCAGCGGCGGAGAAGACGACGCGGCATGGCAAGCTGGTGGAGCTGTCGCCGCACGTGGAGGGTGACCACGTCTATCTCGTGTGCAGCTACACGACGGGCGATGCGGCCGGGCAGAACATGGTGACG
>JBGAKC010000009.1:0-127242 GCA_044224605.1 Hyphomonadaceae bacterium
CCGAAGCCTACAACGCCGTCTATGACATCGCCGGTGAGCTTTACGAGGAGATCGCGAAGACGCCTGCCAGCCCGATCCGGGATCGTCTTGCCACGGAATACTTCGCCGCAACGGCGTGGGGCGATGCGCTCTACAGCGCGCTCGGCTCGAAGCAGAAATCCACGCCCGACCGCCGGAACTCCGTCACCGCCGGCAAAAGGTCCGTCGCCGAGCTTCTCTATCCCGCCCCCGGCGACATTTCCCTTCCGCGCTGCCGCGTCACGTTGGCCCGCAACTTCCGCGATCCGGGCTTTCCATTCGACTCGAAGTTCAAGGATTTCGGCGGCGAGGTGATCTACGCGCTCGATCTTGAGCCCGGCGGCACATTCACCAGCCCACAGATGCTCGCCGCCGCGCCCCACGATGGCTTCGCCGAAGCCGTCGCCGACGTCGTGACCTCATGGCGCTGGAAGATCGACGGCCCGCAGCCGCCCAGCTGCCGCATGCCCGAAACCCACATCCTGACCTTCGAATTCGCCCTCGGCCGGTGATCCTGCGGAGTTGCCGCGCCCAGCCAATTGAACTAGGGCCTTTGCCCTCTGGAGGGCTGCATGCCGGAATCGACGTCAGGCAAGGTACCAGTCATCGCGTGCATCCGCGCCGCGTGGACGTTCTTCCTTGAGAACTGGCGCCTTTTTGCGCCGGCTGCAGCCATCGTCGCCCTGGTCTCGCAAATTGGTCCGCTGCTGGCCGGTCTCTCAGCTTCGTCCAATCCAGAACCACAGACCGCGCTGCAGGCCGTCTTCGGCGACTTCCTGGTCTATCTGCCGGGAGTCATCGCCGGTCTGCTGTTCACCGCCGCTATCCTGCGCAAGGCGGTGCGCGACGAATTCATCGGGCCGACCGGCCTTGCCGTCGGCGCCGACGAACTTCGCTTGCTGGGGGCGGGGCTCGCGATGGCCTGCCTGTTCGTGCCGCTTGGCGGCATGGTCGTGCTCGTCCTGTCGATTACGGTCTTCAGCAAGATCGCCACGTCGGAAGCCGCGCTCCAGGCGCTCCTTAACGACCCTGAAGCGATGAACAAGGCGCTCATCGAAGCGCTGGGCGAGAACGGTGTCGCCGCCCTGTCGCTTTTTTTCATGCTCATGTTCGTGATCTTCATCTTCCTTGGCGCGCGGCTCTACATGATCAACGCCGCCACGATCGGTGAGCGCCGCATCGTCCTGTTCCAGACCTGGAGCTGGTCGCGCGGCAACGTTCTCCGCATGATCGGCGCAATGATCCTCACTTTTCTGCCGGTGATGTTGATCGACAATATCGTCCAGACGATCGCCGTCTCATTCCTCGTCGCGATACCGGAAGGCTCGCGCTTCATGCCGGGCCTGCTGGCCAACGCGATCGTCGCCTTCGCCGGCGCCATGACCACCATCCCCATCGTCGCCCTCGGCGCCGTGTTCTACAAGGGCCTGCGCCCGCCGGATTTCGTCGCCAAGTAGGTTAGGTCCCTGCCTCTCTTCTCCGGAAATGGCAGTTCAGTCCGCATTCTGAACAGCCAGGGAAGCTGGCCCCATCGAACCACGAGGGCGCAAGCCCGGAAGCTACTCCGCCGCCTGCGTCGTCTTCTTCGGCTTCCCGGTTTTCGCCGGCCCAGTCGCCTTGGTTTTCCCGCGCTTCGCCTGACGCGCCCGGCGCTCGGCCTGCCGCTCGAACGTCTGGACGAGGAACTTGCCCGTCCACGACTTCTTGCTCTTCACGACATCCTCCGGCGTACCGACGGCCACCACTTCGCCACCGCCGTCGCCGCCGTCCGGACCCATGTCGACGATCCAGTCCGCCACTTTGATAACGTCAAGATTGTGCTCGATCACCACGACAGTGTTGCCGTTGTCGACCAGCTCCTGCAGTACTTCCATCAACGTCCGCACGTCATCGAAGTGCAGACCCGTCGTCGGTTCGTCGAGAATGTACATCGTCCGGCCCGTCGCCCGTTTTGACAGCTCCTTGGCCAGCTTCACGCGCTGCGCCTCGCCACCAGACAAAGTCGTCGCCTGCTGACCGACCTTCACATAGCCAAGGCCAACCCGCGCAAGCGTCTCCATCTTTGTGCGGATGCCCGGGACCGCGCCAAAGAACACACGCGCCTCCTCCACCGTCATGTCGAGCACGTCCGCGATCGACTTGCCTTTGTAAAGTACTTCCAGCGTCTCGCGGTTGTAGCGTTTGCCCTTGCAGACATCGCAGGTGACATACACGTCCGGCAGGAAGTGCATCTCGATCTTCACGACGCCATCGCCCTGGCACGCCTCGCAGCGCCCGCCCTTCACGTTGAACGAGAAGCGCCCCGCCTGGTATCCGCGCGCCTTCGCCTCCGGCAGTCCGGTATACCAGTCGCGGATAGGTCCGAACGCGCCCGTATAGGTCGCCGGATTCGAGCGCGGCGTGCGCCCGATGGGCGACTGGTCGATGTCGATGATCTTGTCGAGATGCTCGATGCCCTCGATCTTGTCGTGCGGGGCAGGACTGTCGCTCGCGCCGTTCAACCGCCGCGCCAGCGCCTTGTACAACGTCTCGATGATCAGCGTGGACTTGCCCCCGCCCGACACGCCCGTCACGCAGGTGAACACGCCCAGCGGGATCTCCGCTGTCACGTTCTTGAGGTTGTTCCCCTTCGCGCCGACAACCCTGATCATCTTCTTCTTGTCGGCCCAGCGGCGCTTCTCAGGGATCGCGATTTCTTCCTCACCCGAGAGATATTTGCCCGTGATCGAGTTCTCATTCGCCATGAGATCGCCAGGCTTGCCGAAGCCGATGACTTCCCCGCCATGGATGCCCGCGCGCGGTCCCATGTCGATCACATGGTCAGCCGTGAGGATGGCGTCCTCGTCGTGCTCCACAACGATCACCGAGTTGCCGAGATCGCGCAGCCGCTTAAGCGTCTCGAGTAGCCGTTCGTTATCTCGCTGGTGCAGGCCGATCGACGGTTCGTCGAGCACGTACAGCACGCCCGAAAGCCCCGATCCGATCTGCGAGGCCAGGCGAATCCGCTGGCTCTCCCCGCCCGACAGCGTGCCCGACCCGCGCGACAGCGTCAGGTAATCGAGACCCACATCGTTCAGGAACTGCAGCCTGTCGCGGATCTCCTTGAGAATCCGCACCGCAATCTCGTTCTGCTTCTTGGTCAGCTTCTTCGGCAGCGCCTCGAACCAGTCGCGCGCCGCCTTGATCGACAGCTGCGAAGCGTTCGAGATCGTGAAGTCGTTGATCTTCACGCTCAGCGCTTCCGGCCGCAGACGCTCGCCCTTGCAGGTCGGGCAGGGCGCCGCCGACTGATAGCGTCCGATCTCCTCGCGCATCCACGCCGAGTCCGTCTCGCGGAACCGCCGCTCCAGATTGCCGACCACGCCCTCGAACGGCTTGGTCACTTCATAACGGCGCATCCCGTCGTCGAAGACGAAGTCCACTTCCTCTTCGCCCGTTCCGTTGAGGATGATGTCGCGCACCTTCTCCGGCAGCTTGATCCACGGCGCATCGACCGAGAACTTGTACTTCTTGGCCAGCGACTTGATCGTCTGTTCCTGAAGCGGCGAGGCCGATTTGCCCCACGGCGCAATCGCGCCTTCGGCCAGGGACTTGTCCGTCTCCGGCACCACCAGCGCCGGATCGATCTTCAGCTGTTCGCCCAGGCCATCGCAGGCCGGGCAGGCGCCGAACGGGTTGTTGAACGAGAACAGGCGCGGCTCGATCTCCGGAATCGTGAAGCCCGAAACCGGACAGGCGAACTTGGCCGAGAACGTCACGCGCCTCGGCTCCTCGCCGTCCTTCACCTTGTCCGCGAACTCCGCGATAGCGATCCCATCCGCCAGCCCGAGCGCCTGCTCGAAGCTCTCTGCCAGCCGCTGCTCCATCCCGGCCTTGATGATGACCCGGTCAACGACAACGTCGATGTCGTGCTTCAACTTTTTGTCCAGCTTCGGCGGATCTTCCAGTTCGTAGAACTCGCCATCCACCTTCACGCGCGCAAAGCCGCGCTTCAGCAGGTCGGCAAACTCCTTGCGGTATTCGCCCTTCCGCCCGCGGATCATCGGGGCCAGCAGGTGGAACCGCGCGCCCTCGCCGAACGCCATCGCCTTGTCGACCATCTGCGAGACGGTCTGGCTCTCGATCGGCAGGCCTGTCGCCGGCGAATACGGAACGCCAACGCGCGCCCACAGCAGGCGCATGTAGTCATAGACTTCCGTCACCGTGCCCACGGTCGAACGCGGGTTCCGGCTCGTTGTCTTCTGCTCGATGGAGATCGCCGGCGAGAGCCCGTCGATGCGCTCCACATCCGGCTTCTGCATCAGCTCGAGGAATTGCCGCGCATATGCCGACAGCGACTCCACATACCGCCGCTGCCCCTCGGCATAGATCGTGTCGAACGCCAGCGAGGATTTCCCTGAGCCCGAAAGACCGGTGATAACCACCAGCTCGTTCCGCGGAATATCCACGTCGATATTCTTGAGGTTGTGCTCGCGCGCGCCGCGCACGCGGATGGCGTTAGGCTCGGATGACATGCGATAACCTGGGGAGCTTTGATCGAAGTTTCTTGCCGACGGACGTGCGCTGAGTCGATGGTCCGGCCAAGAACATATACGGAACAGATACCCTTGTCTTCCGCTCAGCCCAATCTTTCACCCGCCCGGCGAATATGGGCCGTGGAGCCAGGCGCGCAACCGCGTCACTGAGTCATTGCTGACGGGGCTGTGGCAGCAGCCTGCGGAGGCTCCAGAGCACCGTTTAAGGCGCGCACTGCCTGCCGCGGGCGATGTGCGCGAGCGTGCCGCTTCAAGTGGAGAGCGGCCCATGGGCGCGGCATTCAATATCATCGGACGGATCACCAGCACGCTGCTCGGCACGCTCCTCGTTTTTGGCGGCGTTGTCTGGATCCTCCAGGCGTTCAACATCGCCTTCAACGGACCCATGGGCGCAGGCGGCGCGCGCAGCTTCATGGTCGACAACCGCCAATGGGCGGTCTATGGCGCGCTCGCCATCGTGATTGGCGATCGTGCAGATCGCATGGAGCAACACGCGCAAGAGCTGACGATCTACGCATTTTCGAGCTGAGACGACATGGGAAATTGAATCGCAGCGAATCTCTCGCTAATCCCCAGCCATGTCAGTCAAACCCTTCCGCATCGGCCGTTCGAAGACCGGCCTCGGCATGTTCGCCACCGAGCGTATTCCGAAGAACACCCGCATCTTCGAATACACCGGTCGCATCATCACGAACGCCGCCGCCGAGAAGATCCCCGGCAAGCCGCGCTATCTCTATGACCTCAACAAGCGCTTCACGCTCGACGGTTCGCCACGCTCCAACCTCGGGCGCTACGCCAACCATTCCTGCCGCCCCAACGCCGTCGACTACACCTATCGCGGCCGCGTCTATGTGAAGTCCCTCCGCGTCATCGAGCCGGGCGAGGAGATCACCTACGACTACGGCAAGACTTATTTCGACGCCTTCATCGGCAAGGAAAACTGCCGCTGCCCGAAATGCACCGAGCGCCGCGAACGCGAGGATGCGAAGCCTGTCCGCCGCGCTGCCGCGAAGGTGAAACCGGCGGCGAGCAGGCGCTCGAAACGCCGCCTTGTTGCCTGAGCGGCCCGCAAGGATAGTCCCCGCTTCCTCCCGTCCGGCATGGTGCTAATCTAAGCGGGGCGATTGGGGGATTTCAAATGGCAAGGCAGGTCGTCATTATCCATGGCTGGAGCGACACGTCGAAGTCGTTCGCCGGTCTTACGGCCTTCCTCCGCGCTAACGGCTTCCAGCCATTCCCCATCTGGCTTGGCGACTACATCTCGCTCGACGATGATGTGCGCATCGAGGACGTCGCCAAGCGCATGCAGGTGGTCATCCAGGACGCCATGGCGACGAAAGGCCTGTTGCCGCCATTCGACGTCATCATCCACTCCACTGGCGGCCTCGTACTCCGCGAGTGGATTGCGAGCTATTATCCCAGCGGAGCAGGTTGCCCCGCCAAGCGCGTCGTCATGCTGGCCCCCGCCAATTTCGGCTCTAAGCTCGCTCATACCGGCAAGAGCTTTCTTGGTCGCATCATCAAGGGCTGGAACAACTGGTTCCAGACCGGCGAGGAGATGTTGCTCAGTCTCGAGCTTGCATCCGCCTACCAGTGGAACCTCGCCAACCGTGACCTGTTCGGCGAAGGCGACAGCCCCTACGGGCCCGGCAAGATTCTGCCCTTCGTGATCACCGGCTCGCGTGGCTACACCACCGGCGTCAACCAGATCGCCAACGAACCCGGCGCCGATGGCACGGTTCGCGCCTGCGCGGCAAACCTCAATGCCGAGGGCGTGACGATCGACTTTGCCGCCGACCCGATCTCCCCGGATATCCGGGGATGGCGCCGCCGCGCCGGCGCGTTGTCCTTTCCCTTCGCGCTACTGCCCGACAGGAACCACGGCTCGATCACCAACCCCGTCGAAAGCGTCAGCGCTCTTCCAGCCGTGCAGAACCGGCTGGGCCAACTCATCCTGGAAGCGCTCGACTGCGCCGATAACGCCGCCGCCTATGGCGCCATCGACGGTCGCTGGGCGCAGATCACTGACGAAACGGGACAGCTCGGCGAGGCGACGCAAGCTGCCATCCGCCAGGTCGTCACCAGCAACCCGCCCAAGCCTGAGGATCTCCGCCGCTATATGCAGCTCAACGTCTTTGTCCGCGACGACTACGGCATCCCGGTCGACGACTATGTGCTGGAATTCTTCTCGCCCAACACCAACGGCTCGAAGGACATGGTCTATTTCCAGACCAAGGTTCTCAAGAACGTTCACAACAACACCCTCTCCAAAGTGCGCCGCTGTTTCTACGTCGACCACACCGAGCTGCTGACGGGCTATTACAAGCCCCCGCGCACAACGCTCGCCATGAGCATTTCGGCCGACGACCCCGGCAAGAACGTCCACTACTTCGACAGCCGCAAGGTCGGCGCCGAAGGTCATGTGGACATTCACGCAAAAGATACCGGCGAACGCGGCCAGCTCGGCGCTGAGCGCCTCCGCCGCAACGCAACTCATCTCGTCGAGATCGTCATCCCCCGCAAGCCCATCGACGACGTCTTCAAGCTCAAACAGGCCCCGCCCTGACCGATAGGGCGGGGCGCCCACGCTTGACTCTCCGCCCAACATGTAAGCATGTAATTACATGACTACAGAAGACGACATGACCGCGATCTTCCACGCGCTCGCCCACGAGACGCGCCGGCGGATCATGGACGTGCTGAAGGCCCGGCCCGGCATCGCCGTCGGTGAGCTGGCGCAGGAGTTCGACGTCACCCGCATCGCGGTGATGAATCATCTTGCTGTGCTGGAGAGCGCGGGCCTCGTCGTCTCGCAAAAGGATGGCCGTTCGCGCCATCTCTGGCTCAATGCCGCGCCGATCCAGATGATCAACGACCGCTGGCTCGACGACTACACCGGCCACTGGGCTCGTAAGCTCACCGGCATCAAGTACGCGGCCGAAGCCGCCCACGCTAAATCCAAGAGGGGACAGGACTGATGGCGAAGAAGCCCGCGCCGGCTGTGACCGGCAAGCCCGAGAAGTTCGTTTGGAAGGTCACGATCAACGCGCCGATCGAGACCGTCTGGAATACGCTGGTCAAGACTGACGAGGTCCTGCCCTTCTTCTTCGGCGCCGTATGCCAGACCAAAGACGGCCTCCGCCCCGGCCGCAAGATGCGCATGGCGTCGGCGGATGGAAGGTTCGCCGTCGTCTTCGGTGAGGTAAAGGAGTTCAACCCGCCCTACCGCTACTCCCACACCATGTCCTTCACCCAGAACGAGGGAGAGGAACCGGCCTTCACGACCTACGAACTGAAGGAAGTTAAAGACGGTACGGAATTCACGCTCACTACCGAATGCATCCCTGGCACCAAGACCGGCAAGATGGTCGCCGGCGGCGGCTTCATCGTCGACAACCTCAAACTGCTGATCGAGACGGGCAAGCCGAACTTCATGGCGAAGATGATCATGGCGATGAACCCCATGATGGGCTTCATGACGCCGAAGATCTCCCGCATCGAGAACTGGCCGCTCGAAAAATAGCGATGAGGCAGGGGGCGCTCGCCATAACAAACGCCGCCCGCGGCCGAGGGCCGGGGCGGCGCTGTGGCAATGGACTCTACGCTAAACCCTCAGCAACGGTGATCCTTCTTGCCGATCTGGCGACCCGCCAGCACGCCGACCACTGCGCCGATCGCGCTGCCTTCCGACCTCGCGCCGCTGCCTGCGACCTGGCTGCCGATCACGGCGCCGGTCACGCCGCCAACCACGGCCCCGCGGTTGGACGCAGCCTGACGGTCGCCCTCACATTGCGCCTTGGCTTCGGCAGCGCGCGCCCTTGCTTCCGCCGCATCGGCCCGGCTCCCGGCAACACGCACATTCGTGGAGACGACTTTCGCCTTGTGCGAAGCGGTATCCATGTCCGAGGTCAGCGCCGCGTTCTCGGCGCTCATCTGGTTGTTGTTAGCCATCGTCATACCTACAGGCACGCCGATCGCCAGCGCCGTCGCGGCGGCAGCTCCGATCAGGACAAGCTTGTTCATGACCTTCTCCGGTTCGATTTGGTCGCCGGAGAAATGATCATGGAGCAGTTCGGTTCCATTGCCCGATCGTCAACCGAGGAATGCCCAACGGCTCCAGCAGGTTTCGCGCGATTACCTTCCGTACACGTTCAATCGACAGGGGACACGCATGGCCACATCACCTGAACAAGCCATGGCGAGCATGATCGCCAACATGAAAGCCAAGACCGGCAAGTCGCTGGACGAATGGCTCAAGATCACCGCGAAGACGAAGCTCGCGAAGCACGGCGAGATCGTGAAAGTGCTCAAGGCGGATCACGGCCTCGGCCACGGCTTCGCCAACCTCGTCGCCCACAAGACGCTCAGCTCCGATGCTGGCTCCTCCGACGGCGACGATCTCCTCGCCGCGCAATACGCCGGCGCCAGGGCCGGTCTCAAGCCGATCTACGACAAGCTGGTTGGCGTCATCGAAGGTTTCGGCGAAGACGTCGAGCTCTCACCAAAGAAAGCCTACATGTCGCTCCGCCGCTCGAAACAGTTCGGCCTCATCCAGCCCTCGACCGCCACCCGCCTCGACCTCGGCCTCAACCTCAAAGGCGTCACGCCAAAGGGCCGCCTCGAAGCCTCTGGCAGCTTCAATGCCATGTGCTCCCACCGCGTACGCCTGGAAAAACCCGCCGATGTCGATGCGGAGGTCAAAGCCTGGCTGAAGCAGGCCTACGACGCGGCGTGACCTTCCGCGCAGCCGTGCTAGTGTTTCCCCGGTGGCTTTTGGGGGAACACAGTTGCGCATTTTCGCGACACTCTTCGCCGTATCGCTTCTCGCTGCCTGCGCGTCGGGCGCGCTGCCGTCAGAACAGGCGTCGCCGATACCTCCGGGCTTCGATCTCGTTGCGAAGCGCAAGGAGGCGGTCGTCATCCCGGAGGATAAGCGCGGCTATTATCACGTCGTGACGCCCGGCACGGCCTACAGCGTGGCGCTGGACAAGCAGATGCGTATCGCCGCCATCTACTTGGACGATGCGCCGCCGTCTCCGCCCGTCAGCCATCCGGAAGGCGACCCGAACCGCGAAACGCTCGACAAGGCGCACGGCCCGGCGTCGCTCAAATCGCTCCCGGACCGCATTGAGTTTACGCTCTGGTCGAACAAGCGCGACGGAACCGTCTTGATGATCAAGAATGGCGAACGCAAGCCGATCATCTATTACGCCGCCCTGATCCACGGCGTCGCTGTGCCGGAGAACTTCGAGCTCACGACGATCTGCGCGGTTGGCGGCGGCAAGATTAACTTCGAACACTGGTACGAACAGGTGGATGGCATCGCCATCCTCAAGGTGCTCGATCCCCCGCCCTCCGACACAACCATCTGCCTCGACCCCACCGGGAACTACGAAAAGCCGCGCTGGTACACGATCGACGAGTAGCTGCTCGAGCGATGAACGCACCCTCGTGGTTCGACTGATTCATGGCGCGCCATCGCAGACAGCGGGCGACGCTGTCCATCGCATGCCAACGGTGAAGACATGCCCGCATGCAAGATGTGCTCGCGGCCTCAGCTTAGTCTTCTGTCTATCGGCGACGAGTAACAGTTCTTGTCATCAGCGCTATGGTCACGACCGCTGCCGAAGCCACAGCCAGGTAGTCAAAAATTCGTGGCGTGGCTCTTGAGGTCAACGACGGGTCGTTCTCGCGCCAACGCCTTCGCTCATTCCCGGCGAGGGGCCCATCCGTCGCAGCCGCACTCCCTTCGGCAGGCTGCTTGACGTGCTCAGGATCGGTCCACGCGGTGTCGCCGTTAGCCCGCGCCATCGCGCGCCGTCTCGTCGATGTGTTTCGTCCGATACCGAGGATCAGGCTGCAGCGTTGGCGCGTAAGGCGAAGCAACAGCACGCTCGCCTGCATGTTTATCGCCCATCCCATCGAAGCGCTTGAGCGGCCGATGCCGCCGCACTTCGCTGACGACAGCTGGCGTTTTCGTCCTTCGTAGTAGGCCAGGCCAGCGCCATGCGGGGGATCGCGGGCGCATCCCCCGCTGCCACAATGGTTACCGGCTTGTTTACGAAAAACCTCGCATTGACCGCTTGCAAAAAGCACAAAAAGAGAACACAAGAGAGAACGAGAACGGAGCAAGAACATGAGCTGGGCAAACGGAGCGGTGAACTTCTGCGGCGCGCAAGGCGCGAGCTACAAATTCGAGCGTTTCGGCGCTGAGCAGGACTGGGCGAAGGTCGCCGGCGTGGTTCTCTTCGCGGCGCCGGAAGGCAAGTCCTGGCGCATCATCCGCGTGGCCGATCAGGGGGGAGTTGAAGGCGATGTCGCCACCTTCTGGCGCTGGCGTGAAGCCCGCCGCTATGGCGCCACCGCGATCTTCATCCGCCGCAACGCCGACATCGCAAGCCGCCGCCGCGAGGCCGCTGATCTGGCGTCCGGCCTCGACCCGGTCTTCGCGGCAGGAAGCGAGCTTGCCATCGAGATGCAACTCGCAGCGTAACAGAACCTCGTCATCCGGCGTTTTGGGGTTCTCCGCCCCTGGGAGCGCCGCATGAAACGGGAAGCGGGCCCGCGGAGATGATCCGCGGGCCCGGTCCGTTTTGGTCAGTCAGTTGCGGAAGGGCGAAGGGCTATTGCCCAACCCCGCCATTGGCCGGCTTGAGCGTTTCCTGGCTCGCGGCCGTCTTGGCCAAACGCGCCAGGTTCACGAACTCGGCCCGATACCCGAACTTGTCCTCGCCCTTGGCGCCGCTGGCGAGATCAATGACGCGGTCCCACGTGAAGCTCTTGTCGAGATACGGGTCGCCGCGCAGCATCGATCCGTACGCCGCCACCGCCGTCGCGAAGCGCGTGGATTCGGGCGCCTTCGAGATTTCCGACACCTCGTCAGACGCCGTCACCGGCCGGTCGATCAGCTTGGATTTGCTTTCGCCCGGCAGCTTGTAGCGCACCTTCAGGAACGCGAACTCGCTCGAGTTGCCTTCCACCTTGGGCGCCTGCTGGTAACGGCTCGGATCAACCAGCGTCGCTTTCGACCCAACCGGGGTCAGTTCATAGATCGCCGTCACCGACGACCCGGCGCCGATCTCGCCCGCGTCCACCTTGTCGTTGTTGAAGTCCTCGCGATTCAGCAGCCGCGTCTCGTACCCGATCAACCGGTATTCCGTGACCTTCGCCGGATTGAACTCCACCTGGATTTTCACATCGTCCGCGATCGAGAACATCGACCCCGAGAGATCGTCATTCAGGATCTTCCGGCCTTCGTTCAGGTTGTCCACGTACGCGGCCATGCCGTTGCCGGACTGAGCGAGCTTTTGCATCAGCAGGTCGTTGTAATTTCCGCCGCCGAACCCGAGCACGGAGAGATAGACCCCACTCTCTCGCTCACGGCTGACGAAGTCCTCCAGCTTCTGCGGGTCCGCGATGCCGACGTTGAAATCCCCGTCGGTCAGCAGCATCACCCGGTTGACGCTCTTCTTGTCGAAGTTCTGCTTCGCCAGGCTGTAGGCTAGCCGCAATCCTTCGCCGCCCGCCGTCGATCCACCGGCCGACAGCCGGTCCAGCGCCGCGATGATCTTACTTTTCTCGGCGCCCGATGTCGGCGCCAGCACTTCTCCCGCCGCGCCCGCATAGACCGCGATCGCCACATGATCATGCGCCGTCAGCTCATTCACCAGCAGCTTCAGCGACTGGATCGCCAGCGGCAGCTTGTTCTGGTCCGACATCGACCCCGACACATCGATCAGCAGCGTCAGATTCAGCGGCGGCCGCTGGTCCCTCTTGAGGTCGTACCCCTGAACCGCCACATGCATCAGCTGCCGTCCCTCAGCCCACGGCGAGGGGACGATTTTCACCGTCGTTTCGAATGGTTTGTCTTTTGTCCGTGGAAGATCGTACCCGTAGTCGAAGTAATTTATCATCTCCTCGATGCGGACCGCATCTTTCGGCGGCAGATAGCCGGCGTTCAGCATGCGTCGCACGTTCGAGTAGCTTGCCGTGTCCACGTCGATCGAGAATGTTGAAACCGGTTCCTGCGCGACCAGTTTTACGCTGTTGATCTTTACATCTTCGTACTTGTCGCGATTGATGTCGCCAGGCATTGGCTGCGGCGCCAGCTGGGCGATGGTCCCGCCCGCATAACCAGGCGCCATCATCTTCGGTGCGGGCATGCCGACAGGCGGTGGAGCCGGCGGCGGCGCGTAGGCCTGCAAAGGCAGCGCGGCGTCTGCCGCAACGCGCGAGCCGGTCACGACCACATTGTCTCTCCCTTCGGCGACCGCCACCTCGTTCTGGGTGGACACTCGTCCGAGTTCGTCAGTTGGTCCGGAGGCGGGTGGTGAAGCGCACGCCGCGAGGGTCAATGCGGAAGCTGCGAAAAGGAAGTTTGTCTGGAAGCGAGTCATAACGAGTCCCCATTGCTCGATTCAGTTCGAGGAGGGGGCGCTTGGATTGGGGCAGGTTTGCGTCGCCGCCGCGACGCTCTGCGCGCTATTTCTTGCTGGGTTGAGGGCGCTGCGCCCGGATCCAGTCCGCGATGTCGAGCTCGAGAACGGGTAGCGGGCGAGGTCCCGGGCCAAGGATCGCCTGATGGAACGCCTTGATGTCGAACGTCGTCTTCAATTGTTGTTGCGCCGTGTTCCTCAGCCTGCGGATGGTTTCCCGGCCCGTCATGTAGGCGCAGGCCTGGCCGGGCCAGATCGTGTAGCGATCCACTTCGAACTCGACGTCGGCGCGGCTCATGCCCGTCGTGGTTTCGAGATAGCTGACCGCCTCCGCCCGCGACCATTTCATGGCGTGGATACCCGTGTCCGCCACCAGCCGCGCCGCGCGGAACAGCAGCGACTGGAGGTAACCGAGCCGTCCCATCTTATCGTCTTTGTACGCCCCCAATTCGTCCGCGAGGTCTTCTGCATAAACGCCCCAGCCCTCGCTGAAGGCTGGCCACGACACGAGATAGTTCAGCAGCGACTGGTCAGGGCGCTCGCGCGCCATACCGGCTTGGATGTGATGCCCTGGCACGGCTTCATGGAAGGTCAGCGTCGGCAGCGCCCAGGTCGGAAAGTCGAGCGTCGAGCGGAGATTAATGTTGTATGTCGCGGGTCGCGAACCATCAAGCGGGGCGGCCTTGTAGTACGCGCCGGGGGCTGTTTCCTGCGAAACCAGCGGCGCCTCGCGCACCTCGACCTTGCCTTTCGGCCCGACGATCAACATCCGCCCCATCGCCGTCTCGGCCCACTTCACCCGCTCGCGCGCGGCATCCATGAGCGCCGTCCGGCCTTCGGGCGTCTCGGGAAAAAGATAAGCCGGGTCCATCGCCAGCGTGCGCAGCCGCCCGCCGACGCTGCCCTCGACCTGGCCGATCTCGGCAAGCAGCGGTTCGATCTGCGCGCTGATCTGATCGACCATCTTTAGTCCGGCATCATGAAGCTGCTTCGGCGCGATATCCGTCGATGTGTAAAGTCTCAAGGCGTCCCGATAGTACGTCTCGCCATCCTTGATCTTCCAGACGCCGGGTTCTTCCGGCGTATTCGGCAGCGTCTTTTCGATCAGCTTCGCCAGCGCGACGTATTCGTCTTTCACGGGCCCCGCCACCTGCGTAGCCGCGCGTGTGGTCAGCTTGCCGATCTCGCTTTCAGGGATGTCAGGAATCTGCGCGAGCGATTCCGTGAAGTACACGACAAGCGGATGCTCGCGCGCCACAACAGGCGTCAGACGTCGAACACGGTCGAGCGTCCGCTGCAATACGGCGCGCGGAGGGATGACGCCGGTGCTGATGTCCACCTCGAAACGGCGGCGTTCGTCGCGCATCGCTTCGTCCATGTGGTCGAGGCGCGTAAGCCAGGCTTCTGCATCCGGTCGTGATCGCACGGGCGCATGCAGCGTCATGAATTTCACGAGGTCGCTGTAAGCGCCATCGGCGAAAGTGATCAGGTAGGGGCTAGCCCAGCCGAGCGATGTGTAGCCATGGTCATGGCCTTCAACTGCAACGCTCGCGCGTAAAACAGCCGCCACGGAGTCGTACGTCCGCTGCGCGTCACGCGTCAGTTCCGAGCGGTCGATCTCCTCAATCTGGCGAAGGAAGTCGAGCCGGGCGACGCGCGCGCGCTCCGCCACCGCCATCGAGCGGTCATTCAGCAGGGCGTCGTACGTGCGCCCGAATGCCTCCCGGGACAGGCCGAGCGCATCGGCCTGCTCAGGCGACCGGGACATTTCCGATTGGCCAATCCGCTGGATCAGGGCCGCCAGCTGCGGGTCCGCAACGACCTGCGAAGGTGAACAAGCTGCAAGGATGGACGCCGCAAGGGCGCCTCCCAGGGCGAAAATCAGGGCCTTGAAAGGAGTTTTCCAGTCCAGTCCGGCCATATGATTCGCTTTGGTTGAGGCTGCCAGAGTTTTCCGATAAGGACCGCCCAGCATCAAGTCAGGAGCTACTTAATGAGCACTCCAGCCCCAGGCGGCCAGCCCGAGCTGACCGGCCAGGTCATGTTCTACAAGCGGCCGGAGCCGCTTTCCCTGGAGAAGCACAGGAATCTTGGCGTCAAGCAGGTTGCGGCCCCGTTCTCGTTCCTGAAGACGGCGCATGCTGTTCCGATCACGGTCAGTGAGTTTGGCGTTGCGGCGACGTGCTTCCCGATCATCTTCGTCGGCCCGGAAAAGACGCCGGTTGCCGTAATGGGCGTCCGCCAGAACGAGAACGAATATGTGGACGCGTCCGGCCAGCCGGACCCGGACACCTACCTGCCGGCCTTCGTGCGCCGCTATCCGTTCGTATTCGCGTCGGACCCGAAGAGCGACAAGCTCCTTCTCTGCGTCGACACCGAAGCCTCGATGGTTTCGAGCACGCCGGACGTGAAATTCTTCGAAGGCGAGCAGGCCTCCAAGTTCACGCAGGACGCGATCGAGTTCTGCAAGGAATTCGAGCGTCAGCGCCGCGCCACGATCGAGTTCGTCGAGATGATCGACAAGGCCTCGCTGTTCGAACAGAAGTCCGTCGCATTCACCCCGCGCGATGCCCAAGGCAACCCGGGTCCGACGCAGAAGATCGCCGACTACTGGGCGATCTCCGAAGAAGGCCTCAACGCCCTTCCGGACAGCAAATTCCAGGACATTCGCAATACGGGCGCCCTGGCTGCCGTTTACGCTCATATGGTGTCGCTGATGAACTGGCAGCGCGTGATCCAGCGCACGATGCGCCGGCTCTCGGCCGAACAGGCAAACTGATATCGCCTCTAGGCGAAACTGCGTGTCTCACGTTCCGGGGAGGGGTCTAGACCTCTCCCCGGTTGCGTTCTTACCTCCAGCGATCGCGCTGGCGCTGTAACTTTCGAAGCGCCGCCTGCGTACAGGCTGGTATGGCGATTATGAAGCGAGGGACTTTGGTGCGGAACATCCTGACGCGGGCAAAGAGCTGGCTGGCGGCGATGGCCGCCATCGCCATGCTGGCGTCTCCGGCAGCCGCCCAGCCGACCGGCAACAGCGAGCACGCCGAAGTCACGCTTGTTTTTGAACGGAGCGCCGCAACACCGGGCGACACGCTCCTCGGCGCAGTGCGGTTCAAACTTGCCGACAAGTGGCACATCTATTGGCTCAATCCCGGGGACAGCGGCTTGCCGCCGTCCGTCACGTGGGCGTCCTCGCCGCAGGTAACTGCCGGCGAGTTCAAATTCCCGGCCCCGTACGCCATCCCGCTCGGGCCGCTCATGAACTACGCTTATGAGGATGAGGTGGTTCTTCCGTTCGACGTGAAGATCTCATCGGATGCAAAGCCGGGCGACATCCTCACCATCGGCGGCAAGTTCGAGTATCTGATCTGCGCCGATGTCTGCATCCCCGAAGAGGTCACGCTGGCGGCGGCGCTGCCGGTCGAGAAGACATTGGCGTCGTCGGAAGAGGGCGGAAAGATTATTATCAACGCGCTGTCGGCCTTGCCCGTCGCGTTGACCGGACATGCATTGGTTGAGCGAACAGCAAACGGCTTCAAGGTCGCCGTGGCGGATCCTGCTGTTGCTGACGCGGCGAAAGACGCGAAGGCGATCCGCTTCTTCCCGGTTGGACCTGAACTCTTGAATGCAGCAAAGCAGACCGTACGAACCGGCGACGACGGTGTCTCTCTAGAGCTCAAGGCGTCTGACTTCGCCAAGCCCGGCGATGCAGCGCTTTCGGGCGTCGTGGTCGTCACAAAGGCGGATGGCTCGCGAAAGGCCTGGGAAGTTCCGGCGACGCCGGGCGTGGCGCCTGCCGGTGTGGCGGACAAGGAGTTCGTCAGCGCCGAACCCGCGCCCGGTGAGACGGCAACGCCACAGGTGACCAGGACTGCGGAGGCAGCGCCGCTTGATGGCGTCGCCCTGCTGGCGCTGCTTGGCTTCTCCTTCCTCGGCGGCCTCGTACTGAACCTGATGCCGTGCGTGCTGCCAGTTCTCGCCATCAAGGCGGCCGGGCTCGTACACACCGCTCATGATGCGAAGCAGTCTCGCGCGCATGGTCTGGCCTATCTGGCCGGCGTGCTGGTCTGCTTTGCGGCCGTCGGGGCCTTGCTGATTGGGTTGAAAGCTGCGGGTGACGCCTCGGTTGGGCTGGGCTTCCAGTTCCAGTACGCTTGGGTTGTCTCGCTGTTCGCGATCCTGATGTTCGCAATTGGCCTGAATCTGCTCGGCGTGTTCGAGATCGGCGGCTCGCTGATGGGCGTCGGCAGCAGGCTTGCCGAACGCGAAGGAACGAGCGGCGCCTTCTTCACTGGCTTGCTGGCGGCCTTTGTTGGAGCCCCCTGCGTTGGCCCATTCATGGGCCCGGCGGTGGGCGCAGCCGCCACCCAGCCACCCCACATCGTCATGGCGATCTTCCTACTGATCGGCTTCGGTCTGGCCGCACCGTTCACACTGCTGAGTTTCACCCCGGCCTTCGCGAAAATCCTTCCCAAGCCCGGCAAGTGGATGGAGACATTCCGCCAGGTCCTGGCTTTCCCGATGTTCGCGACGGTCGTCTGGCTGCTCTGGGTCCTTGCTGGCCAATCGGGATCGGACGGCGTTCTGGCTGTTGTCGGCGGGGCGATCGCACTCGCGTTTGGTATCTGGCTGGCTAAAAAGGCCGGCTCGAACATTGTCGGCCGCGTCTTTGCTGTGCTGATCATTCTGGCCGCATTCATCGTTCCGGCGGTCCTGACCACGGCTACCAAAGCTGAAACGACTGCATCGGCGACGGCCAGTCATGAGGTTTGGTCGCCTGAAAAAGTGAAGGCGCTCCGTGCTGAAGGTCGGGTGATTTTTGTCGACTTCACCGCACGCTGGTGTGTCACCTGCCAGTTCAACAAGGGCGCGATGAATGATCCTGCCGTGCAGAAGGTTTTCAATGATCTCAAGGTCGTTTTCCTCGAGGCGGACTGGACCAATAAAGACAGTGTGATTGCCGCGGCGCTTGCCGAGCACGGCCGGAACGGTGTTCCGTTGTATCTGGTCTACCCCGCCAACGGCGCGGAGCCGCAGATCCTCGATCAGATCCTCACCGTGGGGATGATCGAAAAGGCTGTCAAAGAGGCCGCCGGCACGATCTGAGGCGCGCGGACCCTGGGTGGGTTGAGGCTCGAAACGCTTTCGCTTGGGAGAGGCGACATGGGCATTTTCGATCGTGACAGGCTTCCGGTCATTCTCGGCGCAGTGGCGGCCACAATGATCACGGCGGGCGCGCTGATTGTGTCGACCGCCAGCGCGGCCCCTCCGGGCGATGCCGCGCCGGCCTTCAGGGAAGTGAACACGGCCGGCAAGGAGATCTCGCTGTCCGACTTCAAGGGCAAGACGGTGATCCTCGAATGGACCAACAATGGCTGCCCCTTTGTCCAGAAGCAGTACAACTCACAGAACATGCAGAACACCCAGGCGGTTGCCACGGCTGACGGCGTGATCTGGCTCTCGGTGATTTCGTCCAGGCCCGGCTCGCAAGGCAACGTCACCCCGGCCGAAGCCGACAAGCTTACCAAGGACCGTGGCGCCAAGCCGACACATGTGTTGCTTGATCCAGATGGCTCGATGGGTCGCGCTTACGCCGCCAAGACCACGCCGCACATGTTCATTATTACGCCGGACGGGAAGATCGCTTACAACGGCGCGATCGACTCGATCAAATCGAACAAGGTCGAGGATGTTCCCAAGGCGACCAACTACGTCACCTCGGCGCTGGCTGCCCTGAAGGCCGGCAAATCACCAGACCCGGCGCTGACCACGTCCTACGGCTGCGACGTCAAATACTAGGTCGGAATCCACCCGCCCACCGGCGCCGGTCCGTCGTTAAGGCTTTGCCAAAGGCCATCGGACCTTTAAGTCCCGCTGACGTTGCGGGGATGGGCCCTATGGGCTATCCCCCGAGCCCATGTCGGATGGCCATCATGTCGAAGGACGAGCAAAAGCGGCCGGAGGCCCGCAAGCCGCGGGGATTTCCGGATAGGACGGCGGTGGTCATTGCCGCCGAACGGAAACTCGTTGACTCGATAAGCCAAGTTTACGCCCGCTGGGGCTTCGACGCGCTCGACACCGGTCCGTTCGAATATGTCGACGCTCTCGGCAAGTTCCTGCCCGACACCGACCGTCCCAACGCAGGCGTCTTCGCGCTGCAGGACGATGACGAGCAATGGATCGCCCTTCGCTACGATCATACCGCCCCGCTGGCCCGCTACGTGGCCGAGAACTGGGAGCGAATTCCGAAGCCCTTCCGCCGCTATTCGGCTGGCCCCGTCTGGCGCAACGAGAAGCCGGGCCCGTTCCGCTTCCGCGAATTCATCCAGTGCGATGCTGACTCGGTCGGCGTGGCGGGTCCTGCCGCCGACGCGGAGATGATCGCCATCGCCGCGGAGGCGATGCAGGCCGCCGGCGCTGCGCGCGGCGAATACGTGATCCGCGTAAACTCCCGGCAGTTGCTCGACGGCATCATGGAAACCGCCGGCGTGGTCGATCCCGCCCAGCGCGGCACAGTGCTTCGTGCGCTCGACAAGTTCGACAAGTTTGGCGTCGAAGGCGTGACCCTGCTTCTGGACAAGGGCCGCAAGGACGAATCCGGCGACATGACCCAGGGCGCCGGCCTGCAGGCCAACCAGATCGACGTCCTGCTGGAGTTCATTACCGCCCGGTCTGTCTCGCGCGCAGAGACGGCGCGAAAGCTTGCTAACTCGGTTGGCATGACCCGCTCAGGCGCGATCGGTGTATCCGAACTGGCCGAGATCGACACGATCCTGAACGCGCTGGGCATTGGCGATGATGCGGCGGCGTTCGATCCGTCTATCGTGCGCGGCCTTGAGTATTATACCGGCCCGGTCTTCGAAGCCGAATTCCTGCGTGAGTTTCGCGATGCCGACGGCAATCCGATGCGCTTTGGCTCGGTCGGCGGCGGCGGCCGGTATGACGGCCTCGTCGCCCGCTTCCGTGGCGAACCCGCGCCCGCAACTGGTTTCTCGGTCGGCGTCAGCCGCCTTGCTGCGGCGATGGCTGCCAGTGGTGAAGAGCAAGTCCAGGGGCCGGTTCTTGTCCTGGTGCTCGACAAGGATCAACTCGCCGACTACGCGACGCTGGCATCCGAACTGCGCCGCGCGGGCATTCGCGCCGAGATGTATCTTGGATCTTCCGGCATGAAGGCGCAAATGAAATACGCCGACCGCCGTAACTCGCCCGCCGTCGTGATCGTCGGTGGAAACGAGCGCGAGAAGGGCGTCGTCACCATCAAGGACCTCAAGGCTGGCGCTGCCGCGGCCAAGGGCATGACCGACAACGAAGCCTGGCGCGCCGAGCGTCCCGGTCAGTTTGAGTGCCCGCGCAGCGAGATGGTGGCGCGGATCAAAGCCATCGCAGGCGCGTCGTGACCCTTTCCACCCAGGCCGCAGCCGCGCTGGCGCGCATCGCCCGGGTGAGCGGCGTTCGCGCCGAGCCGCAGACGCTGATGCCGGCAGAGGTCGTGCTGGAGCTTTCCGGCGAAGCCGTGCGCTCGCGTCTCTGCACGTTCACGGACGCCAGCGGGAAGGAGCACTGCCTGCGCCCCGACCTGACCACGCCGATCGCCCAGATGGTCGCTTCAGGGGAGCTTCCTGTGGCGCGCTATCACGAGGCCGGCCCGGTCTATCGCCTGCCGCCGCGCGGCTCGAACGATCCGGTCGAGCACGTGCAGATCGGCTTCGAATGGTTCGGCAATCGCGGCTCGCCTGCAGAAGATGCCGAGGCTCTGGCCGTTGCGCTTGAGGCTGCTCAGGCTGGCGGCGTGAAGGCTGCCACCGTGAGGTTCGGTGACGTCGCCATCTACCATGCGTTGATTGCAGCTCTACCGTTTTCACCCCAGTGGCGCGATCGCCTACGCCGCGCCTTCTCGCGCCGCAAGGGGCCGCGCGAATTGCTGGAGGCTGCGAAAGGGCAGGTTGGAACGACGGATGCGATCGCCGGGATCGGTTCACTTGCGCCTGCCGATGCCGTTCGCGCCGTCGAAGCCGAGCTCGCGAGGTTGGGTGTCGAGCCGATCGGTCGTAGCGCCGAGGACATTGCCAATCGCCTACGCGACAAGGCCCGTGACGTCGCGCCTGACGCCGCATCGGCATCCGCTCTCATCCGCTATCTTTCGCTCTCAGCGCCCGCTGACGGCAGCGTTGCGGCGCTCGAAGCGTTCTCACGCGAGACCGGCGCTGACATTTCCGAAGCGCTGGACAGCTATCGCGAGCGGCTCGCGCAGATCGAAAAACTCCAACCGCCTTTCTGGTCCGGCGCGATGTTCAGCGCCGAGGCTGGTCGACGTTTCGAATATTACGACGGCTTCGTCTTCGAGCTGACACGGGAAGGGCAGGCCAACCGGCCGATCGTCTCCGGTGGCCGCTATGACAGCCTGATCCCGCAGCTTAGCGCAGGTGCGCGCGAGGCCAGCGCCATCGGCGCCGCGCTGCGCGCCGATCGTCTCGGCGAGGGAGCGCGCTGATGAGCAAGCTCACACTCGCCTTACCGTCCAAGGGCCGCCTCAAGGAACAGGCGGAGGAGTTCTTCGCGGGCGCCGGTTTCCGCATAGAGGCGCTTGGGGGCGCGCGCGGATACTTCGCGCGTATCGCTGGCCTGCCGGATGTGGAAGTACGGCTCCTATCAGCGGGCGAGATCGCCTCAGGCGTCATCGGTGGCGACATTCATTGCGGCGTGAGCGGTGAAGACCTCCTGCGCGAGCAGGCGGGCGATCTCGATCGCGTGGTCCACCTACTGGCTCCGCTAGGGTTCGGCCGCGCAGATCTCGTCGTTGCAGCGCCCAAGAGCTGGCTGGATGTCGAGACGATGGCTGACGTGGACGATGTCGCCGCACGCCTCGAAGCTTCCACCGGCCGCAAGCTGCGCGTCGCCACCAAGTATGTACGTGCAACCCGCCGCTTCTTCACCGAAGAGGGCGTTGGCCATTACCGCATCGTGGAGAGCGCCGGCGCCACTGAAGGGGCGCCGGCGGCCGGGGTCGCAGAGCTGGTCGTGGACATCACCACGACGGGGGCAACGCTGGAGAGCAATGGGCTGAGAGTTCTGCGTGACGGCGTGATCCTGCGCAGCCAGGCGCAACTCGCTGCGAGCCTCGAAGCTGAATGGTCCGACGTTGCTCTCGCCGCTCTCAAAGCGATTGTGACAGGCATCGAGGCGAAACACGGTGTCCGGACAGGGCGGTTCGACGCGTTCGTGACGGCGCTGAACGATACGGCGGCGTGATCAACGCGAGATCGTGATTCCATACGGTATCACAATGACTGCCTTGATGTTGCGTCTGCGAAGGCAAATTGAGGTGGTTTATTCTGCCCGAGACCCGATTTGGGGACGAACGGGGTTGGTCCGTGCCCGTGGCCGATAACGTTCCTGTAAGATCGTGCTTGACTCAACAAAGCCCTTAGGTGAGGCTCAATACCGAACTGCTTCGGCGGTTTGGCGTTTCGGGGAGGAAACGCTCGTATCAGACCCTTTCAGTGGCGGCGCGTTCATCGCGCCGCCCTTTTTCTTTGTATTTTGATCTGTTTTATACCGCCCGTCGTCTTCAGCTGCACATTCGCGCATCCAACCTGTCTGGTCGATGAATGGAATCGGCTGGGCCAGCTCTTTCCGCTTGGGCGCCAAAGGATTCGCCAGTCACGGGAAGGTAAGGCCAGAAAGAAGTCGGGGCGGCCCGTTTCCAGACCGCCCCGCCAATCGGCATTCTGAAGTTCTTTAGTTATTGGCTCGCCCGGGGTCAGGATGGGCTGCCAAAGCGAACTTCTCGAATATCAATAAAGACATATCGACTATCAGGCAATCCCATCAGTCGAACTTCACGACTGAATATGCAGATATCGAGAGACCGGGAAGGAATTCCTGCTTAGTCAGGTTTTGGGAAAGGACTTTTCCGCACATCAGGGTTCTGTCGATCTGGATTCTGCGAACCTTGCTTATTTCGCGGGTTGAGCCCTCGTAGCCCGAGCAGCCTGACACCGTCGTGACGCAAAATTTTCACCGGCGGAATACGTAAAAGGGCGGCTCCGAAGAGCCGCCCTTCCACATTTCGTCCAACCTGAGTCGGCCAGAAAACCTGACAGACTAGAAGTCCATGCCGCCCATGTCAGGCATGCCGCCGCCCGGGCCGTGGCTGTGGCCGGCGTCTTTCTTCGGAGCTTCCGCGATCGCGGCTTCCGTCGTGATCAGCAGGCCGGCCACCGAAGCGGCGTTCTGCAGGGCGACGCGAACCACTTTCGCCGGATCGATGATGCCCATCTCGACCAGGTCGCCGTACTCTTCCGTCTGGGCGTTGAAGCCGAACGACTTCGAGCCTTTTTCGCCTTTGATGCGGCCGACAACCAGCGAACCTTCGACGCCCGCGTTTTCCGCGATCTGGCGGATCGGAGCTTCGAGCGCCTTGCGGACGATATCGATGCCCGCTTGCTGGTCTTCGTTGTCGCCTTCAGCCTTGATGGCGAACGCAGCGCGGAGGAGGGCCGTGCCGCCGCCGGCGACGATGCCTTCTTCCACGGCGGCGCGCGTGGCGTTCAGAGCGTCGTCAACGCGATCCTTGCGCTCTTTGACTTCCACTTCCGTGGCGCCGCCAACCTTGATGACGGCAACGCCGCCAGCGAGCTTGGCAAGACGCTCCTGGAGCTTCTCACGGTCGTAGTCCGAGGTCGTCTCTTCGATCTGTTTGCGGATCTGCGAGATGCGGGCCTCGATCTCTTTCTTCTTGCCGCCGCCGTCGACGATCGTGGTGTTCTCTTTCGAGATCTGCACGCGCTTGGCTTTGCCCAGCATGTCGATGGTGACGTTCTCGAGCTTGATGCCGAGGTCTTCGGAGATCACCGTGCCGCCCGTCAGGATGGCGATGTCTTCCAGCATGGCCTTGCGGCGGTCGCCGAAGCCTGGAGCTTTTACCGCAGCGACCTTGAGGCCGCCGCGCAGCTTGTTCACGACCAGCGTAGCGAGAGCTTCGCCTTCAACGTCTTCCGAGATGATCACCAGCGGGCGGGCGGTCTGAACGACCGACTCGAGCACCGGGAGCAGCGGCTGCAGCGAAGTCAGCTTCTTTTCGTGCAGCAGGATGAGGGCGTCGTCGAGGACGGCTTCCATCTTATCGGCGTTGGTGATGAAGTACGCGGAGAGATAGCCGCGGTCGAACTGCATGCCTTCGACGACTTCGAGCTTGGTCTCGATTTCCTTGGCTTCTTCGACGGTGATAACGCCTTCGTTGCCGACTTTCGCCATGGCTTCAGCGATCATCGCGCCAATTTCGGTCTCGCCGTTCGCCGAGATAGAGCCAACCTGGGCGATCTCGTCGTTCGTCGTGATCTTTTTCGACTGCTTCTTCAGGTTCTCGATGACTTCGGCGACAGCGCGGTCAACGCCACGCTTGAGGTCCATCGGGTTCATGCCGGCAGCGACGCGCTTCAGGCCTTCGCGTACGATCGCGGCAGCCAGAACAGTCGCGGTCGTGGTGCCGTCACCCGCGACGTCGTTGGCCTTGGAGGCCACTTCGCGGATCATCTGGGCGCCCATGTTCTCGAACTTGTCGGACAGTTCGATTTCCTTGGCGACAGTGACGCCGTCCTTGGTGGTGCGCGGTGCGCCGAAAGATTTCTCGATGATGACGTTACGGCCTTTCGGGCCGAGCGTGACCTTCACGGCGTTGGCGAGAATCTCGACGCCGCGGAGCATGCGCTCGCGGGCATCGGCGGAGAATTGTACGTGCTTGGCTGCCATGTGGCTGATTCCTAGCTAGCTGGGATTGTGGGGAGAGGCTGCGATTACTTCTTCGCGACCGTCTTTTCGACGATGCCGAGGATGTCGCTCTCTTTCATGATCATGAGCTCCTCGCCGTCGAGAGTGACTTCCGTGCCCGACCATTTGCCGAACAGGATCCGGTCGCCGACCTTGACGTCGAGCGGGGTCACCTTGCCGTCTTCGCCACGGGTTCCCGTGCCAACAGCAACGACTTTGCCCTCCTGGGGTTTTTCCTTGGCGGTGTCGGGGATGATGATCCCGCCCTTGGTTTTCTCTTCTTCCTTGACGCGCTTCACAAGCACGCGGTCATGGAGCGGACGAAAGCTCATGATTTGCCTCTGTTTTTTCTGGTCCGGACCGCCCACCTGAGCGGCCCGAAAAGCTGCCTGCTAGCACTCCATGCAAAGGAGTGCCAGCGGTGAGCGGCAGGTATGACCTGTCCGGGGGAGTGTCAAGGGAAACGAAGGTCGGAACTGGCCCTGCAAGGGCTCAATTTCAGGGCTGGAAAGATGGTTTGACTGCAGCCCAGCCAAGGGACTTTTCGACCTCGGCCTGGAGAGAGGCGGCCATCTCGGCCTGCGCGCGGGCGCCCGGTTTGAAGCCGCAGCCATAGCGGCCGGGGCCGTTCGTCGGTTTGAATTCGACAAACCGGACCTTGTTGTCGCCTTCCTTGCGGACGAAATCGATGGCGCCGGAGATTGAGTCCCTGGCAGCCTGGTAGCGCTTGCCCCAGAGGGATCCGCCTATCGAGCCGATGATGAGAGCGTCGGGATAGGCCTGGCGCAGCCGGCGGAGCATAAAGACATAGGTGTCGTCGAACGGAGCGCCGGGGTCGCCGGAAGCGAAATCGTTCCCGCCGAGCCCGATGACGATGATCTGGGGCTGATAGGCGAGGGCCGCCCAGGCCGTATCGCCGTCGGCAAGCGTCTGCCAGGCAAGCGTGCTCATTGTAGGCGCTTTGTCATCGCCGTAATTCCGGATCAGGCCGCGCCCGTCGACGGCGACGAGATTCAGATCGGCGCCGAAGGAGCGAGCCAGGAGGGCCGGATAGGCCAGGTCGCTGTTTTGCGTTTCGTGACTGTATTTGCAGGTTTCGTCAGCGCCTTCCACGCCAAAACCTGTCGCGAAGTCATCCCCGATGACGAGGATGCGCCTGTCGGGCTTGGCCGTTGGCAGCAGATTAACGGCCTCGACGCTCAGGATGTTGGTGATGCCAACCTGCGACGCGGTGCGGCGCGTCACGCGGACCGTGTGCTTGCCGGGAGCGCCATCGAAAAGCGTGTAGGTCTTGGTGTCTTCGTCGAGATGAAGCTTGGTGGAGACCCCGTCGACCTCGACATTGAGCCAGTTGAAGCCCCAATCATAGATCGTGGCCCTTAGGGTCGCCCCCTCGAAGGTCGCCTCGAAGCCGCTGGATGGCCACTGGATGGCAAATCCGCCCGTGGGGATGACCTCGGCCCGTCCCAGTATCCGGACATTCTGTGCCTGAGCGGCGCTGGCAAAGGTTATGGCGGCGGCGAGCGAAGCGATCAGTGGGATGCAGTTCTTCATGCGCATGCCCGAGCAGGAATGGCGCCAGCAATCGCCGGACAAGATGGTGAATTCAGCCGGTCGTTCGCCTCGTGCGCGACTATTCGCGCGTCGTGAACGCGTCCGATGGCCGGATTGCCTTCCAGGCCAGGATTTTGGCGGCGACCTTGCCGTTCGGAAGGCGCCATTCGGCCTCGACATACCCCGTCGTCTTCGATCGGTTAACGACGCGCGCCTCGATCTCGATTTCCGGTCCTGACACCGGCCGGAAGATCTTCACCTGCAGGTCCTGGGTGGTGAAGCCTTCGCCTTCCTCGAGGGCGGTAACCATGCACATGGAGACGACATTGTCCGAGAGGGCGGCGATCCAGCCGCCGAAGACCCGGCCATCATAGATGTCGCGCGAGCCGTCATTGGGCCAGCGGAAGAGGACGCGGCCCACCTCGGCCTCCTTGCACCAGAGATCTGGACGAATGCCCAGATTGCGGTGAGCCGGCGGCAGATCGCCGGACATGAAGCGTTGCACGCGCGCGTTGACATGGGGCGGCAGGTTGGGAAAGCCGTCGAAGCTCATCGGTCAGGGTCCGTCAGGTCGCTGCGAGGTCGCTAGCGGACTTCGGCGCCCACTGGAAGGGAAAAGCTCCTGCTCAGGCGGCTGCCAGCTCAAGCAGGGCCGCGGGGCCTGCCGTGAAGGCGCGACGGGCCATTGTGGCGGTGCGCCATTGCAGGGAACCCAGCGCCTTCACGATACGGCGGGCCGACTGCGTCGCTCCTGGAAATGCCGACGTAACCGACACGAGGACGGCGGCGCGGACGAGATCGTGCTTGTCCCGGCGGGTCATCAACGCCGCACGCTTCGCGAGCTCGTTGAGGAAGAGCGGTTCGGAATACCCAAACGTCGCCGCGATGCCATCGAGTTGCTGCGTCGTGACCGGCAGCTGGTAGCTCGACAGCAGCTCCATCAGGACGGTCCGGTTCGCCGGCAGCTTTCCATCGCCGCCACATCCCAGGAAGTAGACGATCTCGGGCAGGGACTTTCTTGAAAGCCGGGCAGACTCCGCGCGGCGCGCAACAGGCGTCGCGACTGCAACCCGGTAGAGAACGACGCCCAGGAAAACGAGCCCTGCTGCGGCGACGAGGATGATGATCCTGTCCCAGTAGATCCCATCATCGCCGTAGAGCAGATATCCGGTTTTCATGGAGCCCCCTCCAGTGATGATCATAGGCAGACGCCATCGCGCGAACAAGCTTCGCGCGTTAACGCAACCAGAGGGGGATAGCCGCTAGGCAGGGGTGAAGTTCAGCGCCACGCCGTTGATGCAGTAGCGCAGGCCGGACGGCGGCGGGCCGTCCGGGAAGACATGGCCAAGATGGCTGCCGCAGGTGGCGCAATGCACTTCCGTGCGCACCATGCCGTGGCTGCGGTCGATCTCTTCCTCAACCGCGCCGTCGACCGGCACGGTAAAACTGGGCCAGCCGGTGCCGCTTTCGAACTTGAGCTTGGACTCGAACAACGGCTTGTCGCATCCGGCGCAGGTAAAGCTCCCAGCCCGCTTCTCGTGGAGAAGCGCGCAGGAGTTCGGCAGTTCGGTGC
The DNA here is from genome assembly GCA_044224605.1 of Hyphomonadaceae bacterium. Lineage (GTDB taxonomy): Bacteria > Pseudomonadota > Alphaproteobacteria > Caulobacterales > Hyphomonadaceae > UBA7672. The sequence continues at coordinate 27,885 of JBGAKC010000009.1, forward strand.
CATGGCGGCGCATCACGACGTACTGCTCCGGCGTCAGCCTTCTGCGCCATTCTTCATCCGTGCGGGCGACGGGGAATTTGTGCGGGGCCATGAACTGCCTCCTTGCTGGGGTTGCGGCCTTAGTACGCGCGCAACCCCGATATGGTTACACGATCGGCTCTAAACAGCCGTCACGCCGCCATCGACCACGATGTTCTGGCCGGTGAGCCAGGCGCCGGCACGGGAGGCGAGCATCACCGCGGCGCCGGCGATGTCCTCCGGCACGCCGATGCGGCGGAGGGGCGTTTCTTCCTCGCGCTGCTCCTTGACCTCCGGGTCCTCCCACAGGGCCTTGGCGAAATCGGTTTTCACCAGGCCCGGCGAGATGCAGTTCACGCGGATGCCGCTCGGCCCGAGTTCGGCGGCGAGGTTGCGGGCGAGCTGCACGTCGGCGGCCTTCGAGACGCAGTAGGCTCCGATCACGGTGGAGGCGCGCAGGCCGCCGATGGACGAGATGATGATGATCGCGCCGTCCTTGCGGGCCGCCATCTGCGGAGCGACCAGCGTCGCCAGCGTGTTGTTGGAGATGATGTTGTTCGAGAGGATCTTCGCGAAGGCTTCATCCGTGATGCCGGACATCGGGCCGTAGTACGGGTTGGACGCGGCGTTGCAGACCAGGATGTCGACCTTGCCAAAAGCGGCGTTGGTTTCGTCGACCAGGCGCTTGAGGTCATCTTTGGATGAAATGTTGGCGGGAACGGCAATGGCTGTGCCGGGCTTGTGTTTGGCGTTGATGGCGGCGGCGACTTCCTCGCACGGGCCGGGCTTGCGGGAGGAGATCACGACGCGGGCGCCGTGCTCGGCGAACTGTTCGGCGATGGCCTTGCCGATGCCCTTGGTGGAGCCCGTGATTATGGCGGTCTTACCGGTGAGGTCGAAGAGGGTTCCGGTCGCGGGCATTGGATGTTTCCTTCCAGCGGGGCGCCTGCCCCGGTTATCTGACGCAATTATCTTGCGTTCATAGCGCCGGATGCGCGGAATGGAAGCGCTGCAGCTAGTTCGCCCGGGGCCTATAGGGGTTCTTCTTCACCCACTTGTACCGGTCGACGATCACATAGATGAAGACCGCCCAGCTTAGGACCAGCAGGCCGCCGCCAACCCACATGGCCCAGTCGGGCGCGCCCGGCGTGTATTTCCACCATAGCAGGATGCCCGCGCCGGCCATGATGCCCGCGAACCCTGCCATGCGTTTGTTGCGATGAAGCTCCCGGACCTTCTTGATCCAGGCCTGCCGTTCCGAATGCTCTTGGTCGGCGCCGTCTTGCTGGCTGTTTGGTTGCGCCATTCAAAATACCCCAGGCCCGCTCCACGCACCCAACGCATCGTGCCGGGAGCCGCTTTGGTCAAGCTGAAGGACCCTCGCCGCCTTCGCTTTCCCTCGCGTTGAAGCGGTCCCTACGCCGCGCATGGCGCCGGCGCTTGAAGCGCGCCCCGCGCTTGCTACGCTCACGTCAACGTAACCGAAGCCAGCGCGGCGAGGCGTCATGTCTAAAGCAGCAATCACGGAGCTGGGCTTCGACCCGGCCGGCCTGAAAGCCAAGTACCGCGCCGAACGCGACAAGCGGCTGCGCCAGGACGGCAATGAACAGTATGTCGAGATCGCGGGTCAGTACGCGCACTATCTCGACGATCCCTACATCGCCCGCGTCGAGCGCGCGCCGATGTTCGATGATGTCGAGGTCATCGTGGTTGGCGGCGGCTTTGGCGGGCTGCTTGCCGGGACGCGGCTGAAGCAGGCGGGGATCGACGATGTCCGCATCATCGAGAAGGGCGGGGACTTTGGCGGCACCTGGTACTGGAACCGCTATCCTGGCGCGGCGTGCGACATCGAAAGCTATGTCTACCTGCCGCTGCTCGAAGAGGTCGGCTACATGCCGGTCGAGAAATACACGCGGGCGCCGGAGATCCTGAAACACAGCCGCGCCATCGGCGAGACGTTCGGCCTCTACAAGGGTGCGATTTTCCAGACCGAAGTGACCGAGATCCGCTGGGACGACAGCGCAGCGCGCTGGACGATCAGGACAAACCGTGGCGACGCACTGAAGGCGCGGTTCGTGGTGCTTGCCTCAGGCCCACTGCATCGTCCGAAACTCCCCGGCATTCCCGGTGTAGACACTTTCAGGGGACACTCCTTCCATACGAGCCGCTGGGACTACGCTTACACGGGCGGTGACGCGAATGGCGGTCTCACCAAGCTGAAGGACAAGGTCGTCGGCATCATCGGAACCGGCGCCACGGCCGTGCAGTGCGTGCCGCATCTCGGCGCGGGTGCGAAGCAACTCTACGTGTTCCAGCGTACGCCGTCGTCGATCGACGTCCGCAACAACAAGCCGACCGATCCGGAATGGGTAAAATCGTTGACTCCCGGCTGGCAGAAACGCCGGATGGACAATTTCAATATCCTCGTCTCGGGCGGTTATCAGGAGGAGGATCTGGTCTCGGACGGCTGGACCGACATTATCCGCAATATCCTGATCCTCTCGGGGCGCGGCGCGAAGACACCACAAGAAGCCGTGGAGCTCGCCCAGCTGGCGGACTTCAAGAAAATGGAATCTATCCGCGCCCGCGTCGACGCGGTGGTGGGCGACAAGGCGACGGCCGATGCGTTGAAGCCCTGGTACAACCAGTTCTGCAAGCGCCCGTGCTTCCACGACGAGTATCTCGCCACGTTCAACCGGCCGAATGTCGAATTGGTCGACACGAACGGGAAGGGCGTCGAGCGCATCAACGAGACCTCCGTCTTCGCCAATGGCAAGGAATACAAGGTCGACTGCCTGATCTACGCCACCGGCTTTGAAGTCGGGACGACTTACAGCCACCGCGCCAACATGGAGCTGCATGGCCGGGACGGCGTCACGCTGACCGAAAAGTGGAAGGATGGCGCTGCGACGCTGCATGGCATGCACGTCAATGGCTTCCCGAACGCCTTCATCATCGGCAACACGCAGTCGGGCTTCACGGCCAATTTCCCGCACATGATCGACGAGCAGTCGCGCCACATGGCTTACATCGTCAGCGAAGCTGCCGAACGCCAGGCTACAATCGTCGAAGCAACGCCCGATGCGGAAGCCGCATGGGTCGCGGAGATCATGAAGACTGCGGTTCTCCGCCAGAAGTTCTTCGAGGAGTGTACGCCAGGCTACTATAATAACGAAGGTCAACCCTCTGCCGTCGCTGTGCGCAACGGAAGCTATGGCGGAGGCCCGATCGCTTTCGTTAAGATTCTCGAAGCCTGGCGCGCCGAGGGCAGCCTCAAGGGGCTGAATCTGGCGCGCGCCTAGAGCACGCACAAGTCCGTGCCTCCACTACTTCGAGGGATCCGTAAGCGCCGCATAGGTGAGGCGCGGAGAGATCGTTCGAGTCGGCGGCGTGCCGCCTGTCGGTGTAGAGCCATTGAGATTCTGGATCATGCCGACGAAGACGAGATCGTTGGTCGGGTCGATCCAGAACCATGTTCCGAATGCGCCGCCCCAGTAGAATGTATTGAGACCTTGTGGCGTCGTCGCCGCCTTGGGATCCATCACGATCGCAAAGTCCATCCCGAAGCCAATGCCTTCCTGGCTGGGGCCGTAGAGGTCCACCTTCACGCCCGGCTGCAGGACGTTGGTGCGCATCAGCTTGATCGTGTCGGCCTTGAGAATACGTTTGCCGTTGAGCTCCCCGCCATTGCCGACAGCCTGCGCAAAGCGCCAATAATCTTCAGCCGTCGACAGCAGGCCGCCTGAACCGGCCAGGAAGGATGGCTTCGAAGTCGCGACACGGTTCTGGTCCGGTCCCTTGATCTTGCCGGCGCTGTCATAGGTGTGGATCGCCACGACGCGGTTGGCCTCCTCGGGCGCGACCCAGAAGCCAGTGTCGACCATCCCGAGCGGCTTGAAGATGTGCTGGTCGAAGTAGGCGTCGAGTGATTGCCCCGACAGCCTCTCGACGATGTGGCCCTGAATGTTGACGCTGGGGCCGTAGTCCCATGCCGTGCCCGGCTGCGTCTCGAGCGGCAGCTCCTTCAGCTTGTCAATCATGCCTTGAAGATTTGTCTCCCCGAGATTGTCCTTGTCGTAAACGGCGCTGACGCCAAAGCCAGCCGAGTGGCTCATCAGCTGCGCCATGGTCATCGGTTTGATCTGTTCAACCAGCGTACCGTTCGGGCCTTTCACTTTCAGGCCGGCAAACTCCGGAATGTATTTCGACACCGGATCGCCGAGTTGCCACTTGCCCTGTTCCCAGAGCTGCATCATCGCGACACCCGTGATCGGCTTGGTCATTGAGGCGATGCGGAAGATCGAGTCCGGTTTCAGCGCATCGCCCGTCGCGGCGTTGGCTTTGCCATAGGTGTCGAAGTGAACTACCTTTCCGTGGCGCGCGAGCAGCGTGGTCACGCCCGCGAGTTTCTGCTGATCGACCAGTCCCCGGAATTCAGCCGTAAGCGCATCGAGCCCTGCGGTCGCAAAGCCCTGGCTTTCAGGCGCCGCGGTCGGCATGCCGAGATCGGCCGCTATCTGCGAGTGGGGCGTGACGCCGCCGCCTGTAATGTCGGTGAGGGTCGAGCAGCCGGCGACAAACAGGACAGCCGCGATAGCGGTAGCGGCAATCAGGCGAACTGCTCTGTGGTTCATGTGGTCTCTCCCCAAGGCGCCGGCTTCGGCTTTGTTGTTATCGGCCGCGAACTTCGCGCGGGTCGGGAGAGGGGTCAACAAAGCTGGCGAAGGCGTGAAGCCTACAGACCCCAGTCCTGCGCCAGCGCCTGGATCAAGGCGTCGCGGCGGGTGCGAACGTCGTCCGGCGTCCAGCGCGTGCGGCCGCGAAGGTCGCGGCTGTAGGCGAACGATGGCTCGCCATGGCGAAAATAGATCACGAGCTTGTCCTGGAACGACTTCCGGTCGGCTTCCTGGTTTTCTGCGTGCGTCAGCAGCGTGAAGTTGCCGATGCACTCGGTCAGCTCATCGCGGTCGCGCGCGCGGGACCACTCGTCATACCAATCCGACCCGCGTGAGGGCGTGCGCGGCAGGATGTGTTCGACCGTCGCGTCGGCCTTGGGGTCCAGCGCGACGCCGCCCTCGACGCTGCCGGAGATGCGCATCAGCAGGGCGCGGCGCTGCTTGAAGTTCGGGAAGCGGCCACGTAGCCGCTCGACGAAGTCTGCCTTCTCGCGCGTCGTTAGATCGAGCGGACTTTCCGCATCGAACAGCACGCCCGGCCGGTCCATGGCGTCGAGCACCCGGCGATAGCGCTTGTGGCGATATTCGCGGTCCTTCACCGAATACTGCATGGCGTAGGCAAGCCGATCCAGCGCCCAGAAGAAGCGGTCCGCCGTTTCCGCGTCGTGCGGGTGTTCGACCAGGAACATGATCGCAGGCGCCCGCCAGCTCTCGTGATGGATCGCGCGGAGGTAGGTCACACGGCGCAAAGCTTCAGGTCCGAGATTGAGATGATCGGTCTTCCCGTTCACGACAGCATCGTAGGCATCGACGAAGCGCGGCAGGCGTTCGTTGAGGAAGGCGCTGAAACCCTGCGGGCTGATCGCCGCCATCAGCGCTTCGACCATCTCGCCGACACCGTCGCGATCATAGATCGAGCGGACCTGTTTCCACATGTCGCCGAAGCCGCGATCGCCGAGGCGCGCGGTGTAGGTATTCCAGCGCTCGGACTGTTCCCTGGCCTCCTGCGGAGTGAAGCCGGCGCGCTCAAACAGCGCATTCTTGAGGATATCGTGGTCCGACAGCGGCTTGCCGCGGAAGTTCAACGACTGGAACACCTTGTACGCGATCGAGTACTCCGATACGCGCACGCGCACGATCGAAACTTCATCAAGCAGCCAGACCGCGAAGCGCGAACGCTCCTCGTCCGACATATCAGAAACGTAATCGTACATCTGGTTCACGGCGGCAGCGAGGCGCGCCTGGCTTTCGGAGCCGGAGGTGCGGCCGGCCTCGCGAACTGCATCCTGATCGCGGGTCGCCTTCCGCTCCTGAACGTAGCGGCGGAAGAAGTTCGTGTCGTTGGAATTGAGCGTAATGCGCCAGCGCTCCCCGCCGCCGAAGATCATGCCCATGGTCTCATGACCGATCATGGAATGCATCAGCGCCTGTTCGTCGGTCGAGTTCGACAGATCGCGCATCACGGCCATGAGGATTGTAAGAGTGGTCAGGCGTTGCTGGCCGTCCACGACGTCGGACGGGCCCTTGTTCCGGGGGCGGATCACCACGATGGCGCCGAGGAAGTAGACCGTTCCAGACCGGAAGGCTTCGAGAAGGTCCTTGATCAGCGCCTCGGTTTCCTCGTCCTCCCACGCATACGCGCGCTGAAAAGGCGGAACCCTGATGTCCGTCCCTACGCTGAAAACATCGCGGATGCGCTGGACTTCAGCGGCGATGGACATGCACTACGCTTCCCCGAACTAACTTCCGGTACCTATCCATACTAATTAGTCAGGTCCAATCTGCTCGATCAGGCTAGACGAGGCGACTCATGAGGCTGTGTGTTTTTGAAGCCACGACCGGCAGCGGCGTGGGGCTTGTCCTGGGACAGGAGGTTGTGGACCTGCGGAAAGCCGCGCCGCAGCTGTCTCCCAATCCTGTGGATATTCTGGCGGCGGGGCAGGCCGGCCTCGACGCCATAGAGCGGGCGGCGAAGACAGCGCCCCGGTTGGCCCTCAGGGACGTGAAGCTCAAATGCCCGGTGGGGCGGCCGGGCAAGATCCTCGGGATCGGGCTGAATTATCATGACCACGCCAAGGAAACCGGCCGCGAGGCGCCGACGACCCAGATGTGGTTCAACAAGCAGGCTTCGTGCGTGCATGGGCCGTTCGATCCAGTGCTGATGCCGGCGGTTTCGACGGCGCTGGACTATGAAGTCGAGCTTGTCGTGCTGATCGGCAAGCGCGGGCGGCATGTCCCGCGTGAACGGGCGCGCGAGATCATCGCGGGCTACATGACCGGTTGCGACTATTCGGTGCGTGACTGGCAACGTGCGACGCAGACCATGATCATGGGCAAGGGTTTTGATACGCACGGGCCGGTCGGGCCGTGGATCACGACGCCGGACGAAGCGGGCGATGTGCAGAAGATGGGCCTGAAGTGCTGGGTCAACGGTGAACTCCGCCAGAACGGCACGACGTCCGAAATGATCTTCGATGTGCCAGCGCAGATCGAACACCTGACTAAGGCGTTCGCGCTTGAGCCGGGTGATCTGCTCTTCACCGGCACGCCTGCGGGCGTTGGCGTGGCGCACACGCCGCCGAAATTTCTCAAGGTGGGCGATGCTGTGAAGGTCGAGGTCGAGCGGCTTGGCGTAATCGAGACAGTGATCACGCAGGAAACTGCCCGCACGCAGATCGGCTGACGCGTGAAGCTGCGGCGCGACATCCTGCTGTTCGGGGCGCTTGCGGTTGTCGCGCTGGTTGGCGGCTTGTTTCTGGTGTTGGGCAAGCCCGGCGCATCGGTCGATGCGTTTGTGCGTGAGGCGAAAACGCGGGCAGCGAAGGCGCAGATCGCTCCGGCGAATGCGGAAGCGTTTCGCGCAACGGTGTGTGCGACGACGCCGTGCGTGCTGGTGGAAGCAGGCGGGCTCGCCTTTGTGGTCGGGGCCGGCGAGGGCGTGGCGGACGGCTTGGGCGGGCTCGGGCTGATGCGATCCGATCTCGATGCGATCGTGCTGCCTGACCTGAGGCTCGAGACGGTCGCCGGGTTGCCGGGGTTGGCGCGTGCGAGCGTCGCAAGGGGTCGTACCGAAACGCTGAAGGTCTATGGACCGGCTGGAATCGTTCCGGTGGTGGATGGTATCAACCTGATGCTGTCGAACGACCCTGGCGTTCGGCTGGCGGTAGGCGCCGAGGGCGAGGATCAGGGTCTCGAAGGCGTGGTCACCTTCGATTCTGGCGTGGTCGCCATCCGGGCGTTCGGTGGGCAAGGCCGGGGCGAAAGCCGGGTCTACCGGATCGATTTCGAAGGCAAGTCGCTGGTAGTGGCCGGCTGCGCTGCGAAAGGCGAACAGATCGTCGCGGCTGCCCGCGGGACCAAGCTGGTGGCAGGAATTCTGGCGGCTGCATCATTGGAACTCGCGCCGGAAATTCGTTCCGCGTGCATATCGATCAAGGATGCGCTGACGGCGGCCGCACAGGCGAAGCTTGCGGCGACTGTGCTCGCGCCATTGCAGCCTTCCGTTGCGATTCCCGGTGCGTTAGGTGCGTGGCGGGAGATTCTGAACCGAGAAAAGGCTTCGGGAATTATCTTGGGCAGCCCCGGTTCTGTGCTGGATCTGGCAGGCGAAAAGCCCTCAATGCGGACGCCGGGCTGAGGATATCCATCAGGAAAACAGGGACCTGAAAGCAGGCGGGGGTCCCGGCCGTGCCAGAACCCCCGCGCTCCCCGGTCGCCCCCGTCGCCGCCCCTGTGCCTCGTCCCGGAGGCTCCCCGAGAGGGCGGCGCGTTCGATTGTGGCGATCTAGAGGCAAGTCTTCGGTCACTGTCTACTTGAGAAGACACGCCATCTGTTCGAGACCCTCCCCTTGTGTCCCAAAGACCACATGAGCAAAGCCGAGTTATCGTGCGGCAATGACGTAAAGGCCGCCGAAAACAGGCAGGGGGAGGCGAACTTGGTGATATTCAGAACACCGGTGCATCTTCGGGCGCGTGATCATGCGCCGCCGCGCCGCTACACTCGTGACTTGTCATTGCCCGCGGATGCAAACAGAAACAATGTCGTGGACGCGCAAGTCCACACCTGAGGGGCTGCTCCGGTTAATGCCTGTTATCGCCCACATCATGCTGGCGCTGGTCTACATTACAGCGTCGGTTCTCGGCGCGGTTGCGCTGTACCTGTACCAGGGCTTCGCCCCGGTCACGGCTGCGATCATTGGGGCGACCTCGTCGCTGGCCCTGATCCAGCTTCACATGGCCCTGTCGCGGCTGGGTGGCGGGGACGTGAACAAGCAGTTGTTCGAGATCCGGCAGGAGATGCGGAAGCTGACCTCGCGCGTGGCGCAGGCCGAACAGCATTCCACTGAACTCAAGGCCTCGTTCGAGCGGGAAGTCACCCAGCGCCGCGAGACCATCGTCAACGAGATGCGCGGCCTCGAGGGGATGATCCAGAACCTCTCGAGCAAGTTCGAGAAGCGCGTCCAGTCTCTGCGCGCCCAGGCCGTGGATACGCCGATCGACGGCGCATCGATCCTCGATGCAGTGAAGGAAGCGCTGCGCGAGAACCGCGTCGACCTGCACCTGCAGCCGATCGTGAACCTGCCGCAGCGCCGGACCTGCTTCTACGAAGGCTTCACCCGCCTGCGCCGGGCTGACGGCAAGATCATCATGCCGACTGAATTCCTCGGCGCCGCCGAGCGGGCGAACCTCTTGGGCGTGATCGACAACATGCTGCTGTTCCGCTGCGTGCAGATCGTGCGGCGGCTTTCGGAGCGGGACCGGCGGATCGGGGTGTTCTGCAACATCTCGATGGCGTCGCTGGAGGACGAGCACTTCTTCCCGCCCTTCCTCGATTTCATGCGCGAGAACCGCGATCTCGCCCACGCGATGATCTTCGAGATCAGCGTGCGGTCGTTCAACACGCGGTCGGACATAGCTGCGCGCAACATGGGCCGGTTGAAGGAACTCGGTTTCCGTTTCTCACTGGACAAGGGCGATGGCCTGAACTTCGACCTGCCGGAGCTGCAGGCGGCAGGCGTCAAGTTCGTGAAGATCAATGGCGAGCGGCTGCTGGAAGAGCTGACACCCGGCGGCGAGCGCCCGATCTCGGCGATATCGCGAGACATCGCCGCGGAAGACGTGCCGGCCGTGTTTGTCCGCTACGGCATCGACCTTATCGTCGAAAAGGTCGAAAACGAGAAGGCGGTGATCGAGATCCTCGAGTTCGAGATTCCCTACGGCCAGGGCCATGTGTTCGGCGCGCCGCGTCCTATCAAGGGCTCGCTGCTGGAAGAAACCGCCCCGCCGGCGGAGTTCGTGCGCCGCGTTTCCGCGCAGGCGATGTAGGGCGTGACCGCTCCAGCCCTGCTTGCCGGCCTTTCGGAAATCGCTGGGCGCTACGATGCGATCCTTTGCGATGTGTGGGGCGTCATCCACAACGGACGCGAAGCTTTCACCGCGGCCTGCGAGGCCTTGCGGGAGTTCCGGCAAACGCGGGGGCCGGTGGTTCTGATCACAAATGCGCCGGTGCCGAAGGAACGGGTGACGCGGCTGTTTCCGAAGCTGGGGGTGCTACCGGACTGCTTTGATGACGTGGTGGCGTCGGGTGATGCGACGCGGAACGAGCTGATGCATGTGGCGCCGGGGCCGGTCTATCGGATCGGGTTGAATGAGGATGTGAGCGTCTATCAGGGACTGCCGCTGGAGTTCAGCGATGATCCGGATGTGGCGAAGGTCATCTGCTGCACATCTCTGCGAGATTATCCAAACGGGACGCCGGAGCCTTATCGAGCCGAACTGAAGATGCTGGCGGGGCGTGGACTGACGATGATCTGCGCGAACCCGGATGTCGTGTTCCGGCAGGGTGATCGGCTGATCTGGTCGGCGGGAGCGCTGGCGCAGATCTATGAGCAGGAGGGCGGCGTGGTGGTCTCGCCGGGCAAACCTGATGAGCCGATCTACCGGCTGGCGTTCGAGCGGGTGGCGCAGATTGCAGGGAAGCGAGTCGATCCATCGCGGACGCTGGCGATCGGAGACGGGCCGGCGACCGACATTATCGGCGCCAACCGGCAGGGGATCGACTCGATCTTTATTGGCAGCGGCATCCATGGGCATGTGATCGGGGCGGCAGAGGATTTCCTGGCGTCGTCGGCGAAAGTGCTGGCGGATGACGCGGCGAGCGCGACCTACGCGATGCATGCGCTGGCGTGGTAGGCGCACGGGCGCGATCCCGCTGGTAGGCGGGTTGGTTGGGATTGGGATTCTGGCGCGATAGGCGCGCGCGGTGTTTTTCCTCAAACTCCATGGTCCGTATTCCTCGCGAAAGCGGGCTGACGACAAGACGTGTTTCGCCATGCGGCTGCAGCTGAAGTTCGGGACAAGGATCAAGGGGGTTCCTGGATCCCCTGAGTTCACAAACGAAGTGCAACACCTTCTCAGGGTGTCTGCATGGGACAGCATTATGGCCAGCTCAGCCTTGAAGATCGCAGCGAGACTGGTTTCCTGTTGCTGGGTGTCGCTCTTCATGCGGGGCAGAAGCGCATCCGTCCCGCGCGTGTGCCAATCACGTGCGGGACGGAGCCAGTTCATCTGAAGGGTCGAGACGACCCTTTGCAGAAGCTCGACGAACGCGTGCAGCATCGCTGTCAGCCAGCGCTGAGGAAGCGATGGGTTCCGACCCCGTTTGCGCGTGTTCGCGCCTGTGTCGTCCGTGGCGCCTTACGTCAGCAATTTCCCCGGCCGCATCTGGGGAGTTCTATCCCACGACCTTTCGGGCCAGGGCGCTGAAATCACCGACGAAGATTTTCGATCACCCCACGAATTTGCCGCACCTCCATCCCACGACAATGAAGGGATCGCATTTCAGCGGGCTCCCTCTTTGCAGTGGCAGTTTGCAGTGCTTCGCCGACCAAGCGAGCATCGCGTCGATGTTGTCCTGGCCGGCGATGGCGCCGTTCAGAATCTGACACTTGTTGGGCTGACCGATGTTCGATTCTGGTTGCACGGTGTCGACCACGCCGGCCTTCTCGACGGCGACGACGGGTCCGAACTGTCGTCGCTGCATTCTCCAGGGCGTGGCGGCCAACCTTGCCTTCCCCGATATTTCGGATGCATCCGGATCATAAGATTGGGGATGATGCAGATCATCATCTGGTAGTCATCCACGCCAAGGACTGGCATGGACAGGTCAACGGCCATGTTCCGCGGACCTTATCGTTTGCTATAGGCAAATCCATGGAGCGAGGCCAAATAGTTGGTGAACGGCGTCCCGGCTTGGCCTATGGGAGCGCGCTGTAACGGGCGGGACGCCGGATTCGGACTTCAGAGGACCAGGGTATGAAGAAGGGCAAGACTTTCGCGGACCTGGCGCTGGGAATGCAGGTTTCCATCCAGAATACCGTGAAGGAACAGGATGTGGTCGACTTCGCCCGCGTCTCGGGCGACCACAATCCGCTGCACATGGACGAAGAGTACGCGAAGACGACCCAGTTCAAGGGACGTATCGCTCACGGCGCGCTGAGCGCATCGTATATCTCGGCGATCCTGGGAAACGACCTGCCGGGACCGGGCGCCGTGTTCATGGAGTTGAACCTGAAGTTCGTGCGGCCGGTGCGGATCGGCGACACGGTAACGTCGACCGCCGAGGTGATCGAGATGGTCGAACGCGGCTATCGCGTGAGGCTGGCCGTGAAGGGCGAAGTGGACGGCAAGATCTGCATGAAGGGCGAAGCGCTCGTCATGGTGCCGTCCGGCAAGGCTGAGTAATTCCGTTGGCCGCCCCGTCTCGCATGGCAGGTGGCGCCGCAATCGCGCTGGGCAATTTCGACGGGCTGCATGCGGGCCATCGCGCAGTGATCGAGAGCGCGCGCGAGGCGGCGCGGCGTCTGGGCGTGAAGCTGGGAGTGGCAACGTTCGAGCCGCCGCCGCGCCGGCATTTCCAGCCGGATGCGCCGCCGTTCCGGCTGATGACAGCGCAACGCCGGCAGATCACGCTCGATGCGATCGGGGTGGATGAGGTTCACCTGCTGCGGTTCGACGCCGCGATGGCGGCGATGACAGATCGCGAGTTCTGCCAGCGCGTGATCCTCGATGAGGTGCATGCGTCTTCGGTCAGCGTCGGGTTCGACTTCCGGTTCGGGAAGGGCCGGATGGGGGATTGCGAGAGCCTGAAGCGGATCGGCGCAGAGCTGGGCTTCGAGGTGAAGATCGTTTCCGAGGTCAAGGACGGCGGAGAGAAGGTGTCCTCCTCCCGTATCCGCGAGGCGATCGAGCGCGGTGATATGGTGGAAGCCGCGAAGGGGCTGGGAATGCCCTGGACGGTCGATGCGATCGTGGAGCATGGCGAAAAGCGCGGGCGGACACTGGGGTTTCCGACGGCCAACATGCAGCTGGGCGATATCGTGCATCCGGCGCATGGCATCTACGCGGTGTGGGCGCGGGAGGATGGCGACACGCCATGGTGGCCGGGCGTCGCCAGTTTCGGGCGGACGCCGACCACGGGCATCAGGGATCCGTTGCTGGAAGTCGTCGTGTTCGACCACAAGCCGGATCTGTATGGGAAACGGCTGCACGCGGCGTTCGAGAAGTTCATCCGGCCGGAGCGGACATTTGCCGGGCTGGATGAGCTGGTGACCGCCATGAAGCAAGATGAGGCCGATGCGCGGGCTATCCTTGCCGGAGCGAGCCCGCCGCTGCTATGAGCCTCCAAATGAAACGGGTTGCGAGCATTCGAATTATGGGCCCGGCGGGCGCAATATAGCGCTTCTCCGCCGGGAAAGTCGTATTCGCCCACCTCCGCCAGATCAGCGGCAATCAGTTCAAAGCGACGCCCATCATGAGCAAACCCGAAAAAGACGATGCAGCGAACCCCTACAAGGACACGCTGTTCCTTCCGAAAACCGAATTCCCGATGCGCGGGGGCCTGCCCCTGCAGGAGCCCGAGCGGCTAAAGAAATGGGAAGCGGCCGACATCTATGGACAGCTGCGCGCCGACGCGAAGAAGCGCGGAGCGAAGCCGTTCATGCTGCATGACGGCCCGCCCTATGCGAACGGGCACATCCACATCGGCACGTCGATGAACAAGATCCTGAAGGACCTTGTCGTGCGCACGCGGCAGATGACCGGGTTCGATGCGGATTACATCCCCGGCTGGGACTGCCATGGCCTGCCGATCGAGTGGAAGGTCGAGGAGGAGTATCGCGCCGCGGGCAAGCAGAAGCGCGATGTGCCGATGGCGGAGTTCCGCAAGGCGTGCCGCGACTATGCGCAGAAGTGGATCGACATCCAGCGCACCGAGTTCAAGCGGCTGGGCGGGGCGGGGAACTGGAACGATCCCTACCTGACGATGGCGTATTCGTCGGAAGCGGCGACCGTGAAGGAGTTCCTTAAGGTCGCGATGAGCGGGCAGTTGAAGCGTGGCGCGAAGCCGGTGATGTGGAGCCCGGTGGAACAGACGGCGCTGGCGGAAGCGGAGATCGAGTACGCAGATCGCAAGGCGCAGATGATCTGGGTGAAATTTCCGGTGAAGGCCGGCGGCGTTGGCGATGCGAGCGTTGTCATCTGGACGACCACGCCGTGGACGATCCCGGCCAACCGCGCAGTGTCGTTCAATCCGGACATTGCTTACGGCGTCTATGAGTGCACGAGCCTGGAGCAGGGGCTGGCGTTCGAGCCGTGGATCAAGCCGGGCGACAAGTTGATCGTCGCGGACAAACTGGCCGAGAGCGTGATGAAGGCGGCGAAGGCTGGCAGCTGGACGCGGATGGGCGATGTCAGCGCGGCGCAGCTTCAGGCGATGACGCTGAAGCATCCGCTGCATGCGTCGGGCTATGGCTATGACGTGCCGATGCTGGCTGGGTCGCACGTGACCGACGATGCCGGTACGGGCTTTGTGCACACGGCGCCGAGCCATGGTGAGGATGACTTCGAGGTCTGGTCGGCGAACGCCCAGGCGCTTGAGGCGCGCGGCATCGACGTGTCGATCCCGAACACGGTTGATGAGTTCGGCCGCTACACGAAGGCCTGCCCCGGGTTCGAGGGGCTGGAGATCATAACGCTCGAGGGCAAGAAGCGGGGCGAGGATGGACCGGCGAACAAGGCGGTGATGGAGAAGCTTATCGCGGCCGGCGCGCTGCTGGCGCGCGGGATGACCACGCTGCGTGATGCGCACTCATGGCGGTCCAAGGCTCCGGTGATCCGGCGGGGGACGCCCCAATGGTTCATCGCGATGGACCGCCCGTTGGACCAGTGGGGCGGGAAGACGCTGCGCGAGCTGTGCCTGTCGTCGATCGATGCGACGGCGTTTACCCCCGAGCGCGGGCGGCAGCGTATCCGCGCGATGGTGGAGGAGCGGCCGGACTGGCTGATCTCGCGCCAGCGCGCGTGGGGCGTGCCGCTGACCCTGTTCGTCAACCGCGAGACGGGCGAGATCCTGAAGGACGAGGCCGTGAACCAGCGGATAGTCGACGCCGTCGAGAAGGGCGGGGCGGATGCCTGGTTCGGCGGGGAGGCGGCGAGCTTCCTCGGCAATGGCTATGACGCGAGCAAGTTCGAGAAGATCAACGACATTCTCGACGTGTGGTTCGATTCAGGAACGACACACGCCTTCACGCTGGAAGACCGCAAGCTGAAATGGCCGGCGGATGTCTATCTCGAAGGCTCGGACCAGCATCGTGGCTGGTTCCAGTCGTCATTGCTGGAAAGCTGTGCGACGCGCGGGCGGGCGCCTTACGACGCCATCGTCACACATGGCTTCGTGCAGGCGGACGACGGCGAGAAGATGTCGAAGTCGTTGGGAAATGTGATCTCGCCGATGGATGTGTGCGAGAAGTTCGGGGCGGACATCCTGCGCGTCTGGGTGGCGTCGTCGGACTACTGGGACGATCCGAGTTTCGGCTGGAAATTGTTCGAAGCGAACACGGACATCTACCGCAAGCTGCGCAACACGATGCGCTACCTGCTCGGAGCGCTCGATGGCTTCTCCGACAAGGAGCGTGTCGAGCTGAAGGACATGCCGGGGCTGGAGCGGTGGGTTCTGCACCGGTTGGCCGAGCTCGATAAGGTCGTGACTGAGGCCTACCACGCCTACGACTTCAAGGTGGCGTTCCACGCGCTGGTGAACTTCTGCGTGGTGGATCTGTCGGCTGTGTATTTCGACATCCGCAAGGACAGCCTTTATTGCGACGCGCCGTCGTCTGTGCGGCGGCGGGCGTGTCGGACGGTGATGGACGAGGTGTTCGCGCGCCTCGCGATCTGGTTCGCGCCGGTGATGGTGTTCACCTGCGAGGAAGCCTGGGAGCAGCGCCATCCAGGCAAACCGTCCGTTCATCTGCAGCAGTTCCCGCCAACGCCGGCTGGCTGGTTCGATCCGGCCATCGCGGCGAAGTGGGATGCCGTGTTCAAGGTGCGAAAGGCCGTGACCGAGGCGCTGGAAGTCGAACGCCGGGAGAAGCGCATCGGTTCGTCGCTGGAAGCGGCCGTCAATGTGCAGATCGGCGATGCGGGCCTGCTGAAGGCGTTTGACGGCGAGGATGCGGCTGAGATCTTCATCACCTCAGGGGCGAAACTGTTCGCGGGCGGGGATGGGATTGCGGTTACCTCGTCCCGGGCCGGCGGGGTGAAGTGCGCCCGGTCGTGGAAGTATTTCGATCCGGCGACGGCCGATCCGGCCTTCCCGGACATCACGCCGCGCGACGCCGTGGCGGTGCGCGAGTACCGGGGACTTTAGGAAGAGACATGGCCGTAACGATGGACTGGCTTTCGCGCGAAAAGATGACCCGGCAATGGCGCTGGGGCATTCCGCTGATCCTCGGGATCATCGTGCTGGATCAGCTGAGCAAGGCCTGGGTGCTGGCGACGCCGCAACTCAACGCCGTCGACTGTCTGCAGGCCAACGTGCTGTGCGGCCGGATCGAAATATCGTCCGTTTTCGACTTCTCGATGACTTGGAACCGGGGGGTCAGCTTCGGAGTGATGCAATCCGAGGGACTCGCCCGGTGGGGGCTGTTCGTCGTGATCGGGGCCATCGCGGTCGGATTCAGCCTGTGGCTGTTGCGCGCAGAGCGCTGGATGACGGCCCTGGCGCTGGCCATGGTGGTAGGCGGGGCCGTCGGTAACCTTGTTGACCGCGCCCGTTTCGGCGCTGTGGTGGATTTCATCGACTTTTCAGGGCCGTGGTTCGGGGCGCATATCGGCTCCTGGCCAGTCGGATTCCCGTGGATTTTCAACGTCGCAGACGCGGCGATCAGCCTTGGAGCCGCCTTATTGCTGCTGGATCAGCTTCTGGCCGGGCGTAAAAGGGCAGGCTAAGAATAAATAGGAGTCGGCTAAAGGCCGCATGAGGAGATCTTCAGTGAAGCGTATTGCAATGATCGGCCTCGCCGCATGCGCAGCCGTTGGGGCGGCTGGATGCAGCTCGACGCCGACCCCCGACGAATTCCGCGTGGTCCGCAAGGCCCCGCTGACCGTTCCGCCTGAATACAATCTTCGCCCGCCGGCGCCCGGTTCGGCCCGTCCGCAGGAACTGTCGCCGGAAGCGCAAGCCCGCGTGGCAGTGTTCGGCGTCGACTTCGGCCAGGCTGCCAGCGAGGGCGAGAAGCTGTTCATCAAGCAGGCCGGCGGCGACGCCGTGGATCGCATGGTGCGCAACCAGGTCGACTTCGACAACGCGCAGATCCTGCGCAAGAACCGTAGCTTCGCCGACGCGATCCTGAGTTTCGGCGCGACGCCGACCGAGCCGCTGGTCGATCCGGCTGCCGAGGCCGCGCGCATCAAGGCCGCGGAAGACGCCAACAAAGACGTGGTCGGCGTGGGCAAGGTGGTCATCCAGCCCAAGCACACCAGCAAGCTGCCGGGGCTCTGATCCTGAAGAGCCGCTGGCCGGTCTTGCGCATCACGCGCAGCATCGCCGTACTGGCCGCGGCTGTCGTGCTGACGTACGCGCCGTCGCTGGCGCAGACGAACCTCAAGCCGAAATGGCAGCCCGAGACTTTCACGCTCGACAACGGCATGGAAGTCGTCGTGCTGCCGGACCATCGCGCACCGGTGGTGACGCATGTGCTGTGGTATCGCGTCGGCTCCGCTGATGAGGTGAAGGGTAAGTCGGGGCTCGCGCACTTCCTCGAGCACCTGATGTTCAAGGGCACGCCCAACATTCCGGCAGGCGAATACTCCAAAGTCGTCGCGCGCAATGGCGGGCAGGACAATGCCTCGACGTCGTTCGACTACACGAACTACTATTTCCGCGTCGCAAAGGACCGCCTGCCGCTGATGATGCGGATGGAAGCGGACCGGATGCTGAACCTCGAACTGACTGACGAGGAAGTGCTGCCCGAACGCAAAGTGGTGCAGGAAGAGCGGCGGCAGAACACCGACTCGAGCCCGGGCGCCATTCTCGACGAGATGGTCTATGCCGAGATGTACGAGAACCATCCCTACGCCATCCCGCCGGTAGGGAAGATGGCCGAGGTTGCCAAGCTGACGCGGGACGACGCGGCGGACTGGTATCACACCTGGTATGGGCCGGAGAACGCGGTGCTCGTGGTGGCCGGCGACATCACGGCGAAAGAGCTGAAGCCGCTGGCGGAGAGCATCTACGGACGGATACCGCGTCGGGGCGACCTGAAACAACGGGACTGGCCGAAGGTGAAGCCGCTGACGGCATCGACCGAGGTTTCCTATTCCGATCCTAAAGTGCGCCAGCCGGAATGGACGCGCTACTGGCTGGGCGTGCCTTATGGCGACCCGGATGCGGAGGCGCTGGAAGTCGGCATCGCCATCCTGGCGGGTGGACGGACAAGCCGCCTCTATCGCGAGCTGGTCGAGAAGGGCGATGCCGTGATGGTCTATGGCTACTCCATGGAGATGGAGGCGCCGGGCGTCATCATGATCAACGCCTCGCCGTCCGAGGGCGTCTCGATGGAAGAGATGCAGCTGGCGGCCCTGACGGCGACGGATGAGTTCCTGCGCGACGGGCCGACGGATGCGGAGCTGGCGCGCGCCAAGAAGATGATCGCGGCCGAGGCGATCTTCTCACGCGACAACCAGATGAGCATGGCGGACTGGTATGGCTCACTACTGATCGCCGGACAGAAGCTCGACTATATCGA
Source organism: Hyphomonadaceae bacterium (assembly GCA_044224605.1). Classification (GTDB taxonomy): domain Bacteria; phylum Pseudomonadota; class Alphaproteobacteria; order Caulobacterales; family Hyphomonadaceae; genus UBA7672. The sequence goes on from JBGAKC010000009.1 coordinate 46,663, forward strand.
GGGCTGGCAGGATCGCGTTCGCGCCGTAACGGCGGAAGACGTGAAGCGGGCGATGAACGCCTATGTCACCGACAAGCCCTATGTCGATGCGCTGCTGCTGCCGGAGGGCAAATAATGCGGCGTGCGCTGGCTGGTCTTGCAGCGATGTTGGCGCTGGGCGGGTGTTTCACCACCGAGCCCGCGACGCCTGATGCGGATGCATCGGCGACGCATCGCTCGTCGCTGGCGGATATCCAGGTTGTGACGTCCCCGGGCGGCGTGACGGCCTGGCTGGTGTCAGAAAGCTTCGTGCCGATCGTCGCCATGGAGATGGCGTGGAAGGGCGGCGCGGCTGTAGAGCCTGCGGACAAGCGCGGCGTTGGCTGGGTGCTTGGCTACATGATGAACGAGGGCGCTGGCGACATGGACACCGCAGCCTATGGCGCGCGGATGGAAGACCTAAACATGAAGTTCGCCTGCGGGGTCTGGGCTGACTGGACCAGCTGTGGGCTGACAACGCTGAAAGAGACGGCGAACGAGAGTTTCGACATGGTGCGGCAGGCTTTCACCAGTCTGCGCTTCGATGACGAACCGTTCGAGCGAGCCAAGCGCGAGATGATCGTCGGCCTGAAGGAAGACGAGACCAATCCGCGCGCCGTCGCCAGCAAGGCGATGAATGGCTACCTCATTCCCGGCCATCCCTATGCGCGCACGCCGACGCCGGAGACTGTGGGACGCGTAACCAAGGCGGATGCGCAAAAGCTTATGGCGCAGCTGATGACCAGGGACAAACTGCTGGTTGTCGTGGTGGGCGACATCACGGCTGAAGAGCTGAAGCCGAAGCTGGACAGGATTTTTGGCGGCCTGCCGGCCACATCCGTTCTGCCCGACGTGCCGGACGCAACGGCGAAGCCGGCGCCGGTCAAGCCGATCGTCCGGAAACTGCCGTTGCCGCAGACGCTGGTTATGTTCTCCGGACCGGGCGTGGCGCGGAGCGATCCGGATTTCTATGCGGCGTACACGCTGAACTACATTCTCGGCGGCGGCGGGTTCTCCTCGCGCCTGACCGACGACATTCGCGAGAAGCGCGGGCTGACCTATGGGATTGGCACGGGGCTGTCCGTGCAGCCACATTTCTGGCGGTGGACGGGGTCGAGCTCCACCACGAACGACAAAGCCGACGACGTGGTCGCGCTGGTCAAGGAGAACATCAAGCGGCTTGGCGAGGACGGTCCGACCCAGAAGGAACTGGACGACGCCAAGCAGTATCTCACGGGCTCTTTCCCGCTGGCGTTCGATTCCAACGCCAAGATCGCCAAGAACCTCATGGGCTTCCGGCAGGACGACATGGGCCCGGACTATGTCGAGCGCCGCAACGACTACTTCAATTCCGTTACGCTGGACGATCTCAAGCGCGTGGCGAAGGAATACATGAAGCCCGAGAACTTCACGTTCGTAATGGTCGGGCAGCCTGACTAACGCGGCTGGCTAGTTCTTCTTCAGCGCAGCTTCCTGTTCCGCCTTCTCGTCGTTGGCGCGCTTGATGACATAGGCGAGGATGGAGTCGATCGTCTCCTGCGAGAGACTTTGACCGAAGCCTGGCATGCCGCGGGCGGCGCGCTCGCCGTCACGGACCACAGGGTTCCAGCCATTGCGGATCGGGAGCAGGCCCGAATAGCGCAGGTCGGGCGCAACGGCGCCCGCGGCGGGGATGGCGGTAGCGCCGTGGCACTGGGCGCAGTTGGCGGCGAAGGCCTGTTCGCCGGCGAACACGGTTTCGTTGCTGGCGGTGAGCAGTGGCGGGGCGATACGGACGCCGAGCTTCGAGGGATCGACCTTTGGCATTTCGGCCGGCAGCGCGTTGCCTGCGCCGGCGCGGAAGACGAGAATGCGCGAATTGTTGGCGCTGTAGGGGTTGGTGCGGACCTGGCCGTCGGGCAGGCCACGGGCGCCGACGAGGATCGCGATCTCCTGCTGGCCATTGACCATGAAGGTGGACGGGGCGGCAACGACGCGGGCCTGGGTCGGGGCAGTCCAGAGTTTCTCGCCGGTGGTGGCGTTGTAGGCGTTGAATTCGCCCTTGTGATTGCCGGAGAAGATGAGGTTGCCGGCCGTGGCGAGGATGCCGGACGAGCCATAAACTTCGTTCTTGATGCGCCAGACTTCACGTCCCTTCACCGGGTCCCAGGCGAGGATGTAGGTTTCGATGTTGCCGCATTTCGCGCCGGGCGTCTGGCAGAGCGCCTGACCGCCTGAGAAGTCCGTGCCGGTGTTTGTGCCCTCCATGTTGAGCTTGAATTCCTTCGGCGCGGCATAGGGCGCGATGGCGATCTGGACCGGGATGTAGACGAGGCCGGTTACCGGGCTGAAGGCCATCGGGTGCCAGTTGTGCATGCCGAGAGCGCCGGGCGAGACGAGTACTGGCTTGCCGGTGACTTCGTAGCGCGCCTCGGGAACCTCGACCGGGCGTCCGGTCGCCATGTCGACATGAGTGGCCCAGGTGAGCGGGGCGAATTTCTCGGCTGAGAGGAGTTTCCCGTTCTTCGCGTCGAGGACGTAGAAGAATCCGTTTTTCGGCGCCTGCATGACGACGCGGCGCTTGCCTTCCGGATAGGCGAGATCAGCCAGAATCAACGGCTGCGTGGCGGTGTAGTCCCAGGTTTCGCCGGGCGTGGTCTGATAGTGCCACTTGTATTTGCCCGTATTGGGATCAAGCGCGACGATCGAGGACAGGTAGAGGTTGTCGCCGCCGCCGGGCGAGCGGATCGCCTGGTTCCACGGATCGCCATTGCCGGTGCCGACATAGAGCGTGTCCAGCGTGGCGTCGTACGCCATGCCGTCCCACATTGTGCCGCCGCCGCCGATCTTCCAGTAGTTGTCGCCGTTCCATGTCCTGGCGGCTTCGGCGAGTTCGGGCTGTTCATAGGGCTTGGACGGATCACCCGGAACGGACCACCAGCGCCAGAGCTGTTCTCCGGTCTCGGCGTCGTAGGCGGTGAGATAGCCGCGGGTGCGGTATTCAGCGCCGCCGTTTCCGATGATGACCTTGCCCTTGATGATGCGGGGCACACCCGTGATCGTGTAGGGCAGGTTCCTATCCGTAGTCTGCTTTGACCAGACTTCCTTGCCCGTCTTGCCATCCAGCGCGATCAGGCGGCCATCCAGCGCGCCGAGATAGATCTTGCCGTTCCAAGCGGCGACGCCGCGATTGACCACGTCGCAGCAGGCATCGGCTGCCTTGTTCTTCGCGACTTGAGGATCGTACTCCCAGAGTCTTGCGCCTGTGCTGATGTCGTAGGCCTTCACCATCGACCAGGCCGTGGTGAGGTACATCGCGCCATCGACGACGATTGGCGTCGACTCCTGGCCGCGTTCCGTGTCGATGTCGGCATACCAGGCGAGGCCAAGGCCCGAGACGTTAATGTTGTTGATCTGGTCGAGCGGGCTGAAACGCTGCTCGTCATAGGTGCGTGCGGCGGTGAGCCATGAGCCGGGCTCGTTGTCGGCGTTGAGGATGCGCTCGCCATTGACGGCTGCGGCGCCGACATTGACGGGCGGCTCGGCGGCATCCGCCGCGCGGGGACCGCTATCGCTGCAGGCGGCCAGCACAGCCGCTGCCGCGACGCCAAGCGCCATCAGCCGATTACGCATGATTTTCCTCTCCCCAAGCGGCGCGGGCCGTCTTTGTTGCGCGGACGCTAATCGGGAGAGCGCGCAACGGCAATAATCTGAGTTGCCCACAGGGGCGCGACATAGGCGCCGCCTTTCCGGCTTCGTGGCGCGGGGAAGCGGGTTTAGGGTCCGCCGATGGCAGAATCAGCCCTGAAACCTCCGCCTGGAAAGATCCGCCGGCTGCCGCCGGAGGCGGTGAACCGCATTGCCGCGGGCGAGGTGGTGGAGCGGCCGGCGGCGGCCGCCAAGGAGCTGATCGAGAATGCGCTCGATGCCGGCGCACGGTCGGTGCGCGTGCGGATCGAGGGCGGCGGGCTGACGCGCCTGATGATCGAGGACGACGGCCACGGCATGAGCGCCGAGGAACTGCCGGTCGCGATCGAGCGGCATGCGACGTCCAAGCTGGCGGCGGACGACGATGGGCATGTGGACCTGCTCGACATCCGCACGATGGGTTTCCGGGGAGAGGCGCTGCCGTCGATCGGGTCGGTGTCGCGGCTGGCCATCCTGAGCCGGGCGAAGGGATCGGATGGGGCGTTCGAGATCGGCGTCGATGCCGGGCGCGTGGACGGGCCGAAGCCAGCGGCGTGGAGCGGGCTCACCAGCAACGGCACGCGCGTCGATGTGCGCGACCTGTTCTATGCGACCCCGGCGCGGCTGAAGTTCATGAAGACGGAGCGGGCCGAGGCGCAGGCGATTGCTGATACGGTACGCAGGCTGGCGCTGGCGCGGCCTGACGTGGCCTTCCATCTCGAGACGGAAGAGCGGGCGGTCATCAAGCTGGCGGCGGAGCAGGGCGATGAGGCGCGGCTGAAGCGTCTGGGCGCCGTGCTGGGGCGGGAGTTCCGTGAGAACGCTGTCGAGATCGATGCGGAGCGCGAGGGGGTGCGCGTGTCCGGCTTTGCCGGCCTGCCGACGTTCAATCGCGGATCGGCGCAGCATCAGTATCTGTTCGTCAACGGGCGGCCGGTGAAGGATCGGCTGCTCGTGGGCGTGATCAGGGCGGCGTATCAGGATTTTCTCGCGCGTGACCGGCATCCGATGGCGGTGCTGTTCGTCGATCTTGATCCGATGCAGGTCGATGTGAACGTGCATCCGGCGAAGACCGAAGTGCGCTTCCGCGACGCCGCGAATGTGCGCGGGCTGATGATCGGGGCGCTGCGCCATGCGCTGGCTGCCGCCGGGCATCGGGCGAGCACGACGGTGGCGGGCGCGGCGCTGGGCGCGGCGACGAGCCATGTGGCGCCGTCGCTGCCATGGAATACGGGCAAGCCGGGCTGGACGCCGGCTCGGCCGGTGATGGACGCGCCTGACTATGATGCGCCCTATCCGGGCATGTCGGACAACCGGACCGCGACGTTCGAAGCGTTCAGCGGCGCGCCGTCAGCGCGTGTCGAGCCCGCGCCGGAACCGCAGGCGGAAACACCGCCGCTGGGCGTGGCGCGGGCGCAGGTGCACGAGACCTACATCATTGCGCAGACGACGGACGGCATGGTGATCGTCGACCAGCACGCGGCACATGAGCGGCTGGTCTACGAGCGCATGAAAGCGCAGATGGCGGGCGATGGCGTGCGTCGGCAAGCGCTCCTGATCCCGGAGATTGTGGAGCTCCCGGAAGAGGAAGCGATACGCGTGCTCGAGCGCGCGGGCGAGCTTCTCGACATGGGGCTGGAGGTTGAGCCGTTCGGACGCGGCGCCGTCGCCGTGCGGGCGACGCCGGCGCTATTTGGACAGATGGATGTGAAGGGCCTGATCCGCGACCTTGCGGACGACTTCGCGGAATACGAAGCCGGCCTCGCGCTCAAGGAGCGCATGGAAGAGGTGATGGGCAACATGGCGTGCCGCGGCTCGGTGCGCGCGGGGCGGCGGCTGACGGCGGACGAGATGAATGCGTTGCTGAGGCAGATGGAAGCAACGCCACATTCCGGCCAGTGCAATCATGGACGGCCGACCTATGTCGAACTGAAGCTGGCGGACATCGAGAAGCTGTTCGGGCGGCGTTGATCTTGGACTGCCGGGCTCCTGCCCGGCGGTCCCAGACTGTCAGTCCGCAACCACTCCTGGCAACTGCATCTGGATGCGCGAGGCGTCGTCGTAGATACCCATGGCTTCCTTCACGGGACGGAAGCTCTTTCGGTGAATCGGGCTGGGGCCGAGGCGCTTGAGGGCCTCGAGGTGGAGGGGCACGCTGTAGCCTTTGTGCTGCGAGAAGCCGTAGCCGGGGTATTGTGCGCAGAGTTCCACCATCATCGCGTCGCGATGGGTCTTGGCAAGGATGGAGGCGGCGGAAATGCAGGCTTCCAGCGCATCGCCGCCGATGATGCAGGTGACCTTGCAGGCGATGGGCGGCGGGTCGTTGCCGTCGACGAAGACGTGGGTGGGCATGACGGCAAGCTGGGCGAAGGCGCGCTGCATGGCGAGAAAGTTGGCCTGGCGGATGTTGACAGTGTCGATCTCTTCCACCGTGGCGACGCCGACACCCCAGGCGATGGCGCGCTCCTTGATGCGAAGGGCCAGGATATCGCGGCGCTCCTCGGTTAGCTGCTTCGAGTCATTGAGGCCGTTGATGCGGCGCTTCCTGTCGAGGATCACGGCGGCCGCGACGACGGGGCCGGCCAAGGGGCCTCGCCCGGCTTCGTCGATACCGCAGATTATCTCAACAACGTCCATGCTCGTGTCCGGGGCCTGGACGGGTTAGACATGCATTCGAAGCCACCCTGCAACCCCGCGAGTTAGCCATGGCCGCATCCTCCACAGCAGACGTCATCCGCATCCACAAACATGGCGGGCCCGAGGAGCTGAAGTTCGAGAAAGTGGACCTCGAGGCGCCGGGGCCGGGTCAGGTGCGGCTGCGGCAGACAGCCATCGGAGTCAATTTCATCGATATCTACAAGCGGACGGGGCTCTATCCGGGGCCGACGCCGGCCGGACTGGGCGAGGAAGCCGCAGGCGTCGTGGAGGCACTGGGCGAGGGCGTCACCGGGCTGAAGGTGGGCGACCGCGTGGTCTATAACGGCTTGCAGGGCGGGTATGCGACGCGCCGCAATGCGCCAGCGGACCGAATGATCAAGATCCCGGACTTCGTGAAGGACGAGGATGCGGCTGCGGTATTCCTGAAAGGGCTGACCGTCTGGATGTTGATCTTCGAGATCCGGCGGGTGAACCCGGGCGAGACGATCTTGGTGTGGGCTGCTGCGGGCGGTGTGGGCTCGATCCTCGTGCCGTGGGCCAATGCGTTGGGCGGTCGCGTGATCGGCGTGGTGTCGACGCCGGAGAAGGCGAAGCTGGCGAAAGAGTATGGCTGCTGGGAGACAATCCTTGCGAGCGAGGATGTGCCGGCGCGCGTGAAGGAGTTGAATGGCGGCAAGGGCGTGCCGGTTGTCTATGACAGCGTCGGCAAGACGTCGGCCGAGCAGAGCCTGAAGTCACTGCAGCCGCGCGGTTGGTTCATCACCTATGGCAATGCTTCGGGGCCGGCTGATCCGATCCCGCCGGCTCGGCTCAATCAGGGAGGCTCGCTGATCATGACGCGGCCGGGGCTGTTCCACTTTACGCATCATCGCGCGGATCTCGAGCGCGGATCGGCGGCGCTGTGGGGCGCGATGCGGTCGGGCGCTGTGAAGGCGGATGTACGCCAGCGCTTTGCACTGAAGGATGCGGCCGAGGCGCACCGGGCGCTGGAAGCGCGCAAGACCAGCGGCGCCACCATTCTCCTTCCATAGGCCTGCTGCGGTGAGCGAGACGCCCGGTCCCTTCCAGCAATGGGTCGATAATGCGCGGCCCAGAGAACAGCTGTGGCGGACGGCTGTGGGCGTTGGCATCATTGCCGTCGCCTGGTTCGCCTGGACGTTCGGCCTGCTGCTGGTCGGGACAGCGGCTGGTCTGGTCAGCCATGACGCTTTTATGTCGCTGTTTGGCGCGGCGCCAAGATCGGCGGGCTATGCCGAGACAGTGATCATACTCCTCATCGCGCTGGCGACGATATGGGGCTTTGCGTTCGGCGTTTGGATGGTTTTGAGGCTACTGCACAACCGGACGCTGGCCACGGTGATCGGATGGAACCGGCGGTTCAGCCTGGCGCAACTCGGCGTCGGGGCCATGATTGCGGCGGGGTACCTCGCGATCAGCCTCGGGATAAGCGTTGCCATGGGCAATACGCCGCGCAGGTCCGAACTGGAGATCGGAGCATGGCTGGCATCGCTCGCGCCGATCGCACTCGTGATCTTCACGCAGGCGGCCAGCGAGGAACTGGTGTTCCGTGGTTATCTCCCTCAGCAACTTGCGGCGCGGTTCTCGAATCCGCTGGTGTGGGGACTGGCGCCGTCCGTGGCTTTCGGGCTGATGCATGCCGCGAATGCGCCGGGCAGCCCGACCTACGCTGCCTACTACGTGGCGATCGCGACGATCATGGGTCTGGTGATGATGGCGATGGTCTGGCGTACGGGAAGTCTCGCCGCCGCAATGGGATTCCACTGGGTGAACAATCTCGGCGCGCTGACGCTGGCTGGAAGTGACGCCGGGCCGTCATCGCTGTCGCTGTTCGTCTGGTCGCCGGATGAGCTGATGCGGGGAGCCTCGGGCGAGTTGCTGCTGATCGGACTGCTCCTGGCCTTCGTCCTGTCGCCCTGGGCGCCGCTGCCCAAGGGTCAGAGGCTTGCGCGCAGGAACGAGACGCGCGCGGCGCCGTAGATTCGCTCATCGAGGATGGTCCAGCCGGGCGCGACGAGCGCGGGCTCATGGCTATCGGTTTCCGCGACGATCAATGCGTCAGGCGTGATCCACTGGCCGCTAGCGAGCTGTTCAAGCGCCAGCGGGACAAGACCTTTTCCATAGGGCGGGTCCATGAACACGAGATCGAAGGGCGCGCCGAGGCCGGCCGGCTTGGCGCCGAGGTCAGTTGCCGAGCGGCGGTGGATGCGGATGTTGCCGAAGAGCTGGAAGGCTTCGATATTGTCGCGGATGCAGCCGCGGGCGGCAGCTTCGGTCTCGACGAACAGGCAGAAAGCCGCTCCTCGTGACATCGCCTCGAAGCCCAGTGCGCCGGAGCCGGCAAAGGCGTCGATTACCCGGGCGCCATCCAGCGGCGGGGCCCACTCGGCGTGGGCGAGAATGTTGAAGATGCTCTCGCGGGCGCGGTCGGATGTCGGACGCGTGTCGCGGCCTTCCGGCGTGCGGATGGTTCGCCCCTTGAGTGTGCCGCCGACAATGCGCATGGCCGTCGATCTAGCATCCCGCCGCCGAAATGCTATGGGGCGGCATGGCCGACGATTTCGACCTTGAGATGATGCGCCGAGCGCTGGTGCTGGCGCAGGCCGCTGCTGATGCGGGCGAAGCTCCGATCGGCGCTATCGTGGTTGATCCCGCGACGCGCGAAGTGGTGGCCGAGGCGCACAACCATCCCATCGCGCTGCACGATCCGACCGGCCATGCCGAAGTGCTGGCTATGCGTACGGCTGCGGCGAAGCTTGGCAATTACCGGTTGATGGGGTTGACGCTCTACGTGACGCTGGAGCCCTGCGCGATGTGCGCCGGAGCGATCAGCCATGCGCGGATCGGACGCGTCGTCTACGGCGCGGCGGACGAGAAGGGCGGCGCCGTCGCCAACGGCCCGCGCTTCTTCGAACAGCCGACGTGCCATTGGCGTCCGCGGGTCGAGGCCGGCGTGATCGCGGAGGAATCCTCCGCAATGCTGAAGGCATTCTTCCGCGCGCGGCGTTAGTCCTTGGGCGGCGGCGGATCACCGGCGAAGAGTGATTTGAACTCGGGTTTCAGGTCCTGAGCGAATATCTCCTGCGGGATCGTGATGACGTAGGAGCCCTCGGCATAGGCGCCGACTTCGTAGGGTTCATAGTAAGCGTAGAGACCGCCGAACTTGCCCGCCTTGTCGGACGGGGCGAGAACGAGCTTGGCGCGGTCGATCTTCACGTTGGCGTTGGGGCCGGCGCAGACGATGGGCTCGTCGAAGATGGTAGGGGTGTCGATGCGCTTCTTCTTCTCGACCTTCAGCGCTTCGCACATGGCGATGACGATGGCGGGCGAGAGGCCGCCTTGCAGCATGCTATCGACAGTCAGCCTGGCGCCGGAAGTGCGGGCGATGAGCGTGTCGAAGCGCGTCATGCCATGGGCGCCGCCGGTGAACTCGTAGGACGTGCCGAACAGGCTGACAATGTCGCCAGCCTTCGCGGTGTAGTCCCACCTTATCATAACTTCCCACGGCCAGGCGGGCGAACCGCCACCCTGCTTCTTGAACTCATCGTGCTGGCTGCGCGCTTCCTTCTTCATTGAAGCAAGATAGTTCTGCGCGTCCTTGCGGAGGGCTGCGAGGTTCGGATCGTTCGCCGGGCCAGGCGGAAGCGCCGCACTGTAGGTCAGCGATTCATCGGAGAAGGCGACCGACGAACCATCGGGCGAGACGGCGCTGTTGGTGTCGGCCGGAGGCGTTGGCGGCTGCGGGGCGTTCGGATCGGACTGGCCGAACTGGGCGGGCTGCGCGACGGGATCGGTGGCGCCCGGCTGGGCAACCTCCTGCGGGGCGGGCGCCTCGGGTTCTTTGCGGTTGCTCGTGGAGATGAACACGGCGCTGACGCCGGCGATGATGGCCGCCGCGGGACCGGCGAAGAAGACAGGATTGACCTTTTTCTTGTCCGTAGACTGTTTTTCGTCGGCCATGCCCGTCTCCCGGATGCGATCTTGGCAGACAGTATCCGCTAGATTGCGGCTGCGATGAAGGCCCAGCCTGCGAAGAGAAGGACGCCGGCGTCGCGATTGGCCCGGAAGAGATCGAGGGCGAGATCGCCATTGTCGGGATCAAGGCGGACAACCTGCTGGATCAGGTGGAGCGCGAACGGCGCAACAGCCGCGACGCCATAGGCAGGCGGGATCGGCAGGATCGCGGTTTCATTGAAGCGCGCAAGGGCGAGGTAACCAGCTGTCGCGGCCAGGGCGATGCAGATCACGTAGATTATGGTGACGGCCGGCTTGATCGAATTGCCGAAGCGGCGAGCGGTGGATTTGACGCCGATGAGGGCGTCGTCCTCGCGATCCTGGATGGCGTAGATCGTGTCGTAGCCAAGCGTCCAGAAGATCAGGGCGGCGTAGAGGACAAAGTCGGCCAGGTGGATCCCGCCCTGTGTGGCGGCTGCGGCGACGAGTACGCCCGAGTTGAAGGTGAGGCCGAGCCAGACCTGCGGCCACCATGTGATGCGCTTCATGAGCGGGTAGAGCGCGACCATGGGAATCGCGCCGAGCGCCACAAGCTTCGCAAAATCTGGCAGGCAGAGCAGGACGGCGAGGCCGATGGCGCACTGGGCGAGCAGCCAGAGCCATGCCTGCTTCAGCGTGACGGCGCCCGAGGGGAGCGGGCGGAGCGCTGTGCGGGCGACCTTCGCGTCGATGTCGCGGTCTAGGATGTCATTGTAGGTGCAGCCGGCGCCACGCATGGCGATGGCGCCGATCACAAAGAGTGACGCGAGCCAGGCGTCGGATGGGATGAAGCTGTACGGCGCGCGGGCGAGGGCGATGCCTATCAGGCAGGGCAGGCCGAGAAGCCAGAAACCGGCCGGGCGATCATAGCGCGACAGCTGCAGGTAGGGGCGCATGAAGGCCGGCGCGCGCATCACCCATGAGCCGCGAACGGCGTCGGCGGGGGCTGTGGGGGCGGCGGGTTCGGTCATGTGGTCCTTGGCAGCAGCGCCGGGCCGGTATAGCGCGGAGCCATGAGCGCGACACCCCGGCTTTACGTCGCCCCCGATCTTTCCGAGGGCGCGGATATCCTGATCGATGGCGATCAGGCGCATTACCTGACGCGCGTGCTGCGGCTGGGTGTGGGCGATCCGGCGCGGCTATTCAATGGGCGAGACGGGGAGTTCGAGGCGAGCGTCGCGGCGGTAACCAAGAGCACGGCGCGGCTGGCGCTGGTGAAGCGGCTGCGGGAGCAGGCGGGAACGCCGGACCTTTGGCTGCTGTTCGCGCCGCTGAAGAAGGCCCGGACGGATTTCGTGGTCGAGAAGGCGGTTGAGCTGGGGGCCGCGAAGATCGTGCCGGTGATTACCGAGCGAACGGATGCGGACACCGTGCGGGTCGACAGGCTGGCGCGGCTTGCGGTCGAGGCGGCGGAGCAGACGGAGCGGCTGGATGTGCCGCCGGTGCGGGAAGCGGTGAAGCTGCCCGCCCTGCTGGCAGGGTGGGATCCGGGGCGCGTGCTGATCTATGCGGATGAGGCGGGCGACGAGGGCGGCAAGCCCTGGGGTGGAGAGGCCGGCAAGGCTGGGCCTATCGCAGATGTCCTGCGCGATCTTGGCGATGGGGCGGCGGCGATCCTGATCGGGCCCGAGGGCGGGTTCTCGCCTGCGGAACGCAAACGGCTGCGCGAGCATCCCTTTGTGAGGCCGGTCGGGCTTGGACCACGCATCCTCAGAGCAGAGACGGCTGCCGTCGCGGCGCTTGCGCTGTGGCAGGCCTTGCGAGGCGACTGGCGACGTTAGGCTATCAGTTCCGGATAGTTTTCCTTCACAAATCGAACATTTGACGGGGTCTGCTGGCGCTCTTAAGCCCGCATACCTATCTGGCTGGTGAGGACTGGCCCCCCGGACGGATGTTTGCATGACGACTCCCACTCGCGACATCGACGAGGCCGCGCCGCGTATCGGCAGCAAGCGCGAGCTCGTTGAGCGGCTGGCGAGCGGGTCGAAGCCGAAGGCGCAATGGCGCATCGGCACGGAGCACGAGAAGTTCGGTTTCATCGAAGGAACGCTGCGGCCCGTGCCGTATGATGGGCCGGCTTCGATCAAGGGATTGCTGGAGGGGCTCGCGACGGAGTTCGGCTGGACGCCGATCGTCGAGGGCGGACACATCATCGGCCTCAAGAGGAATTCGGCGAGCGTAAGCCTGGAGCCGGGCGGGCAGTTCGAGCTTTCTGGCGCGCCGCTCGAGAGCATTCACGAGACCTGCAAGGAAATCAGCGATCACCTGCGCGAGACGCGGGAGGTGAGCAAGCCGATGGGCGTGGACTTCCTCGGCCTCGGCTTCTCGCCGATCTGGTCATTTGATGAGACGCCGATGATGCCCAAGGGCCGCTACGGCATCATGAAGGCCTACATGGAGAAGGTTGGCCGGCTCGGGCGGCAGATGATGTTCCGCTCTTGCACGGTGCAGACCAATCTCGATTTCGGCTCCGAAGCGGACATGGTGAAGAAGCTGCGCGTGAGCCTCGCGCTGCAGCCAATCGCAACGGCGCTGTTCGCCAACTCGCCGTTTGCTGAGGGCCGCACCAACGGTTTCCTGTCGTATCGCTCGCATGTGTGGACAGACACGGATCCGGATCGCACCGGCATGCTGCCGTTTGCGTTCGAAGAAGGCTTCGGGTTCGAGCAGTATGTCGACTACGCGCTCGACGTGCCGATGTATTTCGCCCGGCGCGAGGGCAGATATCTCGATGCATCGGGTCTGTCGTTCCGTGACTTCATGGCGGGCAAGCTGCCGATCCTGCCGGGCGAACGTCCGGCGATGGACGATTTCGACGATCATCTCTCGACCATCTTCCCGGAAGTGCGCCTGAAGACCTTCCTCGAGATGCGCGGAGCCGATGCAGGGCAGCAGGACAGCCTGTGTGCGCTGTCGGCGTTCTGGGTCGGGTTGCTCTATGATGAGGTCGCACTGGATGGCGCATGGGAACTCGTGAAGGGCTGGACGGCTGCCGAGCGGCAGGCCCTGCGATCGGCGGTGCCGATGCAGGGACTAAAGGCGCCGATCCGGAACACGAATGCGCAGGCTGTTGCGAAGGACGTGCTGAGGCTGGCTGCGGGCGGGCTGAAGCGGCGCAAGAAGCTGAACGCGTCCGGCAAGGACGAAACAATATTCCTCGCATGGCTGGACGAGATCGCCGAGAGCGGCGTCACCACCTCCGAGAAGCTGCTCGCGAAGTATCACGGCCCATGGAAGCGCGACCTCAGGCGCGCATTCGCGGAAGTGCGTATCTAGAACTTTCCGAAAATCCGGATGTAGGGCTGCACCCCGTTGGACGAGTGCGTCTGCTCGATGCGATTGAGCGCGGACGAGGCGCGGGTCGTCTGCGAGATGACGCGCGTGCGTGCAAAATCGGAGGCAAACAGATCGTTGACGCCGGCGCGGATGCGGATGCCAAAGAAGGCCGACGTCTCGACCCAGAAGGACAGATCCGGATCTTCGCGTGAGCGACGGGAGATTTCGTTGAAGCGATAGGCCGTGCCGGGGCCGCCATCATTGTAGCTGATGTTGTAGGCGAGTTTCTGTTCCGGCAGGTCGTGACGGAAGGAGATCGAGAAGTTCTCCTTGAACTCGTCAGAGAATTCGCGCGTTTGAAGGGTTACGGGGTCGCTAACCTCCGAGCCGCCGCCCACGAGCGATGTGTCGATGCGGGCGCCGGGGAGGCCGAGGAATTCCAGAGGGACCGTGGCGCGCAAGCCGAGCGACCAGCGTGTGCCGTCGCCGATATTGCCGGGGGCGTCGACGGTGACTGTACCCGAACCAGTGGTGATCTGGATAGGTACGAAGTCCTGCACGTCTTCGACCTGATCGTACGTGCCGAACAGGGTGAGGACGCCGCCCTTCCAGAACTTCTGCTCGTATTCCGTACGGAACGCCCACGTGCGTTCGGGAACAAGGTTCGTGTTGCCGCTGGTGGTCTGGCTGTTTACCAGCTCGACCGATGTGACGAAGTCGGAGAACGACAGCTGCGCGACTTCGCGTTCGTAGGAGACGCGGAGCTGCTGTTCCGGCCCGATGCGCCAGGTGCCGGTGATTGAGGGCTTGGGGTATTCGAAGTCGCGTTCAACGTTAAGATCGTCGCGCGCGGTAGCCGGATTGCCGTCAGTGTCATCGGGATAGTTGACGAACTGCTTGATAGTCGAGGTTTCGAACTTGAAACCCGGTTCGATCGTAAGGCTCGGGGACACGGTCCAGACATCGGAGACCTGATACTCGTTCCGGAATTCCTCGACCTTGGTGTCGGAGCCGTCGAAATAGCCGATCGTCGTGACCGGACCGTCGATGTTGGTGAAGGCGGTGATGTTCTCAAGGAAATTGTAAGCCGTCTCGGCTGCGAAATCGAGGGAATGGCTGTCGTTTAGCTTCCAGTTGAGCTGAGCGCGCAGGATGTTCTCGCCGCTCGTGCCTTCCGGAATGCTGGCGCGGCTGAGCAAGAAGGCGCCAGGACCGTTGAAGACGCTGAAGGTCGAGTTGACCTCGGACTCGCTGCGACGGTTGAAGGTGATCAGCTTGGCAGACAGACTCTCGCCAAGCTTGTGTTCGATGTCGCCGCCGAACGTGTATTCGTTCTCGTGAATCCGCGTGAGCGTGGTTTCGCGGCTGCTGAGGACGCCGTTGGCGTCGGGCGTGTAGTTCTCGAAGTAGCGATTGACGCCGATGCCGACAATGTCGATGCCGCCGTTCAGGCGGAGCTTGGCCCAGCCGAGATCGGTCTCGTATTCGAAGTTGCCGGCATAGATCTCGGGCTGTTGCTGCGTGAAGCCGACGCCGTGCTCGTAAGGCGTGCCGGAAGGCGTGTATTTCTCGCGACCGGAATCAACGAACGCTCCTCCGCCTGGCCCGCCGCCGGCGACGGTGTTGTGGACCACAGAGAGATTGACCTGGCCGCCAAAGAGTCGCTGCTGGGTCGAGAGGATGACCTGGCCCTGGAGGCGGTTGTCATGCGTGCCGCGGAGTTGGACGTCGTAATTGATGGGTTGGGAGGCGACGTCTTCACGCAGGACAATGTTCACCACCTTGGTGAGGCCGCGCATGTCGAGCTTTGCTGACTGGCCCGTTACGAGTTCAATGCGGATGACGCCTGCCGCGGGCGTGCGCTGGAGCAGGGGCGCGAGGCCGGTCTTGGTTGAGGGACGCTCGCCGTTGATCAACACGTTGCCTGCGGCGCCGCCGAAGCCGCGCACGGCGTCGCCTTCCTGCACGGAGAAGCCCGGAACCTGGTTCACCATTTCCAGCACGTTGCTGGGGTTGTAGCGGGCGAAATAGGCGGGATCGAACACCTGAACCTCGCCGCCGGAGCTGGCCGGGGCCTGTTCCTGGGAAAAGGCTTGTCCTGTGAGCAGTGCGGCAACGCCGACGGCTCCGCTGAAGCGGCGAAACATGCTGACGTCGTCCTCCCGGAGCGTTTCGGCGAGTTAGCGGAAGTTCTTATTGGCCAACAACAACGGCAGAAGCCTCATGACGGGCTCGTGACCGGCCCGGTTGCTCGAGACCAGTCCGACGCGAGGTAACCCGCGACAAACGGCCCGTCATTGTCGTTTCGGGGCAAATCCTTGCCGAGCCAAGCCGATTCAAGGGCTTGAGCCTGCACGTTGCGCATGTTGATCATCCCCTCGGACCCGCAAAGGGCATTTGGGGCGAGGACTTCATGGACATCATTATCCTGATCGGCATCGTGATCACCGTGGTCACGGGCTTTCCGGTCATCCTGCAGCTCCGCAGGCAGCCCAAGGGCCTCCACATCATCTTCTTCACCGAGATGTGGGAACGGTTCTCCTACTACGGTATGCGGACGATCCTGTTCGTCTACATGACGCAGCACTTCCTCTTCTCCGATGAAGCCGCCTCGGGCCAGTACGGATCCTACACATCGCTGGTCTACCTGCTGCCGCTGATCGGCGGGATGCTGGCTGACCGTTATCTCGGCACGACAAAGGCTGTCGCTTTCGGCGCACTCCTGCTGGTCGCAGGCCACCTTACCATGGCGGTGGAGCAGGAACCGGCGCGCAACGTGCTCGTCTATCAAGGCCAGCGCTACGACATCGCGGCTGAAGGCCGGCAGGATGAGCGCAAGGCCTGGGTCGTGGTCGAAGGCCAGCGTTATGAGTTCGGCCCCGCGGAGATCGGGCCAGAAAAGGCGCCGGGCATGGAGATCAAAGGGTTCAGCGGAAATGCGGCGCTGCCCAACATCATTCCGATCGACAATCCGAAGACAGAGGCCGCCGACGGCTACCAGATGATCGTCGAGGGCCAGCAGCCCTTCTACATGAGCGCCTTCTTCCTTGCGCTGTCGTTGATCATCATGGGCGTCGGTTTCCTGAAGGCGAACCTCGCTACGCAGGTCGGCCAGCTCTACACCAAGGATGACCCACGCCGCGATGGCGGCTTCTCGCTCTACTATTACGGGATCAACCTCGGCGCCTTCTGGGCGCAGGTGCTGTGTGCGCTCGTGGGCGCGAAGATCGGCTGGTGGGCGGGCTTCGGCCTCGCCGGCATCGGCATGCTGCTTGGCTGGCTGGTGTTCGTACGCCGCCGCCTGCTGTTCTTCACGCCTGGCCCGGCGCAGCTTCCCGCTGAACTCGGACTGCCGCCCAATCCGGAGCTGCTGAAGAAGCCGCTGTTCGGACCGATCAACCGCGAGTGGCTGATCTATATCTTGGCATTGCTGAGCGTTGGTCTCGTCTGGCTGCTGGTGCAGCGCGAGCCGATCGTCAACACGGCGCTGACCATCGCCTCGTTCGGGATGCTGGCGTTCTTCGTCTACTATATGTTCACCAAGGCGACGCTGGCGGAATCGGGCAAGCTGATCCTTGCGCTGATCCTTGTGCTCGCATCCGTCGTGTTCTTCACGCTGTTCGAACTCGCGGGCTCGGCGTTGTCGCAGTTCTCCGAACGCTCTTCGCAGCTGTGCATCGCCGGAGGTTGCGTAACATCAGGGCAGACGCAGAGCTTCAACGGCGCCTTCATCCTGATCTTCGCGCCAATCTTCGCGGCGATGTGGACCTGGCTGGGGCGACACAAGAAAGACCCGGGCGACGCGTTCAAGTTCGCACTAGGTCTGATCCAAGTCGGCGCGGGCTTCCTGGTGCTGGTCTGGGGCGTGCAGTACGCGGATGCAGAGTTCAAGGTTCCGCTGATCTTCCTCATCCTGCTCTACCTGCTGCACACCACGGGAGAGCTGTTCCTGTCGCCTGTCGGCCTGTCGGCGATGACGAAGCTGACGCCGGCGCCGATCGCAGCGACGATGATGGCGACCTGGTATCTCGGCTCCTCGATCGCGCAGGCTGTGCAGGCGCAGATCACCAAGCTGACGGCGCAGGAAACCGTTGGCGGGCAGGTGCTCGATCCTGGGCTGGCGCTGAAGACCTATGCCGACGTCTTCACCAATGTCGGCCTCTGGGGCATCGGCATTGGCGTGGCGCTCGGGATCGCGAGTCCGTTCCTGAACAAGCTCGCGCATCTCAAGGACAGGCCAAGGGGCGACGAGACGCCGGCGCCGCAGGCGGCTGAGTAAGAGGCAAGGGGCCGGGGCTTAGCCCCCGGCGCCGCCGACGGTAATCGAGTCGATCTTCAGCGAGGGCTGACCAACGCCCACAGGCACTGACTGGCCGGCCTTCCCGCATGTGCCGACGCCGTCGTCCATTGCGAAGTCGTTTCCGACCATCGAGATGTTGTTCATCACCGTCGGGCCATGGCCGATCAGCGTCGCGTTCTTGACCGGCGCGCCGACCTTGCCGTTCTCGACAAGGTAAGCCTCGGTGCACTGGAACACGAACTGGCCGTTGGTGATATCGACCTGGCCGCCGCCAAAATCGACAGCCCAGATGCCCTTCTTGATGGAACGAACGATCTCTTCGGGATCGTGGGCGCCGCCGGTCATGAAGGTGTTGGTCATGCGCGGCATTGGGGCGTTTGCGTAGCTTTCGCGGCGTCCATTGCCGGTTGCGGCGACGCCCATGAGGCGGGAGTTCTGACGGTCTTGCATGTAGCCGACGAGGCGGCCGTCATCGACGAGGATCGTGCGTTGCGTCTGCGTGCCTTCATCGTCGAAGGAGAGCGAGCCGCGGCGGTTGGCGATCGTGCCGTCGTCGACGATGGTGACGCCCTTCGCCATCACCTGCTCGCCGATGCGGCCCGAATAGACGGACGAGCCCTTGCGGTTAAAGTCCCCTTCGAGGCCGTGGCCCACCGCTTCGTGGAGCAGCACGCCCGTCCAGCCCGGTCCGAGCGCGACTTCCATTTCACCCGCGGGAGCGGGGACAGCATCGAGATTGATCTCGGCCTTGCGCAGGGCGCGCTGGGCCAGCGCCTTCCAGCGATCCGGCTGGATCCACTCGTCATAGGCGGCGCGGCCACCGGCGCCGGCCGATCCGGTTTCGCGGCGGCCTTCTTTTTCAAGCGTGACGGAGATGTTGAGACGGACAAGTGGGCGCGCTTCAGCGACGCTTGCGCCGCCGGAACGGACGATCTCGACCGTTGTGCGCGAGCCTGCCAGGGACACGGACACTTGCACGACCCGCGGATCCTGCGCGCGGCACCAGGCGTCGATCTCGGCGAGTAGGCCAGTCTTGGTGACGAAGTCGGGCGCTGCAGTAGGATCGACGTCCGCATAAAGGCGGCGGTTTACCGGCGTCGGGCCGACGGCGAGAATGCCAGAGCGGCCACGCTTGGCGGCGGAAGCAGCCGTTGCGGCGCGGCGGAGCGCACCTTCGGAGATTTCGCTGGCATGCGCGTAACCGGTTGTCTCGCCGGAGACGATGCGGAGACCGAAGCCCTGGCCACTGTCATAGGAAGCTGATTTCAGGCGGCCGTCGTCGAAGAGGAAGGACTCGGAGCGAATGTTCTCCGCGTAAATCTCGCCGTCCTCGGCGCCGGCCAGCGCTTCGTCGAGAATGCCAGCGGCTTTCGACAATCCGACGCCGGCGCTTTCGATCAGGCTGCGGTCGGTCATGAGGTCACCTCGGCCAAAACTGTCCCTGCCTGCCTAGATAGGGCGGGGCGGGTCGAAATGACAGCGCTGCGGCGGACTGCTTTCAGCTCTCCGCCGGGACAACCGTGAAGCGAGCCATCTGGTCGGCCGCCTGCTTGAATTCCGGGTTCGTCTGCAGCGCCCGACGGAAATCCTCGTAAGCCGACTGGATATCGCCGAGTTTCTCGTGCGTCAGGCCGCGATTGTAATAGCCGATCGCCTTGGCATCGAGCGAGTCCGTGCCGACCCCCTCATTGAGCGCGACCAGTGCTTCAGGGTACCGCTTCAGATTATAGAGCGCGGCGCCGAGATTGACCTTGGCTTCCTGAAGCTTGGGCATGACCTCAAGGCTGCGCTGGTAGTCCCACAGGGCGCGGGTGTTGTTGCCAGCCCGCATGTAGAGGATGCCGCGGTTGGTGTAGGTGGCCGCCCTGTCGCGAGCACTGAGGCGCTCGAGATCCAACGCCTGATCGCAGACATCCAGCGCCTTGGCGGCCGGAACTCTGCTGAATTCCACGGCCTCATAGCATTCTTTGGCCATGCCTCCCCCGATAACGGTCACGGCGCCCTGCGCATACGCCGTAAGAGGGGCGGCGAGCATGGCGATCAGGACCGAAATCCCCAATCGAAACCGGGTGCTCATCTTCCCAACTCCTTGTGCCTCTGATAGCGACCTCGCGCCGACCAAATCGAATCGGACCGCCTGCGACACTATGCACCCGGCGGGGCGGATCGGAGTGGTGGCATCGGGCAGGATATCACGTTACAGCCCGGGTTTCACGCATCTGGCTGGAGGATGTGGACAAAAATGCGCAGCAGGGCTTGGAAATACTGGTCGCTGGGCGTCGCCAGCCTGGTCGCCGGCGGCTCAGCCTGGGCGAGTCCCATTCAGGGCGGAATTGATTTCCAGCCCTCGGTCACCGAAACCGCCAAGAAAGTGCACGCGTTTCATAACGAGCTGCTGATCATCATCACGGTGATCACGCTGTTCGTAACGGCGCTGCTGATGTGGGTGATGATCCGCTACAACAAGCGCTCCAACCCGACGCCGAAGAAGTTCAGCCACAATACGCTGGTGGAGATCGTCTGGACGGTGGTGCCAGTGCTGATCCTCGTGTGGATCGCTAAAGGTTCGTTCCCGCTGCTCTACGAACAGGACGTGGAGTTCGGCGGCGCCAAGGTTCCGGAAGCGCAGGTCGTGGACATCAAGGTCCACGGCAACATGTGGTATTGGGACTACATGTACGGCGCCGGCACCGACAACGAATTTACTGTCGAGTCGCGTATGCTCAAGGCGGGCGACGCCGATCGTCCGCTCAAGCCGGAGCGTGGCGACATAGCTCAGCTCTCGGTCGACTATCCGATGGTTGCCCCAGCCGGACGTTATATCCGCCTCAAGATCGCAGCGCGTGACGTGATCCACGCTTGGGCGATGCCGCAGTTCATGCTTAAGGTTGATGCTGTTCCGGGCCGCCTGAACTCGCTCTGGTTCAAGGTTGACGAGCCGGGTGTATACTATGGTCAGTGCTCCGAGCTTTGCGGCAAGGACCACAGCAACATGCCGATCGAGCTGCGCATTCTGCCGGAAGCCCAGTACAACGAGTGGCTCGTGCAGGCGAAGACGTCGCCTGACGCGGGCAGGGCCTACCTCGACAGCGTGCAGGTTCTGAAACCCACGCAAGTCGCTGCGGCGCAATAGGATCAGGGAGCCGTAAGATGTCGAGCGATACGAAGACAGCCGACCACGGTCACGGACATGACCACGGACATGGGCACGGTCACGCCCATGACGACCATGCCCACGATCACCACGATCCGAAGTGGTACAGCCCGGCTCGCTGGCTGTTCTCCACGAACCACAAGGACATCGGCACGCTTTACCTGGTCTTCGCGATGTGCGCGGGAATCGTCGGTTTCGTGTTCTCGGGCTTCATGCGCGCGGAACTGGCCGAGCCTGGACTTCAGTACTTCAACGGCACGGCGTTCGGCGGCTTCTTCGGCACCGAACACAACTACAACGTCATCACGACGATGCACGGCCTGATCATGATCTTCTTCATGGTCATGCCCGCCCTGATCGGCGGCTTCGGCAACTGGTTTGTGCCGCTGATGATCGGCGCGCCGGACATGGCGATGCCGCGCATGAACAACATCTCGTTCTGGTTGCTGCCGGTCTCGTTCTTCCTGCTGATCCTGTCGATGTTTGTTCCAGGTCCTGCGGGCGCCAACGGCTTCGGCGGCGGCTGGGTGCTCTATCCGCCGCTCTCGAGCGTGACGGGCCATCCGGGCCTTGCGATGGATCTCGTCATCTTCTCGCTTCACGTTGCGGGTATCTCGTCCATCCTCGGCGCCATCAACTTCATCGTCACCATCCTCAACATGCGCGCCCCGGGCATGACGCTGCACAAGATGCCGCTGTTTGCCTGGTCGGTGCTGGTGACGGCGTTCCTGCTTGTTCTCGCGCTCCCCGTCCTCGCCGGCGCACTGACCATGCTACTGACGGACCGCAACTTCGGCTCGAAGTTCTTCGAGATCTCGGGCGGCGGCGACCCGATCATGTTCCAGCACCTGTTCTGGTTCTTCGGTCACCCTGAAGTGTACATCATGATCCTGCCTGGCTTCGGCATCATCAGCCACGTCATCTCGACGTTCTCGAAGAAGCCCGTGTTCGGCTATCTCGGCATGGCCTACGCCATGGTCGCGATCGGCTTCATCGGCTTCATCGTGTGGGCGCACCACATGTACACGGTCGGCATGAACGTGAACCTGAAGGCCTACTTCGTAGCCGCCACGATGGTCATTGCGGTTCCGACAGGCATCAAGATCTTCAGCTGGATCGCCACGATGTGGGGCGGCTCCATCGAGTTCAAGGTGCCGATGCTGTGGGCGATCGGCTTCATTTTCCTGTTCACGGTTGGCGGCGTCACGGGCGTCGTGCTTGCCAACGCTGGCGTCGATCACGCGCTGCACGACACTTATTACGTCGTGGCGCACTTCCACTACGTGCTGTCGCTGGGCGCTGTCTTCACGCTGTTCTGCGGCTGGTACTACTGGTTCGAGAAGATGTGGGGCGTGAAATATAACGGCTTCCTCGGCGGCCTGCACTTCTGGCTGATGTTCATCGGCTCCAACCTGATCTTCTTCCCGCAGCACTTCCTTGGTCTGCAGGGCATGCCGCGCCGCTATGTGAACTACTCGCCGGCTTTCGAGCAGTGGCATCACTGGTCGACGATCGGCTACTGGGTCGCTGCTGCAGCGACAATCGTGTTCTTCATCGGTCTGGTCGAGGCGATGATCCGCCGCCGCAAGGCCGAAGCGAATCCGTGGGGCGAGGGTGCGACGACGCTGGAATGGACACTGTCCTCTCCGCCGCCGTTCCACCAGTACAACGACCTTCCGCGGTTCAAGTAATAGGGCGAATGCAGCCCGGGCCCCACGGTCCGGGCTGCAGCGCAAAACCAGATGTCTGACGCGAGCCTCATCAGCACGCCCACCGTGACCTCCCAGGCTTCCACCAGCCAGGCGAGCGCGATGGACTATGTGCGCCTGATGAAGCCGCGCGTGATGGCGCTGGTGGTGTTTACGGCGCTTGCCGGCCTGATCGCCGCCCCGGTCGACATGCCCCCCTTCGCCGCTGCGATCTCCGTGTTCGCGCTGGCGCTCGGCTCGGGCGCAGCCGGCGCGCTCAATATGTGGTATGATGCGGATATTGACGCGCTGATGGCGCGCACGGTCGGCCGCCCGGTTCCCGCCGGCCTCATTGCACGGGAAGAGGCGCTCTCGTTCGGCCTCATCATGTCGGCGATTTCCGTCACGCTGATGGCTCTTGCCGCGACGCCGCTTGCCGCCGCTCTGCTGGCTTTCTCGATCTTCTTCTACGCCGTCGTCTACACGATGTGGCTTAAGCGTTCGACGGCGCAGAACATCGTGATCGGCGGCGCCGCGGGCGCCTTCCCGCCGGTGATCGGCTGGGCCGCCGCCACGGGTAATGCGCCCGCCGACGCCTGGATCCTCTTCGGCCTCATCTTCCTCTGGACGCCGCCGCACTTCTGGGCGCTGTCGCTTTGGACTTCGAAGGAATACGCCCGGGCTGGCGTGCCGATGCTGCCGGTCACGCGCGGCGCCAGGGAAACCCGTCTCCAGATCCTGCTTTACACGCTGATCGTCGCGCCCTTCGGTCTCGCGCCGGTGATCACGGGTCTTGGCGGCATGATCTATCTTGTCGTGGCCGCGCTCGGCGGCGGCGCTTTCCTCTGGTTCGCCCTCCGCGTGTTCATGAGCCGCGCGGGCGATGCAGACGCTCCCGCCGACATGCGCCATGCCAAAGCGATGTTCGGCGTGTCCATCCTCTACCTGTTCGCCCTGTTCGCCGCGCTGCTGGTCGAACACGTTCTTCCGCTGCACTTCGCTGTCGGAGGGGGTGCATGATGCTGGACAAGGGTCAGATCACGGACTGGGAAGGCGAACCTGAAGGCAGCGCCGCTCCGAAAGCGGCGGCCCCGGCCGAGCCAACTCGTGGCGGAATCTCCGGCGCCATTTTCGACAGCCGTGAAGCCATTCCGACCGGCGAATTCGTCAAGGTTACGCCCGAGCAGGCAAAGGCCCGCAGGCGTCGCGGCCAGTGGATCGCGCTGGCGCTGTTCGCCTTCGTCATCGTGCTGTTCACGCTGACCATGACGAAGATGGGCGCCCAGGTTCTGGTGCGCGACCTATGAACAAGCGCGCTAAGATCACCACCCTTATTGTCTCGATCGTGCCTGTCGCCATGCTGGCGCTGAGCTTCGCGGCCGAACCGCTGTATTCGACCTTCTGCCGCCTGACCGGCTTTGGCGGCACGACACAGGTGGCAACCGAGGCGCCCAAGACGGTGCTCGAGCGGGAAGTCCGCGTGGCGTTCGACGCAAACGTCGCTCCCGGCGCTCCACTGAAGTTCCGCGCGACCCAGAACTACGTCGACATGAAGATCGGCGAGAAGATGATGGTCTTCTACGAAGTGACCAATACATCGGACAAACCGATCCGGGCCATGGCGAGCTACAACGTCATACCCGAGAAGGTTGGCCTGTATTTCAAGAAGATCGAGTGCTTCTGCTTCAAGGAACAGACCTACGAGCCCGGCAAGACCGTGAAACTGCCGGTGGTTTTCTTCGTCGATCCGGACATGGCCAAGGACTGGCAGGCCGACGACGTTCGGGGAATCACGCTTTCGTACACGTATTTCCGCTCATCGGGGCCCCAGGCCTCCGCTGCGCGGCTTGAGGACGCATCCGCGGTCAACTAGACCGGCGGTAGAATAATAAATGACTGCGGGAACAGGGCTTTGCCCGATTCCCGCGCGAGCTGAGGGACTGCAGCCATGGCCGGCGACGTCAAGCACGACTACCACCTGGTGAAACCGAGCCCGTGGCCCCTGCTGGGGTCACTCTCGATGCTGGTCATGGTGCTGGGCACCGCCGGCATGCTGAAGGGCCTGTGGTTCGTTCCGCAGGGCGCCTGGTGGGGCCCGCTCCCGGGCTTCGTGGCGCTTGTCTTCGTGCTCATTGGCTGGTGGGGCGACGTCCTCAAGGAAAGCCGCGCCGGCGATCACAAGGAGGTCGTCCAGATCTCCCTCCGCTACGGCATGATCCTGTTCATCGCTTCGGAAGTGATGTTCTTCGTCGCCTGGTTCTGGCAGTTCTTCGAGATGGCGATCTTCCACCAGCTCCGCGCTCTGCCGGAGCACGCCGACCTTGCCAACAATCCGGGTCTTGCCGGCTGGTCGGAATGGCCGGTGCCGCAGACGGACGGCACGCGAGTTCGCCCGTTCGACCCCTTCCATCTCCCGCTGATCAACACACTCATCCTGCTTCTCTCAGGCACGACCGTGACGTGGGCTCACCACGCTCTGCAATCGGGCGATCGCAAGGGCGCGAAGATCGGCCTGTTGCTGACGATTATCCTCGGCATCTCGTTTACGGCCTTCCAGGTCGTCGAGTATTCGGAAGCTGGCTTCAGCTACGACAAGTCGGAATACGGTTCGGCCTTCTTCATGGCGACCGGCTTCCACGGCGCGCACGTCATCATCGGCACGCTGTTCCTGATGGTCTGCCTCGGCCGCCTGATGGCTGGCGGGATGAAGCCGGACAAACATCTCGGCTTCGAGTTCGCTGCCTGGTACTGGCACTTCGTCGACGTGGTGTGGCTGTTCCTGTTCGCCTTCGTGTACGTCGCCCCGCACATCGTCTGGGGCTCGGGCGCGCCTGGCCTCGAACACTGACCTGATCGATGAGCAGGAAAGCTGCGTTATTCGGCTTCCTTGCCATTCAGGCAATCGTCATTGCGCTCTGGCTTGGCGCCGTCCTTCCGCTGACGCGGGAGGGCGGCCCGCCCTTCATCAGCCCGGCCGACGAGACCTTCACCGGCCGTATCTTCTCGGCGCTGTCGTACAACTTCCGGTCGGGCGAGACGTCGGTCGTCTCGCCGCGGTTTGATCCGGCGGGGCCGTTGCTGTGGGCCACGTTGCTGATGCTGGCCTCGGGCGGCGTGGGCGTTGCGGCTCTGATGTCGTTCAAGCGCGCCAAGATCTGGCTCAGCGTGG
This sequence comes from Hyphomonadaceae bacterium, assembly GCA_044224605.1. Classification (GTDB taxonomy): domain Bacteria; phylum Pseudomonadota; class Alphaproteobacteria; order Caulobacterales; family Hyphomonadaceae; genus UBA7672. The sequence goes on from JBGAKC010000009.1 coordinate 72,603, forward strand.
CGCTCGCCAGCGGGGCGCTGCTCCTCGGGCTGGGCGGCATCTGGTTCATTGTGGAGCAATGGTCGGGCGACACGACCTTCCGGACGGGCTCCGTTGGACCATTGTGGCTCTACGCGATGGCGCGCGTCTACCTGCTGCAGTTCTTCATCGGCTTTGCGCTGCTCGCGCTGTCGACCGTGGCCGTCATCGCAGGTTTCTCCACCAAGGAGCGCCCACTCGGGTTCCACGTTGTCGCACTCAACTGGATCGTCGTTGCGGCGACCTGGTTGGTTACCTATCTCGGCCTCTATGTAGCGCCGCCGATGTTCTCCGGCGCCAGCGCCTGAGGTCGTCATGGCCGTTTCTGCATTCGCCGCCGGGATGAAGTGCCGCTGCCCCAATTGCGGCGAGGGCAGGGTGTTCCGGGGTTTCCTGACCTTCAAGGAGCGCTGCGACGCCTGCGGCGCTGATCTGACGATTGCGGACGCGGGCGATGGTCCTGCCTTCTTCGTCATGTTCGCTGCGCTGATCTTAATCGTGCCGTCGGCGATGTTCTTCGAATTCGCCATCCGCCCGCCGGGTTGGGTCCACTTCCTGATCTGGCCGCCGCTGACCTTTGCCTTCTGCCTGGCTCTGTTGCGACCTGTGAAAGCCCTGTTGTTTGCGCTGCAGTGGAAACACAAGGCCGGCGAAGGCCGCCTGCAGGACTAGCGGGAGTAGTGCGAGCCCGCAGGGCAGGCTAAACCCGCAACATGCACTTCCGCCCCTATCCCATCCTAACGCTTATCGCGATCCCGGCGCTAGCAGCGCTGATCACGCTGGGCGTCTGGCAGAGCCAGCGGGCGGAATGGAAAGCTCAGCTGATCTCGAGGTTCGAACAGGCCGCGAAGGTCGATCCGCAGCCGCCCGAAGCTGTCCTGTGCCGCGACAGGCCCGATGCAGGCGTCGTGGTCTCGCCACCTGCCGGCGACGGCAAGGCGCTGCGTGTTTTCGGTCACGATGCGGCGGGCGTCGCGGGCTGGCGGCTGTTTCAGGCGGTGAGGCTGCCCTGCGGCGCCGTGCTGGCGCAGACCGGATTCGAGATGCTCGACATTGGCGGCCCTGGCGCCGCGCTACCGGTCGCCGAGGAAGCGAAGCCTGCCCTACGCTTCCTGATCGAGCCCTGGCCCGAGAAGCCGATGATGGCGGCCGACAATGCGCCCGAGCGGAACGAGTGGCACTGGTTCGATCCTCCGGGCATGGCGGCTGATCTTGGCGTGCCGAACCTCTCCATCCCGTTCATCCTGACGCCGCTGAACGGAATGCCAGATTTCCTCACCCGGACGCCGCCCGAAACCCATATCGGCTACGCCGTGACATGGTTCGGGATGGCGATTGCGTTTGCGGTGATATACGCCCTGTTCCACGTGCGGGCGGGCCGCCTGCGCTTCGGCAAGGACCGGAAATGAAATACGTCTCCACCCGCGGAAACGCCGCGCCCGTCGACTTCGTGTCGGCGAGCCTGATGGGTCTTGCGCCGGATGGCGGCCTGTTCAGCCCCGACACCTTCCCCCAGATCGAACGGCCCAACGCAACGGCGACCTACGTCGAGACGGCGACACGCATCCTTTCTGCTTTCGCCGGTTCCAGTCTTCCGGAACAGGCAATCCGCGAGATGTGCGAGCGAGCCTATGCGCCGTTCGCACACCAGTCGATCGCGCCGCTGACCCAGGTAGGTCCGGACCGCTGGATGCTTGAGCTGCACCATGGCCCCACGCTGGCGTTCAAGGACGTGGCGATGCGCCTTATCGCGCAACTCTACGATCATATCCTCGGCCTACGCGGCGAGCGGATGACCATCCTGTGCGCCACCTCCGGCGACACGGGCGGAGCGGCCGCCTCGGCCTTTGCCGGCTCCAAGCACGTCGACATGGTGATCCTGCACCCGCTCAACCGCGTATCCCCGACACAGCGCCTCTTCATGACCGCCACCGGCGCCGAAAACGTCCACAACGTGGCGCTCGAAGGGAACTTTGACGGCACACAGGCGATCCTGAAGCAGCTGCTGGCCGACGAGCAGTTCCGGCGCCGCACACGTCTCGCGGCAGTGAACTCCATTAACTGGACACGTGTCGCCGCCCAGAGCGTCTACTTCGCACAGGCGCAGGCGCAGCTTGGCCGTGACCGCAATATCAGTTTCGTGGTGCCCACCGGGAATTTCGGCGACGCGCTAGCTGGTTATGTCGCTGCGCGCTGCGGCCTTCTGAACCGCGTCGAGATCACCGCCGCCGTCAACGCCAACGACGCCATGGCGCGCCTCATCGACGGTCTGCCGCTCACCAAGGGCTCCACCACGCCGACACTCAGTCCCGCCATGGACATCCAGCTGCCCTCCAACTTCGAACGCCTCTTGTTCGAAGCCTCGGGCCGTGATGGCGCGGCCGTCGCGACCGCTTACGCCCAGCTCGCCGCGAAAGGCGAGGCCCCGCTGCCGAAAGCGGCCGCGGCCAAACTCGGAAATATGGGTCTCGCGGCCGAGCGCGTCAGCGATCGCGAGACGATCGACGAGATGAAACGCACCCACGCCGAAACCGGCTGGATCATATGCCCCCACACCGCTGTCGGCCTTGCTGCCGCCCGCCGCGAACGCCATGCCGATGGCCCGGTGGTGACGCTCGCCACAGCCCACGCCGCAAAATTCCCCGAAACCGTGAAGCAGGCCCTCGGCATCGACATCGCCCTGCCAGATCGCGCGCACGCCTACACATCGAAGCCCGAGAAGTTCGACACAGGCCCGATGAGCGCAGATTTCGTCCGCCAGCGTATCGACGCCATCGTGACAAAGGCCGGCTGATGACTGAGAGCCGCGACGTGGTCACCCTGCCGAACGGCGCCCGCATCGTCTTCGATCCGATGCCTGGCCTCCGCACGGCCGCGGTCGGTGTTTTCCTCGCTGCTGGCGCGCGCCATGAAGCCGACGACCGCAATGGCCTCGCGCATTTTCTCGAACACATGGCTTTCAAGAGCGCGGCCGGGCGCAGTGCGCGCGAGATCGCCGAGACCGTGGAAGCACGTGGCGGCGTCATGAACGCCTCGACCGGCTATGAGCTCACCAACTACTTCGTCCGCTGCCTCGCGCCTGATGCGCCCGACATGCTCGACGTCGCGCTGTCGCTGGCCTTCGCTCCCGACCATCCGCCCGAGGAGATCGAGCGCGAGAAGGGCGTCGTGCGCCAGGAGATCGGCGAAGCAACCGACCAGCCCGACGACCTCGTCTTCGAGCTGGCGCAGGTCGCCAGCTATGACGGCCACCCGCTGGGCCGCCCCATCCTTGGAACCGAGGAAACGCTCGACACGATCCGACGCGACGATCTCGTCGATTTTGCATCCGGCAACTACTCGCCGCGACGCACGGTCGTTACTGTCGCTGGCGCCTTCGATCGCGACGCCATCCTTGCGCTCGTCAACCGCTGGCTCGCGCATCGCGCCGGCGCGCCAACCCCCGCATCCGCCGCTCCTGTGGTCTCCGCCGCCGCCATACGCACGGCGCAACGCAAGCTCGAACAGAACCACCTCGTCCTTGCCCGCCGCACCGTGTCGGCCAGGTCACCGGATCGTTTCGCCGCCCGCATCTTCGCGGAAATCTTTGGCGGCGGCATGGCTTCGCGCCTGTTCCAGGATATCCGCGAGGCGAGAGGGCTTGCCTATACGATCGACGCGTCCTGTGACCAGCATTCGGATTGCGGACGCGTCTCGGTCTATGCCGGCTGCGATCCAGGCGACGCCGCCGAAGTCGTCAAGCTCACGCAAGCCATCTGGGACGACATGGCCGCCACCGGCCCCACCGAAGCGGAACTCGCGCGCGCCAAGGCTGTCGCCGCCGCCCAGTTCGCCATGTCCGCCGAGGCGCCCGCCGCCCGCGCCGGTTCCTCCGCTTATGAGCTCCTCACCTTCGACCGTCTCGTCACGGTCGAGGAAACGCTCCGCCATATCGATGCCGTAACGATCGAAGATGTGCGCCGCGTCGCCAACGACATGCTGGGAAATCCCGGCATTGCCTCCGCCGTCGGCCCCAAGGCTGGACTTGCCGCCGCCGAGGCGTTTGTCTCCTCGCTCTGATTCTCGGGGCATCATGGGTCAGTTTGCAGCAGACACCTCGGCCGCTTCAGGCCGCGCAGCGCTCTGGTCGTGGAACGCCGCGGAAGGCGTGCTGACCATCCGCGCCGAACCGGGCAGCCCGCTGGCCTCGCTTGATGGCCGCTGGACCTTCCAGTCCCTGCTCGAGCAATTCGACGGCCTTGCCCGCGTCCGCATCGCCAGCCCCCTCAAGTCCGGCCGTCCCGGCGATCCCATCGACATCCGCGTCACGCTGCTCGACGGCCGCCCCGCTCACTTCTTCGGCGCCTTCCACGACCTCGGCGTCGCCCGTGGCCTGATCGTTCCGGCTGAAGCCGGCGCGCGCCTCGTTCACGGCGAAAGTAATGTCGAACCCGTCTTCCAGCCCATCCGCAACCTCGACACGCTGAGCGTCGCCGGCTTCGAAGCGCTCGCCCGCTTCCGCGCGCCCGATGGCCAGCTCATCGGCGCCGACACGCTGATGGGTCTGGGCGGCGACACGGACTGGAGCGCCATCGCGCCCGTCATGCTGGAGAAATCAGCCCGCACCCTCGCCGATCTTCGCACGCAGGGTCGCGATGTCTTCATGCAGGTGAATCTCTCCGCCGCCGAGATCGCGCGTCCGCTGCTGGTCGAGGAAGTCGCCGCCATCATCCGCGACGCGAAGCTTCCTCACGGCGTCCTGCGCGTCGAACTCACCGAACAAGCCGCCCTCCGTGACTTTGAAGGCGCCCTCGGCGCGCTCGCCGCCTTCCGCGCTGCGGGCGCCGGCATCGTGCTCGACGATTTCGGCGCCGGTCACTCCTCCTTCGCCTGGCTGGCGGAAATTCCCGCCGACGGCGTGAAGCTGGACCCCAAACTCTCCCGCATGGTCCGCCACCCCCGAGCCAGCCGCATCATCACCTCGCTCACCGGTCTTATCCGCGGCCTCGGCATGACGGTCACCGCCGAAGGCATTGAAGACCCCGCCGTCGCCCAGGAACTCCACGCGATCGGATGCGACTACGTTCAGGGCTACGCCTACGATATGCCGCTTCGCCTGCGGGACATCGCGGTGGCGTTCGACCCGTTGGCGCGCTAAAAGCCGGAAATCGCCCCGTTTGAGGATGCTATGACAGACCGCAAGCCCTATCTGATTTCAGGCCGCACAGGCGACTGGGAAGTCGTCATGGGGCTCGAAGTCCATGCGCAGGTCGCCTCGAACTCGAAACTGTTCTCTGGCGCCCCCACAGCGTTCGGCGCCGATCCGAACACCAATGTCTCGCTCGTCGACGCCGCCATGCCGGGCATGCTGCCCGTGATCAACAAGTTCTGTGTCGAACAGGCGGTGAAGACCGGCCTCGGCCTCAATGCCAAGATCAATGCGTGGTCGCGCTTCGACCGGAAGAACTATTTCTATCCCGACCTGCCGCAGGGCTATCAGATCTCGCAATTCGCCCACCCGATCGTCGGCGAGGGCAAGATCGAGGTCGAGACGGACGATGGTTACACCTTCACGGTGGGCATCGAGCGCCTTCACCTCGAGCAGGACGCCGGCAAGTCGATCCACGATCTCGATCCCAACGCAACTTATGTCGACCTCAACCGGTCGGGCGTCGCGCTTATGGAAATCGTCTCGAAGCCCGACATCCGCTCGCCCGCGGAAGCCGCCGCCTATGTCAAGAAGCTGCGCTCCATCCTCATCGCTCTTGGCACCTGCGATGGCGACATGGAGAAAGGAAATCTCCGCGCCGATGTAAACGTCTCCGTCTGCCGCCCCGGCGGCTACGACCACTACAAGGCCACCGGCAAGTTCGACAAACTCGGCACTCGCTGTGAGATCAAGAACGTCAACTCATTCCGCTTCATCCAGATGGCGGCCGAATACGAAGCGCGCCGCCAGATCGAGATACTCGAGGACGGCGGGAAGATCGACCAGGAGACGCGTCTCTACAACGCGGACAAGGACGAGACGCGGTCGATGCGCTCGAAGGAAGACGCGCACGATTACCGCTACTTCCCCGATCCGGACCTTCTGCCGCTCGAGCTCTCGGGCGCGTACATCGACAGCATCAAGGCGAAGCTGCCGGAGCTACCCGACCAGAAGCGCGCCCGTTTTGTGAAGGACTACGGCCTCAAGGAATACGACGCCGGCGTGCTCGCGGGGGACGCTGAGAAATCCGCCTATTTCGAAGCCGTGGCGAGGGGCAGGGATGCACGCCTCGCCGCCAACTGGGTCACGCAGGATCTGTTCGGCTATCTCAACAAGGAAGGTCTTGAGCTCTCGCAATCGCCGATCAGCGCCGACCAGCTAGGCGGCCTGATCGCCCTCATCGCCAACAGCACGATCAGCGGCAAGATCGCCAAGGACGTCTTCCACAAGATGATTGCTACCGGCGATACAGCCGCAGCCATCGTCGACCGCGAGGGCCTGAAGCAGGTCACCGACACCGGCGCCATCGAGAAGGTGATCGACGAGGTGCTGGCCGCTAACCCGACGCAGGTCGAGGAAATCAAGGCCCAGCGCGCCGCCGGCCACGAAAAGCCGAAGACGCTCGGCTGGATGGTCGGCCAGATCATGAAGGCCTCCGGCGGCAAGGCGAACCCCGCCGCCGTCAACGAGATCCTCACGAAGAAGCTCGGGCTATAGAACCCCACGAGACGCTGGCCGTGGGAAAGAGGTGTCTGCACTTCGTAGGACAGCTGGAAATCTTCCCACTTGATTAGAGCGTCCTAGACAGAAATATCGTGGGATTGCGCTCCCCAGATCCGGCCGGGGAAATTGGGGGCGTAAGATGCCCCGCATGACACAGGCACGAACACACGCAAATGAGGTCGGCTCTCCCTCGCCAAGTCAGCTCTGGTTGACAGCGATGCTGCGCGTCTTCGTCGAGCTTGTGCTTCACGTTGTCTCGACCTTCCAGATAAAACGCAACCGCCCGCCCTGTGAATTGCGCACGGGTCAGGTGGACGCGATTGTGCCCCGAATGAAGAACGACGCCCAACAACAGGAAACACTCGCTGTCCAGCAAGACAGCTCCCTCCCGTATCCGCATGTGGACTTGTCATCCCGGAAGCGCCCAGCGCTATCCGGGACCCAAGTCCTGACATGCGAGCTCGCGGACACATGGTTCCCGGCTCTCCGCTTCGCTGCGGCCGGATGAGAACAGGGCGCAATGCCTGCTTTGGAAGCGGACCCAAGGTCCGCGTTCCCCGCGAAAGCGGAGATCGAGGAACCACCTCGACCCTTGTCGCGGATTGCGGCTGCAGCCGCATGGCGGATCACGCCTTGACGTCAGCCCTTGTCGAAGGACGCGGAGAACACGGACGCAAGAGTCTGGGCAGAACCCAAGCGCGCACCTAGCGCGCCCAAAATCCAAACCCAACCAACCCTCGGCTACACCGCAGGGAACGCGCCGTAACGCCTATTGCGGCGGCGTCGCCGGCGCCAGCTGGTCGTCGATTGCGGATTTCACCTTGTCCGGCCAGTCGTCGTCCAGCCCGACACAGTCCCGGCGGAACGAGCCGTCTACGTCCTGGACCATGCCCTTGTCGGCCGTCGACGAAACCTCCCAGTCCATCTGGCAGGCCCGCGTCGCGAAGCTGCGCGTGCAAACCGCCATCGGGTCCGGATAGTCCTCGTGCGCCTCGCCATAGATGCACTCGAAGCCGGCGCCTGCTATCGCTTCGATCGCCGCAGGCCGCGACAGTTTGCCGAGGATCGCCTTCACCCCCGCATTCCAGTCGGCGTTCAGCTTCTCGCCCGGCTCATGCTGCCAGTCATGCACAGCCTCGAGCGTCTTCAGGTCCGTCGGCATCGCTGCAGCAGGCGCGGGTTCCGGGGCTGGAGTTGGGGCAGGGGACTGGGCCGGCGAACAGGCCGCCAGAGCCAAGGTAGCCAGCAGGCTCAAGCGCAACATGATGACGTCCTCCCACATTCACCATACCCGAAATCCAGGCGGTGCAAGGGCGGACTGGCGCCCGAAGCTGTTCCCCGCTATGGGCGCCGCATGAAGCTGTCGGACTTCGATTTTGACCTGCCGGAGGAGCTGATCGCGCTGCGACCGGCCGTTCCCCGCGATTCCGCCCGGCTTCTTGTCGTCCGTGGACGCGAAGGGAAACTCGAGGACCGCACCGTCCGCGATCTCCCCCAGTTGCTGAAAGCTGGCGACATCTTGGTCGCCAACGACACACGCGTCTTGCAGGCCGCCCTGCTGGGCAAACGTGCTTCCCGCGCTGAAGGTCCCGATGTCGAGATCGAAGTGAACCTCAACAGCCGTGTATCGCCCTTTGAATGGTCGGCCTTCGCCCGGCCGGGCAAGCGGTTGAAGGAGGGAGACACCATCGCCTTCGCCAACGGCCTCATGGCGATCGTCATATCCAAGTCGGATGCCGAAGTGCGTCTCGGTTTCAACCGGAGCGGCGCCGCCCTCGATGTCGCGATCGACGCGGCAGGCGACATGCCCATCCCGCCCTATATCGCTTCGAAACGTCCGGCCGACGCCCAGGACGCCAGCGACTACCAGACCCTCTTCGCCCGCGAGACCGGCTCCGTCGCCGCGCCCACCGCCGGCCTTCACTTCACGCCCGAACTTCTCGCAGCACTTGCGACCGCCGGCATCCAGCGCACGAACGTCACGCTCCACGTCAACGCAGGCACCTTCCTTCCCGTGAAATCGGAAGACATCAGCGAACACCGCATGCACGCCGAGCAGGCCGAACTCTCCCAGCCCGCCGCTGACGCCATCCTCGCCGCCCGCGCCGCTGGCGGCCTCTGCATCCCGATCGGCACCACGGCCTTGCGCACGCTGGAAAGCGCCGCTGCTTCCGGTTCGCTGGCGGCCTACAGCGCCGCCACCTCCATCTTCATCACCCCGGGCTACAGGTTCCGCGTGGCCGATGGCTTGATGACGAACTTCCACCTTCCCAAATCGACGCTTTTCATGCTGGTGAGCGCAATGATGGGTCTCGACGTCATGAAACGCGCCTATGCCCACGCCGTGAAGGAACGTTACCGCTTCTTCTCGTACGGCGACGCTTGCCTGTTGCTTCCCAATGGCTGAGTTCCCGTTCCACGTAAGCGCCACGGATGGCGATGCGCGCACCGGCCGCCTGTCGACCCCGCGCGGCGACATCGCCACGCCCGCCTTCATGCCGGTCGGCACCGCAGGAACGGTGAAGGCCATGTTCCTGGACGACGTCCGCTCTGCCGGAACCGACATCATCCTCGGCAACACCTATCACCTGATGCTTCGCCCCACGGCCGAGCGCGTCCGCAAGCTCGGCGGGCTCCATCGCTTCATGGGCTGGAGCTACCCGATCCTTACCGATAGTGGCGGCTTCCAGGTTTTCTCCCTCTCCGAGCTCCGCAAGATGAAGGAGGAAGGCGTCGAATTCCGCTCGCACATCGACGGGTCGTCGCACTTCCTCTCGCCTGAACGCTCCATCGAGATCCAGTCGGACCTGCTGGGCTCGGACATCGCTATGCAGCTGGACGAATGCGTAGCCAATCCGTGCGAATACGCGCCAGCCGCCGCCGCCATGCGCCTCTCCGCCCGCTGGGGCGAGCGATCGAAGAAATACTTCGGCCAGCGCGATCACCAGTCGCTGTTCGGCATCGTGCAAGGTTCGACCTTTGCTGACCTTCGCGTCGAGAGCGCCCAGCGCGTCGTCGAGACCGGCTTCGATGGCTACGCCATCGGCGGCCTGGCCGTCGGCGAGGGCCATGAGGCCATGTGCGACACGATCAGCCTCACGACACCACACCTGCCGAAAGATCGCCCGCGTTACCTGATGGGCGTCGGCAAGCCGATCGATATCGTGGAAGCCGTCGCGCGTGGTGTCGACATGTTTGACTGCGTGCTCCCCACGCGCTCGGGCCGCCACGGCCAGGCGTGGACTTGGGACGGACCGATCAACCTGAAGAACGCAAAATTCGCCGAAGACGATGAGCCGATCAATTCGTCCTCGGCCTGCGCCGCCAGTCGCGACTACTCGAAGGCCTACCTCAACCATCTGTTCAAGGCGGGCGAGTATCTGGGGCCGATGCTACTCTCCTGGCACAACATCGCCTTCTTCCAGGAGATGATGGCCGCCATGCGCCATGCTATCGCCGAAGGGCGCTTCGAGGCATGGCGTTCGAATGTGCGGGCGCGCTGGCTCGAACGGGATGAGGATCAGTCTTCGGGCTGAACCGTTCCGCGATACTCGATCTTGGGTTGCACGGGTGCGCCAGCGTTCGGTTCAGGCGCGGCAGGCGGCGCACAACCAAGGTGAGCGCCCACGCCCTTGAGATATGCCCGCCGGGCGACGCCCCGCTCATAGGCCGCGCGCAGCTTGCGCTCGTGAGCCGACGCCCCGGTCGCCTCGCGCACGATGGACCGGAAGGGAATGAAATCCGACATGGTCGAGGACACCGCTCCAAGCGTCACATTGGCGGCGCCCGAGCCGGCTTTATCGGACAGGGTAGCCTCCGGCTGGGGAGGCGCGTCGGAATCCGGGCCGAGTATGTTCGTGAGTTCGACAACGGATGCGGCGATCGCCTTGCAGGTGACAACCGGGATGGGCTCGTAGGGTGACTTGATGGCTTCCAGCAGCGGTGGAACCTCAATGCGCCTCAGGTTCAGGTCTGTCAGAGGCGACATGGCTGCATCGGGTAGACCCGCCTGGGTCTTGCTGACCGCCGTCTCGCACGCAGCCAGGCCGACAAAGCCCAGAATTATCCCCAGTTTCCCCGCCCATTTCATAGCTCAAGTCCCCTGCTATTGGGCTTTTCTAGCATGTTTGCAGCCCGTTTCGGATCCCATCCAGAAATTCCCCAGGTGCGGCCTTTCCTACGTTGACCCCAGCGGAATCGAACACTAGGTTCCGCCGCTCTTGAGAGAGCCCGTAGCTCAGTCGGTAGAGCAGCTGACTTTTAATCAGCGGGTCGCAAGTTCGATTCTTGCCGGGCTCACCAAGGCTTTCCTTCAACTTCAGATGCCTTTGCGGACCGCTGGCCCACAGCCTGTCTTGCCCCATTTTCTCCTGTGATGGCCGTCTGTCCAACGGCGCTTCGAACGCCCGCCGGCTTCCTTGACCCCGAGCCGCGGCGCACGTCAGCATGTCGAGATGGGCCCCGTAGGCGACTTCGTCTTGCCAGGGAGAATTGGAATGTCTGAAGGTGAGAAGTCGTCGCCGGTCGGCAAGGTGGTCCGCGCCGCCTTGCTGGTCTCCCTGACAACAGCGACGCTCGCCGCCTGCGCCAGCGGCGGGGGTGGATCGTCTCCGCCCGTATCGCCGCCAATTCTTCCGCCATCACCTCCGCCCCCGCCACCCCCGCCGCCTGCGCCACCACCTCCGCCCCCGCCGCCAGCTTCGTTCTTCGAGACGCCGGAGTACCTCGGCTCGAATTTCACCAGCGGAAACCGGCCCGGCCTCGCACAGATCCACGCCTCCTCAGCCTACGCTGCCGGCGCCACCGGGCAGGGCATTGTCGTGGCGGTGATCGACACGGGCGTGGACACATCGATCAGCGAACTGACGGGGCAGATCGCGGGTACGCAGGATGTGCTGGCGGCCAATCGCCTCTCAACTGATATCGATACCGATGGGCACGGGACCATGGTCACCAGCGTGATCGTGGCCAACAAGAATAATGTCGGCACCCACGGCGTCGCCTACGAAGCCAAGGCGCTGGCTATCCGTGCGGACACGCATGCGTCCTGCCAAGACACAACTCCCGATGGAGGCTGCTCGTTCAACGACAACGCTTTGGTCTCGGCGATCAACTATGCGGTCTCGCACGGGGCCAAGATCATCAACATGTCCCTCGGCGGCGATGTCGACATGGATCAAACACTTGAAAATGCAATCCGCAACGCAGCCGCACAGGGCGTACTCTTTGTCATCGCCGCCGGAAACGAAGGAGCCGCTCCGACCGGAACCGATCCGGCCAAGGGAACGTCGCCGACCGAGCCAGCCTACATAGCGGGCGAGGCGCAATCGCTGGGCCGCGTCGTGGCCGTCGGAGCAGTCGACCGCAATGGCGCCATGCCGACCTTCTCCAACCGGGCGGGGCAGACTGCGAGTTACTATCTATTGGCGCCCGGCGTCTCCGTCGTGGTGGCCGGTCTCGACGACAATATCAGACGCCCGGGACTGCCGACATGTTCAGCTACTGTCACTTCGAATTGCAACGATGCTGATACGGACGGCAACTACTGGTCTGCAAGCGGCACATCCTTCGCGGCGCCGCATGTTGCGGGGGCGCTTGCCCTGATGCTCGACCTGTTCCCGAACATCACGCCGGAAAACGCGCTCGCCGCGCTGCTGGAGAGCGCTGACGACTATGTCACGACATCGCCGGACGCCATTCTCGGGATCAATGCCGGTACGGGAACCGACGCGGTTGGCGGCCGGGGGATTCTGAATCTCCAGCGCGCCTTCTCGCCGATGGGCACAAGCAGTTTCAATTTCGACGGTCGGCACGTGGAACTCGCCACCGCGCTCGCACCGGCTCGAGGCGCGCTTGGCGACTGGGTCGAGAATTCCGGCGTGTTCAACGGCCTGGTCTTCCAGGACAAGTTCGAACGCGGCTTCCGCATCGACAACACGCACATGATGGCCGCTCGCGCGCCGTTCAACGATTTCACGCTCCGAGCCGATTATGCACGGGGACAGGCGCGTGCGGTTGCTCTCGGCGATGCACAGCTGTCGTGGTTCAATGCCCCGCACCCGGTCTACGACCCACGCACGCCATGGGCGGAAGCGCCGGACGCCACCTTCCAGCTCAGCTACTCGCTATCCAACGCCCGGATGTCGATTGGCCGTGGCGGCGGGCCGGAACGTTTGACGCCCGGCCTGACACTGGTCGATGACGCTTCCGGTCCGGCAACGCTCGGCTCAGGTGACAGCTGGAGCAGCTATGCCCAGTCGTTCGGTCCCATGGTTCTGGACGTTCGCGCCTCCAACGGCCTGACCCGCAGCGCCAGCAGTTTCGGCATCGGCACAGGCGGGGTGGACTGGAAGGTTCGTGTCGGCTTTGCCGCCCTAAAAGACACAGTGACCGCACTGGGCGGCGCCTTCCAGAGCCGCTTTGGCGGCGATGATGGCACGCGCATGTCGGCCATGAGTATCGAGGGCCGCAGGGATTTCGGCGCCTGGACTCTTTCCGGTTCGGTTGAAGCCGCCAACGCGCGGATGGACGCGCTTGATGTCTCCGGTCTCTGGACCAGCGCATGGTCGGCCAGCGCCGAGCATCCGCTCCTCGGTGGCGCGCTGCGTTTCAGCGTGGCGCAACCTCGCCGCGCGGAAGGCGGGCAACTGACCTTCAATGCGCCCATCGAAGTTACGAAGACAGGCGCGATCGTCTACGAGCTGCGCAATGCCGGACTCACGCCATCCGGGCGCGAAATCGACCTAGAAACCGCCTGGGTCGTGCCGCTCGGCTATCTCACGACGTTCGAGATTGCGGCAGCCTTGTCAACGCAACCGAACCACATCGCCTCCGCCGAACCGGAATCCGCGGCGTGGTTTAGTCTGCGTCACAACTGGTAGCGCCTACAGCTCCCGCCCGACCGGGTAGAGCAAGTAGCGGTCGTCGTAGAACGGGCTGCGCTCGTAGAAGAACTGAAGACGGCGGAGGGGTGAGGCGGCGAAGTCCTTGTCGTCCCTGAGACGCTTCTCGAATTCGGCTTTGAGCACTGGATCGCTTGCAAGCATCTGCTCCGCCATCGGTGCGATGGCGTAGGGCTCCATGTATTCGACGCGCTGGAGGATTTCCAAGAAGAAACCCCAGGCGAAGAACGAGTCCTCGCTTTCCGGCTCCAGCAGATAGGCGGCGAGGGCGCCGAGCGGCTGGTCGGTCGACACGCGCACCGAACCCGGCGGGAACGTCACCTTCCGCGTGCTGTGCGAAAAGCCGTCAGCCGTTACCGGAACGCGCCCTTCCGAGGGCGCCGACGCCTTGAATCCAGCCAGGCGGATCATATCGACCTCGACCTCCTGTGCCTTCTTGATCGTCTCGACGGCGATCCCGTGCGCCTTCAGGCGCGCGATCACATCGGTCTTGTTCGCCGGCACCCAGTAGGCCTTCGGAACATCGAGCTGCAGTCCCGGCTCGGAGCCATAGACCGGGATTTTCACGGCCGGCCCAGGCTTGCCCGTCCAGCGCATCGTCTTGCCGCCGGTCGCAGGCGAATTCGCCTCGGCGCCCTGGATAGTGAGGAAGTCGAACCAGAAGACCGGGTCCGCCTTTTGCTTCCAGTTGGCTGCCACTGTCTTGGGCCGCAGTGCACGATCGGCTGCCGTCGCCGCCTTCAGCGACTTCCCATCGCTGGCCAGCGCTCTGATCGTCGCCTCGAGCAGAACATATGTCCCGAGCACACGCTGCCGGTATGGCTTGAGCGAATGGTTCTCGACCAGCACGCTGGGAAGCCTGCGCAGGTCGCCATAAGCATGCGAGAAGCGCGGCGCGAACGCGTTGAGGTCCGTACCTTTCGACAGGTCAGCGTCATCGCGCATGAAGATCAGCGGGCCGGGAATGTGCCCCGCGGCCTTTAGCGCCGCATCGGCTGTCGGGCGATAGACATCGTTCAGCCATTTGCCGATCGCGGGGCTGTCAGCGTAGAGCCCGTCCCAGCCATCGAAGCCGTAGGTAATGTCATACTGGTAGTCCATGCCGTCCGTGACATGCAGGTCGACATAGAAATCGGGGTCGTATTTCCGAATAACACCGAGCAGCGCCTGCATTTCCGGCGCGTCGGCTTTCATGTAGTCGCGATTGAGGTTGAGATTCTGCGCCGTGTTGCGCCAACCCATGTTGACCGGCCCTCGCTGGTTTGGACGGCTGTAAAGCGACGAGCGCTCATGTCCGTCCGCATTCAGCACAGGGATGAAAACGATATTGACCTTGTCGATCAGCGCATCGCGTCCCTTGAAACAGATGTCGCGGATCAGCATCAGCATCGCGTCCTTGCCGTCGATCTCGCCGGAGTGGATGCCCGCCTGAACCAGGAACACCGGTTTTGATGGCTGAAGGGTCGCCCCGTCCTTGGAGATGATGACTGTGTAGAGCTTCCGCCCGTGCGGCGTCGTGCCGATCGCCTCCATGCGCATCAGGGAGGATTGCTTGTCGACCTTCTTCAGCCAGGCGATCGTCTCGTCATAGGTAGGCGTAGCGGTCAGCCCCGTCTTTTCCGATGGCGTGATCCACGGATCCTTCGCAGGCGCGATCAGCTTCTCGCTGGCGCCGCTCCAGGCTGGGGCAGGGGGCAGGAAGATCTGCGGATCGAATTTCGGCGTCTGGGCGTTCGCCATGAAGACGGCTCCAAGGAAGAGGAAAGCGGCGGGTGCGGCGCCAGCAATTTGCCTGTGCACGATCATTTCAGGTCCAATCCCCGGCCGCGGTCTTGTGAATGGTTCTACCATGCGCCAAGCATCGTCGCGCAAGATGCGGGAGAGCGCGATGAGAGCTGGTATTGGCATGGCGCTGGCGGCGGCAATGCTGGCGGCCTCGTGCGTGACCATCACGGTGACCGATGACGCGAAGCCGAAGCCGCCCGCGGGCGTTTCCGCCAAACTGCGTGGCATTTCCGGCGAGGTCAGCGAAGCCCGGCTGCGTGGCTACATCGAGAAGATGGTTAGCTTCGGAACCCGCTCGACGATTTCGGATCAGACATCGGCTACGCGGGGCATTGGTGCGGCCCGCAAATGGGTCGAGAACGAGTTCCGCATGATTGGCGCGGCCTGTGGCGGATGCCTCGAATACGCGTTGCCGTCCGACACCGTCACCGGCAACCGTTATCCGCAACCCACTCTGGTCGTGGACGTTGTCGCCATCCAGCGCGGAACCATCGACCCCAACCGCGTCATCATCATCCAGGGCCACCTCGACAGCAGGAACTCGACCAACGAGAACGTCACTGACGACGCTCCCGGCGCGAATGACGACGCCTCCGGTGTCGCCGCAGTGATCGAGTCAGCCCGCATCCTCTCGAAGCGGAAATTCGCGGCGACAATCGTCTATGCTGCGCTCTCGGGGGAAGAGCAGGGGCTGTCCGGCGGAACCATCCTCGCCGCCTACGCCAAGGCGCAGGGGTGGCAGGTGGAGGCCGTTCTCAACAACGACATCGTCGGCAACTCACGTGGCTTCAATGGCAAGATCGACGACAAGACCGTGCGGGTGTTCTCGGAGGGCGTGCGCGCGACCGAGACCGCGGCAATGGCAGCCGCCCGGAAAGTCAATGGAGGGGAAGTCGACAGCCCCTCGCGCAATCTCGCGCGCTATCTGGAGCAGGTGGCGCAGGATCACATGGCGGACTTTCGCGTCCGCATGATCTACCGGCGCGATCGCTATGGTCGCGGCGGGGACCAGACGCCGTTCCAGGATGCGGGTTATCCGGCTGTGCGCGTCACTGAAGGCGCCGAGAACTGGAACCACCAGCATCAAACCATTCGCACCGAGAACGGCGTGTTCTACGGCGACACCATCGAATACGTGGACTTCGCCTATCTCGCGCGCGTGACGCGTCTCAACGCGATGACGCTCGCCAGCCTCGCGTCAGCGCCGCCGCCACCGCTGGATGTCACAGTGCAGGGCGCACTGTCAGACGACACGACCGTCAAATGGACGGCGACAGCGGGCGCCGCCACCTACCGCATCTGGTGGCGCGACACGATCTCGGCCCAGTGGCAGCACAGCGTCGACGTTCCCGCCGGACAGACCGAGTTCATCGTCAAGGACGTCGTGCTCGACGACCACTTCTTCGGCCTGCAGACGATATCCGCTGACGGTTACGCCAGTCCGATCCAGTATGCCGGACCGCCGGGCGCATTCTTCCCGCCCGCGAACTGATCAGCGCGGCGCGAGAATGTCGTCCAGATAAGCTGGCTTGCCGGCAATCCGCTCGAGGTACGGGTAACGCAGCCCACCGGTGTAATCGAGCCGAACCGTCTTGAATGCATCGCCGTAACGGATCAGCAGGTCCACGGGCGTGCCGCCCTTGGTTGCGTTGGTCGCCGCCCGCAGCCGGTCCGCCGAGAAGGCCTGACCGTTGACGCCCGTGATCGTGAGCGAGGTGTTCAGTCCTGCTTTGAACGCCGGACCATCCCACTGAACCAGCGTGATCTTGCCGGTCTGGTCTACCGACAACCCAAGAGAGTAGAGGAGGTTAGCGCCGCGCGACCGGAGTTCGCCATCGCGCCAGACGCCATTCGGCGCCTCGCGATAGACGAGCCGGTACCCGCCACGCTCGAGGCCATCGAGCGGCGCCTTCACTGCAACATCGTCAACGCGCTTCTTGAAGAACGCCTCCCAATCATAAGGCTCGATCTTGTTCAACGTAGCGACAAGATCCTTGCGCGTGTAGGTCAACTGCCCCCAGTCGCCGTCATTGACGCCAAAGAACGCCTTCGCGAAATCATCCAGCGAGCGCTTGTTGCCCGACCGTTCGCGGATCAACGTGTCGACATCGGTCCAGATCAACTGGCCTTCCGAATAGTAGTCCTCGCTGCGCTGCCAGTTCTGCCAGGGCAGGGAACGGCGCGCTGCGATGATCGGGTCCATTGTCGTATCAACCAGCGGGCGCCAGTTGCGCCCCGTGCGCGTGTCATAGACCGCAGCGTTGTTCGCCATCAGGTCGAGCGCTTCCTGCTTGGTCACGAAGCCCGCGCGCGCAGCCAGCACGTTGCCGTAATATTGCGTCTGCCCCTCATAGACCCACAGCAGGCTGTTCCGCATCGGCGTGTTGAACGCGGGCGTCCAGAGATCAGCTGGCCGGCGGTATTTGCCGTTCCAGGAATGGTTGTACTCGTGCGCCAACAGGTCCTTACTGACGAAGCCGGTGTCCCAATTGCGGAAATAGCCGCTGCTCACGCCGTTGTCGCTCGAACGCTGGTGCTCGATGCCGGCTGTCGCCAGCTTGTCGGAGACTGAGAGCAGGAAATCGTAGTGATCATAATGGCGCGCGCCGTAGAGCTTGTCGGCCTGTACGATCAGGTTCCGCATCGTCTGGATGACATCTGGCGAAGGATCGACCTGGCTGGCGTCGTCCCCCATTGTATTCAGCGTGACGCGCGAACGGCCGCCGGGATCGAGGTCGAACTTACGCATGTATTTTCCGGCGAAGAGCGGACTGTCGATGACCGTTTCCCACGACGCCGTCTTGAACTTCACCGAATTGCCTGTGCGCGATGCCGTTTCCAGCGCGGTCGCATAATCC
The DNA here is from genome assembly GCA_044224605.1 of Hyphomonadaceae bacterium. Classification (GTDB taxonomy): domain Bacteria; phylum Pseudomonadota; class Alphaproteobacteria; order Caulobacterales; family Hyphomonadaceae; genus UBA7672. Next base: position 90,857 of record JBGAKC010000009.1, read on the forward strand.
CAGCCTTGTGGCAGTTTCACCGTCACGTCGAAATTGATCTGTCGCGCGTAGTGGCCAGCCGGATAGAGCGCCGCGATGTACCAGTTCAACCGAAGCATCTCCGGCGTCATCATGATCGGGCCCTGGGCGGCTTCGATCGCGCTAAGGAATTGCGCCTCGATTTCGATCGACTTGGCGCCAGTGGGAACATCGACACGAAACGCGTAGACGTCAGCCATGTCACGCATCCAGGCGAGCGGCTTGCCGTTCGCGGTCATCTTCAGGCCGGAATAGTTGTAGACCGGTCCGCGTGGCGCGTGGTTGCCCATGATCCACTCCGAATAGACCAGCGTCATCGGCCCGGCCTTCGCCACGGGAATCGACTGCTTGATCCAGAAGATGCGGCGGTCGAGGTCCGTTGCGTCCACCTCGAGCCTGACGACGCCCGGATAGGGAACGTCCCGCGCGGCAGGGATGGCGGCTGCGGGCGCTATCGGCTGGGGCGAAGAACGCACCGCCTGCTGGGCGAATACCGGTGTAACCAGCAGTACAGCAGCGGCGGCGAGCGCAAGGATCGATCTCAAAGGCGACTCTCTTCGTTTCAAGGCTTTTGTTGAAATAGACTGCCCAAGCGGCGGAGCCAACAGCGTCTCCGCGCCCTCTGGCGAACCGGCGGAAACTGGTGCAGGTCTCAACAAAAGAACGCTTGATCGGGCGAGGGAGACATCCATGGAAACGGCGACGGCCGGGCCGGCCGAAAAGCCGCAGACGCCGCTGCGAACTGTCGTGGTCGCCTCATCGGCCGGCACGGCGTTCGAATGGTATGACTTCTTCGTCTATGGCTCGCTCACGTCGATTTTCGCACGGAAGTTCTTCAACGCCGCCGAGATCGGCGAGGCTAATGCCACGCTGGCAACGCTGGCCGTGTTCGCGGCAGGCCTGTTCTTCCGTCCGCTCGGCGCGCTCATCTTTGGCCGCCTCGGCGACCGCTTCGGCCGCAAGGGCGCCTTCCTTGCTACCGTCATCATCATGGGCGGCGCGACCTTCCTGATCGGCCTGCTTCCCGACAACAAGGAACTCGTCGGCGTCAGCGCCATCCTGCTCGTCGTCCTGCGCATCCTGCAGGGTATGGCCGTCGGCGGGGAATATGGCGGCGCCGCCATCTATGTCGCCGAGCACTGCGAACCCCACCATCGCGGCGCCTCGACCGGCTGGATCCAGTCGTCAGCCGCGTTCGGCCTCGTCGGCGCGCTGGCCGTCGTGCTCAGCTCGCGCACGTTGCTCGGCGAGGAGGCGTTCATCGCCTGGGGCTGGCGCATCCCGTTCCTGGCTTCAGCCATTCTCGTCGCCATCTCGATATGGATGCGCCTGCGTCTCAACGAGAGCCCCGAATTCGAGAAAATGAAGGCGGAAGGCAATGTCAGCCGCGCGCCTTATGCCGAGGTCTTCCTCAAATGGGAAAACCTCAAGCTTGTGCTCGTCGCGATCCTGTCCTTCCTGATGGCGCAGGGCGCGATCTGGTGGTGCGTGTTCTCCTATTCGCAGATCTTCCTCGAACGTTTCATGAAGCTGCCGGGTGTCTGGTCGAACCTTCTTCTTGTCGGCGCCACCTTCGCTTCGATCCCGCTCTACGTGTTCTTCGGTTGGCTGTCGGACAAGATCGGACGCAAGCCGGTCCTGATCCTCGGCATGGTTCTGTCGGTCGTGGCGATGTTTCCGGCTTTCCGCGCGTTCTCCGAAGGCGCCAACAAGCCGCTGCTCGTTGCGCAACAACAAGCGCCAGTTGAGATCCACGCAGATCCCACCGGGTGTTCCTTCCAGTTCGATCTACTCGGTGGCCGCAAATACGAGACGGCCTGCGATATCGCGCGGGCTTATCTCACGAACGCCGGGATCGGCTTCTCGATCGTTTCAGCGGATGCCGGCGCGCCGACCACCGTCCATGTCGGTGGGGCAGTCCTGACCGTTCCGGAAGGTTATGGCCTCACCGGCGAGCGCCTGAAGGCAAGAACCGACGAGATCAACACGGTCATCAAGGACGGGTTGGTTGCCGCACGTTATCCAGCGCCGCTGCCGGCCCCGGCCAGCGCCGTCGAGTTCCAGGAACAGGCGGCCGGCTTCGACTGGCTTCTCATCTTCGCGGGCTTCGCCGCCCTCGTGGTCGCAGCCACGGCGTTGTACGGCCCCATGGCGGCCGCACTTGTGGAGCTTTTCCCCACACGCGTCCGCTACACGGCGCTGTCGGTGCCTTATCACATTGGTATCGGCTGGGTCGGCGGTTTCATGCCGATGACGGCCTTCGCTATTGCAACCGCCACAGGCGATGTCTTCGCGGGCCTCTGGTACCCGGTGGTCTTCGGCGTGATCGGCATCGTGTGCTGCCTGTTCCTCTTCCCGGAGACGAAGGGCAGGGCGCTCACTTAGACACCAGGCTTCACGACCGCAGGCAGGATGATCGTCGCATCCAGCCCACGAGGCGCACGGTTCTCCAGCGTTAGCCGGCCGTCATGCGCCTTCGCAATCGCGCTCGCGAGTGTGAGCCCCAGTCCGGCGCCGCCCGTGCTGCGGTTGCGTGAGGCGTCGCCGCGATAGAACGGATTCGCCGCCGCCATCAGCGCCTCAGCTGACATGCCGGGACCTTCATCCGACACGCGCACCTGGATCTCGTCACCTGTCCGGGTCACGCTTACCTCGGCGCGCCCGCCATAGACGACCGCATTGTCGATGAGATTGCGCAACGCCCGGCGGAACAACACTGGCCGGCAAACTGCGGGCGACTTCTCCGACGCAGCCAGCGAGACTGGCGACCCGGTCTCGACATAGTCTTCCACCATGTCCTCGACAAGGATGGAGACATCCATCGCCTGCGCCGGCTCCTTGGATTTGCCCTGTCGGGCCAGCTCCAGAATGTCCTCAAGCAACTTGCTCGCTTCCTCGATCGTGCGCGCCGCCTTCTGCCGCTCGACTTCAGGTTCCATGCTTTCGATGCGGATGCGCAGCGACGCCAGAGGCGTGCGCAGGTCGTGGCCGAGCGCGCCGAGCATTACGTCCTTCTCGCCGAGCAGCTGCGACACTCGCCGGCTCATCGCGTTGAAGGCCTCCAGCGTCTGCCTGACATCCCCCGGACCCTGGACCTTCACCTCCTGCGGCTCTCCGGCGGCGCCCACCTGCTGCGCCGCCGCCGTGAGATCGCGCAGTGGCCTCGCCAGACGGCTCGCAATCCACAACGCCGCCGCCAGCACAAACGCGAAGATGACGAATGTGCTAGCACCGAGCAGGAACATGTCGCCGCTGGTATTTTCCGGAGAGATCGAGAAGCTGGTGAGCCACCTTCCGTCCGGCAACTGCGCCGCGAGAATGATCTCCCGCGCCTCGCGCGGCGGGCGCAAGGCTTCCATTCCCGGCGGCGCCCGCAGGGGGCCAGTGGCGTTTAGGTCAGGCGGCGCCGTGTTGGGAAAAGGCGCTGCAGCAGGATCAAAACCAGCCCCCTGATCGGGGCGCGGAAACATGAACCGTTGATCGGTTCCCACGGGCCGCTCAGGCCTGGTGATGCTGCGTACGCTCGCGCGAACTTCTCTGACCGTCACCCCGCCATCAATCAGCGCGGTCGTCAGCCTCCGCTCGAGCTCGCCATCGCGGGGCAGGCCGCGATTGTCGATCGCATTTCCCGCCAGCAGCTGAAACCGCCCGGGCCCTTGCGGCCGCCCAATGCCCAGCGGCCGACCGCTCGGCGGCGGGGAAGCAAAGATGGTTTCGGCAGCATCGACGAAACGCGCAATTGGCGGGCCGCTCTGTTCGATCAGTTGCGAACGCTGGCGCTCGCCGATGAGCAGAACGAAGTTAACCGCACTCGCAATCAGCAGCGCGCCTGCCATCACAAGCGCTAGCTGACCTGACAGGCTGCGGGGCAAGGGTAGCTTCACAGCTTGCGCACCTCGATAGCGAAGCTGTAGCCGCCGCCCCAGACCGTCTTGATATAGCGGGGCGTCTTGGGATCGTCCTCGATCTTCCGTCGAAGGCGGCTGATCTGGTTGTCGATGGAGCGATCGAACACGCCAGCCTCGCGACCCTGCGTAAGATCAAGCAGCTGATCGCGCGTCAGCACCAGCTTGGGCCTTTCCACCAGCGCCAGCAGCAGGGCGTACTCTCCCGACGAAAGCGGCACCGTGAGACCGTCTGCTCCGACCAGCTCTCGCTCGCCTGTCTTCAGCACCCAGTCGCCAAATGCGTAGGATGCCGTTTCCGGCGGCGCCTGCTTGGGCGGCAAGCTGTTCGCACGGCGGATTACCGCCTTCACACGCGCCAACAGCTCGCGCGGGGAGAACGGCTTCACCACATAGTCGTCGGCGCCGACCTCAAGCCCGAGAATGCGATCAAGCTCTTCGGCCCGGGCGGTAAGCAGGATCACCGGCAGGTTCCCGGTCGAGCGGATATGGCGGCACAGGCTCAGGCCATCTTCGCCGGGCATCATGATGTCGGCGATCACGAGGTCAAACGCATGCGCCGTCAGCAGCGCACGGGCCTCTGCCGCGTTCGATGCTGCCTTCACCCGGAACTGGTTGTTCTCGAAATACTTGGCGAGCGGCTCCCGGATGGAGGCCTCGTCCTCGACGATCAACAGGCTCTGGCTCATAAGATTCAGTATCCCTGAAACGTCCGCAGCCTGCTGCATCGGACAGAGCCTATGCAACAGGCTGCGGGTACATGAAGGGCGGCTCTCTCGGGGGGAAGTGGGGAGGTCAGAGACGAGGCGCGCCCCTTCAGACGCTATCGGCCGCCCCCGTGCATCGCCTGCAGTTCGGCGATGGTCACTGTTCCATCCTTGTTTGCGTCGGCACGGGCAAAGGCTTGCTGCGGACCGTCGCTGAACTCGGCAAAGGTGATCTTTCCATCCGCGTCGTCATCCAGTGGGCCTGCGCGCTTGGCGGCGCCCTGGGGCTTCTGGCCCGGGCCACCCAGCGCAAACCTGCCCTCGGGACTAAAGCCGCGCGGGCCGCCATCGGCCATGAAACGGTGAGGGGGGCCCTGAATATCGGCCATCGGCGATCGCGGCCCAGCACCGCCGATGAAACCATGCTCGTCACGGGCTGGCATGCCCGCAGCGAACTCCGACTGGCTCAACTGTCCGCTCTTGTCCTTGTCCAGTTCGGCAAATCGTTCCTTGGCGCGCGTGGCCTTATGAGCTTCCATCTCAGCGGTCCGCGCTGCCTGGAACTCCTCGCGCGTCGCCACGCCGTCCTTGTTGGCGTCAATCTTGTCGAAACGGGCGCGTAGCGCCGTGCTGAATTCTGCCTTGGTCAGCTTGCCGTCGGCGCTGGCGTCGAACTGCAGCAGGCCAAAACCGGCGGGTCCGTGGCCGCCACCCGGGCCAGGATGGCCGCCAACCAGAGGCTGGGCCGAGGCGGCGCCGGCGGCGAGAGCAAGTAAGGCCACTGCGGCTAGGCGTAGTTTCATGGGGAGCGTCTCCATTTGTCAGGCGGTCGACTCGCCGCCCCTGATCGCCACCATGAGGCACGCCTGTCGCAGAACTTCGCCGAGAGCGTCCCGCGTTGTCGCAACATGTCGAACTAGCAGTCCCGATTGGTACCTAAAATCCCAGCATCGACGCCCCCCAGCCCCAGGCTGCTGGGGCGTAGTGGATCAGGACGCCGAGCAGGAATGCCGCGGCGATGGAGGCTGCGATGGTCACGGCGAGGCCAATAAGGACGATGACCCCGTCTCTTTCCACCAATCCCATGCCAAGGACGGCGCAGGCGAGGGCAGGGGGGAAATTCCCTCCCGGCGGCAGGGGCAGGATCAGAACGACCGACATCGCCAGAATCACGATCCCGATCAGCACAGTTGCGAGGCGTCCCGTGAGCACCAGCAGGCGAGGCCGGGCGAGATGCTCGATCAAGCCCAACTGCGGCTTGATCTTGAGGAAGCCGTCGACCAGCGCTTTTCGAGAAAAGCTGCGCTTCGAAAGCAGACTGGGCAGCCACAGGTCCTCGCGTCCCAGCACCATCTGGATGGACACGATCAAGAGCGCGATCCCGACCACGGTCGGAACGCCCGGCGGCATGGGAATGACGGACGGAATGGCAAACAACAGGGTTGCGAGCCCAAAGGCCCGGTTGTCCAGAGCATCGACAATTTCGCCGATGGTTACCCGCTCGCTCTCGCCCTGAACGGCCGCGACAAGGAGGTCGGACGTCCTGTGGGCAGAACCCTCAGACGATGGATCGAGCGGCGGGAGCGATTGCTGCAAGGGCGAACTATCCTATTCAATCCAGATACTTATGGCCTAGGCTCCCCTGATTGAAGGGCGTCGCCAACCGGTTCCGTCAGGCGGCCGGTCCCGCCGACCTTTTTGATGGCGCTTTGCTTTCCCAACTGGTAGCGCAAGGGCCGATTCAGCGGTGCGCGCAAGAGAGAGCCTATGTGGTGGGATAAACCCGGCAAAAAACATACGGGCGACGAAACCAAGCCGTTCCCGTTCATGAAAATCCGCTGGATGGGCTTCATCGTCACTGGGCTCATCTTCGCTGTGACGACCGTTTCGCTGGCGACCCAAGGCCTCAACCTTGGCCTCGACTTCACCGGCGGCGTGCAGATCGAAGGCACGCAGGCGACGCCGTTCGACGTCGCTCACGTCCGCGACGAAATTCTCAATGCCGGCTTCCACGACAGCGTGGTAACGACGTCCAACGCCGGCAAGACGGTGATCATCCGCCTTCCGGTCGAGACGGGCGCGGAAGAAGTCCCGGCCATTTCCGAGAAGGTCAGGCAGGTGCTTGGCAGCGGCGTGACCGTGCAGGTGCCAGCCGTGGTCGGCCCGAAGGTCTCGGGCGAACTCTTCATGAGCGGCGTGCTCGCGTCGATCCTCGCCGTCGTCGCAATCGGCGCCTACGTCTGGTTCCGCTTCGAGGTGAAGTTCGGCACGGGCGCTTTCATCACCACCTTCCACGACGTCTATGCGGTCGTCGGCTTGTTCTCCATCACCCAGATGACATTCGACCTCACGATCGTGGCGGGGGTGCTGACGGTCGCGGGGTACTCGATCAACGACACGGTAGTTGTCTATGACCGCATCCGGGAAATGCTGAAGAAGTACAAGAAACTCCCGATCACTCAGGTCATCGATATCTCGATCACCTCGACGCTTTCACGCACAGTGATGACTTCGCTTGCCACCATGATGGCGGCTGGCGCCATGGCGTTCCTGGGCGGGCCGGTCCTTTTCGGTTTTGCGGTCTCGATTATGTTCGGCATTGTCATCGGCACGTATTCGTCGATCTTCGTGGCGGCGCCGATGCTGATCCACCTGCCGGGACGCCTGCCGGGGGCGAAATACACCAATCCCGAAGGCGCCGCCGAAGCCGCCTCGTAAGGCTTTCAAGATCCACCAAACGAAGGGGCTGGCGCGCTGGAGCCGGTCCCCATTACTGTACGGCATGCAGTCGATGCATGCGCCGCGAGCGCGTGTGCGGCTCGGGGCGGAGGGAGACCGTATGGCTGTCATCGAAACGCCGGCCGAAGGGCCGCGGCGAAAAGGGCCGTTCTACACGCATCTCTACTTCCAGGTGATATTCGCCATCCTTATCGGCGGCGCTATCGGCTGGCTTTACAAGATCAACTGGTTCAGCAGCGTCGGCCTAACAGGCCTCGACAACACGATCCCATGGGTGCGCGATTGGCTGAAGCCGCTGGGCGATGCTTTCGTAAGTCTTGTGAAGATGATCATCCCGGTGGTGATCTTCGTCACTATCGCTGTCGGGATCGGCGGCATGCGTGACATGGGCAGCCTTGGCAGGGTCACCTTCAAGGCCTTCGTCTATTTCCTCGCCATTTCCACGTTGGCCCTGATCATCGGCCTCATCGTCGCCAACGTCTTCACGCCGGGCGCCGGGATGAACGCCGATCCGGCCCGCTACAGCGCCAAGGACATCACCGCCGTACAGGGCTATGCCGAGAAAGCGCACGACACGACAGTCGTGGGTTTCCTGATGTCGATCATTCCCCGAACATTCGTTTCCGCGCTCACGGAAGGGTCAACCTTGCAGGTCCTGTTCGTCGCCATTCTTGCCGGCGTCGGCCTCGCGTTGGCCGGAGATCGCGCCCAGAAGGCCTACGACGTTCTCAATTCGGCGGCCCAGGCGATCTTCAGGATCGTAGCCATCCTCATGCGCGCCGCGCCAATCGGCGCGTTCGGGGCCTTCGCCTTCATCATCGCCGACCTCGGGCTGGAAGCGATCGCCAGGCTGCTCACGCTGGTTGGCGCCGTGTATCTGACTTCAGCGCTGTTCGTGGTCATTGTTCTCGGCGCGGTAGGTGTTTTTGCCGGGTTCTCAATCTTCAGCTTGCTGCGTTACCTCAAGGACGAACTGCTCCTGGTTCTTGGCACATCGTCGTCAGAGTCAGCGCTTCCGGCCCTGATGGAAAAGATGGAGAGGGCAGGGTGTTCCCGCCCCGTCGTCGGCCTCGTCGTTCCGACCGGCTATTCGTTCAATCTCGACGGAACCAACATCTATATGACCTTGGCCGCGCTCTTCATCGCGCAGGCTATGAACATCCATCTTCCGCTGGAGCAGCAGCTTGGCCTTCTCGCTGTGGCAATGCTGAGCTCAAAGGGCGCTGCGGGCGTCACCGGCGCCGGCTTCATCGCGCTGGCAGCAACGCTGGAGTCTGTCACCGGGCCAGACGGCAAGGCAATGATTCCGGTCGCCGGCATGGTTATCATCCTCGGCGTCGACCGCTTTCTGTCGGAGTGCCGCGCACTCACCAATTTCATCGGCAACGCCGTCGCGACCATCGTGGTCAGCCGGTGGGAGGGCGTCCTCGACCGCGACAAGCTTCGCGCGGCAATGCAGGGCAAACCATCGCCCGCCGCGGCCACTCCGATCGAGCAGGATACCGACTAGGAATACGCCGTCAGTTCAAAAAAACGCCCCGGGCCACAGGTCCGGGGCGTTTCATTTTCAGGTCCTGTAGATTCTAGATCTTGCAGGTATTCGTAAGGAAGTCCTCGATCGCGTTGAGCGAGTCACGCGTGTTGCTGGATGTCCACTTGTCGAGCTGGTGACCCATGTCAGGCAGGATCTTCAGCGTGGCTTTGCCGGTCGACTTCACGGAGTTGTAGAAGTCGGTCGCATGATACAGCGGCACACGGACGTCGCGGTCGCCGTGATAGATCAGGATCGGCATGGCCAGCTTGGACGTGTTCTGTTGCGGGTCCATGCCCTTCACCGTCCGCCCCTGATAGGCGCGTTGCTGACGGTTCTCGCCCCAGTTGTTGGCGATGCGGGTCAGGTTCGACACGCCCGCTCCAGCGATAGCGCATTTGAACGGCCCCCCCGGGCGAACCGAAGCAGCAAATGCGGCGAAGCCACCGTAAGAGTAGCCAAAGATCGCAATGCGATCCTTGTTGGCGTAGCCTTCCTTTACCATCCAGTTGGCGCCGTCGTCCTTGTCGTCCTGCATCTTCAGGCCCCACTCGCCGTCGCCGGCAAGCCAGAGGTTGTGGCTCCAGCCATCGCTGCCGCGATACTGGGGCTGCAGCACGGCGAAACCGCGCGTGGCGAGGAACTGCGTCCAGCCCGTAGCGTCCCAGCCGATGAAGTCACGCGCCCACGGACCACCATGCGGCATCACGATTGCCGGCGGCGCGGGGTCGCCCTTCTTGAAGCCGGGGGGGAGGGTGAGGAAAGCCGGAATCTTCAGGCCATCGCGCGCATCATAGTATACGAGCGTGCGTTCGCCGAGCGTTTCCGGCTTGATCCAGGGGCGCTCCGACCCAATGCCCACAAGGCTCTTCTTGTTGAGAAGAATATAATAGGCGGGCGCATTGCGCGGGCTCTCAACGGAGAACAGGAGTTTGGAACGGTCATCCGTAAAGCTGCGAATGAAGACCATCTGACCTTTGAAGGAGGCCTCGAGGCCTTTCTGAATCGAAGCCAGGTCCGGATCCGTCCAGTAAGTCATCGCATCGGCGCCGTTGTACTGGAAGCCGAGGATCTTGCCGAAATCCGACTTGTGCGAACCAAGCACTACGCCAGTGGCGTTGAAGTCCTTGTGAGCGAACAGCGGCTGGTCATCAAATTTGTCCGTGCGCGCATCATAAAGGTAGACGGCTGCATGGTCCGAAAACTTGTCGGTAACGACAAAGTATTTGCCGGTTTCTTCGTCGTAGTCGACGACATCCATCTGATTCCGGTTCTTGAAGTCGACGGTCAGCGGTCGCTCAAGATCAAAGTTCCCAGTCGTCGGATTGAGGATGTATGTTTCAGCGTCATAGTTGAGATCGCCGCCTTTGGAGTCGGTCTTCGTCTTGACCCGGACGGCGCCATCGCGGGGGTCGACCAGGCCGATCGCCATGTCCCCCACGTCCTTGAACATGCTCGAGCTCTTGCCCGTCTTGAGATTCAGCTTCGAATACCGGGAAGAGAAGTCCGACGCATCGACATGGCGAATAATGACGTTTTCGGGATCCAGCGGCAGGTCAATGATCGACGGGTTGGTGCCGATCTCCAGGCAGCGCTGAGTTTCGGCACTGACGCCAAGCGCTCGACCTGCCTCAAAGGGGTCATCGAACTGTTTTACGGTCTTGTCTGAGAGGAAGACCTTATAGAGGTAGGTCTTGGTAGCGCCCGTGCTCTTGCCTTCGCCACAGCCGGAGAGGTTTCCGGTCCAGGCCTGGCTGGCCACGGCAAACACCTTGCCTACCTTCAGCGCTCTCGCCTGAACGAAGCTCATCCGGTCGCTCGGAGTCGCCGTCCAGTTGAGCGCTTGGCCCGTTTTCACGTCAGAGATGTCTGCCGTAGCGATAACCCGCTTTGTGTTGTCGCGGGGGTCGGAACGAATTGCGACGATAAAATCGCCCTCCGCCGACATTGTGACGCCCGTAACATCGGGCATGCGGGCAAGAGATTCCACATCAAGCTTCTGTGCGTAGGCCGCTCCCGACCCCAGCAACAGCGCAGCCAGAGCGATTCCTAGATGGCTCCTAGTCAAGGCAAACCTCTGATTTTCAAGGGTGAACACGTTTGAATGCTTAGTTTAATGCTGCGGCGTTTGTCTGAAAGTCGCAAGAGGCATCACGCAGGCGCCGCTGAATTGGAAAATCCTGCCCCAAAGGGCAAGTGGGCTTGTGTCTAAGGCGCCACAATTGTGTCGAGAACGCGACATCCTTCGCCATGGCGATTGATGAATTGAAATTCCCCGTGCGAGAACGCCCGGTAACCCGAGTCAGGACGGGTTTCCTTTTAGTCGGCATTCTGGGGTCAATCATGTCCAACACGAGCGCTTCACTGCGCAGACTCTTCTGTGGCGGCGCCGCATTCGGCGCTCTCACACTCGCAATGGGCGCTGCCGTTGCGCAAACACCCACTGCTTCGGATCAGCCCCCGGCGGTGGACACCACCAAGCCGGCGGAAAAGCCTGCCGACTCCGGCGACCGCGTTGTCGTGACGGGTTCACGCATCGCGCGTGATGCGTTCACGTCGACCGCGCCGATCCAGGTCATCACAGCGGAGCAATCCACGCTCGAAGGTCTCGTGGATACCTCGGAAATCCTCCAGGGTTCCTCGATCGCCAATGGCTCGCTTCAATTGAACAACCAGTTCGGCGGCTTCGTGATCGAAGGCGGCCCGGGCATCAACTCGGTCTCGCTGCGCGGCCTCGGCGCCCAGCGCTCGCTGGTGCTGCTCAACGGCCAGCGTCCCGGCCCTGCCGGTGTTCGTGGCCAGGTTGCTGCATTCGACCTTCAGGTCGTTCCGGATTCCATCATCAATCGCGTCGAGATCCTCAAGGACGGCGCTTCCTCGGTGTACGGTTCAGATGCCGTCGCTGGCGTCGCCAACATCATCACCCGCTCATCGGTCGACAAGCCGGAATTGAACGTCCAGTACAACGCGACCGAAGAAGGCGGCGGCAACACGCTGCAGGTCAACGGCGCGATCGGCTTCGATCTCTTCGGCGGCAACCTCATGCTCGCCGCTGAATACGAGAGCCGTGATCCGCTGCATTTCGGCGACCGCTCCTATCTCGCCTGCGCGCAGGACCTGGCCTACGACGCCAACACCGGCCAACGTATTGACCGTCAGGATCGCTCGATCCTCGCCGGCACTAATCTCGGCGGCTGCACCTCGGGCAACATCTACTTCAACACCGTGATTGTTGGCGCCACGCGCTACATCCCCTCGCCGCAAGGCAACACGATTGGTCCGATCACGGGCTACCGCCCGCGCACGAACCAGAGCTATGCTCAAGGGCCGGTGGCCTATTACGAAGACGTTCTCAACGACCAGCGTTTCCTCAACTCCGACGCCATCGCGGGCGTTGACCGGCTCAGCGCCTACGGCAAGTACGACGTCCAGCTTGACGTGCTTGGTGGTCTGGATTGGACCACCGAAGCGCTCTTTACCCGCCGCGAATACGAAAGCCACCGCGTTCGTCAGTTCTTCCCTGTGATTGCCCCGAACGTCGGCTACGACGTCGCTGGCAATTTCGGTGGTCTTGGCAACAGCCTGTTCGGCGGGCTCGCGCAGCCCGTCACGATCTGGCCGTCCAACAACGCCGTCGACGTGGACTATTACTACGTGAACACCGGCGTGACCGGCGACTTCGTGTTGCCGGGCTGGACCTGGTCGCTGAACGCCTCCTACAGCTCCTCGGACGGCGAATACACCGGCAACCAGATCCTCAAGGAAACGGCCGGCGACTGGAACTATGCGCGTCCTTCGGACGGTCTCTACGCCGGCCCGAACTACAACCCGTTCTCTGCAGCCTTCCTGTCGGGCAACTACTCGCAGGCGACCTACGACCTGCTGACGGGCATCTCCAAAGGCACAACCACGTACAACCAGACGATCGTTACCGGCGTCGTCACCGGAGACGTCCTTGAGCTGCCAGCCGGTCCGCTCGGCCTCGCTGTCGGCGCCGAATGGCGCTATCATGAGATCGATGACACTCCAGACCCGCGCTCGGTCAACAATGAGTTCTGGGGCACCACGTCGGCGGGTAACACTCGTGGCGACGACACGGTCCAAGAGTTCTTTGCCGAAGCCAACGTTCCGCTGCTGAAGGGTCTGCCCTTCATCGAGGAACTGACGCTTGATGGTTCGGGCCGCTGGTTCGACTATGACTCCTATGGCTCCGACAGCGTGTGGAAGGCTGGCCTCAACTGGCAGGTCATTCCAAGCGTCCGCATCCGCGGCACCACAGGCACGTCCTATCGCGCCCCAGCGCTCTACGAACTCTACCTGGCGAACCAGACGGGCTTCCTGTCTCAAACCTCCATCGACCCGTGCATCGACTGGGGTAACTCGTCGAACCCGAACATTCAGACAAACTGCGCCGCGGCTGGTGTTCCGTCCAACTATGCAGGCACAGGCTCTTCCGCCACGATCGTCTCCGGCGGCGGTGCAGGCATCCTCTCGGCCGAAACATCGACGGCCAAGACGCTTGGTCTGATCTGGACGCCGGATTTCCTCGATCTTAGCGTCGCGATCGATTACTTCGACATCGAGATCAACGACGCGGTCACACAGCTTGGCGCTGGCACCATTCTTGGCGCCTGCTATGGCTCGCCGGTCTATCCGAACGTGTTCTGCTCGCTGTTCTCGCGGAACGGCAACACGCCGGTGAACCCCTATAACATCACCCAGGTGCTCGATAACTACCTCAACGCCGACTCGCAGGTCACGGCCGGGATCGACGTCACCGTGCGTTACGAGCACGAGTTCGACTTCGGCAACCTGACGGTCGACCTGCAGGCGACCAAGACCAACGAGGACGTCAACTTCCTCTTCGCGCCGACGGCGGTCACTGGCTTCAACACCAGCGACTTCAACGGCACGCTGGGCGATCCGGAGTGGGTTGGTGACGCGTCGATCCAGCTGCGGCAGGGCGATTTCACTTACTCCTGGTTCATCGACTATGTTGGCTCGATGGATCACGAGGTGTTTGCTCCGGATCTGGCCGCCTACTTCGGCCGCACGATCCGCCGCATCAATTCGACTGATCCGTGGCTCTCGCACGACGTGTCGGTCCGCTACCGTGGCGATAACTTCACGGTTACGGGCGGCGTGGCGAACGTGTTCAACGCGCCTCCGCCGCCGATCACGACGGGCGTCGCGAGCCGCTTCGGCAACTCGCCGGCCTTCGCTTCGCAGTACGACCTGCGCGGCCGGACGTTCTTCCTGCGCCTCGGCTACCAGTTCTAAGCCAGCAGGAATTTGGAACAGGGAAGGGCGCACTTCGGTGCGCCCTTTCTTTTTGAGCCTCTAAGGTCAGCGTGAACCAAAGCCGCGCTCCTCCAGCCACATCGCAATCGCTGCAACAGCTGTCGGAAGAAGATCCGGACGTTCGATGTAGTAGTGATCCGCGCCCACCACATCGACATAAGTCTTGTCGGTCGAGGCGATCGCATCAAACAGACGGCGGGCATGGCTGGGCGTGCAGGCGAGGTCAGCGGTGTTGTTGATCACCAGAACCGGCGCACTGATGCGGGCTGCGTTGATGACGCCGTTGGCGTTGCTGTCGTCATAGCTCCATTGCGACAGCCAGGAGCGGAGCGTTGTGAAGCGCGCGAGCCCGACAGGACCGTCATTAGCGATGCGCGGATCGCCGAGATAGCAGGTGTAGGGGCGACGGTCTGACGGGTCCTGCGCCGGATCCGTCCAGCGCACATCGCACATGGTGCCATTCACAACGAAGGGCCGCTCCGCGTCCGGCTCTCCAGCCGAACGCAGGTCAGCAAGCGCGGCCCTGACGCGGGCCGTGATGCGTCGGTTGCGGGCGATCTGCGCCGCACGGAAGCGAGAGACGAAGTCGACAGGGTAGGGCGGTCGGGCGGGGCAATCGGGGCTGTAGATGTTCAGGGCCGGGTCGCGATCAAAGGGGCGGTCCTCGTCCAGGATCGATGGGTCCATCCATTCGGTGAGCGTTACGGATCGGCTGATGTGGGCGGCGAGCAGCATGACGCCGTCAGCGGGCTGCAGGTTCGCTCCCATGAGATCGACGGGATCGCCCGCCGGCGTGTGCGTGATCGTCGGGCGCTCGGCCTGGTCCTGATAGAAGAGTGAGAGTGACCCACCGCCGGACCAGCCGCCGAGGATTACCTTCTCATAGCCAAAACGCTTCCTGAGATCAGCGACGCAGGCGCCGAGATCGAGCACGCATTTTTCGAGGATGAGAGCCGTGTCGTTCCCACGGTAGCGAGTGTTGCAATAGATAACGTGATGACCGGCTTGAGCCAGCGCCGTCACCAGCGGCAGGAAGGATCCGCCGCCGATCGGGTGACTGAAGAGGATGGCCGTTGTGGAGGCGATGTCATCACGGCGGATGCGCATGCATTCGACGAACACCTGACCGCTCGGTCCGCCATAGACCTCCTTCAACGGGCTCTTGTCCTTGTGGACGTATCCGTAGGGCTCGCGGACTAGGGGCATTCGGAAGCGTCCTGCGTGCAGCACCGTGCCGTCAGCGGCTGTAAAGCTGAGAATACGGGGGGCCTCTGGTGAGTCCATGTACCCGCATCGGCCTGCCGCCACGGAAGCCGGGAGCATCAATGCCGCAATCAACCGCAGGCGTAGGCGCGACGGCTGGACTGGCCGACCCGATCCGCGCGAAGCTTGACCACCTCAAAGCCTCATCCCGGATGACGGAGGAAGACATGCCGCAGGCGCCGAACGGCATTCACCACCTCGCCTTCATGGCGGGCGACATCAAGAAACACATTGCCTTCTTCTCCGATGTGGTCGGCTGCCCGCTTGTTGCGCTGTTCGACATGCATGGCGTGCCAGGCGGGCTGCATGCCTTCCTGCGGCTGAACGAGCGTAGCTATTTCTCGATCGTACAACTGCCCAAGGTGGACGCGATTCCGATCGAACTGGGCAAGACGCATGCGGGCAACGGCGCCCTACCAAGCGCGCCGGGAACGCTGCAGCACCTGGCGTTCCGGGTGGCGAGCGATGCCGACCTGCTCGCGATGCGTGACCGGATCCGCAGTCATGGCGTCAACATCATCGGGCCGATCGACCACGGCATGTGCCGGTCGATCTATTTTGCAGGGCCTGACCAGATGACGCTGGAGGTGGCGACCTCAAATGAGACGATCGACCCGGACAGGTGGATCGATCCGACAGTTTTGGCCAAGGCCGGGATTTCGGCGGACGAGGCCGCACGGTTCCGTTCGCCGGCCGATTATTCCGGGCCGAGCCCGGTCAAGCAGCCGAACTATGACGCCGCAAAGCCTCATATGGCGTATCCGAGGGAGATGTACCTGCAGATGCTTCGCACGCCGGACGAGACGATCACAGCCGTCGCGTCCTACCCCAACCCTCCGGTTCCGGCTTGACCGCTCAACCAGGCTGGACGTGAGCAGGGTCCATGTAGTTGATCGCCCAGTTGTGGCCGTCGAGATCCTCGAAAGCGCGCTGAATCATGAAGCCGTAATCGTTCAGCGGCTCGGCCTTGGCGCCGGCGCGAATGGCGGCATCGACCAACCTGTGCACGTCCTCTTTCGACTCCACTACAAGAGCGATAAGCACCTCGGTGCTGCCGGCCGTATCGGTGATGGACTTCTCGGTGAACTGATTGAACTTCTCGTGGGTGAGGAGCATGCAGTAGATCTGGTCGCTGATCACCATGCTTGCGGCGGTCTCGTCCGTGAACTGCTTGTTGAAAGTCCAGCCAAGTTCCGAAAAGAACGCCGTCGATCGCTTGATGTCCTTGACCGGCAGATTGAGGAATATCTTGGTCGACATGGGCAGGCTCCCTTCCGTGTTCCGGCCACATTGGCCCCTTTCGTCCCAAGGACGCATGAACAATCTCCAGACCGACATCTGGCCTGGTAATTCCTGCAATTCATGCTGGGCAGGCGGCCGTCAGTCCGGAAAGCCCCGGAAAACTGTCGCTTCATCGACCGACTTGCGGCGGGAGACGACGGCATTAGCCGGGAAGCTATCATCTGGCCAGCCCATGGCGATGCAGATCATGATGACCTGATCGTCGGGGATCTGGGCATGTTCGCGCACTACGGGCGATTGCATGATGCCCTGGCTGTTGATCACGCAGCCCAGGCCGCGCGACCAAGCGGCGTTGACGATCGCGTTGGCGACTGCGCCGCAATCGAACGGGGCGATGTCGCCGCCGTGGATCGAGCGGTCGTAGGTGACGACAATCGCGACAGGCGCGTCGAACTGGCGGAAGCCGCGCAGGACCCAATCCTGGCGCTTCTGCTTGTTGTCGCGTTCGATGTTCATCGCGGCGAACAGCTGTTTGGCGATCTCGATCTGGCGTTCGCGGTGGGCGCCGGCGTATTCGCCGTGAATGCGGAATTCGCGCGAGTGCGGGATGCCGGCGAGGTTGCGCTCGGTGTTGCCGTCGCGAATGCGGTCGAGGACTTCGCCGGCGACGACGTAGAAATTCCACGGCTGCGTGTTGAGCGAGGATGGCGCGCGCATGGCGAGCTCCAGCACCTCGCGGATGAGCGCCTTGGGGACCGGTTCGGGCTTGTAACCGCGAATGCTGCGGCGGCCGCGGACGACGTCATCGTATTCCATATGGGATCTCCGGCGGTTTCGCGTCAGATGCTCTTCGACCGGCCAGCCCAGTAGGGTGCGCGGACCTGGGCGCGAAGCACCTTGCCGGCGGCATTGCGGGGCAGGGTGTCAACGAAGTCGATCGTGCGCGGGCGCTGGAAGCCGGGCAGCTTGTCCTTCGCGAATTCGAGGATCGACTGCATGGTTTCAACCGAGCGCGCGACGCCGGGCTTCAGTTCGACCACGGCCTTGATCTCTTCGCCCCAATCCTCGTTAGGTACGCCGACGACGGCCGCGTCCGCGATGTCGGGGTGGCGGATCAGGATCTCGTCGATCTCGACGGGATAGATGTTGACGCCGCCTGAGATGATGAGTTCGGCCGTGCGGCCGGTGAGGAAGAGGTCGCCGTCGGCATCGAAGCGGCCCATGTCGCCGAGCGTGAACCAGTCGCCGCGATAGCTGGAATCCGTCTTGGCCTGCTCCTTGTAGTATTCGAAGCGCCCGGTGGCCGGGGCCTTCACGTAGATGAGGCCTTCGCCGCCCTGCGGGACCGGGTTGCCTTCGATGTCCAGGAGCTTGATCTCGACGCCCGGGACGGCCTTGCCGACCGTGCCCGGCTTCTTCAGCCACTCATGCGGACCAACGAAAACGCCGCCGCCTTCCGTGGACGAGTAGTATTCGTAGATGGTGGGGCCGAACCATTCCATCATCTGCTGCTTCACATGGGCCGGGCAGGGCGCCGCGCCATGGATGATCCAGCGCATGGATGAGATATCGTACTTCTTACGCGTCGCCTCCGGCAGCTGGAGCATGCGATGCATCATCGTGGGAACGATGTGGGTGTGGGTGGCTTTGTAGTCCTGGATCAGCCGGAGAGTTTCCTCAGCATCCCACTTGTCCATCAGAAGGACAGCAACGCCGGCGTTGATCGGGATGACGAAGTTAATCCCGAGCGGAGCCGCGTGATAAAGCGGGCCGGTGAGCAGCGAGATATCGGTCTTTGGATTCCACTTCGCGGTCTCGTTGCAGATGCCAGTGAGCTGGGACACGACCGGACGCGTCTTGCGGTAGACGCCCTTGGGGCGGCCCGTGGTGCCCGAAGTGTAGAGCATTGTGGAGCCCGGTTCCGGATTCTCTATGTTCTCCACGCTCTCGGCAGCGAGGGCCGCGTCGTAGTCGTCAAAGCCGGGGATGGCGCCGGCGAAGGCGAGCTTCACGGCGAGCTTGTCTCCGGCCTTCTCGACGGCGGCCGTGGCGCCGGGAACGAAGCGGGCTGAGGCGACCAGGGCTTTTGCATCGCAGTTGTCGACGACGTAGGCGATAAGTTCTGGCGATTGATGCCAATTGACGGCTGTGAGGCGGAAGCCGGCGCGCTGAGTGGCGGCCCAGACTTCGGCGAATTCGGGCCCGTTGTGGGCAAGCAAGGCGACGCCGTCGCCGGACTTAAGTCCACGTTTGCGAAGCACACGGACGAGCTGGTTGGCATGCGCGTTGAACTCGCGCCAGGTGCGATTACCGTTCTGCGAGATGATGGCTGGCGCATCCGGCGTGCGCCGGGCATGGACCGCGACGGTCATGCCGCTGGCCATCAGCTGTTCGTCAGTCAGGCTGTCAGTCTGGCTCATGGATACGCGTTTCCCGCCCCGGTTTCCGGTTGTTGCCGGGACCATAGAACCGGGGGCAGGGCAGGAGCAATCATGACCGGCCAGTCTCGTTGATCTGAGCCTTCTTCACCGAGGCCGGAACGACCGGGATTTCGTGGTCGGCGAGCGGCTTCATGTAAGGCTTCCGCGCCATGGCGGCGGCAATATGCGGCGCCAGTTTCTCGGCCTTGCGGCGTTCGCGGGCGGCGGCTTCGGCCTTGAATTCGGGCATGACCTCGGCGGCGAAGAGTTCAAGAGACTCGCAGATGTGGCGGTGCTGGTTGCGGCCGGCCTGCTGCAGGAAGATTACCTGATCGACACCGGCGGCCTGGAAAGAGCGGACATGATCCCGGATATCGTCCGGCGTCCCAATGCCGTTGGCGACACGTTCGACATTCTGGGAAGCGGCGATGATTTCTTCGTCGCGATTGCCGCGCGCCTTCACGAAGTCCGCATAGAGCGTGGATCGGCCAGGTACGGCGTCATGCGCCACGAGCGCGTTCACCGCGTAGCTGAAGAACTCGAAGCCCTCCTGTCCGCGACGGATGGCTTCGGCGCGGTCGCGGTGGACCGAGAAGTTCGACACCATGGCGATGTTGGCGTTGACGCTGTGGCCGATCGGCACGCATTCGTCCGACTTGATGATGCCGTAGTAAGTCTCGGCCCAGGTCTGAGCTTCGGCCGGATCGACAAACGAGAAGGCCAGAGCGCCGAGACCTTTCGAGGCGGCGACCTTGATCGTGTCGCGATTGGTGCAGGCCATCCACATCGGCGGATGCGGCTTCTGCATCGGCTTGGGCACCACGTTGCGGCACGGGAAGGAGAAGCTCTTGCCTTCGTAGCCAGGGTAGGGATCCATCACCATCATGTTGGCGATCTGTTCGGCGGCCTCGAGCGCCATCGCGCGCTTCTCCTTGGCCGGGATGCCGAAGCCGCCCAGCTCGAGGCGCGTGGCGCCTTCGCCGATGCCGAAGTCGAGCCGGCCGCGTGAGATAATATCGAGTGTGGCAAGACCCTCGGCGGTGCGCGCGGGATGGTTGTAGTTCGGGATCACCTGACGGATACCGTGGCCGACGCGAATGTTCTTCGTCAGCGCGGCGCAGGCCGCCAGGAAAACCTCTGGCGCCGAGGAGTGAGAATACTCCTCGAGGAAGTGGTGCTCGACTTCCCACGCATAGTCGTAGCCAAGCCTGTCAGCGAGGACGACCTGTTCGAGCGCATCGTGGAAGAGGCGCGCTTCGTCGCCTTCATTCCACGGCTTGGGAAGCTGATGCTCGTAGAATATCCCGAACCGCATGGCGTTGCCTCCGCTGGGCCTTGGGGCCAGCTTATGGCCTGCGATCCGGGACGCAACGCACGATCAGGCCGGCGACTTGAATTCGTCACGAAGCTGGCGCTTGAGCACCTTGCCGATCGAGGAGCGCGGCAGGCTTTCGACGATCGTTGCGTAAGTGAGCCGCTGGGTCTTGCCGACGCGGGCGTTCATCCACTGGCGAAGCTCCTCTGCCGTGGCGGCAGCTCCGGGGCGCAGCACGATGAAGGCAGCCGGGGTCTCACCCCATTCGCGCGACGGGATGCCGACGACAGCGGACTCGGCCACGGCGGGATGCCTCGCGAGTTCGGCCTCGAGGTCGCTCGGATAGACGTTGAAGCCGCCGGTGATGATCATATCCTTCTTGCGGTCCCCAAGAACGATGAAGCCGTCCTCATCGAAGCGCCCGACATCGCCGGTGCGGATGAAGCGCTCGCCTTCGGGGCTGTACCATTCGGCGTCGGACGTCTTCTTCGGCTGGTTGTGATAGCCGGTCATGATCGACATCGACCTGCCGACGATTTCACCGGTCTCGCCGCGTGGCAGCTCCTTGCCATCCTCGCCGATGATGCGGATGTCATGGCCTGGTGCAGGCTGACCGACCGTGTGCAGCTTGTTCGGGAATTCGTGGGCGCGCAGCAAGCAAGACCCACCGCCCTCCGTCATGCCGTAGATTTCGACAAGGCCGCCAGGCCAGCGCTTGAGAATGTCGGCCTTGAGATCGGCGGAGAACGGCGCGCTGGTGCAGGTCTTCATGCGATAGCTGGAGAGATCGAAGCTGCCGAAGTCGGGCAGGTCCATCAGGCGGCGGTATTGCACCGGCACGAGCATGGCGTGCGTGGCGTGGTGTTTCTGCGAGAGCTCCAAAAAGCCACGCGCGTCGAACTTGCGCATCAGGACAACCGTTCCGCCGCGCACGAGCGCCGGGATCAGGCTGACCAGCGTGGTGTTCGAATAAAGCGGTGTCGAGACGATAGTGATGGCGTCGGGGCCGTAACCCAGAGCCTCGGCGCGGCGGATATGGCCCCAGCGCATCTTGTGCGGCTGGACGATGCCCTTCGGCGTGCCGGTGGTGCCGGACGAATAGATGATGTTGAAGGTCTGGTCCGGATTAAGTGTGACCGGCGTGGGCTTTGCGCCTTCGGGCGCGAGCCAGGATGCAAAGGATGGATTGGCCGAACCTTCGAGTGCGATGCGCTTCACGGTGAGCTTCTCGACGACGGTGTCGAGTGCGGCGGAGGCGCTGTCGTCGACGAACAGGAGGCCAGCGCCGCAGTCGCGGACCATCGCGGCGAGCTGTTCGGCGGTGGATGAAGGGGCGAGCGGGCAGGCGGCGGCGCCGACGCGAAGGGTCGCAACATAGAGCGTCACGTATTCGATCGAGGGCGGGCCGCACATGGCGACTGCGCCATTGTTGCCCACGCCATCGCGCTGGAGCGCTGCGGCGGCACGGTCGATGAGCGCATCGAACTGGGCGAAGGTGAGCGCGCGGTCGCCGTCGATGACGGCCGTATGGTTCGGGCGTTCCTGCGCGTGGGCGCGGATCAGGTCCGGCATGGTGGCGAAGGACTGATCAAGCATCTGGGCGGCGGTGGTCATGTATACAGTCTCACTTGCCGGTGAAGGTTGGGACGCGACGTTCGCGGAAGGCGGCGCGGCCTTCCTTGAAGTCGTCGCTGTCGAAACAGATGTCGACGGCGCGCTGGGCTTCCTCGCGCAACGCCGGGTTCATCGCGGCACGACTGGCGAGCTTGGCCGCAGCAACGCTAAGCGGGGCCAAACCGGCGGTCATCGCCGCCATGCTACGGATCTCGGCCTCGAGATGTAGCGCCGGGACGATGCGGTTGACGAACCCGGCTTGCAGCGCCTCCTGCGCCGTGAAGTGTCGCGCCGTCGCCAGCATCTCCACCGCAATGCCGCGGCCGACGATGGATTGCAGGCGCGCGAAGTTGTCGAGCTCGTAGCCGAGGCCGAGCTTGCCGGCCGGCACGCCAAAGCGCGAGTTTTCCGAACAGATGCGGATATCGCACGCACTGGCGATCACCATCCCGCCGCCGATGCAGAAGCCGTTGATCATCGCGACGACCGGGACCTTTGCCTCGACCAGAGACGCCGTGGCGGCGCTGACGGCTTGCGTGAAGGGCCTGTTGGACGAAGCGTCGTTCCGCTGCACGTCGAACTCGGCGATGTCGGCCCCCGAGATGAAGGCCTTCTCGCCCGCGCCCTTGACCACGATCAGTCGCGTCTGCGGGTTGGACGTCAGACTGGCAACGGCGGCGGGCAGGTCGTCCCACATGCCCCGCCGGACGGCATTGAGCCGTTCGGGCTGGTTGAACGTGATCCAACCGATGTGGCCGTCCTGCGCCGCTATCAGCCGTCCGCCGGCGTATTCCATGGGTAAGAGCCCTGAATCACATGCCTGTTCGCTGCGTTGACCCACCCGGACAACGCCGTTACGTAACTGACTTAAGCGCCTAGGCCGGTTGCCGTTGGGGAGGCAAGAGGCGGCGCGAGCGGGAAGACAGAAAACACGGCGCTGAGCCATCGCCGCACCCGCAAAAGGGGAGTTAGCGCCGCGCCGGGTAGGTTCGCCCGCCGGAGATCAAGACGTGACCGAAGTGGTGTTCCTGCAGGTCGCCTGTCCATGAGCGACCGCCAACTGCCTCCCGGCCTGACCGGCGATCTGGACGTGCTGGCCTTTGCCGAGGCCGAGCTGGCGGCCGGACGGCCGGCGGCGCTGATTACCGTCAGCAACCTCGACGGACCCTTCTCGCGACCTTTGGGCGCACAGCTGGCCGTGGCCGGCGACAAACGTTTCGCAGGCAGCATTTCCGGCGGATGCCTCGAACAGGCGCTTACCGAGGAAGCGCAGATCGCCATGAAGGAAGGCACAAACCGCACGCTGCGTTATGGCACGGGCTCGCCATACCTTGATGTGCGCCTGCCGTGCGGCGGCGGGATCGATCTCTACGTTGACGTGAATGTGGACCGCGCGACACTGCAACGCGCGATTGCGCTTGGCCGTGCGCGCCGTAGCTTCGCGATGGTGTTCGATCCTGTTTCGACGCGCTCGTCGTTGCGGATCGAGGACAAAACGGTTGAAGCGAAGCCCGGCGAATTCGTGCGGCGCTTCGACCCGAAACTCCGGATCGTGCTGGCGGGGCGTGGATGGGAGATCGTGGCGATGAGCCAGTTGGCCCAGACGGCCGATTGCGAACTGGTGGTGGCAAGCCAGGAGTCCGCGACGCTTGAGTTCTGCCGTCCGTATGCCGACCAGCTGATCCAGCTGAGTGTGCCGCGCGCCGTGCCCGATTTGCCGCTCGACGCGGATACGGCGGTGGCGTGCCTGTTCCACGAACACGAATGGGAAGGCCAGCTGCTGCTCAATGCCTTGCGTAGCCCGGCCTTTTATGTCGGCGCACTTGGCTCGAGGCAGACGCAGCGCCGGCGCGTCGAAGTGCTGGAAGCGCTGGGCGCCACGGCTGCCGAGCTTG
The DNA here is from genome assembly GCA_044224605.1 of Hyphomonadaceae bacterium. Taxonomy (GTDB): domain Bacteria; phylum Pseudomonadota; class Alphaproteobacteria; order Caulobacterales; family Hyphomonadaceae; genus UBA7672. The sequence continues at coordinate 114,807 of JBGAKC010000009.1, forward strand.
GACGCCTCAAGGGGCCGATCGGGCTTTTTCCGTCGCAGGACCCGCGCTCGCTGGCGGTGTCGGCACTGGCCGAGATCGTGAAGGTTCGCACCGCTGGCCGTGGAGGCGTTCAATGAGCGTCGCCATGAACCGAACAGCGATCGTGATGCTGGCCTCGGGCCTGTCGCGCCGCTATGGACGCAAGGACAAGATGCTGGCGGATCTCGGCGGCCAGCCGTTGATCGAACATGCGGCGCACATGATCACCGATCTGGAGCCATTGACGCGTGTGGCCGTGTGTCCGTCCGACCGGCCACAGATCGGCGAGCGGCTGATCAATCGCTTCGTCATCGCCGTTAACAAGAAGCCCAAGATGGGCCTTGGGCATTCGATCGCCGTCGGCGTGAACGTGGCGCTGCAGTTCAAGCCCGATGCGATCCTGCTGGTGATGGGCGACATGCCGTTCGTGGAGTCGTGGATCCTCGAAGGCGTCGTGGCGCGCCTCGGTGCAGGCGTGGACATCGTGCACTCGGGCGGCGCGACCAGCGTGCGGCCGCCAACCGTGTTCGGTCCGGCGTGCTTCGACCAGCTGGCGGCGCTCGACGGAGACGATGGCGCGAAGCGGATCATCGGGCAGGGTGGCTACAACGTTGTCGGCTTCAGCGCGCCGGCGCCGCTGCTGATCGACGTGGACACGAAGGAAGACCTCGACCTGGCGCGGGCGCAGCTGGCAATCCGGGAACGCTATGAGCGTGCGGACCAGCCGACAGTGGCGGCGGCCGAACAGCTGGACATCGCGCCGATCGATCTCGGGCATGCGCGAACGGCGGGTGTGGGTTTCGGGGCGCGCAGGTAAGGGCGCTTAGGCGCGCTCGGCCTTCTTCACGTCGGTCCAGAGAGCTTCCTGTTCGTCCAGCGTGAGGCTGGCGAAGTCCTGTCCCCGTTTCCGGGCCAGCTCTTCCATACCCGAAAATCGTTTCACAAACTTTGCGTTGGCGCTGCGAAGCGCCTCTTCCGGGTCGACGGACAGCTTCCGGCAGAGATTGGCGACAACGAACAGCATGTCGCCCAGCTCCTCGGCGATGTGGGCCTGGTCCTTCACCGGAGCCTCGATCGCCTCCTCGAGTTCACCGATCTCTTCCTGGAGCTTATCTAATACTGGTCCGGCAGACGGCCAATCGAACCCGACCCGTCCGGCGCGCTTGGTCAGCTTCTCGGCTCGCATCAGCGCCGGCAGCGCCAGCGCCACCCCATCCAGCGCGCTGACCGGACCGTTCTTCGCCTTCTTCGCCCGCTCGATTGCCTTCATGACCTCCCAGGCGCCGGTCTGGGCGTCCGCGCTGTGGATAACCTTGTCGCCGAAAACGTGGGGGTGTCGGTCGACCATCTTTTCGATCAGCGACCGGACGACGTCGTCGATGTTGAAGTGTCCGGCTTCCTCGGCCATGCGCGCGTGGAAGACCGACTGGAACAGCAAGTCGCCCAGCTCGCCCTTCAGCTCCCCCATGTCCTTCTTCTGGATCGCGTCGGCGACCTCGTAGGCTTCCTCGATCGTGTATGGCGCGATGGTCTCGAAGGTCTGCTCCAGATCCCAAGGGCAGCCGGTCCCGGGCGTGCGCAGCCGGGCCATTAACGTCACCAGATCGCGCCATGCGTCCCCTGACGAGGGGAGGGAGCGGTCCTCAGCTGGACCCACAGCCGGGCTCGCGCCGGCCTCTGTTTTCTTCCCGGCCGGATCAGACATCGCCTTCGCCCCCATATACGCCAGTCGCATAATCAACATTATGGGCAAAATGGACCGGTCTGAAATCAAGCATTTGCTGGCATTTCCAGTTCGAGCCCGTCGAAGGCGGGCTCGACGCCCGCCGGCAGCTCTGCCCTCAGCTTCTGGTAGTCCAGATCCACATGAAGGTTCGTCAGGACCGACCGGCGCGGCTTGAGCCGCTCGATCCAGGCCAGCGCTTGCGAAACGCTCGCGTGGGTCGGATGGTCAGTGTATCGCAGCGCGTCGACCACGAACGTGTCCAGCCTCCCCAGCCGCTCCAGGGTCTCCTCAGGCAGGCGGACGACGTCGTTGCAATAGGCAAAGGTCCCGATACGGAAGCCCAGCGACGGGATACCGCCGTGGTCCTGCGCCAAGGATAAGATATCCACAGTCCCGCCCGGGCCGTCGATCCGGACTACCCGCCCCGGCGCCAGGTCCAGTTTCTTGTCGAGGATCGCGGGATAGCCGCCCGAACCCTCGAAGCAGTAGTCGAACCTCCGGCCGAGGATGTCTCCGGTTACCTGGTTCATGTGGACAGGCATCCGCTTCCGGTGGCGGATGACCAGCGCCCGGAGATCGTCGATGCCGTGACACTGGTCGGCGTGCTCATGCGTCAGCAGGACGGCGTCGAGCCGGTCGATCCGGGCGGCCAGCAACTGTTCGCGCATATCCGGCGACGTATCGACCAGGACCAGTGTCGGATCGATGGAGCCTGGCGCCCATGAGCGGATCAGGATCGAGCAGCGGGACCGGCGGTTACGCGGCTCGGCCGGGTCGCAGATGCCCCAGTCATTGCCGATTCGAGGAACGCCGCCGGACGAGCCACAGCCCAGGATGCGGACCTGCAACCTGCCCTTTGGCCCGACGCCTCCTGATACTGGGGGGCTCATGCCGGCCTCCGGAACAGCGCGATGGCGTTGGCGGTCGTCAGGCGGGCGGCCTCCTCGAAGCTCAGCCCCCGATGCTCAGCAAAGGCGCGGCACACGTCCACCAGATAAGCAGGCTCGTTGCGCCGCCCACGATGCGGGACGGGAGCAAGATACGGACAGTCGGTCTCGAGGATAATCCGCTCTAGCGGAACCTTCGCCATCACGTCGCGCACATCGGACGCGCCCTTGAATGACAGGATACCCGAGACCGAGAAGCTGGCGCCCAGATCCATCGCGCGCTCAGCCAGTCGCGCGCCGCTTGTGTAGCAGTGCATCAGGATGCGGAACGGCCCGCGCCTGAACTCGCGCTCAAGAATGTCGCCCGTGAGGTCGTCGGCCTCGCGCGTGTGGACGACTAGCAGCAGGCCGGTCTCACGCGCGGCGTGAATGTGCTCAACAAAGCTGCGCTCCTGCAGGACGATGTCGCTATGGCCATAGTGCTGATCGAGTCCGGTCTCACCGATTCCGACGACCTTCGCATCGCGCGCCTCAGCGACGAGCGTCTTAGCTTCGAGCGACCAGTAATCCTTGGCGTAGTGTGGATGAACGCCGACGGTGCACATGATGTCGTCGTTGGCGTCAGCGATTGTCTTGACTGCAGAATAACGGTCAAGACGGTCGCAAATCGTCACCATGCGCGTGACGCCAGCCGCACGCGCCCGCGCAATCACGTCCGGCAGATCGGCGGCGAATTGCTCCGCATGCAGATTGACGTGGGTATCGAACAGCATCGTCACGCGCCCGTGCGCGCAAGCCGCGCGACGCGCGACAATGCGGCAGCGATCGTCTGCGCGCGATCCTGGTTGAGCGCCTTCGCCTCTGCGTCGATGCGCATCACGTCGAGCGCAGCGGACGCCCAGTCTCCTGCGACGACAGGGTCGGTCTCGCGCGCGGCTCGCTTCTGCAGGCTGATGCGTAAGGACTCCATGGCCGCAGCCATCGATGCATCGTTCTTCGAAGCTTGCGACAGAGCCGCCTGGAAGGCGCGCGCATCTGACTCGGCAAGCGTGCGAAGCGCCGCGGTGATTGCATCGGCGGCGGCGCCAGCATCGGCGCCTTCAAGCTCCAGCGCGCGGCCCGGACGGCCAGGCGCAATGCGCGCGATCTCATCCGCGCGCGCGCCCGTCACGCCGCCGGCCGCAAGCGCCGACAAAGTGTCGTGTTCGTTGAGCGCGTTGCAGCGCAGGACGCGGCAACGACTGCGCACGGTCGGCAGCAACAGCTGTTCGCCATGAGAGATCAGGAACAGCACGGCGCGCGCCGGCGGCTCCTCGAGCGTCTTAAGCACGGCGTTGGCGCCGAAGCGGTTCATCTCATCGACGGCGTCAATGATCGCCACGCGCCAGCCGCCCATCGCCGGACGCATAGCAAAGAACTCGGAGAGCTCGCGCACGCTGTCGACCGGGATCTCCGACTTCTGCTTGCCCTTGTCATCGACCGGCCGGCGGATGATGCGCATGTCCGGATGGCTGCCAGCGACAAGCAGACGACCCACCGCCGACTCTGCCGTCATCGTCAGCTGACCATCTCCATTGCCGAGGAGATGCATCGCGAACTGCAGCGCTAGTCGCGCCTTGCCGACGCCACGCGGCCCGCGCAGCAGCCAACCATGATGCAGCTTGCCGGAGGCAGCCGCCGTCAGGAATTCCTGCTTCGCTGCGCCGTGACCGAATACCTGGCCAAGTTCACTGGCGGCGACTTCCATCACGCGCCTCCGCCAAGGCGCTCGTCGATCGTCTTCATCGCAAGGTCGGCCAGCGCATCCGGCGCAAGCGACGCATCAAGCACCACACAGCGCTGCGGATCGGTTCTGGCGATCTCGAGGAAGGCCCGGTGGACCGCCTCATGATAGCTGAGCATGCGGGACTCGATCGCGTCCTTGTCGTTGGCGCGCGCCGTCATGCGATGCCGCGCCGCAAAGAGGGGCAGGTCGAGAATCAGCGTGAGATCCGGCGTTGTTTCGCCAACGCAGATCTGGTCGAGCGTTTCGATCTGGTCGGACGGCACATGGCCGGCGGCGGCCTGATAAGCGCGCGTTGAATCCGAGAACCGGTCGCACAGCACCCAGGCTCCAGACGCCAACGAAGGGCGGATGAGCCTGTCGAGATGATCGCGGCGCGCTGCATAGAATAGCAACGTTTCCACGATAGGCTCCCAGCTTCCCACTTCAGGTGGTGGATTAAGGATCATGCGCCTCAACGCTTCCGCGCCGGGCGTTCCCCCAGGTTCGCGCGTACGGATGATTTTAGTTCCGCGGGCCGTCAGACGGGCTTCGAGCGCAGCCGCAAGTGTCGACTTGCCTACGCCCTCCCCCCCTTCCAGCGTGATGAACCGCCCGCGCGAAGCCAATACCTATTCGCCTTTCAGCCCCGCCATGGCCTTGCCGATGATGCCGAGCTGATTGACGGTCTTGGCGGCCGCGACCGGGATTTTTTTCGGCGCCGTTCCGGGCGCCGTGATGACCAGCTCCCCGACAATATCGCCTTCCTTCACCGGCGCCGCCAGAGGGCCTTTGTAGACGACTTCGCCCTTCACTTTATCCACAGCGTCCAAATGGAGGCCAATAGCGTAGTCCTCGGTCGAGATCAGCGAGACCTTTTCCGCCTCGCCCAGCCAGACGTCGGCCACGGCGACTTCTGCGCCCTTGCTGACGAGTCTGGCGGCTGTGAAGTCGAGGAAGGCCGAGCGCATGACGCGGGGGGCTTCCGTCTTCCGCGCCGTCTCGTTCTCGAGGCCATTGAGAACGATGATGCGGCGGTGACCATCGCGCACAGCCGAACCGACGAGGCCGAAGCCCGAAACCGAAAGGTGGCCCGTCTTCACGCCGTCCGAACCCGGCAACTCGCGCAGTAGCGGGTTGCGGTTGTACTGGCGCGTCTTGTTGAAGGTGAACTCCGGCTCCGAGAACATCGGGTAGTATTCCGGGAAGTCATGGATGATGCGGTACGCGATCGTCGCGATGTCGTGCGCGCTCATGCGATGACTCGGATCGTCAAGGCCGGTGGCGTTGGCAAACCTCGACGCCGTCATGCCGAGTTCCTTCGCACGCGCCGTCGCCTGACGCGCATAAGCTTCTTCGGAACCGAACAGGCCTTCAGCCAGCACGATGCAGGCGTCGTTGCCCGAGACGATGATTGCGCCCTTGAGGAGGTCCTGTACCGAAACCGAGGAGTGGATCGGCAGGAACATGGTCGAGCCGTCCGTGCCTGCGCCGCCGGTGCGCCAGGCGTGTTCGCTGACGGTGAACTGGTCGGTCAGCTTGAGGCGGCCGGCTTTGATGCGCTCGAAGACCATATAGTAGAGCATGAGTTTCGACATCGAAGCGGGGATCATCGCTTCATCGCCGCGCTTGGAATAAAGCGGGATGCCGTTGTCGCCATCCATGATGAAGGCGTAGGTCGCGCTGGTGTTGAGCGGGTCAGCTGCGAGCTGTGCAGCGATATCAACCTGCGGGGCCGGCGCCGGAGCGGGTGCAGGCGGCTGGGCCACGGCGCTGGTGGCCAGCAGGGCGGCAAGCAGGGTTCCAGCGATCAGGCGCATAACGGCAGACTCCCTCGAGAATCCGCCCACATGAAGGCGCTTCGGGTGTTTCCGTCAACCGCCAGAAAGCCGCTGTTTCCAGCCGTTTGTGAGCAGGTTGGGACGGATTCGCCGCCCCCGCCCTGCCCGGTCCTCCGGCCTAGTCTAGCTTCGCAACCACCAGCGTCTTCGTGCCGGCGTTGTTGAAGCGGTTCTGGGCGTCCTCGGCCTGGTCGCGCGTCGCCCACGGACCGACCATCACGCGATAGTAGTCCGAGCCATTGACCGACACGGCGACGATCGAAACCGGGGCCGACGTGCGAAGTTGGTCGCGCAGCGCGTTGGCGTTGGCGAGGTCGGCGAACGAGCCGGCCTGGAGGAAGAAGCCGGTCTGAGTCTGGACCGGTTGTGCAACCGGGGCAGGCGTGGCGGGCTTGGCAGCCAGCGGCGCCATCGGCTTCACGACAACGTCGAGTTTCTGTTGCTGGACCCGTTGGACCGGGGCGGCATTGGCTTCAGCCGGGGCGGGGCCGACATACTGGACGCGGACCTTGGCGGTGCCGTTCTTGTGCATGTCGAGCGCAGCGCCTGCAGCTTTCGACAGGTCGATGATGCGGTCGTCGACGAACGGACCGCGATCGTTGAGGCGCACGATCACCGATTTGCCGTTCGCGAGGTTCGTCACGCGAACCAGCGACGGGATCGGCAGGGTCGGGTGAGCGGCCGTCATGGCCATCTCGTCAAACACTTCACCTGAAGCCGCATCCTTGCCGTGAAAGGTCGGGCCGTACCACGAGGCGATGCCAACTTCGTCATAGTTTGGCTCGTAGGCTGGGACATACCATTTGCCGGCGACCTGGTAGGGAGGGCCGGCATATGGCTCGGCGAAAGCCGGGGCGGACTGCAGACCGCGCGAGGGTTCGCTGCGGGTCGTTGGCGTTACGGGCATCGGGCCGAAATTGGCATTCACGACGGGCTCGGCGGCGATCGGGGAGGTCTCGAAGGTCGGAATGCGTGAGTGGGGCGCGACGCTGAGCGTCATCGAAGCCGCATTGTTCTCGAGCCGAACGATCCTGGAAGCCGGCGCGGCCGACTTGTAGACAATGGGAGCGGCCTGGGCCTGCGCCGGAGCATTGCCCGCAAGGCTGAACACCGCCGCGATCATCGCAACGCCCGTGATCGTCCACTTGCCGATGCCAACGCGCGCTTTGCCGGTCACTTCCATAGCCATCAATCCCTATTGAGACGAGCCACGGAAGTCCCCCGGGCCCGAACCGCTCTTCTGGCGGCAGGACGGACCCTAACGGACGCGAATTTCCGCCCGTAAACCAAGATTGGTGTAATTTCATCGATATTGCCGCGATCGGCGGACTCATTAGCGAGGCCACGCCAATTCAACCGAAACGGCGCCGCCGGGTTCACGATTTTCGAGAAAAACGTCGCATTCAGGCGCCCTGCCCCCCTGCGGCGAGGCCTCTTCGCATAAACCATTTTTCTTTGCAGCAAACCCCGACTACATGAGCGCGACGGAGAGATGGCCGAGTGGTTTAAGGCACCGGTCTTGAAAACCGGCGTGGGGGAAACTCCACCGTGGGTTCGAATCCCACTCTCTCCGCCACTTTTTTTAGGACGCCTGGGCAAGCTCCAAGGCCAGCGTTTCGATCTCGACGGGCATTGCTTGCGGAACGATTTCCAAGTCATTCACCGCCGTCGCCGTCAGCATGACCTCCGGGGAGACCATCAGGCTTGCAACGCAGGCGTTGAATGCCGCCAGAACCTGGGACAGCGACGGCTCCGTGAATATGAGATCGTGCTCCGTATCGACCTCGAACGTCTGGATATTGCCTCGTGCAAATGGCGCCCATCCGAGCGAGGCGCCGCTGCGAAGGAAGTTCATGCGAGCGTCCTTGGCCCGGATGATCACAACGCCGGTCTTTAACTCCGGAGTGTTGTAGGCCCACTGCGTGCGTTTGTAGGCGATATCGACGGCGTCTGACGCTGCCTCAAGCGGCGTGCGGACTGTATTGTGTTCCTGGACGCCCATCAGCTTGCGGATGCGTGGCCGCAGCCGGTACTTCCAAAGGACCTGCGGCAACTATCGTATCTCCGCGCCCGCACACGATGAAGATTGCGCAAACGATCGATCATGGTGACGGGGCGACGCCGCGGGCCCGAAGCTCAAAGCCTCCGGCGTAACGCCGAGCACGCGCGCCACCGTCCACCGGTCCCGGTCGATCGCGCGAGCGAAACGATCCGCCCTGCCCCTCTCCTCCACGGAAAGCTGCAGTCCGAGGCGCGTAGTCTCGTCCGCTGGCAGGTCCAGCCGCTACAGCAGTATCTCGACTTCAACGGGTCGGGCGATGTCAGCCACGGGACGCAGACGGCTCCGCTTGTTGCTGATTCAGCGCCGCGGACGCGCTATCCGGAATGGAAAACACGCCGCAGCCCCCGCTTCCGCGATGCAAGCGCCAGACCCCCCGATATTTCGAGAGCTGTTTCGAACTAGCCCAGACCCGGACACATCCCTGCCAGCTGTCCGGTTAACGTCCCGGTTGCGCGCAAACGCTTTCCCGCACGATAACATCGACAGACAGGCGGGTGTGGAGTCTCGGGGCGGATGTGGTTCGATAACGTCGGCACGTTCATCGAGTTTGGCTTCCGGCACATCATTCCGGATGGGCCTGACCACATGCTGTTCGTCGCCGCTCTCTTCCTCAACGCCCGCGGCTGGACGTCCCTGCTGTTTCAGGTGACGGCCTTCACGCTCGCCCACACCATCACGCTAGCCCTCGCCTCTACCGGCCTCGTCGAGGCGCCGGCGAACCTCGTCGAGCCGATGATCGCCCTTTCGATCGCCGTGCTGGCGCTGGAGGCAATCTTCTTCAACAGGCCGAATATCTGGCGTCTGCCGGTGATCTTCGCCTTCGGCCTCTTCCACGGCCTCGGCTTCGGCGCTCAGATGAAGGTCTATCTCGAGAACGCTGACCTTTCCGCCGGCCTCGTCGGCATCACCGTGGGCGTCGAGGCCGGTCACCTCACCATTCTCGTCGCAACTGCCGTAATCGCCTTTGCCGCGCAGGCTGCGCTCAAGGTCGCCGGCATCTCGGAATACTACCGCCGCGCCTTCGTCATCCCGGTCGCCGCCATCATCGCCGCCATCGGCCTCTACTGGACCCTCCAGCGCACCGGCCTGCTGCCAGCCTGAGTCCCACCTTCCTCATCTCATCCCGGCCGCAACGAAGCGGAGAGCTGGGACCCAGCCATCCGCCGTCGGGCTCTCGCAATGGGTCGGATAGCGCTTCGCGCCTCCGGGATAACAAGCTGAATTTGGCGATCACACCTGGCCGGCCCGAGCTGCGCTTCCGCTCCCCCTAATCCCGCCCTACATAGGGACCACAACCAACCCACGGAGATCAGCCATGCCAATGGAACGGGCGGTACTCGCAGGCGGATGCTTCTGGGGCATGCAGGATCTCATCCGCAAGCGCCCCGGCGTCGTCTCCACCCGCGTTGGCTACTCGGGCGGCGACATCCCCAACGCTACCTACCGCAATCACGGCACGCACGCCGAGGCGATCGAGATCATCTTCGACCCCGCCCGCACGAGCTTTCGCGACATCCTCGAATTCTTCTTCCAGATCCACGACCCGACCACGCTCAACCGTCAGGGCAACGACATCGGCCTCAGCTACCGCTCCGCGATCTACTACGAGACCGCCGAGCAGAAGCGCATAGCCGAAGACACGATCGCAGACGTCGAGGCCTCCGGCCTCTGGCCCGGCAAGGTCGTCACCGAAGTTCAGCCCGTCGGCCCTTTCTGGGAAGCCGAGCCCGAGCACCAGGACTATCTGGAGCGCTACCCTGAGGGGTACACCTGCCACTTTCCGCGTCCGGGCTGGAAGTTGCCGAAGCGGGCTGGAACGACGGCGAGATAGGCAGCCGGAGGCCGACATGGTTGTTCAACGGGGCGCTTGGCGGGGGCCTTTGCGGGCGGTGGAATTACAGGAACGCTCGGCGGCCTGATCGGTCTGGGCGGCGCAGATTTCAGGCTGCCGCTGCAAATTTGCGCACTTCGCTTTGGACGACTCGAAGCCGTCGTCATGAACAAGGCAATGAGCCGGGTCGTCGTCACAACCGCTCTCCCTTTTCGCATGCCCTCGGTTCCGTTTGATCAGGTCATCGGCAACTGGCAGGTTGTCGTGAACCTGCTGGTTGGCAGTCTGGCGGGAGCTTGGTTCGGCGCAGACTTGGCCACGCGACTTAAATCTGAAAACGCTCTATTGCGTTATTGAAGTCGCTACTTGGCCTCGCCGGTGGAGAGCTTCCTATTCTGACCATGATCCTGCTCTCCGGCGCAGACGTGAAGCTGGCCGGAAGCCTCTCGCTCGCCGCCAGCTTGCCCACCATGATCATGGGGTTCACGCGCTACAGCCAAGACGCCAGCTTCGCCGTGCTGGCCCGTAACAGGTCGTTCCTGCAGGTCATGGCGGCCGGGTCAATTGTGGGTAGCTCCATCGACGCACAATTGGTTGGAATCGTTCCCGCCGATGTGTTGTTGCCTTTACTTGCAGCGATCCTGCTAGCCGGCGCATTCAGGGTTTGGGGGGTGTGGAAAATCCGAACACATCACCAAGAAGGAGTGATGGTGCCCGGGGCCGGAATCGAACCAGCGACACGCGGATTTTCAATCCGCTGCTCTACCAACTGAGCTACCCGGGCTTATCGCCTGACGGCGAGAAGGCGCGATGTATAGGGAAACCGTTATTCCCTGTCCATGCCCCTGTTCGCGCGACCTAGTCCGCTGTTTTCAGGGGATTCCGCGTCGCGCGACGGTTTGTCCTCGTCCTCGTCGCCCGCCTGGCCGCCGGGGATGGCGTAGCTCCCCTTAAGCCAGCGCGACAGGTCGATATCCGCACAACGCCGCGAGCAGAACGGGGCGAACTTCGACTCGGAGGGTTTCGAACAGATCGGACAGCTCATCCCGCGCTCCAGACTTCGGGCCTGCCCGGGGAACCGGCCCCGGTCTCGATGCTCCAGCGGGCGCCGATGCGGTCTGCGAGATGGGCCTTCCAGCCGATGGAATCCAGATCCAGCCACGCCGCCGCCTGAGCCGACACGCGGGCATGAATGCGGGCCGCCCGCGCCGCCCTCCCCGCGCTTTCGATCTCGCGCAGCGCATCCAGCGCCTCGCGCTCCGCCGCCGGAGCCGCCAGCGCGTCGGCGGCGGGACGCATCCGGCGGGCAATCGCCGCCTCGCACACGCCGAGCGCCGATAGGTCGAGCACTTCGCTGGTCCGGCCGAGCCAGGCCGCCAGCGCCTTGCGGAAGTTGACCACGACAGCGCGCTGGCTGCGTTTGTCCTTCATGCGGAGAAAGTCAATCGCAACGAGCCCGCCGATCCCGCGTAGCCCGATCTGCCGCGCAGCCTGATCGGCCGCCGCCAGGTTCAGCTGCAGCGCAAACGCGCCCGCATCGGCCTCCGCCACGCGATCAGCCGCATCGACATCAACAACCGTCATCGCCCGCGCCGCATCGATGGCGATGTCGCCGCCGCCTTCAAGGTTCACGACGCGCTGGTCGATTTCCGCAACCGCCGCCTCGACCTGCTTGCGCGCCGGCTGTTCGGTGAGCGTCGCGACGACTTCCACGCCGCGCAGAAACGGATCTTCCGCTGGCGGTGCATGGCGCTGTGGCTTATCTGGTCGCGACGCCGACGGCGACATGTCGGCAAGGCTCAGCACCGGCCCCTTGCTTGCCCAGGTGTCGGCCCACGCCTCCGACTTTACACGCAGCGGCAACAGAGCGCCCTCGGTGACTGCAGCGGCCTTTGTCGGCTCGACAACGCCGTCCTGATTCAGGCCCAGATCAACGAACCAGCCGCGATTGCCCGGCATCCGGGTCCTCACCCTGCCCCACCAGATTTCATCAAGCTTTGCGCGAGCTCCACGCTCGCTCCAGCGCTCGACCTCCAGCCGGAACGGCCGCCCAAGCGGATCGAGCAGCACGCGCCGGTGTTCGCCAACCGCGTCGTCGATGCAGAGTGTCGCCCGGATTGTCACGCGCCGTGCTCCCATCTGCGCGCGACCGGATAGCCCAGCCCTTCGAGCAGAGACACGCTCTCATAGAGCGGCAGGCCGACAATGGCGGAATAGGACCCGGTGATCTCGCTGACGAAGCTTCCGGCGATGCCCTGGATGGCGTAGCCGCCGGCCTTGCCCTTCCATTCGCCGCTCGCGACGTAGCC
>JBGAKC010000010.1:0-124792 GCA_044224605.1 Hyphomonadaceae bacterium
CTGCGCAAGGCCGAACGAAGAACGCGCGAAACCCTCTGGCAGATGATCGGACAACTGCTCTCCGCCTTCACCCCGGACGAATGCATCAACTACATCCGACACGCAGGCTACGCTTCATGAAGAACGCAAGATGCTCTAGTGTGGCGTCGTGGCGACCACGAAGTTATCCGCCACCTGCTCGCCCGGATTGTTTTCGCGGCGCTTGTAGGCTTCGAGCAGCGAAGAATAGGGCGGGGCGTACTGCCAGCCGTTCTGCGAGGTGTTCAGCTTGATCTCGAAGTGCAGGTGCAGCGTCGTCGGCGTGCCGCCGAAATCGTTCGACACATAGCCGATCACGTCGCCCTTCTTGACCGTCTGGTTGGTCGCGACTTTCAGCTTGGACATGTTGAGGTGGAGATAGCGGTAGATGCGCCCGCCCGAGTCCGCGCGCAGCGTCACGGAATAGCTCCCCACGTTGGAAATGACGCCATCCTCGACGGCGACAACCTCATACCGCGTGCGGTCGGCCGCCTTGGCCTTCACTTCGGCCTTGCAGCCTTCCGGCGTGCCGACACGAAGATCCTGTCCAAGGTGAACGCCCGTCTTGGCGCACCAGGGCGTCGTGTTCGTGCTCGAGCGCGTCTCGCAATAGTTATCACGCCACGGCGCCACGAAGTTGCGCGTGTCGCACTGGTCTCCGCCCTTTATGCCGCCGCCCCAGCGATAGACCTGCGTCTGCGCAACCGTCGGCGCGCTCCTGATCGGGAACGCCATGTCGGGGACAAGGACCGCCGCCTCAAGCGCGCCCGTGCCGCTGCTTGGCGCAAGGTTGCCTGGCCGGAAGAAATAAAACGAGGCCTTCACCGGCTCGGGCGCCGGCGTCGACGGTCCCGAAGCGGGCGGCGTCTCCGGCGTCGAGGGTGTGGTCGCAGGCGGTGTTGCTGGCGGCGTTTCGTTTGAAGCTGTCTCGGTCGGCACGGGCAGGGGCGGCAGCGGCTGACCGGTCTCCGCGCTCTCGAGCGGCGTTGAATCGCCTGTGTCGATCGCCGGGTTCTCCGGTTTGGTCTCGAACGGTGTTCCATCGACGCTCGGTGCGCCCGTATTGGCGTTCGGGTTGGGGACCGAGCCGTTGGCGGCTTCTTGCGTCGGATCGAGCGGGTTCACGGCTTCCAGCGGAGGCGGAGGCGGCGGCGCGTTGGGATCGGCGGGAACGGTCTCTTCCTTGGCCGAGATATCGACCCACGGCCACAGCAGGACATTGCCCGCGTCGCACGCTGCGAGGGTGAGTGCGCCCAGAACGGCGACAGCGCCCACCTTCATTTGGTTCAGGCGAACCGATGACCGTCTCATCCCACCACTCCCCACACTCTGCGTTCGTCAGTCTTTCAGGGCCTGTTCAGCAAGCCGCTATCGTCGCTTTATCCGCCGTTATTGCGTCTGCGCCACGAACAGGCTTTCGGCGAACTCCTTCGCCTCGGCCTCGGTGATGCAGCCTTCCGGGCCGTCCACCTCGCGGCATTCGAATTCGATGAGATAGTCGGCGCCGTAACGGGAGAAAGTCAGCTGCGCGCTGGCATCGCTCGTCGTGAACTTCATCGCGGATTTATCGCCGCCTGCCGCCTGACCCGGCGCCACGTAGGCCTTCATCGAGCCGTTCACGATCGCGTCGTAGCGGGGCAGGTGATAGTTGGCGAAATAGCCGTCCTTGGTGACGACGGGAGGCGATGGCCTGTCGCTCGCCGTCTGCACGATGCCTGAGGGCAGCAGCATCGGCACCGGCGCCGGCTTGTCCTGCACCGACTGTGGCAGCACCGGCGCATCCGCCGGCTTTTTCGACAGGTCGGCGCGCGCCGCTTCCCAGTCAATCGTGCCGGTCACGGCAGGGGCGGCCGCCGGTTGGGCGGCGGCCGTTTCCGGGGGCTTGGCGGCGTCCGGAGCGGGTGTCTCCTGCGTGCAGGCGGCAGCTGCTGCGGCAAGGCCGGCCAGAAGCAGAAGTCTCATCATTGTCCTCCGGGTTGGGCCGTCATGTTCGGCTCGGCATACGATATGTCGGCCAGGTTGCCGAGCTTCCTGGCGATCTCGCGCATGGCGGGCAGGCGCATGTCTGCGGGCCCCGATCCGTCGTGCACGAGCACCAGCTCATTCGAATAGGTCACGCGGTCAAGCTTGAGGCTGGCGAATTCGGGGCGGCCGGCTTTCCAGGCCTCGAACTTGGCCTTTGCCGAACCCTGGTCGCGCCAGAACGCGTCGATGATGTCCTTCACCTTGCCGTCATCCTTGAACTTGACGACGATCTCCATGCCCATCTTCACACTGCCGGGCGTGGGCTGGTCGAATGCAACGCCGGGCAGGGCGCCGCCGGCCTGTGGCGGCTCGGCCGGCGCGACGGCGGCGGACGGTCCGATGCCTGCGGGGGCTTTGGTCTCGGAAGGCGAGCTCAGCACTGTCGCGCCGATGATGACGGCCACGACGCCCAGCGCGCCGGCCGCGACCGGGGCTGCGATAGACTTGATCCGGCTTTCACCGGGCGGCGCTCCCTGCACCTGTGTCACAGCCATTCTCCCTCTCCTCAGGACAGGCTGACGTCGCAGGAGTCGCGTCAACACGCGGTGACCTGGATCAAACAGCGCGTCCCCCCGTCTGCCTAACGCCTACTGGACCGGAGCGTTCGCAAGATTCAGCATCCTGCCTCCGCACGGCCGGAAACACATGTCAGGCGACCCCGCGATTGGCGTGGCGCCCGGATAGCTTGAACATTTTCCCGAACACTGCGTTTCCGTGCGCGCCATGGTCGACTGCAGAAGCTTCGAGCGCAGGTCCGACGGCACGGCGGCCGGATACTTCGCCTTCAGCAGCGCCAGCGCGGCGGAGACGTGCGGCGCCGCCATCGAGGTCCCGTTCTCGTAGGAATAATAGCACTGCGCCACGGTCGTTCCGGGTTTCACCGGGTCCGTGCAGTTCTTCGAGAACTTGGTCGAGAGCACGCCGTCGGGACGGCCATCCTTGTCGTCGTCGCGGCTCATGTCCCCGCCCGGCGCCATGATAGCGACCTTCGCGCCATAGTTCGAATAGGGCGTAAGCACGCCGCGCGCGTCGTTGGCCGCGACCGAGACGACGTTGTCGCATCCGCCCGGCGCGAAATACTTCACGTCGACCCGCGCATTGCCCGCCGCCGACACGACGATGGCGCCGGCCGCGACGGCGTCGTTGATCGCTGACTGCATCGAGGCGGGGCAGGGTTCGAACAGGCCGATCGACAGGTTGATGATGTCGGCCGGGTGCGCGTTCCAGATTTCCTTGCCCTGCGCATCGCGCGCCGGGACCGTGCCCGCCGCCCAGCGGATGGCGTCGTTGATGTCGGAGAGCTTGCCGCCGCAGCGGCCCAGCGCGCGCACCGGAACAATGGTCACGTCCCAGTTGCCGCCTGCGACGCCCGCCGCGTTGTTGGTCGAGGCGACGCCGATCGTGCCGGCGACGTGCGTGCCATGGAATGTGTCGGACGTGTTGGGATCATCCGGATCGCACTTGTCGCCCGGATCGTTCGGATCGGCGTCGCGTCCGTCGCCGTCATTCCCCATCAGCGGGTCGGAGACCATGTCATAGCCGGGCGCCAGGTTGGGCGAACCCTTGATGTCCGGATGGTTCATCTGCAGGCCGGTGTCGACGACTGCGACCACGACATTACGCGATCCCGTATCCTTCGCCCGCGTCCAGAAGCTGTTGAAGCCTGCCCCGCCGCCCGACTGGCCTGCCGCCGCGCCGTTGTCGCGGAAGTGCCATTGCAGCGACCAGAGTGGATCGTTCGGCCGCGCGCCGATCGCTGTCACGGGCTTGGGCTGGGTGGGCTTTCGCAGCATCTGGTTGGTGAAGATGTAGTCCTTCTCCACATACTGATAGTCGCCGCTGTCGCGCAGCACTTTCACGACGCATTCGGTTGCGAGCACCGGATCGTCCTTGAGCTTCGCCAGATCAGGCGCGCCGGCGCATTCCTGCGCGGGGCTTTCCTTCTTCTGCGCGAACAGGGCGCGCATCTGGCCCATCTTCGTCATGTCCAGCTTGCCCTCCCGGAACTGGGTAGGGTTGACGCCGATGGTGATGCGCATCTGGCCGCCTTCACCGGCGGAGACGATGCCTGACAGGCCCATCTGTTCGATCTGCTTGCCTAGCCGGTCGCGAACCATGCCCGCCTTCTGGAGGTCGAGGCGCGAGCGGACCTGCAGAAGCTTCGGTATCGGCGCATTAGCGTCCGCCGCCTTCTGTGCGATCTGGTCGCCGATTTTCTGGGCTGTCAGGCTGTTGGCCTTAAGTGTCTCCTCCGCCGATGCGCGCGCCTTCAACAGTCCTTCCTTGTTAACGACGATGCCGGTGTGACGTAGAGCATCCTCCAGGGCCTTGGGTGCAGTGACCTGGGCCTGCTGGCGCAACTCGGTCGTGCTTGGCAATTTCACCCGCGCAGGCGGCAGCGCCGCTCCGGATTTGATCGACACGCCGGGTTTCAGGATGCGTGGGGCCCCTTCAGCCATCATCCGGTTGGCTTCCGGCGCGGGCGCTGCTGCTGCGGCGGGAGGAGCAACCTCGACGATTGGCGCTCCGGCGGCTGCTTCGGTGGACTCCGGTTGCGGCATATCGCTGGTGTTGGCGAATGCCTCGTCGGGCGCGGCATCCGGGGCTGTGGGCTGCGCGGCGGCGAGATCGAATGATTCAGGCTCCAGCACAGGCTGAAGGATTTCCGTCTTCGGCATCGCGATCACCGATCCGACGGCGAAGAAGGTCTGCGTCTGCAGCATCTCTTCGAGATCCTGCTGGGACACGTCCGGCAGCACCACGGGCGCCTGCATCGCGCCGAACAGCGCGCGCGCCTCGACCGGCGCCATCTGCAGGGGATCAACTGCAGGACCCGACGGCTCGCTCGGAGATGCGCCCGTCACCTGTGCAATGACATCGCTGGTCAGCTGTCCGAGCTGATCGAGACGATCACACCCCGCCGCAAGACTGAGTGCGCCCACAAGCGCAAGCCACTGCAGACGCCGCTTCGCCGCCATAACCCCACCTCACGCCAATCCGGACCTTTTATGGGGCGTGTTTACCATGCCGGATCGCCATGGCGAATGCTTTGAGCGCAGACCGAAAGACGGTGCTGTTCCTGGTTACCGGCGCCAGATCGTTTCGCCGGCAACACGCTGCGCCACGGGAGCGAATAAGGCTAACCGCCCTATTTGGTCCCCAAAGGGCCCCATCCCCGCCAAATCCCGGCGCAACCAGGCGCGCTCTCATCCGTTCCGGAGGGCGAATCCGGTCAGGAACTCGACCGGCACGGTAGATGCAGGGACGGCAGCCATGACACGCGGCGCGAACAGCAAGATCGTCACCCGTATCCTTGCGGTAATGTTTGTCGGACTCGCTTTTGCGGGCTGCGCCGCCATGTTCGCCGCCGATCGCTCGCTCTTTGCCGAAGCGTCATATTCGGACCTCGGCCGTTAGGTCGGGTTGCGTCTTAACCCGGTCGTTTCGCGAATCAGACGATCGCTGACCCAGAAGTTTGCGCCGAAGGCTTCCTGTCTGTATTCCGGCGCTGGGAGGCTGCGATGACATTCAGGCGAATTGTCATCCTCACGGGCGCTGGCGTGTCCGCCGAGAGCGGCATGGGAACGTTCCGCGACAAGAACGGGATCTGGACGCGCCACCGTCTGGAAGACGTCGCGACGCCGGAAGGTTTCGCCCGCAACCCGCGCCTCGTGCATGACTTCTACAACGCCCGCCGCCGCGCCCTGCGCGAGGCCCGGCCGAACACCGCCCACCATGCCCTCGCCAGGCTCGAGCGCGTCGTGAAATCCTCCGGCGGCGACCTCATGCTGGTGACGCAGAACGTCGATGACCTGCACGAGAAGGCGGGCTCGCATTCCCTCCTGCACATGCACGGCGAACTCTCGCGCGTTGTCTGCGCCTCGTGCGGCGCCAGGGGCGCGTGGGACGAAGACCTCTTCACCGACGTCGAGTGTTGGCGCTGCGCCGCAACGGGCGTGCGCGGCCTCCGCCCCGACGTCGTGTGGTTCGGCGAAATGCCCTACGGCATGGACGACATCTATGGACGCCTGTCGTCCTGCGATCTGTTCGTGTCGATCGGCACGTCGGGCGAGGTCTATCCCGCAGCCGGTTTCGTGCACGAGGCGCGCAGCGCCGGCGCCCACACGGTCGAGCTCAACCTCGAACCCTCAGCCAACCACCGCGACTTCGGCGAAGGCCGCTACGGCCCCGCCACGCAGGTGGTCGATGAATGGACGACCGACCTGATCCGCAAGATCAGCCTCTAGGCGAGGCTTCCAGCGCCACAACCAGCGCCAGGACGCAGAGCGCCAGCGCGAGCGGCGTCATTGTGTAGCGCTCGGGTTTGCTGCGCGAGATTGCGTTCATCGCGACGCCAGTTGCGAGATAGGCGACGACGACCCAGATGCCTACACCCGCAATCTCGGCGTAGGGCAGGAGCCTGACGAGCCCGGCCCGCTCCAGCACAATCGCTGCGAACGCCGCATAGATCGCGATCGCAACGAGGCTGCCGATGCGCAGCCTGGCCGGCAGCCGCCCGTGTCCGCCGCCCCACGCAAACCGCCCCAGCGGCGCGCCGGCCGCCAGCGCAAGCTGGAACAGCGCGAGCCCGACAAGCAGCGCGCAAAAGGCAATCGCGGCGATATCCGGTCCCATGCGCGGACTAGGCCGGTTCGCCGCCCCGCGGTCAATCGAGGATCAGCGCCGGTACGCCTTCAGCAGCACGCCCACCACGCGTTTTGCTTCCGCCGCAACCTTGGCCTGGGGCAGGGGCTTCGCTGCCCCGACCAGCGCACGGAAATAAAGATCGCCGCGGACCAGGCCGATGAAATCGGACGCAAAGTCATCATAGTTCGGCGAGGCGATCTTCTTCTCTTTCGCCAGTTTCCACGCCAGCGCCCGCACGATCTTGAGACTCGCCGCCCGCGTCGTCTCGTCAAACATCTTCCCGATCTCCGGAAAGCGCGGGCTCGCTCCCGCAACGATGCGCATCAAGTCGAACGATTCCTGCCGCATCATCGCCGACAGCACGGCTTCGGCGTGGCGCACCAGCGCTTCCTCTGCGTCGAACTTACCCGTCGGCAGCTTCTCCGGAAGGTTCCCGCGCGCGCCCCAGGCTAGCAGCGCGCGGAAGAGATCCGCCTTGTCGGCATAGCGCTCGTAAAGCGTCCGTTTCGATACTTCCGCCGCCGAGGCGATCTCCGCCATCGTCGCGCCGTCGAAGCCTTTCGCCGCGAACATGTCGAACGCCGCTGACAGAACCTTCTCGTCCCAAGGGTCGGCGAGGCGCGCGAGCCAGTCCGGCCGCCCGTCCGTCTCCGCCGCCGGCGTCACCTTCGCCCGCTTCATCGCGCCTTCACCCACGGTTGACCTTCATCACCAGCGTGTATAGGAAACCAATCGGTTTTGCAAAACCTTTTGGTTTTCACATGCGCGCAGGAGACCGGGATGATTGGTTTTTCGCTTGTCTTTCCGATGCTTGCCGTCCTCGCCCTCGCCGCCGTGTGCTGGCTTCTCTTCGGCGCTGGCCGCTGCGATTTCCGCTGGATCGCGCCGCCGCCCGCGCCTGACCAGGCGCGCGGGCAGGCAACACGCACCACGCTCATGATCCCGACGCCCTCGGGCGACCGCATCGAAGCCTGGCTTTACCTTCCCGCGGGACCTCCCGCGCCTGTCATTCTGATGGCGCCTGGTCTCTGCGGCACGAAGGAAGGCCCGCTCGAGCGTTTCGCCGAAGGCTTCGCGGACGCAGGTTTTGCCGTCCTCGCCTTCGACTTCCGCAGCTTCGGCGGCAGCGAAGGCAGGCTGCGCCATTCGATCGACCCCCGCGCCCATGTCGCCGACTATCGCGCCGCGATCGCGCATGTACGGGCGGGGCGCATCCCAGGCGTCGATGCCAGCCGCCTCATCCTCTGGGGCACAAGCTTTTCCGGCGCTTCCGCCACATGCGCTGCGGCCGCAGATTCGCTTGAGGCCGTGATCCTGCACGTCCCTTATCTTGGTCGCCCCGGCAGCCGGCCCGGCATCATCCAGATGATCGGCTATATCGGCCTTGCTTTCAGCGAGATCGCTGGAAACGCCATCGCCGGCCTCATCGGCGTGAAGCTCCCGCCTGCCTACATCACCGCCTATTGCCGCCCCGGCGAACGCGCCTTCGCGCCCAGCCGCGATTGCATTTCACGGCACGGGGAACAAAGCCCGCATCCGTTCTGGAAAACCTTGCCGATTACCTATCGCGGCGGCTGGCGCAACCTGATGCTCGTGCGCGATCTCCAGCATCTTAGCGACATCGATCCTGAAGCTGCGTTGAACGATATCCGCTGTCCCATCCTCCTCGTCGCCGCGCGCGAGGACGACATGATCGCCATCGGCGACACGCGCCAGATCGTCTCCCGCGCGCCATCCGCCAGGCTGGTTGAGATCGACGCCGGACATTTCGATCCCTATGTCGCCCCTTACTTCGCGCAGAACCTCGCAGCGCAAGTGGATTTCCTGCGCGAGACGCTGCCGTCGGCGAAGGCGAGCGCCTAGTCCTCCTGCAGCACATCCATCTCCTCGTCCGACCAGCCGAAATGGTGGCCAAGCTCGTGGATCACGACATGCCCCACCAGCTCTTCGAGCGTGATGTCCCCCGTCGCCGCCCATTCGTCGAGGATCGGAAGCCGGTACAGCCAAACCATCGGCGGGATGGTCGACGGCGCCGAATGCATCTCCAGCGTCAGGGCAACCCCCGAATAGAGCCCGGTGAGATCATACGGGCTCTCGATCTTCATCGATGCGAGCATTTCCTCATCCGCGAAGTCCTCCACCTTGATGGCCACGGCTTTGGCGTGCGTGCGGAAAGGCTCTTCAAGCGTCTCCAGCGCCTTGCGGGCCATTTCGGCGATGTCGTCGAGGGAGGGGGCCAGGCCCCAGCCCCTGCGGGCGGATGTGTCGCTCATGTCGGGCTTTTAATCCGTATCGGCCTGCGGCGGAACGCCGTTCGTGTGGGCGAAGTCGCCGGAGGGGCTTCCCTTTTTGCGCGTGGCAGGCTTTCTACCGGCCTGCTGCTCCTGGAGTCATAACGCCTTGTCCATGTCCTTCGAAGGCTTCCGTAACCTCGCCACGACGATGCGCATCTATCAGCGCAACGTGCAGGACCGGAAATGGGAGCCGGAAGCCCCCTACATGAAGGAAGTCGTGAAGCCGGGCGACATCTGCCTGCACTTCGGCGGCTCCGATGGCCGCCACTCGTTCCTTCTCTCGAAGACGGTCGGCCCGGAAGGCAAGGTCCATGTCTACGAACCGTCGAATTATTCCTACGCGATCATGACGCGCCTGCTGCGCTGGCATGGCCTCAAGAACGTGACGCCCCACAACGCCGCCATCGGCTCGGCCGACGGCAACATGATCCTGTCTGTCCCGCGCAAGATGTCGGGCCACCTTGGCCGCGCCTATGGCGTGGTGAGCGATCGCGGCGGCACGGCCTCGGATGAGAAGCTCGCGACTGGCAACAAGACCGAATTCATCGACCAGCCCACCGCCGTCACTTCGCTCGACAGCATCATGGAACGCGAGAAGCTCCCGCGCGTCGATTTCATCCGCTGCGATGTCGAGGGCGCCGAGATCCGCTTCATCGAGGGCGGTCGCAAGACGCTCGAACGCGACCTGCCGAGCCTGCTGATCGAGATCCACCCGTTCTCGCTGCAGCGCAATTTCGGCTCGTCGGGCGAGGAGGTGCGCGACTATTTCCTCAACCTCGGCTACCGCATGTGGCAGCTCAACGACGACAACTCCCACATGTTCGAGTCGACCCAGATCGACCCTAAGCGCCGCTGGAAGGACTACTTCCTGATTCACCCCAAACGCGGCCCGAGCCTGCCCGAGGGAATGTTCAGGAAGGCCTTCACGAACTAGCCACGGCCAGTTTCCGCGGCTTCATCGTCGACAGCAGGATCAAGACGCCGCCGACCGCAGCGGCCACCGCGAGCGTGAAGAAAGCTGCGTCTGCATTGCCGTTGTTCGCCGTTCGGATCTGGCCGATCAGGTCCGGGCCGAAATGCCCGCCGAGATTGCCGATCGCATTGATCCACGCGATCCCCGCCGCAGCGCCTGCGCCTGACAGGAACGCTGTCGGGATCGACCAGA
This sequence comes from Hyphomonadaceae bacterium, assembly GCA_044224605.1. Lineage (GTDB taxonomy): Bacteria > Pseudomonadota > Alphaproteobacteria > Caulobacterales > Hyphomonadaceae > UBA7672. Next base: position 10,150 of record JBGAKC010000010.1, read on the forward strand.
ACGCCACCACCCAGCACAGCGCGCCGCACGTCACCAGCGTCAGCGCCGCAAGCTGCAGCGCGGGTTGCCCATCGATCATCGCCAGCATCACCATGCCCACGACGCACATCGCAAAACCGCCCGCCGTGTGCCAGCGTCGCTCGCCTGTCCGGTCCGAATTCCATGCCCACAGCACCTGAACCACCGCCGTGATCCCCCACGGGATCATGCTCAGCAGCCCCACCATCAGGAAGTCCGTCTTGCCCACGCCGAAGTCGGTGATCAGCGTCGGCATCCAGAAATTGGTCGTGTAGAGACACAGCGCGCCGGTGAAATAGACGATCCCGAACAGCCACACGCGAAGGTCTGCGAAGGCGTGACGGATCGAATGTCTGCCGTGCCCGCTGCGCGCTGCTTCATCCTCGGCGATCCGCGCCAGCACCACGCCGCGTTCATCCTCGCTCAGCCATTTCGCCTTCGCCGGTCCTTCCGCGAGGAACAGGAAGAACACCACGCCCATGATCACCGAGGGCAGTCCCTCGATCGCGAACAGCCACTGCCATCCGCGCAATCCGCCGGCGCCGTCCATGTATTGCAGGATCGCGCCGGAGATCGGCGAGCCGATGATGTTGGAGACGGCAATCCCCGTCATGAACCACGCCACCATCTGCGCGCGCCGCTGCGCCGGGAACCAGTAGGTGAGGTAGAGGATGACGCCGGGAAAGAATCCCGCCTCCGCCGCGCCGAGAAGGAAGCGCAGCACGTAGAAGGTGAACTGCTGGTCGGTGCAGCCGAACGCGCTCGCGACCGGTCCCCACGCAACATGTCCCGTGAAGACGAACAGGCTCGAGATGATCCCCCACGTCACCATGATGCGCGCCATCCAGATGCGCGCGCCGACTTTCCGGAGAATGAGATTGCTCGGCACCTCGAACGCGAAATAGCCGATGAAGAAGATGCCCGCTCCGAAGCCGTAGACCGCATCCGAGAACTGCAGGTCCGCCGCCATCTGCAGTTTGGCGAAGCCGACATTCACGCGGTCGAGGAACGCCACGATGTAGCCGAGGAAGAGCAGGGGCATCACGCGCCACGCCACCTTCCGGAAAACCGCAGCATCGCCCGTTGCGCTCGTCGCGGTCATCCAGTCCTCCCCAGACCGTTTCTTGTATGACGACAGCAGCCGTCAAAGCAGCCCGCCCGTCAATTCGCGTTGCCCTGACCGGCCTCCGGCGCCATAAGAGTACGTAACAGGAACACCCGTCATGGCCGTCCTTGCGATCTCACCGGTCTCCCAGCCGTTCGGCGATCCCGTCCCCCCAAATAAGGAAGGCGGCGGGCGCGCCGCGGAGATCGTGCGCGGCGCCCAGCGCATGCTCGCCGACCTCGGCCTCGCGAGCCTCACCGAAGTCACCCTCGCCAACGGCCGCCGCGCCGACGTGATGGCCGTCGGCCCCAAGGGCGAGATCGTCATCCTCGAAGTGAAGTCCTGTCTCCAGGATTTCCAGACCGATCAGAAATGGCCCGAATACGCGCCCTACTGCGACCGCTTCTATTTCGCCGTCGACTGCGATTTCCCGAAGGAGCGCATCCCGGACCATGCCGGCCTCATTGTCTGCGACGGCTTCGGCGGCGCGGTCCTTCGCGAGTGCGAGCCCACGCTCCTTCTCGCCGCGCGCAGAAAAGCCGTCACGCTCTCCTTCGCCCGCCTCGCCGCGGCACGATTGATGCGAGCAGGGGAGCCGGCCCCAATCTCAGCCGAACCCGCAATCGATTAAGCATTCCGACCTACGCGTAACCGCCTCATGCCGCTGCTTTACCCCATCGCTCCCAACGCCCGCGCCGCCCTCGACGCCGAAGGCGGCGCCCGCACGGTCGCGGAGGCGCGCGAACTCGCGAAAGGTCCCGTCGAACTCGTCTCCGACTGGCTGCGCCCGCAACCCAGCGAGCGCGAGGAGATCCAGGGCAAGGCCGAGGCCGGCGTCGCCCGCGGCTTCGTCCAGCTTTACGAGGACAAGCAGGGTCGCCCCGTCATCGCCGTCAGTTTCTGGAAGCCGGTCGCTGGCGTGAAGACAAAGCCGAAGAAGGCGAAGCCCGAAAAGGTAAAGCCCGCTGAAGACTACACCAACGATCTCTACTTCGAGAAAAAGAAGGGCGCCTCGAAGCGCAGGAAGAAATCCGCCGACCCGAACCAGCTCGACCTCTTCGGTCCCGACCAGCAGGGCGCCGAGCACAGCGATCCCCACAACCCGTCTGTGGTCATCGTCGATGAGGAAGGCTCCGGCGCCTCCTTCGGCGGCGTCGACGAATCCCCAGCGGAAAAAGGCTGATCTGGCTGCAAGCCCTTCACCGCACCCCCGCGCCATGCGTACATGACGCGGGATGCAGTCAGACGAAGGTTCTGTGGGACAGGGGAAGCCCCCGGGCGAAATGCTCGGCGATGCCGACCGCGCGCGTTTTGCCGATCTCCTCGTCCGCGTCGCAACCGTCCAGGACCGCGCCGCCTATTCCGAAATCTTCGCCTACTACGCCCCGCGCGTGAAAGCCTGGCTGATGCGCCTCGGCGCCGACAGCGCGCTCGCCGAGGAGATCGCTCAGGACGTGATGGTCACAGTCTGGCGCAAGGCCGGGTTGTTCGACCGCAGGCAGGCCTCCGTGTCGACCTGGATCTTCCGCATCGCGCGCAACCGTCGCATCGACGTCTTCCGCCGCACCAAACGCCCCGCGTTGGACCCGGAGGAGGAGATGATCCTCCCCGCCGGCGTTGAGGCGCCCGACGCCGCCATCGAGGCGATGGAAACCGAAACCCGCGTTCGCGCCGCCATGCAGGATCTGCCTGAAGAACAGGTCCTCCTCCTGCGTCTTGCCTTCTATGAGGGCCTCTCCCACCGGGAGATCGCAGAGAAGCTCGACGTGCCGCTGGGAACGGTAAAATCCCGCATACGCCTTGCCTTCGGGAAGATGAAAACTAGGCTCGACGATGCGTGATCGGGAATTTGCAGAGAAAAGTGATCGGATCGCCGTTCAACCGCGTATGAGCCGGAAACCGGAGAGTGCGAAGCCCATTCTGGGTCTACGGAGATCATGAAGGTTACGTCGGGTCCACTGATGGATGACGCCACCCGCGCCGCCTTGGCATCGGGCCGTGCGGAGCCATCCCTCGCCCTGTTCATCGATGTCCTCATGCAAATGCGGGGTATTTCCGCAAGCGAGGGCGAGGCCATTGCCGGGGCCATCCTCGAAACGGAAGCGCCCGTGGCGATGTCGCCGAACGCCCTCGACATGGCGTTCGCCGCGATCGAGCGCGGCGGGGCGGGCAGGGCGCGGCCAAATCTCGTCTATCCCGAACTCGATGCGGTCCCCGCCGTCCTGCGCGACGCCATTGCCGAGGCTGAAGCGCGCCGGGGCTGGTCGCTGGCCGGCCCAGGCATCAAGCGCCTGCCGCTCGGCGTCGGCGCCAAGGCCAGGGCGGAAATCATCCGCCTCGAGGCTGGCGTCAAAGTCCCCTGGCATACGCACAAGGGCCAGGAACTCACGCTCTGCATCCACGGCGAATTCTCGGATAGCCGCGCCACCTACGGCCCAGGTGATTTCTCGATTTCCGACCCATCGATCCGCCACCAGCCCGTGGCCTACACGAACGGCCCGGCCTACGCACTCGCCGTCACCGACGCCGGCCTCAAATTCGAAGGCCTCCTCGGCGCGTTGCAGAAACTGATGGGCGGCTGATCCCGACGGCGCAGTTGCGCGCCCGCCGCCACGCCCGCGGACCTCTACTCGTCCCACGCGATTGCCGGTTGCCGACTGCCGATTGCCGCGCAGGCTTCGCCTGCGAGATCGCACCCTCACGCCCGCTGCGAACCCGTCAGCGGATAGACCGCTTCCTCGACATAAACGCTCCCCGACCGCGTCGCCCGCGAGGAATACATGCAGAAATGATCAACCCAGAACGTCTCCGTCCTGAAGTCGCCCGTCCTCTCCAGGAAGCGCGCGACTTCGACATCCGTCGTCCCGTGACAGTAGGCGAGGGTGACGTGCGGCTTGAACTTCCGCCCCTCCGCCGGCAGGCCCGCCCGCCGCACCGCGCTCTCGCAACTCGCCGCCAGCCTCCCAAGGTCCGACGGCGCCTCGACGCCCACCCACAGCGCGCTCGGCTCCTTGCCGCCGAAACTTCCCGCGCCTGCCAGCGAGATCTCGAACGGCGCCGCTACGATCTGCCCGAGCTCGTGGTCGATCTCGCGCGCGACGCCTTCGTCGACCTCGCCGATGAAACGCAGGGTCAGATGGAAATGCTCGCGCTCGCGCCACGACGCGCCGGGCGTCTCCATCTCAAGCGTGAGCAGCCGGTCGGCGATCTCGTCGGGTATCGGCACGGCGATGAACAGGCGCAGCGACATCGTGTGCGATTAACCGAGAAGCGCAGCCGCGGAAATGTGCAGCTCGCGCGTAATGCAGCTTACGCTCGCGCGAAGCTGCGGACACTGGCTGGAATCAAGGGTTAGCATCGGATTTACCGGGATCACTAACGCGCCAGCACGCTGCGTGAAGCCCGTATTTGCTTGCATTGCAAGGCTCGAAACCCCATTATTTCAGGTAATTGCCGCGGGTTTCCTGCGGCGTCGACAAAAGGGTTGAGACAGACACCATGGCTGACTTCCAGTACGCCCAGGGACGCGGCAGCGCCCAGACGGGTGACATGGCCACGGACGCCGGCCTCCGCAGATTCATGCTAGGCGTCTACAATAAACTGGCGCTTGGCATTGGCCTCGCCGGCCTGATGGCGTTCGCCACGCTGATCCCTGCCGTGGGCGAACTCGTGTTCGGCACGCCGCTCTACTACGTCGTCCAGTGGGGCCCCGTGGTTCTGCTGCTGGGTTCGATGTTCTTCATGAAGAACCCCTCGCCGCTCGGCACCGCCATCATGTACTGGACGATCGTCGTCCTGATGGGCCTGGGCCTCGGCATCTGGGTCACGGCGGCGCAGGCGGCTTCGTCGGGCGTTGAGCTCGACCTTGCGACGCGCGGCGGCATCCAGCTCGACAACCTGACCTATCTCACGATCGGCAAGGCCTTCCTGATCACGGCTTCGGCCTTCGGCGCGCTGTCGCTGTTCGGCTACACGACGAAGCGTGACCTGTCCGGCATCGGCTCTTTCGCCATGATGGCGCTGTGGGGCGTGGTCGCGATCTCACTCCTGAACTTCATCCTGCCGCCGTCCTCGATGTTCGAATGGATCATCATGGGCGCCGTGTTCGGCCTGTCGGCGATCCTGATCGCGGTCGAGACGCAGCAGCTGAAGAACGGCTATTACGCCTTCGGCGGCGACGCCCGCAGCCTTGCGGTCATGACCAACTGGGGCGCGCTGAACTTCTTCATCTCCTTCATCAACATGTTCCGCATCGTGTTGATGTTCCTCTCCTCGCGCGACTAGGCGCGGCGAAAGCTCGAAAACGGAGAGCCCCGGCTGAAAGGCCGGGGCTTTTCATTTCGGTTTGTGAACAGGTGTGGAAAACGGCCTGTGGATGGGCGGGGGAGAACGCTAGTCCACCACCTGGAATTTTTTCTTCTCAAGCACTTTCAGGACCTGCGCGAGATCATGCCCGCGCTTCAGGATCTGTCCGGTGGCGTTCGTCACCGAGAATGCGCCCTGCCGCTTCGCCAGCTCGGGCCGCTTCTCCACAATCCATGTCGGTTCTTCCGAAGCGCGCTTGTGCATGCAGAACGCTGCGTAATCACTGAACGCCCCGATCGCGTAGTCCTTGCATTCTCCTTCCGCAACGAGGCGGCCGTAGATGCGAAGGATGAGATCAAGCTCCTTGCGGTCGAACCAGATGCGCCTCTGGACTGCGCTGTTTGATCCTGAAACTGCCGCCTGAGTCTGATCTGTCATGCGATCTCCCGTGGAGCGCTCAACCGCTTATATGCGACAGCTTGGATCATTACCAAGAATTCGCAATAGAGCCTCATTTAGGGCTAGCCAAAGCCTTCAAGCCCGTCCAAGTTAACAACGTCGGGCGGATGGTTAAGACGCCGACCTTGGACCCAACAGCCCCCCAGCCCCCCAGGGTTGCGACTGACGGTCCGTCCGACACCTAACTCCCCAAAAACAAAGCGATTTTCGAAAGCGGCGCAGTTGTGCCCGAAGCGCGCGCGATTAACGATTTTCGCTCCGGAAATTCACGAATCGATTCGGTTTTTCCGATTCGTCTTGGGCGAATTTTCACCGCCTCGCTGCTTCCTTCGGCGCGAGGTCGGGCCTAGCAAGGTCCACCTCAAAACCGACGGTCGATGGAACCCCATGCAAGCGCTGAAGGTCGCCGCCCTCGCGAAGTCATTTGGCTCAAGGCAGGCGGTGCGTGGGATCAGCTTCGAGATTGAGACCGGCGAAACCGTCGCTTTCCTTGGCCCCAATGGCGCGGGCAAGTCGACCACGCTCCGCATGATCGCCGGCTTCCTCGAACCTGACGCGGGCGATGCTCTCGTCAATGGCGTCTCGATCATCTCGGATCGCACGCGGGCCCAGCTCGCGCTTGGCTATCTCGCTGAAGGCGCGCCGCTCTATCTTGATCTTTCCGCCCGAGACTTCCTCGGCTTCCTTGCCCGCACCCACGGTCTGAACCGCGCACAGGCCCGCGACGCCATCGCGCGCGTGGCGCAGGATGCTGCGATCACCGACGTCCTCTCGCGTCCCATCGAAACGCTCTCGAAAGGCTATCGCCGCCGCGTCGCGCTCGCCGGCGCCATCGTCCACGATCCGCCGGTGCTGATCCTCGATGAACCCACCGACGGCCTCGATCCCAACCAGAAGATCGCGATGCGCGCCCTCATCGCCCGCATGGCGACAAACAAGGCGATCCTGATCTCGACGCACCAGCTCGATGAAGTCGAAGCCATGTGCACGCGCGCTGTCGTGATCGATCGCGGCGACATCGTTGCCGATGGAACGCCCGCCGATCTCGCCAAGCGCGCTCCCTCGGGAAAACTCGAAGATGCCTTCCACGCCCTGACTCATGTGGAGAAGGCTGCGTGACGGACGAGTTGTCCTTCAGCTTCAGACAGGCAGGCAACGCCCTGCGCGCGGTTTATGTGCGCGAACTCGCGGCTTTCTTCCTGACGCCGCTCGCCTACGTCTTCATCACCATCTTCCTGATCGCGCTCGGCGCCTTCACCTTCGAGATCGGCCGCTTCTTCGACACCAACCAGGCTGATCTCGCGCCCTTCTTCCTGTTCCACCCGTGGCTCTATCTCGTCTTCCTGCCGGCCGTCGCGATGCGGCTGTGGGCCGACGAGGCGAGGGGAGGCACGCTCGAACTCCTGCTCACGCTGCCGGCGCCTGCATGGTCGCTGGTGCTCGGCAAGTTCCTCGCGGCATGGACAGTCGCGGGCGCGGCGCTCCTGCTGACGACGCCGATCTGGATCTCGGTCAACTGGCTCGGTTCGCCCGACAACGCCGCAATCTTCCTCACCTATGCGATGAGTTTCCTGATGGCCGGAGGTTATCTCGCCGTCGCCTGCGCGCTCTCGGCCGCTGCTGGCAACCAGGTCGTCGCCTTCGTCCTCTCCGTCGCCGTCGGCTTCCTGTTCACGGCGGCAGGCCTGCCGGTCGTGACGTCTGGCCTTTCATCCTTCTTCGGCCCCGGCCTCGCCGAGGCGATGGCGTCCTTCTCGCTCATCACGCATTTCGAGGCGGCCCAGCATGGCGTGCTCGAGATGCGCGCGCTCGTCTTCTACATCGGCTTCATCGCGCTCTGGCTCTCGCTCAATGCGATCTGGGTCAGCGCGAGGAAGGGCGGCTGATGCGCAGAAGCCATTACGCCATCCTCGCAAGCCTCGCCTGCATCGTCATCTTCGTCGGGCTGAATCTCGCCGCCTGGAAATGGCTCGCGCCGGTGCGCGCCGATTTCACGACCAACAAGCTCTACACGCTATCGTCCTCCGCCCAGAAGGTGGTCCAGCGTCTCGTCGAGCCGGTCGAACTCGAATTCGTCTATTCACGCAGCCTCGGCGCCCAGTTCCCGGCGATCCGCGCCCATGCTGACCGTGTGCGCGAGCTGATGAACGAGATCGCGGCCCAGAGCGGCGGCAAAGTGAAGATCCGGGAGATCGAGCCCGAGCCTTTCTCGGACGAGGAAGATCGCATCGCCGCCGCCGGCCTCGCGCCCGCGCCGATCGACGGACGCGACCCGATCTATTTCGGCGTCATCGGCCACAACACGGTCGATGATCATATCGCCATTCCCTTTCTCGCGCCCGAGCGTGATGCGCTGCTCGAATACGAGTTGGTCCGCCTGATCTCGCAGCTCGACGATCCCGCCCCGCCGAAGATCGCGGTGATTTCCTCGCTCCTGCCTTATCAGGCCGATCCGTCCGAGCCCAACGCGGCCTTCCTGCTGCACGAGGCGCGGCGCGCCTACGAGGTCGAGATCGTGCCGCGTGACTTCCGGGCCCTGCCGGCCGGAACCGACGTGCTGGTGATGATCCATCCCGGCCCGCTCAGCGAATGGCAGCAATATGTGATTGACCAGTTCCTGGTGCACAAAGGCAGGGCGCTGATCGCGCTCGATCCGGTCTCGCGCGTGTCGATGGTGCAGCCTGGCCAGCAGGCGATCGCGCGCTCCGATCTGGGCGACCTTGCGAAGATGTTCGGCGTCACGCTGGCGCCGGAAACCGTCGCCGACCGCACGCTGGGCCTGCCGGTCAACGCCGACATGGGCGGCGGGCGCATGGCTGTCGTCGGCCAGCCGCTCTTCCCGGCCGTGTCGCCTGCGCTGATGTCCAAGACGGATGTCATCACCGCCGACCTGTCGCGCCCGGTGAATTTTGGCGCGCCGGGCCACTTCACTGGGAAGCCCCCCCAGGGCGTGACGTTCGAGCCGCTGATCGAAACCACCAAGGACGCTGCTCTGATCCCCAGCGACATGGCGATGAAGGACCCGAGCCCGCGCGCTGTCCTCGAAGCCTACAAGCCGACCGGTGTTGCGCAGGTGCTGGCCGGCCGCCTCTCGGGCCTGCTCCGCTCGTCCTTCCTCCGCCCGCCCGCGCCGCCGGCGGAGGAGGATCCCGCGCTCGCCAGCCTGCATCAGCAGGAGATGGCGCGCATCGAGCCCTATGCTTCGCGCTCGGAAGATCCCGCCGAGATCATCTTCATTGCCGACGCAGACGCCTTCGACGACGGCTTCTATGTGAACCCCAACACTGGGCAGGCGATCTCGGACAACGCCGCCTTCGTTCTCAACGCGCTCGACAATCTCAGCGGCGAGGCCGCGCTCACCGAACTGCGTTCCCGTGCGCCTGCCGCCCGGCCGATGCAGCGCGTGGATGATCTCCGCGCCGCCGCCCGCGATCGGCTCTATGAGGAGCAGCAGCGCCTCGAGAAACTCCTCGCTGACGCGGAAGGTCGCATCAATCCCCTTGAAGCCCGCCGCAAGAGCGGCGCAGCGCTCTCAGCCGGGGAGCTGACCGAGCTGGCCAGCTATCGCGATCAGGCGACGTCTGTTCGCAAACAGCTGCGCGGCGTCGAGCGTGAATTCCGGCGCGACATCGATGCGCTCGAAGCCCGGCTGCAGTTCATGAATGTCTGGCTGCCGCCGCTCGCTGTCGCCCTTCTCGGCATCGGCATGTTCGTCTGGCGCAGCCGCAGGCGGGGAGCGCGCGCATGAGCGAAGCCGCCTCAATCCTTCGGCGCCGCACGCTGATCATTCTCGGCGCAGCCGCTGCTGTCTCGGCGTTGCTGGGCGCGGGATCCTTCATGCCGCCGGCGCAGGACATGCCGCGCGCCGAGGTCGGCCAACTGGTGCTGCCCGCCTTCGAGTCGAAGGTCGGTCTCATCACACTCGTCATGGTGACGACGGATGAGGAGAGCTATCACCTCGTGAAGAACCCGGATGGCTGGGTGATGCCGGAGAAGGGCAATTATCCCGTCAGCCCGGCGCGTATCCAGGAACTGACGCAGGCGCTCTCCGACATGACCTACGCGCGTGCGATGACGCGCGACGAGAAGAAGTTCGATCACATCGGCCTCGGCGAGCCTGCGAAGGGCGGAACGGGCGCTCTGCTGGAAGTTGGCGATGGCAGCGGGACGAGTTTCGCGAAGCTGCTGGTCGGCCATCGCGAGGGCCGCTCCTACATCCGCAAGCCGGACGACCTGCAGGCCTGGGTCGTCGATCGCGCCGTGCTGCCGCCGCTGCAGCGGGCCGTGCGCTGGCTCGATCTCGCTGTTGTCCCTCTGAAGTCCGGCGACATCGCCGCCGTCGACGTGCGGCCGGCGCGGGGACCGTCCTACCGGCTCATCGCCAACGCAGAGGGGAGTTTCGGGCTCGCGCAGCCCTATGCCACCCGTCACGTCGTGACCCCGCTCGCGCCCGCCATGGCCGCCGAAGCCCTGACGCGTTTCTCGCCCATTGACGTCGCGCCGGTGCAACAGGTGGCGGCCGGCCGCCCCGTCGCAGATTACATGGTGCGCACGAAAGCTGGCGTGGTCATCGTCGTGCGAAGCTGGAAACAGGAAGATCGTGGTTGGGTCACGATCAGCGCCGCGACCGGCGAGGGTGCTCCGACTGAAGCGGTCAATCAGGCAGCCGCGATCAACGCCAAGGCTGCGCCCTGGGCGTTCGCGCTCACGGAACTGGATTGGAACGGCTTCTCGACGCCGCTCTCGGAGCTCGTCGACTGACGGCTACTTCTTCTGCGCGGCGCCGATGATCAGGCCTTCCGTGCCATCCTTCTGGATCAGCACGACGCAACCGTCGCCGCAGTTGGCGGCATATTTCTGCGAGCCGCCCTTCCACTCGCCGATCTGTTCGAACCCCGTCACGAGGTTCCAGTAGGTCATCGCCTTGCCCTTGTTCGTACCGCCGCCGGGCGTGACTTTTGTCTGACCGGGGCGGAACTTCACGAGAATGACGCCGGCCTTGTCCATCTTGTCGGGCAGGGCGCCCGAGACAGTGACCGTGTCCTTGTCGAATGCGACCGAGGCCGGATACGGGCTGATGTCGCGTACGGCGAATTTCTCTTCGATCTGCTTGATGCTGGTGCCTGGTCCATGCAGGCGTCCGGAATAGACGACCTGCGGGGTGTAGGGACCACGATAGCCGAGCACGCGGTTGTAGCGTTTCTGGCGCTCCGTGAACTCAGGCTTCGCGAACGTGTCGTCCCAACCGAGATAGTCCCAGATGCCGACCGGATAGGTGAGGGCGATGATGTCCGAGCGCTCGGCCAGCTTCTGCAGGTTCGCATTCGCCGCCGGGCAGTTGCCGCAGCCCTGGCTGGAGAAGAGTTCCATGACCACGGGACGCACGGCGTGCTCAGGCACGTTCATGCCGCCCTTCTGCGCCAGCGCAGCAGGGGCAAGGAGCAGCGCCGCCATGGCGCACACGATCCGTGCTATTTGCTTCATTCCGACCGGATATCTCGCGCGTGCACAAAACTACGAATCAAGAGGGCGTGACCCCTCCTCACGAAGCCCGGGCCAGCTCTCGCAGAACGTAGTGAAGGATGCCGCCGTTCCGGTAGTAATCCAGCTCATTCTCGGTATCGATGCGCACTTTTGCGTCGAAAGTCCGTGAGGCGCCGTCGGGGTAGGCGACCTTCACAGAGACAACCTGACGCGGAATAAGACCGGCGATGCCCTCGATCGTGACGGTTTCCGCGCCCGTAAGGTTGAGGGACTTCCAGGTCACGCCTTCGGCGAACTGCAGCGGAAGCACGCCCATGCCGATCAGGTTGGAGCGGTGGATGCGCTCGAAGCTTTCGGCGATGACCGCACGCACGCCAAGGAGACGCGTGCCTTTCGCAGCCCAGTCGCGCGACGAGCCCGTGCCGTACTCCTTGCCGGCGAACACCACGAGCGGCGTCTTCTCGGCGATGTATTCCATCGCCGCGTCGTAGATTGCTTCCTGCTTGCCGTTCTTCAGCGTCACGCCGCCTTCGACGCCGGGGACCATGTGGTTCTTGATGCGGATGTTGGCGAATGTGCCGCGCATCATGACTTCATGGTTGCCGCGGCGGGCCCCGTAGGAGTTGAACTCGGTAACCGGAACCTGATGCTCTCGCAGGTATTTGCCGGCCGGGCCTTTGACCGAGATATCGCCCGCCGGCGAAATGTGATCGGTCGTGATCGAGTCGCCGAACAGCGCGAGGATCTTCGCATTGTTGATGTCGGTGACCGGCTCGGGCGTCATCGTCATGCCCTCGAAGTAGGGCGGGTTCTGGACGTAGGTCGACGCCATGGGCCAGCCATAGGTGGCGCCGCCTTCGACCTTGATCTTCTGCCATTGCTCGTCGCCCTTGAAGACGTCGGAATAGCGCGAGGCGAACATCTCGGCCGTAACGACCGAGCGCACCGTCTCAGCGATTTCCTGCGTGGTCGGCCAGATCTCCGAGAGGTAGACCGGCTCGTTCTCGTCGTCATAGCCGATCGGGTCGTTGGTGATGTCGACATTCATCGAGCCTGCGAGCGCATAGGCGACGACCAGCGGCGGCGAGGCGAGATAGTTCGCGCGCACATCCGGGTTCACGCGGCCCTCGAAGTTGCGATTGCCCGAGAGCACCGACGTGGCGACCAGGTCGCCCTGCGCGATGGCGGCCGAGACCGGCTCGGGCAGGGGGCCCGAGTTGCCGATGCAGGTCGTGCAGCCATAGCCGACGAGGTTGAAGCCGAGCGCGTCGAGATCGTCGGTGAGACCGGCCTTGTTGAGATAGTCAGTGACCACTTGGCTGCCCGGCGCCAGCGAGGTTTTTACCCACGGCTTGGTCGTGATCTTGCGGGCGCGGGCGTTGCGCGCCAGCAGGCCGGCGGCGATGAGAACGCTAGGGTTCGACGTGTTCGTGCAGCTGGTGATGGCAGCGATGACGACGTCGCCATGGCCGATCGAATACTGCTCGCCCTCGACCTTGGCGCGGACGTGCGCCTTGTCGAGACGGTTGAATTCCTTGTCGAGCGCCGTCGCGAAGTTGTCGGCGGCGTCACGCAGAACGATGCGATCCTGCGGACGTTTCGGGCCGGCGATCGAGGGCTCGACCTTGGAGAGTTCGAGTTCCAGCGTGTCGGTGAAGACCGGGTCCTTCATGTCGGCGCGCCAGAAGCCCTGCGCCTTGGCATACGCTTCCACGAGCGCAACGCGCTCGGCGAGGCGCCCGGTCGAGGACAGGAAGTTGATCGTCTCTTTCGAGATCGGGAAGAAGCCGCAGGTCGCGCCGTATTCCGGCGCCATGTTGGCGATCGTGGCCTGGTCTTCGAGCGACAGGTTGTCGATGCCGGGGCCGTAGAATTCCACGAACTTGCCGACCACGCCCTTCTTGCGCAGCATCTGCGTGACGGTGAGCACGAGGTCGGTGGCGGTCGCGCCTTCCGGCAGCTTGCCGGTCAGTTTGAAACCAATGACTTCCGGAATGAGCATGGAGACCGGCTGGCCGAGCATGGCCGCCTCAGCCTCGATGCCGCCGACGCCCCAGCCGAGAACCGAGAGGCCGTTGATCATCGTGGTGTGCGAGTCGGTGCCGACGCAGGTGTCCGGGAAGGCGACGATCTCGCCGTCCTCTTCCTTGGTCCACACGGTCTGGGCGAGGTATTCGAGGTTGACCTGGTGGCAGATGCCGGTGCCGGGCGGCACGACGCGGAAATTGTCGAACGCCGTCTGGCCCCACTTGAGGAACTCGTAGCGCTCCATGTTGCGCTCGTATTCGCGCTTCACGTTCTGGCCGAAGGACGAGGACGTGCCGAAATAGTCGACCATCACCGAATGGTCGATCACGAGATCGACGGGCACCAGCGGGTTGATGGCTTTCGGGTTCGCGCCGAGTTTCGAGGCGGCGTCGCGCATGGCGGCGAGGTCGACCACGGCAGGAACGCCCGTGAAGTCCTGCATCAGCACCCGGGCCGGGCGGTAGGCGATCTCGACCTCGGCCTTGCCCTTGTCCTTGAGCCATTCGGCGAAGGCCTTGATGTCGGCCTGGGTCACGGTCTTGCCGTCCTCGAACCGGAGCAGGTTCTCCAGCAGGACCTTCAGGGACACCGGCAAGCGCGAAATGTCGCCCAGGCCGTTTTGCGCCGCAGCTTCAAGGCTGTAATAGACGTAGGTCTTGGCGCCGACCGTGAGGGTCTTGCGGGACTTGAAACTGTCGAGGGACGGCATGTGTGGGGCGCCTTTCGGTGCAGCGGCAATCAGCGGTCGGGAGAGCCAGCGGGCCCCCGCTATGGCGGCGTTCCTACAGGACGCCGTTTGGGTAAGCAATTGAGCGCCAAGGGGTAAAGATATTGGTTGGCGCAGGCGCCTCATCACTGGTCCTTGAGGTCGAAAACCTCGCGGCTGCGCGGGGGCTTCGTATCCTGTTCGAAGGCCTGAATTTCAGGCTTTCCGGGGGGGAGGTGCTCGAGCTGCGGGGGCCAAACGGGTCGGGCAAATCGACCCTGCTTCGCATTCTTGCGGGGCTGACCCGCCAGCATGAGGGGATGGTTAGGTTCTCAAGCGGGACCAATGAGCCGGCTCGCCACTATCTGGGGCACCTCGACGCCGTCAAACCGGCCGAAACGGCACGCGAACAGGCCGCCTTCTGGGCCCGCTATTTCGGCCGCGATGCCGCAACCGCGACAGCCGCGATGGCGCGTGTCGGCCTGACGAATCGCGCGGCCGTCCCGGGGCGGGGTCTTTCCGCGGGGCAGAAGCGCCGCCTGGCGCTCACGCGTCTCCTGATCGAACCACGGCCGGTCTGGCTGCTGGACGAGCCGACAGCCGCGCTCGACATCGAAGGCCGTAGCCTTGTGAGCCAGCTTGTCGCGGAACACCGCGCCAGCGGCGGGATGGTGATCGCCGCCATTCATGGCGAGGGCTTCCCCGATTCGCGAACGCTCGACCTGTCGAAGATCCTCGCAGGGGCGCCGGCATGAGCGGAGCGATGTCGGTCTTTACGCGCGAGCTGAAGCTTGCCTGGTCGGGCGGCGGAGGGGCGGCGCTTCCTGTCGGCTTCTTTTTCGCGGCGGGCAGCCTGACACCGTTCGCCGTCGGCAATGATTCCGGCAACCTGCAGATCGCGGGGCCGGGCGTGATGTGGATCGCGCTGGCGCTGTCGAGCCTCCTGCCGATGGAGCGCCTGTTCCAGGCCGATCTCGAGGACGGCACGCTGGACGCCTATGCAGGATCCGGCGTCGGCATGGAGGGCATAGCCCTCGCCAAGACGCTGGCGCACTGGATCGCCACCGGCATTCCGCTCGCCATTCTCGCACCCGTCCTCTGGATCATGCTGCAGGGTCCGCCCGAAGCGGGGCTGTTCGTGATCGGCGCTTCGCTGCTGGGATCGGCTGCCTTCTTCTTCTTCGGCTCGATTGGCGCGGCGCTAGCGGCCGGCATGCGGCGCGGCGGCCTGCTGATCGCTCTGGTCACGCTTCCGCTTTACGTGCCGACCATGATCTTCGGGGCCGCAGCCCTTTACGCCGCGGCCAGCGGCGGGGCGTGGGCCCAGCCGACGATGCTGGCGGGCGCCGTGGCCTTGTTCGGCATCGCAACATCGCCATTTGTGGCGGCGATGGCGTTGAGAACGGCAATCGACTAGAGATTTCGCCGCGGCCCGATCCGGATTTTGTGAACGGGCATGGGGCGCTGAACGACTAGAGTGGACTGACTTTCGGAACCTGCCCATGGCCGTGATGTCCTTCTTCGCCAACCCGCACCGCTTCATGGCGGCGTCGAAGTGGTTTGCGTGGGGGTTCACCATCCTCGGCGCCTCGGTGATCCTGGCGGGCGTCTATCTCGGCCTGTTTGTCGTCCCCCCCGACGCTGTGCAGGGCGATGCAGCCCGCATCATGTTCGTCCACGTGCCGGCGATGTGGTTGTCGCTGTTCGTCTACGCCTTCATGACAGGCGCCAGCCTGATCTCGCTTGTCTGGCGCCACGCGCTGGCGGATGTCGCCGCCAAGTCGGCCGCGCCGATCGGGGCGGGACTCACGGCGCTCGGCCTCGTGACCGGTTCGATCTGGGGCTATCCGACCTGGGGTACGTGGTGGGAGTGGGGCGATGCGCGGCTCGTTTCCGTGCTCGTGCTCTTCTTCATCTATCTCGGTTACATTGCGATCTGGCAGGCGATGGAAACACCGCAGAAAGCCGCCCGCGCCGCCGCGATCCTGTGCCTTGCCGGCGCGATCAACGTGCCGATCATCCATTTCTCGGTCGAATGGTTCGCCACACTGCACCAGGTGCAGATGAAGGCGGCGAACGAGTTCAAGTATCCGATGTACGTTGTGGCGCTCGGCTATCTCGCGCTGTTCGGCGGGCTCACGCTGATCAACATGCGGGCCGAGATCATGAACACCCGCGCCGAGATGCTGGCGCAGCGCAAACAGGCGGCGGCAGGCTGATTCCATGCTCGATTACGGCAGATACACGCCCTACGTGCTGACCTGTTACGGCATCGCCATTGCGGTTCTTGCCGGCCTCATCGTGTGGTCGATCGCACGCGTGGCGAACGCCAAGAAAAGGCTCGACGCCATCGAGACGGAGAAGACGCCGTGAAGCGCTGGTGGGCCATCCTGCCGCTGGCTGCGTTCATCGGTCTTGTCGCCGTCGGCTACATGCAGCTTACCGGCGGACATCCTGCGCCGGCATCCTTCACATCGCCGTCCCGCCCTGCGCCCGACTTCAAGGTCGCGAGCCTCGATGGCGGAGAGGTGAAGCTGGCGGATTTTCGGGGCAGGCCGGTGCTCGTGAATTTCTGGGCGACATGGTGCGGGCCCTGCAAGCTGGAGCATCCGCTGCTGGTCGAGATGCACAAGCAGGGCGTCGAGATCGTCGGCATGCTCTACAAGGACCCGAAGGGCCAGGATGCGGCGCGCGAGCTGCTCGCGGCGGAAGGCAATCCCTTCGCCCATATCGGCCTCGATCCCCTCGGCGATCTTGGCATCGACATCGGCATTTCGGGCGTTCCGGAGAGCTTCCTGATCGACGCCAACGGCCAGATCGTGAAGACGAAGCGCAACTACTTCACCGAACCGGACGTAACTGATTTCGTCGCCGCTTACCGCGCCGAACAGGCGAAGGCCGACCAGCCCGCAGGCTAGCGTCGGGCTTTTTTCGCGCGTTTCGCGGGTTTGCGGGTCGCGCTCGCATCCTTCTTCGCCGCGCGGTTCATTTCCTCGACAAGCGCGTGTTGCTTCTTAACCGCCTCGGCCAGCTTGGCCAGCGTGTCCACGAAGGATGCGCGCTTGCCCTTGGGAAGCGCCGCCAGCAGCGCATTGTCGACCTCGCGGATCGCGGGCAGTGCGGCGTGGAGCCGGCGGCGGCCTTCCGCGGTCAGGCTGACGGACTTCGCCCGGCCATCGCCCTCAGCGGTCGAGCGGGCGATCAGTCCTTTCCGCTCCATCCGCGCCATCATCTCGGCCAACGTCGAGCGATCGACCCCGGTGGCCCCGACAAGATCGGACTGGCTGGCGCCCTCGGCCTCCGCAATGGCGGCCAGCAGCACGGTCTGGCGCAGGGTGACGCCGCCCGGCAGCTCTGCCCGCGTGAAGATTTCGGCTGCGAACTGTTCGGCGCGGCGCAGCAGGTGGGAAGGCGAGGCGCTCAGGCGGAAGACATCACGCTTGCCGGGGGCATTGCGCGCCATCTTCCTGTCGGGCCGCCGTGTTGCGTCCGCCATCGTCATGCCCAGCCCCGTGTCGGTGTCAGCATCAGGTGTAGCATAGGGAGCTCATCGGCCCTGTTTCAGCCCCCACATAGGCCAATGTAGGGCGGCGCCTTTGACAGTGCATAGCAAAACGTCATGCTGATGCAGTGAGCGATCCCAGATTTCCCATTTCCTTTGCCAGCCAGGTGCCTCCCGGCGAGGACCGGGAGCGCCGCGTGTGTGAAATGTGCGGCTTCATAGACTACGCAAACCCCAGAATTGTGACGGGCGTCGTCGCTCACCGGGACGGGAAGATTCTCCTGTGCCGGCGAGCAATTGATCCGCGCAAGGGGTTCTGGACGCTTCCCGCAGGCTTTCTGGAACTCGGCGAGAGCGTCGAGGAAGGCGCAAAACGCGAGGCGCAGGAGGAGGCCTGTGCCGACCTTGAGATCGAAACGCTTCTCGGGATGTATTCGATCCCGCGCATCGGGCAGGTGCAGATATTCTTCCGTGCACGGCTCGTGAACGATCCGTCACCCGGGCCGGAAAGCCTCGAGGTCGGAATGTTCGGCTGGAGCGATATTCCGTGGAAGGAGCTTGCTTTCCCGTCCGTGCGCTGGGCGCTCGATCACCATCGCGAGACCGAGGGGCGCACCGGCTTCCCACCCTTCGGCAACCCGACGGGAACCGACAAGCTTACGCGATAGTCCGCCATGCCCAATGCCGAGGTGATCCTGTCGACGCTTCAGGCTGTGGCCGACCGGCATGGCGATCCCCTGGCCGCCATCTATGCCCGCCTGTTCAGTGTCCATCCCGAGCTTGAGGCGCTGTTCCACATGGACCGCGACGGCGGCGTGCGCGCCTCGATGATGCAGCAGGGGTTCGAATGTATCCTGGATTATGTCGGCCCGCGCCTGACAGCGCCGCAGATCATCGCGGCCACGCGCCAGCACCATGACGGCTATGGCGTTCCGGCGGAACGGTTCGACGACTTCTTCGCGGCCATGCGCGACGCCTTCCGCGAGATCCTCGCGGACTGCTGGACGCCTGACATGGAAACGGAATGGGCCGCGCTGTTGCGCGAGCTTGCGGCGATCCGCTGATCAGGCCGCGCCGCCCGCCGAAGTGTCGGTCGGCTCGATGTTGTGCTTCATCAGGAAGGGCAGGTTGGCCAGCATGAACACGAAGGCCAGCGGGATCGACAGGAACAGTTTCGAGTTGACCCAGAACTCCTTCGGGAAGTTCCGCCAGATCACCTCGTTGATGATCGCCAGCACGATGTAGAACGCCGCCCAGCGCAGCGCGAAGATCTTCCAGGCGTGATCCGGCAACTGGAATGCATGCTCGAACGCCGTCTTCCAGATGTTGCGGCCGATGGCGAGGCTGCCCAGGATCGTGACGGCAAAGAGCGTGTTGATGATCGTCGGCTTGATGAAGGCGAAGGTCTCGTCCTGCAGCCAGATCGTCAGCCCGCCGAAGGTCATGACCACAATGCCGGTGATGACAAGCATGGGCGGCAGCTTGCGGCCCTTGAACAGCGTCCAGCCGATCGCCGCGGCGACCGAAGCCATGAAGACGCCCGTCGCCCAGAAGATGGCGGTCTCCTTCGAGAAGGGTCCCGTCTCGTCGGTAAAATTCTGCATGACGTTGAAAACGATCACGAAGGCGAGAACGGGACCGATGTCGGTCCAGATGTTTCCTGCCCCCTTCGGGATGGATTTTTTTGCGTCTGGGGAGGGGGTCGTTTCGATCATCAAGGTCCCTTAGCGGGCCGAAGCCATACGGGTCAAACGCGTGGCGCATGACGATGCCGCGAAATGGTGCGTACAGATCATTGCGCTCGCCTGAAACATGAAAATCGAAGGGCCAGATATTGTTACAAGCCAGTCCAACAGTCTTGCGCCAGTAGATCACAGCGCGGTTCACGAAGCGTTTCTCGCCCGGAATCTTCTGAAATCTCGAGACTTCAGCCGAACTGGAGGAGACCCAGTCCCGCCGCAAGAATGACGGCGGCCAGTGTGCGGCGCACACCAAAACCTTCGCGCAGGAACCACCATCCCATGATCGCCGCAAACACCACGGCTGTTTCGCGCATTGCCGAGATGTAGGCGACGGGCGCGATCGAGAAGCCGTAAAGCGCCATCGAGAACGAGATCAGTGTGCAGACGCCCGCGCCGATGCCAGGCCAGAGCGCCGCGCGCGTTGAGGCCATGAAGGCTTTTCGACCGCGCGTGAAGAAGGCGATGGTGTTGATGCCGATCCAGTCCAGCACGAACAGCCAGACGATGAAGCTCCACTGCGACGGGCCGGATCGTACGCCCTGCGCGTCGATGACGTTGTAGATCGCTACACAGGCGCCAGTCGCCATCGCCCAGAGCAGGGCGGAGTTCCGCGCCTTGCGCGATCCAGCGAAATTCCTTTCAGGCAGTGCGAATACGACCGTTGCAAGGCTCGCGACCGTCAGGCCGGTAATGGCGAGCGGCGACAGGTGTTCGCCGAGCACGAGCGATGCTGCGATCGCCGTGAGTAGCGGCGCCGATCCACGCATGACCGGGAACACCAGCGAGAGATCCCCGCGCGACAGCGCCCGCACGAGCGCCGTCTGATAGAGCCAGTGTGCGGGCAGGGAAAGGCCGAGGATCATCCATGTCTGCGGGTTCGGCAGGGGCGCCACGAACACGAAGGGCGCCATCAGGATGGCCGACGTGAACGCCATCACGGCGCGTCCGCCGAGAATGTCTTTCGCCGCCTTCACGAAGGTATTCGCCCCCGCCAGCGTCACCGCCGATCCGAGGCCAAGCGCGAAGGCGAAGACTTCGGGGTTCACCTAGTCGTCCAGCCCCACGAGCGCGCGGGCGAACGTGTCAGCGCTGAAGGGGTGAAGGTCTTCGGCCTTCTCGCCGACGCCGACGAAGTGGATGGGCAGGGCGTGCTGTTCTGCAATCGCGACCAGCACGCCGCCCTTGGCGGTGCCGTCGAGCTTGGTCATCACAAGGCCGGTCACGCCAGCAGTGTTGCGGAAGGCCTCGACCTGGCTGAGCGCGTTCTGGCCGACGGTCGCATCCAGCACGAGGATCACATCGTGCGGCGCATCAGGTTCGACCTTGTGTACGGCGCGGACAACCTTGGAGAGTTCGTCCATCAGCTGGGCCTTGTTCTGCAGGCGCCCGGCGGTGTCGATCAGGACGAGGTCGCGGTTTTCCTTCTTCGCCGTGTCGACAGCCTCGAAGGCGAGAGCGGCGGCATCTGCGCCGTGCTCTTTCGAAATGAAACGTGCGTTTGAGCGCTCGGCCCACACGCGCAGCTGATCCACCGCGGCGGCGCGAAACGTGTCGCCAGCAGCCAGCAGGACATCGGCGCCTTGCGAGGAAAGCTTCGAGGCGATCTTGCCGATCGTCGTCGTCTTGCCCGAGCCGTTGACGCCCACGAACAGCACGACGCGCGGTTTCGGTCCGACGCTGAAATCGACGATCTGCTCGCGGGGTTTCAGGATCGTGGCGACTTCCTGCGCCAGCGCCGCCTTGATCTCGTCCTCGCTGACTTCCTTGTCGAACCTGTCCTTTGCAATCGCCTGCGTGATCCGCGCGGCGACCTTCGCGCCCATGTCGGACGTGATCAGAAGTTCCTCGAGTTCCTCGAGCGACCCGCGATCCAGCTTCTTCTTGGTGAAGACGGCGGCGACGCCTTCCGCAAGACGCGACGAGGAGCGTTTCAGCCCTTCAGCCAGTCGTGCGATGAAGCCTCTCGGTTGCTCCGCAGGCTGTTCCGGTTGCGGTGCGACGTCCGCCTGGTTCAGCGGCTCAATCGGCGTCTCGCCGGTTTTGGGATCCGGCTGTTTCTTCTTGCCCCACCAAAGGATCATGTGGCCTCAACCGTGAGAGATTGGCCGACCAGTTCTGTTGCTGTGCGCGAGACAAGGGTGAAAGGCGCCGGCCGTCCTGCTTCCGGCGAGACGCCCTCGATCTTCACAGGGGAGAAATCCGGAAGCCGCGCGCGGTTCCCGGCTTCGACCAGCGCCATCACGGTCTGGCCGACGTGGCGGTCGAGTCGCAGCCCAAGTCGCTCGGCGCCTTTCTCACGCAGTTTCGCGGCGCGCGCCTTGATCACGTCGCGCGCGACTTGCGGCATGCGCGCAGCGGGCGTGCCGGGCCGGGGCGAGTAGGGGAAGACGTGGAGGTAATCGATGCCGCACTCATCGACGCTCGCCAGCGTGTTGGCGAACATCTCGTCCGTCTCGGTCGGGAAGCCGGCGATAAGGTCGGCGCCGAACGCCATGCCGGGACGGGCGCCGCGCAGCCGATTGCACAGGTTGATTGCGTCGTTGCGCGAATGGCGGCGTTTCATGCGCTTGAGGATCATGTCGTCGCCGGACTGGAAGGAGAGGTGCAGGTGCGGCGCGATCCGCGGTTCGTGCGCCAGCGCCTCGAACAGCGGCTCGTCGATCTCGATCGCGTCGATGGAGGACAACCGGAGCTGCTTCAGGTCCGGCACAAGCTTCAGGATACGCGCGATGAGATTCCCGAGCTTCGGCGAATTGGGCAGGTCTGCGCCCCATGAGGTGAGATCTACGCCCGTCAGCACGATCTCATAGTGGCCGGTGGCGACCAGACGCTTCACCTGGTCGACGACTTCGCCTGCCGGTACAGAGCGTGAATTCCCGCGACCGTAGGGGATGATGCAGAACGTGCAGCGGTGATCGCATCCGGTCTGCACCTGAACGAAGGCCCGCGCACGGCCATCAAGGCCATCTACCAGATGCGCGGCCGTCTCACGGACGGACATGATGTCGTTCACCTGAACGCGCGGCGTATTCGCGATGAGGTCGAGGCCGGTGAAAGTCTCGGCTTTCATCTTCTCGGCGTTGCCGATCACGCGCGTGACCTCCGGCATGTCGGCGAAGCTCTTGGGATCGATCTGCGCCGCGCAGCCCGTGACGATGATCGAGGCAGATGGCCGCTCGCGTCGCGCACGCCGGATCGTCTGCCGCGCCTGCCGGACGGCTTCAGCCGTCACCGCGCAGGTGTTGACGATCACCGCATCCGTCAGCCCCGCCGTCTCGGCGTGGCCGCGCATCACCTCGGACTCATAGGAATTCAGGCGGCATCCCAGCGTGAGGATGTCGACTGAGGATTTGGCGGAGGAGGGCGCGCCGTCGGCCATGCGGGGGACATAGGCTCCCGGGCCGGACTTGTCACGTTTGAAGGGCAATCAGCCCTTGTCGCCGCAGGCGACGTGCTCGATGCCGCCAAGCTTGTTCAGCAGTTCTGAAAGCTTGAGCGCTTCCTTATCGTCGATCCGCTTCATGGCTTCGTCCATGGCGGGCGCGTAGACGGCCCACATCGCCTTGCGCAGGGCGAAACCCTTGGCGGTCGGCTCCAGCATGTGCCCGCGCTTGTCTTCCTTGCACTGGATACGCTTCACCAGCCCTTCCTTCTCCATCCGGTCGACCAGGCGCGAGAGCTGGTAGGGCAGGATGAACAGAGGGATGGCGAGATCCTTGGGGCGGGTCGGCTGGCCCGTGCGCTCGAGTTCCCAGAGCACTGTGTACCAGGACAGCTCGGGAAAATCGGCTTGCTTCAGGGCTTCTTCGACATGGCACTGAATGGCCTGCGACACTCTGCCCAACGCAACCCAGGCCCGCTGGACGGGGTCTGAAGGAATCCTGGTCGGAGCCTTTAGCTGAGATTGTTGCAAACGCAACCAATCCTCCTATTTATTGCAAGTGCAACAAAATGACGAACAGGCCATTCGTCAAGATCTCTAGCAGCAACCAACTCCTCAGTCGTCAAAGGACCCTACGTCATGACCCGCAAAATTGCTGTCCTTCTCGGTTCGCTTCGCAACAACTCGAATTCCGAGCGCCTCGCCCGCGCGATCGCGGCCGAAGCTCCGAAAAATCTCGCCTTCGACATCGTGCCCATAGGCGATCTGCCTTTCTACAACCAGGACCTCGAAACGGATTCGCCGCCGGCTGCCTGGACGGCTTTCCGTGATCGACTGAACTCGGCTGACGCCGTCCTGTTCGTTACCCCGGAATACAACCGCTCGGCGCCTGCCGTGCTGAAGAATGCAATCGATGTTGGCTCGCGCCCCTATGGCCGGTCGGCCTATGCTGGCAAGCCTGCGGCGGTGGTCTCCTCCTCGATCGGCCCGATCTCGGGCTTCGGCGCGAACCATCACCTCCGCCAGTCCCTGGCCTTCCTCGACATGCCGACGCTGCAGCAGCCGGAAATGTATCTCGGCTCGGTCGGCGACTGGTTCGACGAGGACGGCAAGGTGAAGAGCGAACAGACCCGCGCCTTCCTCGGCCAGTTCGCCGCGAAATTCGCGAAGTGGATCGAGCTGGTCGCACCGAAAAAGGAAGTTTCTGAAGCCGCCTGAGGAGGCGGAGGTCAAACCTGCGGGGGCTGCTTGGGCGGCCCCCGCATTTTTGGCGCGCCATGCTGCAGCTGCGCGCCTTAATCCTGAAAATTCGAATGCTTTTTCTTAACCAGTTTCCTTGATCCTGCAGACATGGACAGGCCGCATCTGAGGGGAAGCGGAAGGTGGAAAACCAGTATCTGCAATCGGCGCTGAAGGTGACGCAGCTTGCGCTGCGCGCCCGTCAGGCGCCAATCGGCGAGCCAGCCAGCCTCGTGCTTCTGCTGCTTCTTGCCGAACTCGACATGCGCTGGAACGAAATGCCGGAGCGGGTGGGTTTGCCCACCCCGGCTGAGATTCGCGCCCTTATCTAGGCTTTGAGGCCAAGCGGCAGTTTCGCATAGGTCTTGCCCGTCGCCGCCAGCAGCGCGTTGGCGACGGCCGGTCCGATCGGCGGCACACCCGGCTCACCCACGCCCGTCGGCTTCTCGGTTGATGGCACGATGTAGACCTCGACCTTCGGCATCTGGGCCATGCGCAGCGGTGCATAGTCGTAGAAGTTGCTCTGCGTCGGCGCGCCGTCCTTCAGTGTCAGCTGTTCGCCGAGAATTGCGGAGAGGCCATAGCCTATCCCGCCTTCCATCTGCGCGCGCACGATGTCCGGGTTGATCACGATGCCGCAGTCGACCGCGCACACGACGCGGTCAACGGAGAATGCGCCATCCGGCTTCACGGTCACGTCGGCCACCTCCGCCACATAGGACGAGAACGAGTGATGCACGGCGACGCCGCGCGTCTTGCCTGCGGGCAGCGGGCCTGCCTTCTCGATCGCGAGGTTGAGCACGCCAAGCTGGCGAGGCTCCTTCGCGAGGAGTGTCCGGCGAAGTTCGACCGGGTCCTTGCCCATCTTCTTCGCGACAACGTCGAAGAAATGCTCCTTGGCGTAGGCCGTGTGGGTATGGCCCACCGAGCGCCACCACAGCACCGGCACCGGGTTCTTCACCAGGTGCACGTCGACGCTGATGTTGGGGATCGCATAGGCGATGTCGTTCGACCCCTCGATCGAGGAGAAGTCCGGTGCGCCGGGCGGCAGGAAGGGCGTGCCCTCCATGATCGACTGGACCGCCGTGCGGTCGCCCCATGCCTCGATGGCGCCGTTGTTCACGCGCGCCGTCATGCGGTGGACGTTCATCGGCCGGTACTTGCCCGACCGGATGTCGTCCTCGCGCGTCCACATCAGTTTCACCGGCGCCTTGCCGTTCAGCGCCTTGGCGATCTGCGAGGCTTCGCTGACGAGATCAGCATCCGGCGTCGCGCGGCGGCCGAATGAGCCGCCGGCCAGCATGGTGACGATCGTTACCTGTTCGGGCTTCAGGCCGAGCACGGCGCAGGCCGCAGCCTGATCACCCGTCGGCATCTGCGAGCCCGAATGGATCGTACAGCTCTCGCCTGGCTTGTATTCGATGGTGCAGTTGAGCGGCTCCATCGGTGCGTGGACGAGATACGGGAACTCGAAATCGGCCGTGACGACCTGCCCGGCCCCTTTCAGCGCTGCGGCTCCTTTGCCTTCCTTGCGGGCCTCAAGCCCCGGCTTGTCGAGCATCTTCCGATAATCGGCGAACATCGCATCGCTCGACCGTTTTTCGGCGGCGGCTTCGTCCCACGTGATCTTCAGCGCCTCACGGCCCTTCTTCGCGGCCCAGAAATTGGTCGCGACGACGGCGACGCCGTTCGAGATCTGGACGACGTCCGTAACGCCAGCCACGGCCTTGGCGGCGGTCGCATCGAAGCTGCCAACTTTGCCGCCGAATTTCGGGCTGCGTGCGAGCACGGCCGTCAACATGCCTTCGGGATGATAGTCGAGCGCGAACTGGGCCTTGGCGTGCACCTTGTCCGCCGAGTCGAGGCGCCCAAACGCTTTGGCGGCGTCGCGCTCCTTGCCGATGTACTGGTAGGCAGCCGGATCCTTGTAGGTCAGCTTGGCGGCATCCGGCGGGGTGATCTTCGCAGCCTCGGACGCGAGTTCGCCAAAGGTCGCCTTGTTGTTGCCGGAAGAGACCTCGCCCTTCGCGATCTGGACGCTGGACGCATCGACGCCCCATTTCCTGGCGGCGGCCTGTCGCAGCATTTCGCGTGCGGACGCGCCGGCGGCGCGCAGCTGGTCAAAGGACGAGAAGATCGCCGTGGAGCCGCCGGTGCCCATCATGCCGCCGAAGGCCGGGTTGCCATACTTGGCGTTATCAGCCGGCGAGTGCTCGAACCGCATCTGGCTCCAGTCGGCGTCCATTTCCTCGGCCACGATCGTGGTGAGCCCGGTCGAGACGCCCTGGCCGAATTCGATATGGCGCAGATAGACGGTGACTGTGTTGTCGGCTCCGACCCGCACATAATCGCCAAGAGCTGTGTATGTCGTCGGACCGGTAGCGGCCATGTCAGTGCTGCGCATGTCGCAGCCGACGGCAAAGCCTGCGGCGCCGAAGCCGACGACGCCAAGAACGAACCGGCGGGAAGGAGAGAAGGTTGCTGTGTCAGGCATGGTGATTACCCCATGATCTCGGACGCGCGCGCGACCGCGCTGCGAATGCGGTGGTAGGTGGCGCAGCGGCAGATGTTCGACGTCATGCCGTCGGTGATCTGCTGCTCCGTCGGCTTGGGCGTGGCCGTCAGCAGCGCGGCCGCAGCCAGCATCTGACCTGATTGGCACCAGCCGCACTGAACCACGTCGAGCTCGGTCCAGGCTTTCTGCACGGCTTTGCCGGCCGGCGTATCGAGCCCTTCGATTGTCGTGATCTTCTTGCCGGCCAGCGAAGCCGCCGGCGTGATGCAGGCCCGGGTCGGCTGGCCATCAACCAGCACGGTGCAAGCTCCGCAGGCGGCGACGCCGCAGCCGAACTTCGTGCCGGTCATTTTCAGGTCTTCGCGCAGATACCAGAGCAGGGGGCGATCCTCCTCGCCCGCGTATTCCTGATCCTTGCCATTGATGTTGAGCTTCATGGCCACCCTCCGCCGTCAGCTTACTGAGATGAAATGCAGTGTTTCAGGCGCGACGAACGGCGCCAAGCCATCAATGTGAGTATTTGCTCACATTGCGCAAGCGCCGCCAACGCCTGCGCCACAACGTGTTGCGTGAAAGCGATATGCGCCGCTGACTACAGCGACACGAAATTTCTAGCGTCTGGCTGGCGAGACTTCGGCAGTCTTCGATTTCCGTTTGCGCGCCAGGAGATTGAGACTCTCGACAAAGGCGGAAAAAGCCATTGCGGCATAGACATAGCCCTTTGGCACGTGGATGCCGCAACCATCCGCTATCAGCACCATCCCGATCATCAAGAGGAAGCCCAGCGCGAGCATGACCACAGTCGGGTTGGCGTTGATGAAGCGCGCCAAGGGTCCTGAGGCGACCAGCATCACCGTCACGGCCGTGATCACGGCGATGAACATGATGGCGAGGTGATCCGTCATGCCCACGGCGGTAAGGATCGAGTCGATCGAGAACACGATGTCGAGCATCAGGATCTGCACGATGGCTGTGCCGAAATTCATCACGGCGCGGCCGGCGACGGGGGCGCCTTCCTTGTGATCGGCGCCGGGGTCCATCGTATGGTGGATTTCGGTCGTCGCCTTCCAGACGAGGAACAGCCCGCCTGCGATCAGGATCATGTCTCGCCACGACAAGTCGGTCTCGAAGGTGGGGTGGCCTGTCGCCGGATCGATCTCGCCCTGAATGCCGAGGCTCCACACGGTCTGGTCCAGCCCGACCAACCAGGCAATGGAGCCAAGCAGGGCAAGCCGCAGGACCAGCGCCAGCGAGATGCCGATATTGCGCGCCCGCGCCCGGTTCTCTTCCGGCAGCTTGTTGGTCAGGATCGAGATGAAGATCAGGTTGTCGATGCCCAGCACGACTTCCATGATCACCAGCGATATCAGCGCGGCCCACGCAGCCGGATCTGACAGAAGCGGCGTGAGATCGAAATCCATCTGGACAAGGGCTCCCTCTGCCCGGGAACCGGGCTGGCCATGTCATGTAGAGCGATTGCTGCCGGGCGTTAAGCGGCAACGCGCGCGAAAGCGACGTTACGCAAGGCGAAGGCGCATGATAAATTCGTCATCAAGCGTGTCGCCGACCTTGAACTTGTAGCCGCCGACCTTCTCGAAGCCCCGGCTCTCATAGAGCGCGATGGCCCGCGCGTTCGATTCCCACACGCCGAGGTAGAGGTTCTTCGCCCCGCGCTGCCGCGCACGCTCGATCGCCCAGGCCAGCAGGATGCGACCAACGCCGACGCCCTGGCGCGCCTGCGAGACGTAGACGCGGTGCAGTTCCAGCGCCGGCTCAGGCCCCGTGTCGATCGGCAACTTGCACGGCCCGATCTTGCAGTAGGCCGCCATCTTCTTGCCCGTGAAGGCGATGCGGACTTCGACCTCCGGATCGTTGAGGTCCGCTTCCATCTTCTCAAGGGAATAGGTCTCATCGAGATACTGGCGCAGGTCGCCCGGAGGATAGAGGTCGCCGAACGTCTCGACAAACGTCTCCCGTCCGATCTCCGCGAGACCGGCGGCGTCCTTCAGCTGGGCATCGCGAAAGGTCAGGTCGCGGTCCACGTCCTACTCCACAAAAAAACGTCAGGCGCTTGCTTCGGTCCGGCAAACGTAGACGAATTCGCGGACGGCGTCTCCCAGCAGAACCAACTTGGCCAGCGACCACCCGCCCTGCCTGTCAAATGCCCCCATCGGTTGCATCAGGCGGTCGGCAAGCGCCTTCCGGGGCGCAATCCAGTCTTCCACAAGCTCGCGCGCGGCTTCCCGGTCCAGCTTGTCGGGCGAGACCTTGGCCTTCTGCGCCATCCGGATGGCGGCGATCGCCAGTTCGCTCTGCTGACGCGGCAGGTCGTCCGCCACGCGCTGCAGCGCCAGCCTGTCCCAGTGGTCGCGCGGCTCGAGATCGCGCGCCGCCGAACGCATGCGGTCAAGGCCCAGCTGCTCGCCTACCTGATGCTGGACGAACAGGGATGCTGCGAGCGGCCATTTGGTCTGCTCGGAAATTTCCACCGTCTCGCGCGCGGAGGCGAGGGCGCGGACGAGGGCGACGTCGTGGGCGATGTCGGCGGGGGCGCCTGCCGCGCGATATTTCTCCGCTCGCGCCTCGACGCGGCCGAGAACGAGCGGGGAGAGCGCAGCAGGCAGCAGCTTGCGGATTTCCGCGATGGCGTCGCGATAGCGCTCGGTGACTTTTGTGACTGATCGGGTCGAAACCAGCGTCGAGTCGGACGCCAGCGCGCCGGTCAGCATGCGCAGGTTGGCCGATGTCTCGATCGACATGAGGATCTGGGCGGCAGCAGGCGCTTTCCCGTCAAGCGCGTTGATGCGCGCGAACAGATCGTCGAAATGGAAGGCTGCGTGGGCGGCTTCGAAGGATTCCGCCAGATGGCCGATCTCGACGCCTTCCGCGTCGCGTTTCTGCAGCGCGAAGGCGGGGCCTGTCATGTTGACGATCCGGTTGGACAGCCGCGTTGCAATGATCTCGCGGCGCAGCCGGTGCCGCTTGCGCGCCTCGCCGAACTTTTCGAGCTCCTTTGGGAAGTAGTCGATCAGCATCTGTTCGAACGCCCTGTCGTCGGGCGCTTCAGATCCGATCAGCGAGGCAAACAGGTCGAGCTTCGCATAGGCCATGATAACGGCCAGTTCCGGCCGCGCCAGGCCTTGCGATTGCTCGCGCAGTCTCCGGAACGCCTCGGCCGAGGGAAGCCCTTCCACCACGCGGTCCAGCTTGCCCTGGGATTCCAGCGTCTCGATCATGCGCTCATGGCTGTCGAGATCGGCGGCGGCCGTCGCCTGCATGACGGTCAGCGCGCCCGTCTGGTCGTAATTGTTCTCGAGGACGAGATGCCCGACCTCGTCGGTCATCGAGGCGAGCAGGGCGTTGCGGTCCTCCCCCTTCAGCGCGCCTTCGTTGATCGCCTCGGCCGTGAGGATCTTGATGTTCACCTCGTGGTCAGAAGAATCGACGCCCGCTGAGTTGTCGATGGCGTCGGTGTTGATGCGCCCGCCCTTGCGCGCAAACTCGATGCGGCCCGCCTGTGTCACGCCAAGGTTGGCGCCTTCAGCGATCACCTTCGCGCGCACATCCTTCGCATCGACGCGCAGGATGTCGTTCGACTTGTCGCCGACATCGGCATGGCTTTGGGTCGAGGCCTTGATGTAGGCCCCGATCCCGCCGAACCAGAGAAGATCGACCTCCGCCGTCAGCAGCGCTTTGATGAGCGCGTCCGGCGTCAGCTCATTGTCCGTAACGCCTGCCAGCTTCTTGATCTCCGGCGTCAGCTTGATCGACTTGGCGGAGCGCTCGAAGACGCCGCCGCCTTTCGAGATCAGCTTTGCGTCATAGTCTGCCCAGGACGAGCGGGGCAGGTCGAACATGCGCTTACGTTCGTTCCACGTCGCTTCGAGGTTCGTCGGGTTGGGGTCGAGGAAGATGTGCCGGTGGTCGAACGCCGCCTGCAGCCTGATGCATTTGGACAGCAGCATGCCGTTGCCGAACACGTCGCCCGACATGTCGCCGATGCCGATCACGGTGAAGGGCTGGGTTTGCGTGTCGTGGCCCATCTCGCGGAAGTGGCGCTTCACCGCCTCCCAAGCGCCGCGCGCCGTGATGCCCATCTTCTTGTGGTCGTAGCCGACCGATCCGCCCGAGGCGAACGCATCGCCCAGCCAGAACTTGTAATCCGCCGACAGGCCGTTCGCGATGTCGGAGAAGGTCGCCGTGCCCTTGTCCGCCGCGACGACGAGATAGGGATCCTCGCCATCCCAGACGACGACGCCGGGCGGATGCACGGTCTTGCCGTTCACGATGTTGTCGGTGAGTTGCAGCAGAGCGCCCACGAATGTCTTGTACGCCGCAATACCGACCGCCTGGATTTCCTCGCGCGTGCCTTTGGTTGGCATGTTCTTCGGATAGAAGCCGCCTTTCGAGCCGACAGGCACGATCACCGCGTTCTTCACCTGCTGCGCCTTCACCAGGCCCAGCACTTCCGTACGAAAATCGTCGCGCCGGTCGGACCAGCGCAGACCGCCGCGCGCCACCGGGCCAAAGCGCAGGTGCACGCCTTCCACATCCGGCGACCACACGAAGATCTCGCGATAGGGACGCGGCGCGGGCAGGGGATCGGCCTCACGGCTCGCGATCTTCACCGCGATATGCCGGTAAGGTTTGCCTGCTTCGTCCGTGAGATAGAAGTTCGTCCGCTGTGTCGCCTTCACCAGCGCCAGCAGCCGCCGCAACGCGCGATCCGCATCCAGCGTCGCGACGCCTTCGAGCTGCTTCTGGATGTCCGCGATCACCGGCTCGGCCGCCTTGGTGCGCGCCGCGAGATCGCCCTTCGCCGCCGGATCGAACTTGATCGCGAACAGCTTCAGGAGGTTGCTGGAAATCTCTGGATGCCCTGCCAGCGCCTGCACTTGCACGATTTCCGATGGATCAAGGCCGGACTGGCTGCGATAGCGCGACAGCGTCCGCAGCAGCGCCGCCGACCGCCAGTCCGTTCCCAGCGCCACAACGAGGCTGTTGAAACGGTCATTTTCCGTCTCGCGCGCCCAGATCGCCTCGAATGCCTTTTCGAAACGCTCGTCCAGCCGCTTCTGCCCGGCGGGCCGGTCAATGCAGAGGTCATGAACATAGACCTTGCCTTCCGGTTCACTGCCACGCGCCAGCAGCTTCACCGGATAGCCGACTTCGGCCTGCACGCGCAGGCCCATGCGTTCCAGCACCGGCACGATCTCGGCGAGATCGAGCGGGTGGTCGCGATGATAGATCTTAACACGACTGACGCCCGCCTCGAATTCCGGCCCCCATACGCGCGCCCGCAGCGCTCGGCCCGGGGGCAGCGCCCCGATCGCCAGCAGGTCCGCAAGACCCTCTTCCGGCTGGAACGTTTCCTTGTAGGCGGCCGTGAAGCTCGCATGTCCGACCAGCGGCTGGTCCGAATTCGTGGAGCGTGCGACGCGCCCGAGCGCATCTTCCCACGTCTCGAACAGCTGGCGCATCTGCAGGTCGAGCGCGTCCTCATCCGGCTCCGGATGGCCCGGCGTCAACCCGATGATCAGGTGCACGCGCGCCAGCGGTCCGTCGCCAAACGATGGATAGAAAGCCGACGGGCGGCCGCCATAGGCTTCCGCCAGCACCCGGTGCGCCCGTGTCCGCAGTTCCGAATTGTAGCTGTCGCGCGGCGTGTAGAGCAGGGCGGAGACATAGCGGTCGAACCGGTCGCGCCGGATGAACAGGCGGGTCCGCGGTCGCAGCAGCAGCCGGAGGATGCCTGACGAGATGCGGGCAAGATCGCCTTCCGAAATCTGGAACAGCTCATCGCGCGGATAATTTTTCAGCACCGCATCAAGCTGCTTCATCGAGAAGCGCGAGCCTTGTGGCGCCGCAGCTTTGACATTGTCGATTTTCCGCCGGATCAGCGGCACTTCGTCCGCAGCCCGCGTATACGCTTCCGATGTGAACAGGCCGACGAACCGCGTCTCGCCGATAACCTCGCCGCGTTCGTCATAGCGTTTGACGCCGACATAGTCGGCATGGCTGCGCCGGTGCACGCGCGAGACGAAGCTTGCTTTCGCCACGATGATCGGGGAGGGCTCGTTGATGAACGCCCGGATCGCTGGTGTCCGCATCGTCGGCTCGGCGCCGCGTGACAGCACATTGCGAGCCGGATCGCGCAGGATGCCCAGACCCGACGCCTCGTCGACGATCGGCTCTTCATTTGCCAGCCGCCCGTTGGCGTCGAGCGCAAAGGTGTAATCGCGCGCGCCAAGGTAGGTGAAGTTCTCGTCCGCCAGCCAGGACAGGAACGCGCGCGCCTCGATGATCTCGCCGGACGTCCGCCCCTGCGTCGCCTTCAGTTCCGACAGGCGCGAGGAGGCTTCCTCCATCTTTGCGCGCATCGCCATGAAGTCGGCATTCACCATGGCGACGTCGGCAAAAGTCTCGTCCAGCTTCCTGTGCAGGTCTGCCCGCGCTGTATCATCCAACGCCGGCAGCAGGATCTGGATCGCTGACCGCTTGCCCTTCGGCCCCGGCACGATCGGGTGCAGCACCGCGCGGATCTCGACCTTCGCCTCCTGGCAGGCGCCGATGGCGCTATCGACCAGGAAGGCCATGTCCGGCCCGACGATCTCCGCCACATCGAGCTTCAATGCCCGTCCGCTCGCGCCCTCGGCGCGCCGCACGCGGATGGCGCGGTTCGTCAGCGCCTCGTTCTTCCTGTTGAAGTCCCACAGTTCGATCGCAAGCGCGGCCGCATCCTCGACCGTCAGCGAGAGGAAGTCTTCGACGAAGGCGTCCGCGCGATACTGATCGAGAAATCGCTGGAACGTCTCCGCATCAGGTTTCGCGCCCTGCTTCGTCAGCAGCTTGTCTGCTGCGGAAGACAGGGCATCCTTGGTGAAGGCAAGTTCGCTGGACCGGGTCAGACCGCCTTCAGGCGCGCGAGACAGACTCATGGGATGGCTTCACTGCGGATGTGAGGAAGGAATCAACGCATCCGAGCGATAGACCCGCACGGGGCGGCCAAGCAAGCCACTGATGAGGGCATAGTATTGCTGCAATGCGATGACTTTCGCAGCAATGTAGATGGGCGTTGCGGAAGACCGCTGAAAGGGACGCCGAACGGGACTCGTCCGGCGGCCCGCAGGCTGGGTGGGGGAGGCGCGCGAATGTCGGGACGAAGCCGCTCTTCACACTGCCCCGCTGCTGATCACTGGTCCAGGCAATCCCCGCAGCAACTGAAAGCGTCCGAATCCGCGATCAGAAACCGGTTAGACGTTCCTGGCGCCACTGGCCTGCTGTTCGTCCCGTTTCGGGCCGTACTCGCCGGGATTTCCGTCAGCCGACATCAGCACGGCAATCCATCGTGCGCCGGGTATCTGCGCGAGCACGATCATGATGAGTACAGACAGCGGCGCGGACAGAAACATCCCGGGCAATCCCCAGAGTGCGCCCCAGACGGCAAGCGAAAGCAGGACGACCAGCGCCGACAGGTTCAGCCGGTTGGCCATCATGCGTGGTCCAACGAAGTTGCCGATGAGAAACTGCCAGACCGAAACCCCGAAGAACACGGCCACAGCGCACCACAGCTCGTCCTGCGGCATGTAAGCGGGCCAGTCATCCTGCACGAAGGCAAACAGCGCCGGCAGGGCGCCCGCCACGATCGAGCCGATCGTGGGAATGTAGTTCAGCACGAAGATCACGAACGCCCAGAACAGTGCGTTGTGCAGCCCCAGCGCCAGCAACGTGACATACGTCAACGCACTGTTGATGATCGAAAGCGACGTCTGCACCCAGAGATACTGTTCCATCGTCCTGCGCACGTCCCGGCCGACCATGTGGGCGCGCTCGCGGTCCTCGTCGCGTGAGAAGATGCGGTCGAATCTGCCCTTGAACGAGTTCGCCGTGACGTAAAGGAACGCCACGTAGATCATGATGATCACGATGTCCCCGATCAGCCCGGAAACGGAATTCGCCGCCGCCTGTGCTAGCCCCAGAGTAGCATCGGTATAGAAGAGTTCGCTCAGCGTCGGCGGCTTGCCCGTCTGCACGGGTGGAGGTTCGGCGATGTGGACCGCCGGAAGGCTGTCGGGCGGAGCGGCGGGGAGTGTCGCCGCGGCCTGCTGCGGCCCGCCTGTGAGCCCGAGCGCATGGTAGGTCTGTTCGATCAGCGAATTGATGCGGCTCTCGTACTCTCCGGCCCGGTCTGTGAATTCGACGATTGCTCCACGCAAGATGCTGGCGAAGGCGATGATGCCCACCGCCACCACCGCGATAGCGAAAGCGTGCGCCAGCCAGGTCGGAATGTGGGGGAAGGGCCGGCGGATCGCTCGTGCGAATCCCTCCATCACCAGCCATACGAAGATCGACATCGCAAACGGGGCGAGAATCTTTGCGCCTTGATTCAGCACCACGCCGATGGCGACGGTGGCGATGATCCACACGCCCGCCGTCATCCATGTACGGTTTGTTATCCCGCCCGATGGCTCCTGCATCGCCAAAGACTTATGCCGCATCCGCCGTGATGCAAAGCCGCTTCTCTTCCGGTCTGGCGAAGGAAGTGACGTCGCGCTAGCAATTGGCTCAATTCCGGAGTGCGGACATGACCGACAGCATCTTCATCGGCGGCGGCGGACCCGACCACAAGACGCCCCAGAACCTGCTGCTGGCCCGCGCCAACCGTCACGGCCTCGTCGCAGGCGCGACCGGTACAGGCAAGACCGTCACGCTCCAGATCATGGCCGAGCAGTTTTCCGCCGCCGGCGTTCCCGTCTTCTGCGCTGACGTGAAGGGCGACCTCTCCGGCATTTGCATGGCCGCGACGCCGGAAGGGAAGGGTCTCGAGAAGATCAATGAGCGTGTCGCCCAGCTCGGCATGCAGCCGATCGCCTATGCAGCCGCCCCCTGCATCTTCTGGGACATTTACGGCAAGAAGGGACACCCGATCCGGGCGACGATCTCGGAAATGGGGCCGCAGCTGCTGTCCCGCCTGCTCCAGCTCAACGATACGCAGGAAGGCGTCCTGACGATCGCCTTCCAGTATGCCGACGACAACAATCTTCTGCTGCTCGACTTCAAGGACCTTCGCGCCCTCCTGGCCGAGATCTCGAAGAGGGCGGCCGAGATCCAGCAGACCTACGGCAACGTCGCCGCCGCTTCTGTCGGTGCGGTCCAGCGCCAGCTTCTTCTGCTCGAGCGGGAGGGGGCCCCGCAATTCTTCGGCGAGCCCGCGCTCGAACTCGCCGACCTCATGCGCACCACCGCCGATGGCCGCGGCTATGTGAACGTGCTGGATGCCACCACCCTCATCAATTCACCGCGTCTGTATTCCACCTTCCTGCTCTGGCTGCTGGCTGAGCTTTTCGAACAGCTTCCCGAGGTCGGCGATCCGGACAAGCCGAAGCTCGTCTTCTTCTTTGACGAGGCCCACCTCCTGTTCAACGACGCCCCCAAGGCGCTGCTGGACAAGATCGAGCAGGTCGTCCGCCTGATCCGCTCGAAAGGCGTCGGCATCTATTTCGTCACCCAGAACCCGAAGGACCTGCCGGAAAGCGTGCTCGCCCAGCTTGGCTGCCGCATCCAGCATGCCCTGCGCGCCTACACCCCGACCGAACGCAAGGCCGTGAAGGCCGCCGCCCAGAGCTTCCGTCCCAACCCCGCCCTCGACACCGAAACCGCGATCACCGAACTGGGCACCGGCGAGGCGCTGGTCTCCACGCTCGACATGAAGGGCGCGCCCACCATGGTGGAGCGCACCATTATCCGCCCGCCGGCCTCCCGTCTTGGCCCGTCCAACGACACCGAACGCGCCACCATCCAGGCGCAGAGCCCGGTCGCAATGAAGTACGATACGGCCATCGACCGCGAGTCAGCCTACGAGATCCTGACCGGACGCGAAGCCGTCGCCGCCCGCGAAAAGGACGCGCTTGCCAGGGCCCAGGCCGCCGAAGCCGAGGCTGCAAGGGCGCGCAAGGAGGAGGTGAAAGCCGCCACAGCCGCCCGCGCGTCCGCGCCCAAGGCTGCTCCCCGTGCGCCTGCCGCCCGCAAATCCACCCGCCAGACGCCGGTCGAAGCCGCCAGCAGCACGTTCATGCGCACGGCCACGCGCGAACTCACCAAGTTCGTCTTCCGCGGCATGTTCGGAAATCGGAAGCGCTAGTCCCATGTGTGGGAAGTTCACTCAGATGGCGTCGTGGAAGGAGGTTGCAGCCTTCTCCCAGCCTCTTTGCCGTATCGTCGAGGGTGAACCCATCACGGTGTCCACGCCGATGCGCATGGCAAGGATCATGCGGCTTGGCGAAGACGGGAAGCGCGAACTGGTCGACATGCGCTGGGGCTTTTCGAAGTCAGGCAACGCTTCATTCAAGCCCGATCATATGCATGCCCGCAGCGAAACCGTCGACAGCCGCCCCACATTCGCGGAATCGTTCATGGAGCGCCGCGGCATCTGTTTTGTTGCAACATTCAACGAGGGCGAGGGGCTTGCCTCCGGCAAGACGAAGCAATGGGTCTTCAGCCCGAAAGACCGTAGGCCTATTGCGATCGCCGTCATCTGGGAAGAGTGGGAAGGCGATGATGGCGTCGTTCCCTGCTTCATTCAGCTGACGGTTCCGGCAAATCCGCTCGTTGCGAAAGTCACTGACCGCATGCCCGCGATCCTGCGCGAAGAAGACTGGCCCGTCTGGCTCGGCGAGACCTACGCGCCGACAAAAGACATCAAGGCGCTGCT
The DNA here is from genome assembly GCA_044224605.1 of Hyphomonadaceae bacterium. Classification (GTDB taxonomy): domain Bacteria; phylum Pseudomonadota; class Alphaproteobacteria; order Caulobacterales; family Hyphomonadaceae; genus UBA7672. Next base: position 47,346 of record JBGAKC010000010.1, read on the forward strand.
CGGCATGTTCGATGATCAAGGCAATTGGACAATGGCCGAACAGGCGCCGGCGAAATCATCGAAGAGCGCCAAACCGAAGCCGCAGATGGATCTCTTCTGACACGCGCATCGTGCCTCATCGCGCCACGAAATTCTTCGAAAAAATCCTCAGCGAAAAATCGCGCGCCTTGTTCTGGAAACTTCGCGTCAAGTTTCTCGCGTCAGTTTGCACGCAATGAGATCAACCTGGCGATCGCACGAAGCATCGCCATGCAACAGAAAGCAGGAGTGCAGAATGCCTACCTCGAAAGCGACAATGAAGAAGCCCACGTCGAACGTGATCGCGATGCCGGTCGCAATGTCGACGGCCCCAATGCCGTCCGCCGCGAAGACGGCCACAATTATCCCGATGCCGATGAAGGCCGTTCCCGCCAAGCACGCGGTCAAGAAGAAGGCCGCCAAGAAGGCCCGCAAGATCGTCGCAAAGAAGGTCAACGCGCGGAAGAAGGCCACGATGAAGAAATTCGCGGCCGCGGCGGCGAAGAAACCCGCCCGCAAGTCCGCTCCGAAGATGAAAAAGTAGGCGCAAAACGCCTTCATCCCTCCCAAACATGCACGGCGCAGCCCAATGGCTGCGCCGCTGGCATTTTCAGGGCTTGTTTACGAGCACGAACCAGAGGCCCGCCGCTGAAGCTGCGCTGATCGCCGCGCCCGCGAGCAGCCAGCCCCATCCTGTCGTGCGCTTCACGATAACCGGGGCAGGGGCGGGCTCGGCCGCGCGGTTCAGAGCCTCGTCCAGCTTCTGCAGTGTCTCGGGCAGCCTGCGCAGCCGGCTGATCGCCTCCCGCGCTGTCGAGATCGCGAGTCTCCTAAGACCTTCTGGCCCGAATTCGCGTTGTGTCCAGCGGTCCACGATCGGTTTCGCCGCCTGCCAGATATTGTGCGCCGGATCGATCGAGCGCGCGACGCCTTCCACCTGCACCATCGTCTTCTGCAGCAGGATCAGCTCCGGGCGCAGGTGCATGCCGAACTGCCGGGTGATGTCGAACAGCTGCAGCAGCACCCGCGCCATCGAGACTTCCGTGGCGTCCTTCCCGAAGATCGGCTCGCCGACGGAGCGCAGCGCCTGCGCGAAATCATCCATCGAATGGTTCGCCGGCACATAGCCCGCCTCGAAGTGGACTTCGGAGACGCGTTTGTAGTCCCGCTCGAGGAAGCCTTTCAGGATTTCGGCGAGGAATATCCGTTCCGCCATGCCGATCCGGCCCATGATGCCGAAATCGACCAGTACCAGACGCCCGTCCGGCGCCAGGATCATGTTTCCTTCATGCAGGTCCGCATGGAAGAAGCCGTGATCCAGCGCACAGGCGAGGAATCCTCGCGTGATCCGATTGGCGAGGTCGATCCGGTCATTCGCTCCGATCGCGCCCGGGTCGGTCAGCGACCGCCCCTCGATCCACTCCGTCACCAGCACCCGCTGGCTGGTCCGCTCCCAGTCGACCGCCGGGGCGAAGACGTAATTGTCCAGCGCCGCGATCTCCCCGAATTCCGAAGCCGCGCCTGCCTCGAACCGCAGATCCATCTCCCGGGTCAGCGATTGGGCCATCGTGTCGATGAACGCCGCCGGCTCCATGCGCTTCACTTCCGGCGGGCCCTGTCTCTGGGCGGAATAGGCGATGCGTTTCATCGCCCGCAATTCCAGCTCCATCTTCCGCTCGATGCCCGGCCGCAGGATTTTCACCGCGCGCGGACCCTTGGGCGTTTCCATTCTGTGAACCTGCGCGACCGAGGCCGCCGCCACCGGCTCGCTCAGGTTGGGGAACAGCCGCCCTGCGTCTTCGCCGAACTGATCGCGCAGAGCCTTCATCGCCAGCGCCTTCGAGAACGGCGGCAGTGAATCCTTGAGACGGGAAAGATCCGTCGCCGCCTCGACGCCGATGACGTCCGGCCGCGTCGCCATGAACTGGCCCAGCTTGATCCAGGCTGGGCCGAGCTTCTCGAGCGCTTTGGCAAATCGCTGGCCCGGCCGCCCCTTGCCGCCGCCGCCTGGCAACACGCGCAGCAAGCCGCCGGCGAACTTCGCCGCCCAAGGCATGCGCGACCGGTAGGCATCCGGGATCACCACGTCATGCCGCAGCATGACCGCCCCGGCGCGGGCGAGGCGCAGATAGTCGGAGAGTGCTTCAAACATGCTTGCTACACCGCCCAGCCGGTGTGAAGCGCGGCAATGCCGCCGGAATAGTTCTGGTAACTCACCTGGCTGAACCCGGCGGCTTTGATTCTTGCCGCGAAATCATCCTGGTTCGGGAACCGTCTGATGCTTTCGATCAGGTACTGGTAGCTCGCACGGTCCCCCGTAACGAGCTCGCCCATCTTCGGGATCACCGAGAACGAGTATTTATCGTAGGCGTCCTGCAGCACGCGATGCGACATGTGCGAGAACTCAAGGCAGGCGAAGCGCCCGCCCGGCCTCAGTACGCGGCGGAACTCGCGCAGCGCCTGGTCGATCTCCACCACATTGCGGATGCCGAAGGAGATCGTCACCGCATCGGCCGACCGGTCCGGGAAGGGCAGCAGGGCTGCATCGCACGCCACACGCGGCATGTTCCTGTCGGAAGGCTTGATGCCGGCCACCAGCATCGCCTCGTTGATGTCCGACACGAACGTCATCGTCTCGGTGTCGGCATTCCGCCGCTTGCCGACTTCGCCCGCCCGTTTCTGGAACGCCCGCGCCACATCACCGGTGCCGCCGGCGACGTCGATCAGCACCTCACCCGGCTGCGGGTTCAGCCAGGCAATCATATTGGCCTTCCACACCCGGTGGACGCCAGCCGACATGAGGTCGTTCATCAGGTCGTACTTGCTCGCGACCGACGCAAACACGCCTTTGACGCGGCGGGATTTTTCCTCCCGCGAGACATCCTCGAACCCGAATGAGACCTTGTCCTCGTCCATCACCGCCAAACATAGGCGAACGGGGTTGCGGGGGCTATATGCGGCCCGATGCCAGAATTGCCCGAAGTCGAGACTGTTCGTCGCGGATTGCTGTCCGCCATGGAAGGTAAACGCATCCTGCGTGTCGAGACGCGCAGGAAAGACCTGCGTTTCCCGTTCCCCGAGAATTTTAACCAGCGGATCGAAGGCTCCCGGGTCACCCGTCTCGGCCGCCGTGCAAAATACCTGGTGGGGGAACTTTCCAACGGCGAAGCCCTGATCATGCACCTCGGCATGACCGGTCGCTTCACCGTGAAGGGAAAGAAGCCCGGAAAGTTCCATCACGCCGCCGGCGCAGGAGAAAAACACGACCACGTCGTCTTCGACATGCAGGGCGGCGCGCGCGTCGTCTTCAATGACGCTCGCCGCTTTGGCTTCATGGATCTCTGGCCGCTCGACGATATCGACCATTACGCCCCGTTCGATGGCATGGGTCCCGAGCCGATCTCGAACGAATTCTCCGGCGCCTATCTCGAAGAGGCGTTTGCGGACAAGAAGACGCCGGTGAAGTCCGCGCTGCTCGACCAGAATGTCGTGGCCGGCCTCGGCAACATCTATGTCTGCGAGGCTTTGTTCCGCGCCGGGATCAGCCCGAAGAAACTTGCGGGCAGCATCAAACGCGACAGGCTCGAACCGCTTGCCGCTGAAATCCGCAAGGTGATCGAGGAGGCCATCGAAGCCGGCGGCTCCACCATCTCCGACTTCGGCGCGCCCGATGGCGACCTCGGCTATTTCCAGCACCGCTTCCAGATCTACGACCGCGAGGGCGAGCCCTGCATCACTTGCGCAAAACCGGTCAAACGCCTTGTCCAGTCCGGCCGCTCGACATTCTACTGCTCGACCTGTCAGCGCTAGATCGCCCTGTCCTAGATCGCCCTGTCCTAGATCGCGCTGAAATCTCCGCCGCGACCTTTGCCGCCCGCAAAGCGCGCTGCACCATCGCGGCCTTCCTTCGCTACCACGGGCGCCCCACGCCGCGCTTCCTGCTTCAGCGCGTCGTCGATCCCGCGGCTCCAGCCTTCGTAGGCGCTCGCCCGGTCCGCGCGCAGACAGGCCTGCGGGAAGCGCGCGATCTCCTTCGCCAGCGCCACGGCGGCGCTCAACGCCTCGCCCGGCTTCACGACGCGATTGGCCAATCCCCAGCCCAGCGCCTCCTGCGCATCAACCGCGCGGCCAGTCAGGATCATGTCCATGGCGCGGCCCTGTCCGATGATGCGGGGCAATCGAAGCGTGCCCCCATCAATCAGCGGCACGCCCCAGCGCCGGCAATAGACCCCGAAGATCGCTGTTTCAGACGCCACTCGCATGTCCGCCAGCAGCGCCAGCTCAAGACCTCCCGCCACTGCGTGGCCTTCAATGGCGGCGATCAACGGCTTGGACAGTGAGACAAATTCCTCCGGCGCCTCGCGATCCGCGAGCAGCCGGGTCGGCCCCATCGGCGCCTGTTGCGGATGCCTCTTCGCCGGCGGGGTGAAGTCGTGGCTGCGGTTGGCGACCGCCTTGAGGTCGGCGCCGGCGCAGAACGCGCCCTGTGCGCCGGTCAGCACGGTCGCCAGCACCGTGTCGTCCCGCTCCGCATCGCAGAACGCATCGTAGAGCGCCGCCGCAGTCTCCGGGTCCACCGCATTGCGCGCCTGCGGCCGGTTGATGGTGATGATGGCGACCGGCCCGTCGCGGTCGGCGATGATGCTCATGGCGCGTCTCCCTATTCTTGCCCAAGCCAACCAAAACTTTGCGCGCGACAGAAGCCCCAGGGCCTACAAAAGCCTGAATCCGGCTCCCACATCGCCAGTGCTGGGAGGCGGACGTGCTGGAGATCTTTCTCTGGATCTGTCTTGTCGTGGGAGTCCTTTACGGACTCGATCTTCTCTTCCTCTCGATGGAAGCGAAGGGCTGGCTCTACTACCGCAAGGTGAAGCGTGGCGGCAGCGGCGGGCTGGGCGACATCCTTACCGGTTCCGACATCTTCAATCCCGGAGCATCCCACGTCCAGGAAGCCCGGCAGGAACGCGCCGGGGAGGAAGACGAGGACAACGGCGATGATGACGGCAGGCGCAAGCCTTCCGATCGCGTGACCTGACCGGTTAAGACCTCTGCAGTCCACATTTGCCAGGCTGCGCGAACTCGGAGAAGTTCCGGGCGTCCGGGAGACTCGATCGTGCTGAGGCGGTTTTATCATCTGGCGGCGATCACGGCCGTGGCGGTCCTTGCCGTTGCCCCTGCGCACGCTACCGACTTCCTCAAGGCAATCGACGACGTTCCCATCTTCCCCGGCCTTGTCGAGGCCGCTGAACCTGTCGTCTTCGAGAGTGATCAGGGTCGCGTCGTCCGCACCAGCACGGACGGACATGCCGATTACAGCGCCGTCCGCGATTTCTATCTCGCCTCGTTGCCTTCGCTGGGCTGGATTCGCGAGGGGACTGGCGAGCACGGCCCCTTCGTGTTTATGCGCGAACACGAGCGCCTCACCTTATCCATCGAGCCCGCTGCCGGGGTGGATTCGCCGATCAACGTGATCTTCGAACTCGTCGTGAAGCTCGCCTCGACGCGCTTGCCGGAGTAAGCCACTCTCCAGAAAACTTCCGGAGACGCCCATGGCCTACGAAACCCTGCTGATCGAAACCGACGGCGCCGTCGGCGTCATCACGCTCAACCGCCCCGACGCCCTCAACGCGCTCAACAGCAAGCTGTGTGGCGAGTTGATCGATATCCTCGGCAAGTGGGAGAAGGACGCAGCCATCGGCTGCGTCGTCCTCACCGGGGCAGGGCGCGCCTTCGCCGCCGGCGCCGACATCAAGGAGATGGCGCCGCAGTCCTACATGGACGTCTACAAGAACGACATGTTCGGCGCGTTCGAGCATGCGGTATCGTCCTTCCGCAAACCCATCGTCGCGGCGGTGAACGGCTTCGCCCTCGGCGGCGGCTGCGAGCTCGCGATGCTGTGCGACTTCATTCTGGCGTCTGAGGCTGCGAAGTTCGGCCAGCCCGAGATCAATCTCGGCGTCATGCCCGGCATTGGCGGCACGCAGCGTCTCACCCGCTTCGTCGGCAAGTCGAAGGCAATGGAAATGTGCCTCACCGGCCGCATGATGGACGCTGCGGAAGCCGAGCGCGCCGGCCTCGTCTCGCGCGTCCTTCCCGCCGACAAGCTGGTCGAGGAAGCCAAGGCCGCGGCGAAGAAGATCGCCGGCCAGTCCCAGCCGATCGCCATGATGACCAAGGAGACGGTCAACGCCGCCTACGAGACCACGCTGCGTCAGGGCATCATGCTGGAACGCCGCCTGTTCCATTCCATGTTCGCCACCCACGACCAGAAGGAAGGCATGGCCGCCTTCGTCGAGAAGCGTCCGGCGAAGTTCTCGAATACGTGAGAAAGCCTTTTAAAGCGGCCCTTCCGGCGGCCTCTGGGGCAGCCTGACGATTTCCTTCAGGCCCCGAATTGACCGCTTACCCGACCGCTGTTAAGACGCCGCTCCCCAAACCCCCGGCACTATGTCCGGGGACAGGGTAAACGGAGCTCTGGAAGACCTATGGCCAACACGAAATCCGCCAAGAAAATGGTGCGCAAGATCGCGCGGCGGACCGAGGTCAACAAATCGCGCAGGTCGCGCGTCCGCACCTTCGTCCGCAAGGTCGAGGAAGCCGTCGCGGCCGGCGACAAGAAAGCGGCGATCGCCGCCCTGAAAGCCGCCGAGCCGGAAATCATGCGCGGCGTTCAGAAGGGCGTCCTGCACAAGAACACGGCGTCGCGGAAAGTCTCCCGTCTCGCCGCCCGCGTGAAGGGTGTCAGCGCCTGAGGCGCCCTCTTCACAAATGCGCTCGCGCGTAGTTTCGCGCTTGCATTCCTGATCACTTCGCAGTTGAGTTTTGACGGAAGACAATTTCGTGACGGCGGTATTTTCGCCCGCGAAATATTGCTCCGTGTACGAACTGTTTTTCAGTCGCGTTCGAGCCTCAAGTTGCAGCGTTTCGCCAATAGATTCAGTGGCAATAGCGATTGCGAAAGTTTGGTAAAAATAAAATCGCAGATGCGGCTTTTGTCGCGGTTGACGGCGGCGACTGATCGGAGAAAAACTCTCCTCTGTAGCGAGTAACCTTCCTTCGTTTTGGACACGATCAGCGGCTCCGGGGCTGGAGCCGTTGGGGGAATTTTCTGTCCAAAAATCCGGCGGAAGGCATCGACCAGAAGGGTAGATGAGGGGCCATGATAAGCAATCAGAACACGACGCGATTTGCACCTGGCGGGATGGGTGGGGTGACCCGGACGGCGGAGCCGTCTTCAGTTTCGCGTAGCGTTCCGGCGGCGGATTCCGTCGTCACGCAAGCGCCGGTTATCTGGGCCGGCGTGCGCGAAGCGCTGCGCCGCCGTCTTGGCGACGCCAAGTTCGACGCGTGGATCGCGCGTCTCGATTTCATCGCGGAAGTGAATGGCGAGATTCTGCTTGCCGCCTCCGACGACTATCAGCGAAGCCGCGTCGACACCGACTTCGGGCACATCATCCAGCAGGCCTGGGACCAGGCCGATGATGAAGGCCGCGCCGTGCGCATCGAAGCGCGCGACCGCATCGCGCCGGACGTGCTCGCGCTCGCCCAGCCAGCTCCTGCCGCCGAACTGAAGCGCGCCGCCGCGCCGTCGGCTGACGAAGCTGCTGCTGACGCTGAACAGGCGCTCGACGCCAACACGGAAGCGCAGACGCTCGAGAACTTCCTCGTTGGCGATAGCAACCGCGTCGCCTTCGGTCTCGCGCGCCGTCTCGCCATGGGCGCGGGCGTTGAGGCCAACGTCGTAACGATCGTCGGCCCGCACGGCGTTGGCAAGTCGCACCTCCTCAGGGGTATCGAAGCCGCGCTCAAGGCCGCGAAGGGCGAGGGCAGCGTCCTCTACATGTCGTCGGAAGACTTCACTGTCGCCTTCGTCGACGGCGTGAAGCGGAAAGACACGTCGGACCTGCGCACCATCGTGCGCCGCGCCAAGGTCGTGCTGCTCGACGACTTCCAGTTCATCTGCTCGAAGCCCGGCACGCTGGTCGAGTTCTTCTCGCACCTGCGCGCCATCGTCAGCCATGGCGGCGTTGTTGTCCTCGCTGCCGACCAGACCCCGGCTCTGATCGACCAGCTCGACGAACGCATGCGCGATGAAATCCATGGCGGCGTCATCGCCCAGATGGAACTGCCCGAGCGCAATCTTCGCCGCGAGATCCTCCGCGCCAAGGCCGACGCCGTCTCGACGGCCGCCGCCGCCATCGATGCCGACTTCAGCCTGACCGAAGAGTGGATCGACCTTCTGGCCGACCGCCTCCCGGCCTCCGGCCGCGCCCTCTGCGGGGCCGTGCGCAACGTCTATTGCGGCACCGTCCTCGCCGGCAAACCGCTGGACCGTGCTGCCGTCGAGAAATCGATCCAGCTCCAGATGGGCGGTGCTCCGGCCCGCGCGCCGAAGATCGACACGATCAAGGATGTCACGGCCAAGGCCTACGGTGTCACCAAGGCCGACCTCGAGTCCGCCTGCCGCAAGCGCCAGTTCGCCCAGCCGCGCCAGTACGCCATGTATCTGAGCCGCCAGCTGACCAAGTGCTCCTACCCGCAGATCGGCCGGATGTTCGGGGATCGCGACCACACGACCGTGCTTTTCGCATACCGGAAAATCTCAGCCATGATCGCTGGAAACGAGGGCATGGCCGAGGAACTCCGCCAGCTCGAACAGCGCATCCTCGCCGATCCGCGCAACAGCCGGTGAGCAATCGTTGAGCAACTGGGGATAGATGCCCAAAAAGGCGCTTCTCTGGACGCTCTGATAGGCTAATGTCTCGGCCCGCCCCCAAAGGCGGGCCGAAGCTTTTCGGTGGACCGCCATGCGCCCGGATGGGCGCTGATCTGCAGGATTGGGCTTATGAAACTGACGATCGACCGCAACGCCCTGATGCGTGCGCTCTCCCATGTCCAGGCCGTCGTCGAGCGGCGGAACACGATTCCGATCCTGTCGAACATCCTGCTGCATGCGGAAGGCGACCGGCTGAGCCTCACCGCCACCGACCTCGACATCGAGGCGACGGATGCGGCCGAAGCCTCCGTGAAGAAGGCCGGTTCCGTCACCGCCCCGGCCCAGACGCTCTTCGACGTCGTGCGCAAGCTTCCTGAAGGCTCCGAGATCTCGCTCGACCTCTCAGATGGCCGCCTCTCTATTTCTTCCGGCCGCTCGAAATTCGCGCTGCCGACGCTGCCGGCCTCCGACTTCCAGACGATGGCCAAGGAAGCTGCGCCCACGAAATTCGAGATCGAGGCCGCCGAGTTGCGCCGCCTGATCGACAGGACGCGCTTTGCGATCTCGACGGAAGAGACGCGCTACTATCTCAACGGCATCTACCTGCATCACGCCAAGGGCGCGAAAGGCAATGTCCTCCGCGCGGTTGCGACCGACGGTCACCGCCTCGCCCTGGCCGAGACGGAGGCTCCGAAAGGCTCCGCCACGCTCAAGGGTGTGATTGTCCCGCGCAAGTGCGTGGCCGAAGCCCGCCGCCTGCTGGATGATGCGCCGGAGACTGTCACGGTTGAAGCCTCGGATTCCAAGATCGTCTTCCGCATCGGCGAAGCGGTCCTGACCTCGAAGCTGATCGACGGCTCCTTCCCGGATTACCAGCGCGTGATCCCGAAGGAGAACGGCCGCATCCTCGTCGTCGACAACAAGTCGTTCAAGGACGCGGTCGATCGCGTCGCCACCGTCTCCGCCGAACGCTCGCGCTCGGTGAAGCTCTCGCTTTCCGCAGGCAAGCTCACGCTCGCCGTCAGCCACTCCGAAACGGGGCAGGGCACGGAAGAGCTGGAAGCCGACTATTCCAGCGAGCCCATGGAAATCGGCTTCAACGCCAAATACCTCCTGGACGTCGCCTCGCAGATCGGGGCGGAAGAAACGCGCATCGAATTCAACGACGCTGCTTCTCCCGCCCGCGTTCTCGACGGCAAGGATGAGGGCGCGCAGTACGTCCTGATGCCGCTTCGCGTGTGATTGACAGCGCTACACCCGAGGTCCGCCGCCCGCACGTCCGCCTGAGGCGTCTCGCGCTGGAGAATTTCCGCAACTACGTCTCGCTCCAGCTCCGGCTGGATGGCCGTCACGTCTGCCTCTACGGCGCGAATGGCTCGGGCAAGACCAACCTGATGGAAGCCGTCTCGATGCTCTCGCCGGGCCGCGGCCTGCGCGGGGCGGAATTCACCGAACTCGTGCGCCGCACGCCCGAGGGCGTCGCCGCCCGCAACTGGGCCCTCTCCGCTGACGTGAAGGAGGGAGATTTCGATCGCCGCATCTCATTGGCGTTGGAACTCGATGAGATGGGCCGCTCCAAGCGCACAGCCCGCCTCGACGGCGCCAATGTCAGCCAGAATGATCTCGGCGAGCTGATGCGCGTGATCTGGCTGACGCCGTCGATGGATCGGGTCTTTACCGGCCCTGCCGGCGACCGCCGCCGCTTCCTCGACCGCCAGGTGCTTGCCCACTTCCCCAGCCACGCCTCCGCCGGCGCGGCCTACGAGAAGGCCATGCGCCAGCGCAATGCGCTGCTGGAGCAGGGGAGGGCCGATCCCGTCTGGCTCGATGCGCTCGAGCTCGGCATGGCCTCTGCCGGCGCCGCCATGGCGCTCCATCGTGTGGACGCTGTTAAGGTGATGCAGGAGGCGATCCTCGCCCGTCCCGAAGGCGCCTTCCCGAAAGCGCTGATCGACCTCGATGGCCAGTTCGAGAACAGCGCCGCGCATGGCGTTGCCTTGACCGATATCGAGCAGGAAATCGCCGCCCAGCTGCGCCAGAACCGCCCCCGCGACCAGGCCGCGGGGCGCACCACAGAGGGCGTCCACCGCACCGATCTGAAAGTCATTCACGCGGCAAAAGGACTGCCGGCCGACCAGTGCTCGACGGGCGAGCAGAAGGCCTTGTTAATAGGCTTGATTTTGGCCAACGCGCAGGCGCTTTTCGAGCGTGATTTTGCCCCCTCACCCCTGCTATTATTGGATGAAGCGGCAGCCCATCTCGATTCGGATCGGCGCGCCGCCTTGTACGATGAACTGGCCGCGCTGGGCGGTCAGGCCTGGCTCACAGGAACGGACCGCAATCTGTTCGACGCGTTCGGCGATCGAACCCAGCGGTTTGAGGTGTCAGACGGCGTCGTGCGCGAAGGCTGAGCGGTCCCCTATGGGCGCCGCCACAAGGAAATTTTGAATGTCTGACGTGTCTGAAAACGGCGGCGAGAAGAAGAACAGCTACGGCGCCGACTCGATCAAGGTCCTCCGCGGCCTCGACGCTGTGCGCAAGCGCCCCGGCATGTATATCGGCGACACCGATGACGGCTCGGGCCTGCACCACATGATCTACGAAGTCGTCGATAACGGGATCGACGAAGCGCTCGCCGGTCACGCCGATTTCGTGCGCCTCACGCTACATCCCGATGGCTCGGCTGAAGTGGAAGACAATGGCCGCGGCATCCCGGTCGACATCCACCCGGAGGAGGGCGTCTCTGCGGCCGAGGTCGTGATGACCCAGCTGCATGCGGGCGGCAAGTTCGCCAACACAGAGGAGGAAGGCTCCTACAAGGTCTCCGGCGGTCTGCACGGCGTCGGCGTGTCGGTGGTGAACGCGCTGTCGGAAACGCTCGACCTCAAGATCTATCGCAACGGCAAGCAGTACGAGATGCGCTTCAAGCTCGGCGACGCCGAAGCCCCGCTGAAGATCACCGGCGATGCGCCGAAGAAAGCCGACGGCTCCTTCGCCACCGGTACGACCGTTCGTTTCCTGCCGAGCTCCGCCACCTTCTCCAAGACCGAGTTCGACCGCGACACGCTCGAGCATCGCCTGCGCGAACTCGCCTTCCTCAACTCCGGCGTGAAGATCGTGCTGCAGGATCTGCGTGGGCCCGAGCCGTGGGAAGTCACCATGCAGTACGAAGGCGGCGTCGAAGCCTTCGTCCGCCATGTCGACCGCCAGCGCAACGCGCTGATCCCCAAGCCGATCTACACGCGCTCCGACAAGGATGGCGTGGTGGTCGAAGCCTCGCTCCAGTGGAATGACGGCTATTACGAGAACGTCCTCTGCTTCACCAACAACATCCCCCAGCGCGACGGCGGCACGCACCTCGCCGGCTTCCGCGCGGCCCTCACGCGCGTGATCAACAAGTACGCGGCCGAAAGCGGGGCCGCCAAGAAAGAGAAAGTCGACATCTCGGGCGATGACGCCCGCGAGGGCCTCACCTGCGTCCTCTCGGTCAAAGTGCCCGACCCCAAATTCTCATCCCAGACGAAGGACAAGCTCGTCTCCTCCGAGGTTCGCCCGATCGTCGAGAGCCTGATGACGGAAGCATTGGGCACATGGTTCGAGGAGAACCCGAGCCCTGCAAAGGCCGTCGTGCAGAAGATCGTCGAAGCCGCCGCCGCGCGCGAAGCCGCCCGCAAGGCGCGCGAACTCACGCGCCGCAAGTCCGCGCTCGACATCACGTCTCTCCCCGGCAAGCTCGCCGACTGCCAGGAGAAGGACCCGGCCAAGTCCGAGCTCTTCATCGTCGAGGGCGACTCGGCTGGCGGCTCAGCCAAGCAAGGCCGCAACCGCGAGAACCAGGCGGTCCTGCCGCTGCGCGGAAAAATCCTCAACGTCGAGCGCGCGCGCTTCGACAAGATGCTCGGCTCCGAACAGGTCGGCACGCTGATCACGGCGCTGGGGGCGGGGATTGGGCGGGAGGAGTTCAATATCGAGAAGATGCGATATCACCGCATCATAATCATGACGGATGCCGACGTGGACGGGGCGCACATCCGCACGCTGCTGCTGACGTTCTTCTACCGCCAGATGCCGGAGGTGATCGAGAAGGGCTATCTCTATATCGCGCAGCCGCCGCTCTATAAGGCCGAACGCGGCAAATCCGAGCGCTACCTGAAGGATGAAGCGGAGCTCGACGAATATCTGATCGAGCAGGGCGTCAACGGCCAGACCCTCATCCTCGAAAACGGCGAACGCATCGCAGGCGCGGACCTGCACCAGCGCGTCAAGGACGCCGCCGCCTTCCGCGGCACGCTGCAGCGCCTCGCCCTGCGCGCGCCCGCCAACATCGTGGAGCAGGCCGCGCTCGCCGGCGTCCTCCGCCCCGGCGCGGGCGATGCCGAAGCCAAGCGCACCGCCGAACGCCTCAACCGCGTCGCGGAGGAGGGCGAGGATACGTGGACGGGCTCCCATCATGACGGCATGTTCGTCTTCACCCGCGTGGTGCGCGGCGTCGAGGAGAAGGCCGCGCTCGACCCGCAACTGCTGGCGACGCCGGATGCGCGCCGCCTCGCGGACCGTGCGGACGTCCTCGGCGGCGTCTATGACGGCCGCTGCATCCTCCGCCATGACAAGACGGGCGAGCACCAGGTGTTCGGCCCGGTCTCGCTGCTCGACGCCGTGCTCGAGGCGGGTGAGCGGGGCATCAAGATCCAGCGCTACAAGGGCCTCGGCGAGATGAACCCCGGCCAGCTCTGGGAAACCACGCTCGACCCCAACGCCCGCACGCTCCTGCAGGTGAAGGTCGAACACGCCGACACCGCCGACGAGATGTTCTCCAAGCTGATGGGCGACCTCGTTGAGCCCCGCCGCGACTTCATCCAGGAAAACGCCCTCGAGGCGGAGGTGGATGCTTAAGCCGCTTTCGGGTTGAGGAAGGCGTAAGCCGCCCATCCTATAAGCGCGCCAGCAATCTGCGCCGCGATGAAGCCTGCAACGTCATCCGGGCGAATACCTGCGAAGGTGTCGCTCAGGGAGCGCGCCAGCGTCACGGCGGGGTTGGCGAAGGATGTCGGGGCGGTCCACCAGTAGCCAGCAACAATGGCCAGCGCGACCGCGCAGGGAACAGCGTCCGGCCGCGAGCGGCGGACAAGGAGGATGGTGAACACCAGCGCGAAGGTTGCAACGCCTTCGGACAGCATGTTGCCGAAGCCGGCGCGCACGTGAGTGGAAAATTCGAATATCGGATGCGCGAACATCGCGTGAGCCAGAAGCGTTCCCGCAACACCGCCAAGGCATTGCGCGATCAGATAGGCGAAGGCGGCGCGGGGCCGGATTTCCCGGCGCAGCGCCACGACCAGCGACGACCAGGGCATCGGCCGTCTCCGCGGCGCACCTTCGAACTACGCCGCTTACAGCACGCAAGACGCGCTGCTTAAACACCAACACCAGATGAGCGGAATCCTCCGCCAGGAACCCGCCCTCGCTGTCTCAAGTTATCCGACGGCGGACCGGCGTACAGGCGGGAGCACAACCGTCCTAGCCGCGCCGCTGGTTTCCAACGAGTTAACGCAAGCCTTCAAAAGGCGATGGTCCCGCCAACAGCACCTTAGTCAAACTTTGTCATGACTTGGGACAGCTCGCTTGACGTTGACGTTTCGGATGGGCCGACGCGTGACGCGATCGAAATCAGTGGCCTCCGGCGTCCCCGGGGCAGGGTGCGATGATCTTCGAACTCCCAACACCGCCCGAGACAAACGCGACAGGCGAATGCGCCCGCGAGGTTGCGAGCGTGGCTGCGGCCTCGCAGGCGCGGCGCAGTGGAGAATTTGCCAAGGCCGCGCTGCTTGCGGGCTGCGTGCTGCAGGTTCATCCCGATGAGGCCGATGCCTGGTTCGAGCTTGGCGCTGCAAAGTATGCGCTCGGCGAGAAGGAAGAGGCCCAAAAGGCCTGGATGCGCACGCTCGATCTTGCGCCCGCGAACGATGACGCCCGGCTCGCTCTTGCACGGCTCACCTGGGCGGACGGGGATAAGGCGGCTGCCCGCCGCTGGCTTGCAAGCGTGTCCCCGGTGCGCCGGCAAGGCGCCGAGGCGCTTGAGCTTCAGGCTCAACTGGATAGTGCGGACCAAACACCGCCTGTGTGGCGCATCGACGCGAGCGTCGCTCAAAGCTCGCTCACCAAGGGCCTGCCGGACTGGTCGGAGGCGAGGGTCTCGGCCTACCGCCGTCATGGCTCAACGGGACTTGGCCTCGCCATCGAACATGCCCGCCGGTTCGATCGCGAAGATACCTATTTCGAGGCGGTGGCGACCTACGCGGCTGGATCCGTGGTCTGGTCGCTGGCGCTGGGCGGAACGCCGGAGGCAGATTTCCGCCCTGAACAGTCGGTCCGGCTCGGCGGCGACCACTATGGCGCCGAATGGGACATGGGCGCAGCTTTCTCTCACGCCGAATATGTCGCCGGACAGGTCGACAAGGTCGATGTGCGCCTCGCCCGTGAGCTTGGACCGCTGCGGCTTCAGGCCACCGGCGTCGCCGTCCACGATGAGACTGGCCGCAACAGGTATGGCTATGGCGTTGGCGCGGTGTGGAAAGCGACATCCGCTCTGGCCTTCGATGCGGGCTGGTCCAACGCCCCGGAGAGCTCTGACGGGCTTACGGTCAACGTCCGCAGCGCCGTTCTGGGCGCGACCATCAACCTCTCCGAAGGCCTTCGTCTCCGCGCGGGATTGGCGCACGAGATGCGCGACGCCTACGATCGCACGGAGATCTCAGCGGGTCTGGCGAGGACCTTCTGACATGTCAGGCGCGCTTCAGGTCATCTGGTCGGCCTCGCTCGTGCTGGCCGCTCTCTCCTGTGGCGTCATGACGGCGCTCATCGCCGCTCGGCTCATCCGCCAGCAGCGTGACCGCGACCTGCCAGCGCAGAGCGTGAACCTGACTCTCGGCCTCCTGGCCTACACCAAGGGGGAGGGTGAAACCCCGCGTCTCAACACCCGCAGTCGCCATAGCTGCGACTTGATAATGCACACCGCCCTCGACGTATCGCGTACGTTGGATGTGGAGGCGCGCGGGCGCTTGGTCCAAATGCTGAGGAACGCGTATCTAGATGCCTACTATCGTCGCGCGGCCGTACGGGGACAGGAGCGTGATCGCGTCAACGCCATCGAACTCCTGCGCATGTTTTCAGACCTCGATACCCTCAGCCTGCTGCAGAAGTTGCAGGACTCGGCAAGCTTCCGCGTCAGCGTCGCCGCCATGCGCACGTCCATCGAAGTGGGCGATCCGCCTCGCCTGGAAGCGGTGCTCAAGCTCGCCGAGCGCCCGGAAGGCAGCAACTCGCTGATGTTGTTCAAGGTCTTCGAGGCGAGCGTCCATGCCAGCGTGCCAGCCGCGCTCGGCGCGCTGGCGGCGGGCTTGCCCCGCAACAGCCAGGTGATGATGCTGAAGGCCCTCGGCACGTCGCGCTCGCCCATGGCCTTCACGGCGATCACCCGATCGACCAACGATATGGATGCGGAAGTCCGCGCAGCGGCCATCACGGCGCTGCGCGCTCACGGCTCGAGGAAAGTCACGCCCTGGCTGGTCGCTGCGCTGCGGGATCAAGACTGGCGCGTGCGCCTCAAGGCCGTTGAAGGCCTTGGCCAGTATGGCTCGGCCTCCGATTGCGCCAGCATCGAGCCGCTGCTGAACGACAGCGTCTGGTGGATCCGGTTCCGCGCCAACGAAGCTGTGGAGCGTCTCAAGACCGCTTCAGTCGCCACCGAGACAAGACCGAAGAAGCGGAAGGCCGCACTGAAGACCAGACCCAACCTGGTTGCTGGCAAGACGACAGCCGGGAATGCGAGCGCCGTGAAGAAGCCCCCGGCTGCGCCGACGCGTCGCCGATCCGTGAACCGGAAGGTCGCGTCGTGACCGAAACAATCGCCATGGACGTTGTCGCCTTCCTCGCCAGGTCGACGGCCTGGTTGGTGATCGGCGGCGCCATTCTCCAGAACCTGATATACCTGATGCAGCTCTTCGTGGCGCAACGCGCGCTCGCGGTGCAACCGCCCGAGCCGCGATCGAACGTGCTATGGCGGCGCTCGGCAGCAGTCGTTCCGCCAATCACCCTGCTTGCGCCCGCCTACAACGAGGCGGCCACGGTCAAGGACAGCATCCTGTCCTTGTTGGCGCTGGATTACCCGAAGTTCGAAGTCATAGTGATCAACGACGGGTCGAAGGATTCAACGCTCGATGTCCTGAAGGAGAACTTCAGCCTCGAGCCGGTAGATCGCAGCGTCGACGAGGCCGCGGCGCACGCGCCGATCCTCGACGTCTACCGTTCGCGCGAGCATCCGAAACTTCTGGTCATTGACAAGGAGAATGGCGGCAAGGCGGATGCGCTGAACGCCGGCCTCAACTATGCCCGCACACCCATTGTCTGTTCAATGGACGCGGATTCCATCCTGGAGACAGACGCGCTCCTGCGCGCCGTGCAGCCCTTCATCGAGGACCCCGAACACGTGGTGGCGGTCGGCGGCACGGTTCGCATCGCCAATGGCTGCACGATCAGGCACGGCCAACTGCAGACGGTCGGCGTGTCGCGCAATCCTCTCGCTCTGTTCCAGACGGTGGAATACCTGCGCGCCTTCCTGCTGGCCCGTCTCGCCTGGAGCCGCCTCGGCGCCCTCACAATCATCTCGGGCGCCTTTGGCCTGTTCCGGCGCAGCGCGGTCGTCGAAATCGGCGGCTACGCCCACGGCACGGTGGGCGAAGACATGGAGCTCGTAATTCGCCTGCATCGGCGGGCGATCGAGACCCGCAGCCGACAGCGCATTGTGTTCCTGCCGGAGCCCGTGTGCTGGACTGAGGCGCCCGAAACGATGGAGATGCTCGGCCGGCAGCGCGCCCGGTGGCACCGTGGCGCCATCGAAACGTTCGTGCGCCATGGCGACATGATGACGAAGCCAAGATACGGACGCATCGGACTTGTCGGCATGGGACAGGTTCTCTTGTTCGATCTCATCGGCCCCATACTCGAACTCACCGGCTATGTCCTCCTCCCGGTCCTGTGGGCGCTAGGCATCCTCAACAGCGAATACCTCATCGCCTTCTTCTCCCTCTCGATCTTCTTCGGCATCGCCATCAGCGTCGGCGCGCTGGCGCTGGAGGAAGCTGAATTGCGCCGCGTCAGCCAGGTCCGCGATCTCGTGCGCCTCTTTATCGCCGCGGTGCTGGAGAATTTTGGCTACCGCCAGTTGAACTCCTACTGGCGTCTTCGCGGCCTCTGGCAGTGGATGACCGGCGTCAAATCATGGGGCGAGATGAGCCGCAAGGGGTTTGCATGAGGCAACTCCGCGCCAGCCAGTGTCTGAATTCACCGCCAAATCGCGCCGCTGCGCCTTGGATATCTTGCGGCGGCGCCTCCCCGAAGCGGGTCGTAGCCAACAGTTGGCGTCGATGAGCCTGAATCGACCTCTCCCTGCGCTTCCCGTAGTCCTGACGGTTATTCCAGCGGAGGGGTGCGTGTGAGACATTTTTCTGTCCTGCAATCGCGAGGACTGGGCTCGCGCCGAGGTGTTTGTGGAGGCGTTTGAGGCGCATGCGTTGTCGGTCTGGTAGGATTTGGGCCTGCGTACGGGCGAGGCATACGACGAGGTGACCGAAAAGGCGCTACGTACGGCCAAGGCGGTGGTGGTGCTGTGGTCGAAGCGTTCGGTGGAAAGTCGATGTGTGCGCGCCGAGGCGACGCTCGCTAACCGGCAGAAGACCTTGGCTCCGGCTATGATCGAGCCCTGTGACCGGCCGAGCATGTTCCAGCTGACACTGACGGCGGACCTTTCGCACTGGCAGGGGGAAGCAAGTGACCTTGCCTGGGCCGCCTTCGTGACGGACGTACGCCAACTCATGGCCGCGCGGGAGAAAGCGATGGCCAAACCTGCGCCGGTCTCGCTTGCTGCGGCCGGCGCGCCGCCCCAGGACCCGAGGGGAACTCGGCCCTCGTTGGCGATCATGCCGTTCATCAACCGCTCGGGCGCGCCCGAGACGACGTGTTCGCCGGCGGCATGGTGGAAGATCTGGTTTCGGCTCTATCGCTGGGCCGCTCGGCAAAGGTCATCGCCGCCAGCGCAACGCGCGTCTTCCGAAACCAGGCGGCCGACCTGCGCCTAATCGGACGGGAGCTGGGCGCACGCTACATTCTTGAGGGCAATGTGCAACGGATTGGGCCTAGCCTTCGCGTTACTGCGCAGGTGGCGGAGGCGGAAAGCGGGCGCCTTCTCTGGACGGAGCAGTTCGACCGTCCATTGTCAGAATTGGCGCTGCTCTGATCCGCCCCCTTTGAAGTGGTCCACCCTGAAGCATGTATTTCTGCAGGATGGAGAAGTTGAATGCCTGGGAAATGTTACAAGCCGGAGAAGATTGTTGCGAAGCTCCGGCGGGTTGATGTGCTGGTCTCGCAAGGCCAGTCGGTGGTTGGGTAACTCACCCCAGACGGCGCCGGCCGCGTCGATCGACAGTCGGCGTTTGAAGTGTTCATCAAATCCCTTGATTCCAGCCACCGAATGGAACGCGACCGTTTGAATCCAGGCAGCTGATGTCAAACTGTTGCCTCCACGCTTCCAAGCTGCGTGCTCTGCTGCAGGTTCGCGGCGCTGTCGCTGATGCCGGACGCCGCCGCCGCGATGACGAGGGAGTTCAAGATCAACCCGCTTTCGCCGGCGAAAGGCGAACGGTTCGTGGGGGGCGGGGCGCATCGTGCGGCCGGGGAAGAAGCTGATGGCGCGCCTTAGCGAAGTGTTCGCGGAGGAGGGGGGGCAGGTGCAAGCAGCTTCACGGATTTCCCCCGGAACGCCTCGATCATAGTCGGCGTCCGGTGAGGCCGCGATCGCATGGGCCGCGACCTATTTATGCTTCGGGTGGGGCGGACGCTTAAGGCTAATTTTTTCCAACCTGCAGGCGTCACCTTGGGCGGTTTGCTTCAACGCCCTGTTCGCCTCGCCGTGCGATGAATCTGCGCCTGCGGCCTGAACGCGATGATGATGGACCGGGCTGAAGGATCAGGGAGGCTGTCATGGCCCGTCACGCGTACGCTCTTCTTTCCGTGACGGCTCTTGTTGCCCTTGGCGCCTGCGCGTCTGCGCCGCCGCCTGCGCCTGATCCGGTGCGCGGGCCGGTCTCGGCCTGGAAGTGCGATGGCGGCGCCGTGTTCTCCTCGCAGATGACGTCCGGTGGGAATGTCGAGGTGCTGGCGGCCGGCAAGATGTACTGGCTGCCGGTGAAGAAAACCGCCTCGGGCGTGCGTTATACCGACAGGAAGGTCGAGTTCTGGGAGCGCCAGGGGCAAGCGAAACTGAGCGGCGCCGCGGGCGGACCATACGCGAATTGCAGGTTGTGAACCTCGCCGCTTGGCCGGGGCGATGCTAGGCTCGCCCTGTCCGGTCAGATGGTGCTTCGATGAAACGATTCCTTGCGTGTGTGTCTCTCGGCGTCGCCCTGAGTGTGGCGATGAGCGGGGCAGCGCTGGCGCAGGATGATCCGCCGCGCGTGTGGCTCGGGCCCGAGGTGACGCTGCAGACGACGATGGGGGACATTGTCGTGACGCTCGATCCCATCGGCGCGCCGAAGACGGCAGCGCAGTTTCTCGCCCTGGCGCGGGCGGGGTATTTCGATGGCGCTGCGGTCTATCGCGTGGAGCCTGGGTTCGTGATCCAGCTCGGCGATCTCGATGCGAAGCTGGAGTATCGCGAGCCGCCTCTGCTCACGGTGCCGCTGGAGACGGCGACGAACAGGCATGCGTACATGGCGGTGGCGATGGCTCATGGGGATGATCCCAATGACGGGCGCGCGACCTTTTACATCGACATGGCGCCCAATCCCTATCTCAACGCGACGGAGGGCGCAGCGCCCAACACGACTGGCTATGCGGTGTTCGGCCATGTGACCAAGGGATGGGAGGTCGCCGAGGCAATCCAGAAAGTCGAACTGGCGCCCGAAGGCGGGCCGTTCCCTGGCAAGCTGCCGAAAGTTCCCATCGTCGTGAACAAGGCGTCGGTGACGCGCGAGTGGTCGATGCCCGGTTGACGGCGGGGGCCGCGAGGCGGGCTGTCGCGGGACTGTAACGAAATCGCCATTGCCAGCCGGGCCCGGCGGGGCTTCCATGCGTGCAGACTTGCCAGCGCAGGGGACGCCCATGACGCAAGCTTCAGCCACTTCCCAGTTGAACGTATTCATCTCCTATTCGCGGCGCGACACGGCGTTCGTGGACGAGCTGCGTATCTCACTGGAGACGTACGGATTTAACGTTCTCTACGACCAGGAAGACATCGCGCACGGCGAGCCATGGGAGCCGCGGCTGCGCAGCTTGATCACGCAGGCGGACACGACGGTTGCGGTGGTCTCGCCCGCGTGGATCGACTCGCGCGAATGCGTGAAGGAGCTGGACATCGCGCTGAAGCTGGGGCGGCGGGTGATCCCGGTCGTCAACGAGCCGCTGGATTCGATGCGCATCCCGGAGGTGCTGGCGCGGCTGCAGTACGTATTCTTCTATAAGGACGGGAGGCGCGCCTACGCCCGGGGCGTCGCAAACCTGATCGAGGCGCTGCGCGGCGACGCGGCCTGGGTGCGCGAGCAGACGCGGTTGATGCTGCTGGCGGCGGAGTGGGAGGAGGCGCGCAAGTCGAAGGCGCTGCTGATGCGGGGCGAGGCGCTGAAGCGGGCGCAGGCGTGGCTGGCGGGGCCCGTGCCGGATCATCTGTCGGTGTTGCCGGCGGTGCGGGCCTATGTCTCCGCTAGCGAGGCGGGCGAGATTGCGGACGAACGGCAGAAGCTGCGCGGGCGTATCTGGCAGGTGGCGCTGGGCGGGGTGGCGATCGCGGCGGTGCTCGGCGCCGGGATGGTGTTCGCCTGGGCGCAGGCCTCGGCGGCTGAAATCAATGCCGAGCGCGCAGACAGGAATGCTGAGCAGGCCGAGATCGACGCCCTGCATATTGTCACCGCGACGGGCGGGGACTGTCCTGCGAGCGACATTCTTTCGCAGCCCTCACCCTCCGCGCCGTCGACGTCCGGCCCAGGTGCGCCTGCGCCGGGCTCTGGATCGGGCAAGGAGACGAGCGACAAGCCGAAGGACAACTCGCAGACCGCTCCCGATCCGGCGCGTGTAGCGGCGCTGGTGGCTGATCTCGATTCTCCTGACCGCACGACACGACTCGCCGCGGGGCAGGCGGTGGCGAACATGATCCGTTCGGACCAGGCCACAGAAGTGCTCGACGAACTGGTCGGGCAGTTGCAGGGACAGAATCTGGAGGCGTTGAGCGCATCTGGACGGTTCAACGTGCTCTATTCGTTGAACATCGCCGAAAGCGAAAAACTGAAGAGCTCCGTGGGGACGCGCCTGCCCTCGGCCCTGAGTGACATAAAAGGCCGCGCCAAGTCGGGCTATGTGATCGGTGCGCAGACGCAGGACTGCCTCAACAGCCTCGACGCCAAGCTCGGCGGCCAGACAGGCGTTGCGTCATGTGGCGGGAAATAGGCGCTCACAGCCGCTTGCTTTGCCCGGCCCGGCGGTTGGTGCATCATCCCGCGCCAACGCCGCCATAACGCGCGCGGCAGGTCTCGGGAGGATCGGATGAAGCGCACGCTTACGGCGATGCTGGTGAGTCTGGCTTGTGCACCGGTTGCGCTGGCACAGCCGGGACTGTCGACCAAGCCGGACTATGACCTGATCGACAAGGCGGACCGCATCGATGAACAGGGGCAGCGCGACATCAACAAATTACACAACGATGCGGTCGCCGCGCTGCAGGCCAAG
Source organism: Hyphomonadaceae bacterium (assembly GCA_044224605.1). Classification (GTDB taxonomy): domain Bacteria; phylum Pseudomonadota; class Alphaproteobacteria; order Caulobacterales; family Hyphomonadaceae; genus UBA7672. The sequence continues at coordinate 69,847 of JBGAKC010000010.1, forward strand.
GACTATGCGGCTGCCGAGACAAAGCTCGCCGAACTTTTCGATCGCGGCGGCGTGCCGACGGACTCGCACTTCCTGATGGGGCTGGCCAAGATCGGCCTTGAGAAGTGGGGCGAGGCGCAGCCCTATCTCGAGAACGCCATCGCCTACGAGCCGTCGCGGCCCGAGCCGCGCACGCGGCTCGGCCTTTCGCTGGTGATCCTCAACCAGCCGGACAAGGCGCGGGCGCAGCGCGAGGCGCTGATCCAGCTCGACATCGCATGCAACAAGACCTGCCCCGACCAGACCTGGATCACCGACGGCATCCGCGCGCTCGACCAGGCGCTGGCGGCGAAATCTCCGTCGAACCAGAGCGCGAAACTCGCAGCCTCGGCGGCGGCGGTCGCGCCCGCAACGGCGCCGAAGGACTTCGATCCCACGAAGTACAACATCACCGTCTTCACCGACACGCACGATCTCTATGACCTTTTGACCCAGCCGGGCCGCTGCCCCGAGAAGACGACGGCCGAGCCGCGCCAGCCCTGCGCGCTCATCCTCTATCGTCCGATGGACGCCGACGGCGGGGGGTTGGCGGCTAACTTCAAGCCTGTGTTCAAGGTGGTGAACCGTCAGACGGTGTGGGCGATCCACGACAAGAAGCTGCAGAAGGTGCAGATCGAAGACCTGTACTACGACAATGACGACGTGATCGGACAGAAGCGCACGAAGTACACGTCCGTCGCGCTGATCGGGAACGCCGAGAACAAGGCCAACTGCGACGCGCAGAAACAGTGCCTCGCCAACCTCGTCTCGGACGACATGTTCCGCATGTATGGCAACATGCCCGACAGCGTGGTCGAGGTGGTATGGGGCGCGGGGATGAAGGATGTGGGGACGGTGCGGGTGCGGTAGGCAGCCGCGTCGAACGCGCGATGATCTAAGCGGCCCTGCCCTTTCTTGTGGTCGTTGGAAGCGCCAGCCTCCGCGACTTGACGATTGCGGCGACCCTTCTGCGGACCGTGCTTGCGCGATCATTTTCGGCTGCGTGCAGGAGAGCCGGTATGACCTCGGGATTTCGGCTTGCAATTCGGGCGAGCGCCTGGGCTGCGAGAATCCGGATTGCCGCCAGACTGTCGGTGTAGGGACCGGTCAGGACAGCGAGAAGCTGCGCGTTGCGGTCGGGTGAGACCGGGACGCTTATCATCAACTGAACCACGCGTTGCCTGATATCCTCGATATCCCCCTTGTTGTTGAGAAGCCTCCGGCCCTCGGCGAGATAGTCGATGTCGAGATGGCCCTCCTCGTGAATGGACTTCAGCACCGCTTCCATCGCCGGGCGGTCGATCTTCTGGTCCTTCGCGATGTCGATCAGCTGTTCGCCGGGCGGAAGGTATTTGAGCTGCTTCTTTTCGAACAGCTTCAGCAGCGTTGCGTGGAGCCGTGTTCCCTTCTGTGCGCTCATCCGCAGGCGGGACAGCCTGCGGTCGTCATAGTGCACGAACTGCTCGATCTCGTCGCGGAATTGCCATTCCCCGTTCTTGCGCCGGGCAAGCCGCGCGAGCTCGGATTTTTCGATGCGTTCATCAAGGATGTGCACGTCCAGATTCTGCAGAAAGCGTCGCTTGTGCCGGGAAAGCGCAACGGAAATGGAGATCGCCTGAACCAGCGCGCCGATGAATACGAGGTCGATCAACACCCTCGCGGCAAAGATTGCATGGAGCCCCAGGGGGCCGTTGGCTGAAATCCGGGTGAGTCCATGTGCGCCGTAGATATCGGCCCAGTCGATGAAGGGCAGGGCCTTCAGCAGTTCGACCCCGAAAAAGCCGAACCAGGCCCACGGGTCGTCGCGCACGGCGCCGTGCAATGCAAAAGCAGTGGACGTTCCTGCGGTGAGGTAGAATTGCCGGATGCCGATGGGCAGAACGATGACCAGAAGGATGAGCGACCAGAGGGCTTCATCCCTTAGGTCCGTTTCGGTCCCCACGCGCAGTTCGGTCTGACGAAGTCGCGGGTCCTGCAGTTGCCTCTGGCGTTCGGTTTCAACCCAGGCCCATCGCCGCGCGATCGCAATCGCGGCCAGGATCGCCCACGCCGTACCGATCAGACCATAGGGCGGGGGCAGCGTCCAAGCCAGCGCCGTCGCTGATGCAAGATGAACGGTCAGCACGGCGTAACGGGCAAATGAGCTGTTCAGCGTGCATCCCGCAGCTGGCGCGACGCCATAGACGAGCCAGGCATCGGCGACGCTCATCGCCTTGCCGAGCGGATTGAGCGGATAGGTCAGCCAGCGAAGTGTTCGCACGATGCCGCTGGCCACCGAAACATCGAGCACCTTCGGCACGAAGGCGATCATCACGAAGCCGATGGCCAGTATGAGGATCGCGCCGATGCCGAATTCTTCCGGGACGATGAAGTTGGGATAGTTGATCTGGCCGAGGATGGCGGCCGCGAGGATCACCCCGAGCAGCACCAGGCCGACAAAGGCGCCAAATCCCGTGATGTGGTCGAAGCTTGCGGCGACGGAGGGCGCGCGCCGCTTCTTCTCTTCCGAGAAAAAGCCGGCAAAGCCGCCGATCAGGAAGAAGATGGCCGATACGGCGAGACCAAGCTGAAGCGCAGGCAGCTCCTGGAGTCTGGGAAAAGCGATGCTCGCCCAGGCCAAACTGATGAGACAGCCGTGAAATCCGACCAACGAAGAGAAGCAAATCTCGGCGTCTACCCGACGCTGTTCCCGCCCGAGCTGATAGTCGTCGTCTATATTGTCGAGAACGGCGCCGTTCGCCCCGAATTCGTGTTGCACCCCAGACCCCCAACAGACCCCGCGGGAGGTTAACTGCCTCGGCAGCGCACAGGCAAGCTGCGACACGGATCATTCGTTCGTCAGGAAGGTGGCGTAGCGCCCATGCGGTTGTTGGCGGGGGGGAGGAGGTGCTGGCGGCGTATCGCGGCGGCGAGACCGCCGGGCAGGTTGGCGTGCGCCTCGGCGTGTCGGCACAGACGGTCTATCTGCACCTGGGAAAGGACGGGAAACGGGCAGCGCGGGCCCCGGGGAGCGCGCCGGCAACGCGTTGCAGGCGCGCGAGGCATGGGACTGACTGCGCAAATTCACCGCGTCGATTGTCGTTGCCGGTTCCGATGCGCGGACCACCGCACGTGTGACGGGCGCGAAACACTCGCGCCTGGCGAGAGCGAGGATTGTGAGGGCGGCGCCGCGTATATAGCCTACGGCAAACATCGGCACCGGCAAACAAACGCCGCGCCGGCATTGCCAGGACTACCTCCGGGGGGGGCACGGATGGAGGTTAGGCATTGAACCAAGTCATTCAATTTGTCGGGAAAGGCGCGCGCAGCGCGCTGAACGCCGTGCTCGCGCCGATCGGATATGAGGCCGTGCACAAGCGGCGGCTGGTCGATTTCTTCCTGCACAAGTACCCATCCTACGAGACGTACCGGGACACGCAGATCCGTCACAACATTCGGAAGCTCGACGGTGTGTGGGCGGACGAGGTGACGCTGCGGCGCATGTGCGATGTGCTTCGTCAGGGCAAGCCGGACGGAACGATCCGCGGCCTATGCCATGGCACGCGCAACGGCTTCGAGCAGAACTTCATCTCGTCGCTGCCCGGTTTCGAGGCGATGGGGACGGACATCTCGCCGACGGCCGTCAACTTCCCTAACTCGGTGCAGTGGGACTTCCATGACGTAAAGCCGGAATGGGTCGGCGCGTTCGACTTCGTCTACTCCAACTCGCTGGACCAATCGTGGAATCCGCGCGCTGCGCTGGTGAGCTGGCTGAACCAGGTGCGCGATGGCGGCTATGTCGTGATCGAGCTGACCGAGCTCGGCCATAGCCCGATGGCGGCGTCGGAAATGGACCCGTTCGGCGTCCGCCCGGTCGCTTTCCCCTACGTGCTGCTGGAATGGTTCGGTCTGGATGTGGCGTCGCGGGTGGTGAAGGGTGTGAAGTTCGTCGACACTGAGGTCTGGCTCTTCTTCATCCGCAAGCTCAAGCCAGAGATCGCCTGATCCGCGCGCGCAACGTGCGAACGGCGTTTCGCGCGGATCGTTATGAGCTGAACGCGAATACGATCCATTCGCGTGCGCCGAGCGATGGCTGGTGCCAGCGGACATTCGATGCGGTTGCAACGCCGCTGCATCCGCATCTCGATCCGGCGCAGGTGGCTGAGCTGGGCGATCCGGTCTGGCCGAAAGGGGCGCATGCGGCGCAGCTTCCGCCGGAGGAGGCGTGGGCGACATACCTGTTACGGGGCGGTCGCGGGGCGGGGTGGCTTGCGGCGCCGGCGGAGTGGACGCCGGGGGGCGGTTCGCGCTGATGGCGGCGAGGAAGCATGACCTGCGCGAAGCGGTGATCGAGGGGGCGTCAGGGCTGCGCGTTGCCGGGGCGGGAAACGCCGCAGTAGGAGATCACGCGGCGCAAGCTGAAGTGGAAGAAAAGCGAGGGGCCGGATGGCTTCTCGGCGGAGCAGCCGAAGCGGCTGTGGGGGGCCGCAATTCATGGCGGCGTGGGGGATGAATTCTGCGCCTGGCGGAAGGCGAAGAAGGCGCTGGAAAATCTGCGGCTGGTGCTGCGGATGTGGAAGGACCCACGGCAGGTGGTGACGCGGGCGGGACGACTTAGGCGGGGCAGGAGATCATGGGTGTGCTGGTGGAAGGAAGCTGGGCCCTATGGAAAGTGGCGGAGCTGGCGCGATGTCGCGGGGCAGCGCCACCGCGGTTCGAGCGTGTGGCGGTCGGGCTTGATCCAGGATGGGTCGGCGGGATTGTTGTCGCGGGACGGCTGGACGCACGGGCGCATGTGATGGTGGACGGGTCGAAGGCGCGACTGTCGCCACTGGGCTGAGGCGACCGCATGTGTGGCGGGCGTGAGGGTCGAGGCGGCTTGCTTTCGTACGGCCGCTGGCCTTGAGTCGCGGCCAAACCGGAGGGCGTGATGGACATGGTCGCGGGCGGGGCGCGTATGCTGGGCTGGCTCCAACGGACCCGCACCTGGTATATGGTGGCCGTGACGCTGGTCGTGGCGGCGCTGGCGCTGACGCTGCTGCTGCAGGCCGTCACCGAGGACAGGCCGTCGCTGTTCCTGTTCTTTGCGGCGATTGTGTCGGCTGCCTGGCTGGGCGGCACGGGCGCGGGGCTGGTGGCGGCGGTGATCTCGGTTCCGGCGGGGATCTATTTCTACGCAACGTCGAACGCGCGCGCGGCGGTGAGCGTCGACGGGTTCGTCATGCTGGTGTTCTTCGCGCTGTGCGCGGCGGTGGGCGCGGTGATGAATGCGCGGCGGCGAACGGCGACGGCGAGGCTGATCGGGGCGCACCGGGAGCTGGAGGCCAAGGCAGGCGCGCTCGAGGCGGTCAACGCCCAGCTGCGCACGGAGATCGCGGAGCGGCGGCGCGCGGAGCAGGCGCTGAAGGATGCGCAGGCCGAGCTGCTGCGCGTGTCGCGGCTGACCACGATCGGGCAGCTGTCGGCCTCGATCGCGCACGAGGTCAACCAACCGCTGACGGGGGTGATCGCGAATGCGGGCTCGTGCGTGCGCTGGCTTGATGCGGTCCCGCCGGATCTGGCCGAGGCGCGGGCGGCGGCGCGTCGCGTCGTGCGTGACGGCGAGCGGGCGAGTGCGGTAATCAGCAACATCCGCGGCATGGTCCGGCGCGGCATGGCGGAGCGGGGCGATGTCGACATCGGCCGCGCCATCGGCGAGGCTCTCGACATGGCGCACGCCCGGCTGGCGGGACAGGGTGTCGCCGTGACGGTGCAGCTGGCCGCCGCGCCGCCTGTGACGGGCGACCGGATCCAGCTCGAACAGCTGTTCCTCAACCTGATCCTCAATGCGGCCGAGGCCTTCGCCGGCCAGCCGGCGGAGGGACGCGAGATACGGGTGACGAGCGAGGTGCGGGGGGCCGACCTGCTGATCGTTTTCGCCGACAACGGGCCGGGGTTCGATCCAGAGGTTGCGAAGCGGCCGTTCGAGGCGTTTGTCACCACCAAACCGGACGGCATGGGTTTTGGTCTGCCTATCTGCCGGACAATCGTGGAGACGCATGGTGGGACGATCGAGGCTGAATCGGGCGAGCAGGGCGGGGCGGTGATCCGCATCCGCCTGCCGCTGAACGGGAGGCGTGCATCAACATGAATACGGGCCAGGAGCAGCCGGTTGTCTTTGTGGTCGACGACGACGTGGCCGTGCGGGATGGGGTCAGCAGCCTGCTGCGGTCGGTGGGGATGCGGACGGAGGTGTTCGCCTCGCCCGAGGAGCTGACGGCGCGCGGGACGCTGGCGTCGGCAAACTGCCTCGTGCTCGACGTGCGGTTGCCCGGGATCAGCGGGCTGGAGTTCCAGCGGGAGCTGAACGCACAGGCCAGCCGCACGCCCGTCATCTTCATCACAGGCCATGGCGACGTACCGATGTCGGTGAGGGCGATGAAGGCGGGGGCGGTGGAGTTCCTGCTCAAGCCGTTCCGCGAACAGGAACTGCTCGACGCCGTGCAGCAGGCGATCCAGATCGACCGCGAGCAACGGCGCGAGGCGGCGGGGCTGGCCGAACTGCGCGAGCGGTTCGCGTTGCTGACCGTGCGCGAGCGCGAGGTGATGGAGAACCTGGTCGCCGGACAATTGAACAAGCAGATCGGTGAGGCGATCGGCGCAGCGGAATCGACCATCAAGGCGCACCGCGCCCAGTTAATGCGCAAGATGCAGGCGAACTCGCTGCCGGAGCTGGTCCGGATGGCCGACCGGCTCGGGGTGGGGCTGCCGCCGGTTGGGGCGCGGACCTAGACAACGGACCTGGCGGAAGAAGGATCTGGCGGGAAATGAGAGAGGCGACCCCGGGCACGGGGTCGCCTCCAATTCGACAAGTCTCAAAGGGGTCTGGCCTCAGAGGCGTCTGGTCGAATGTCGTTGGGGTCGTGGGCAAGACCCGAAGTCAGATCGGGTCAGGCACCCCCCTGGGTAACAGGTCTCGCCCACGATGGCGTGGCGGCGTGAACAAGCCGCAAATGACTGAAAATGCGGGATAGAGCGACCATCCGAGGCGGTTTGCGTCAATCAAGACGAAGGTATTTAGAAGCAGTACCAATGTATTGGCCGCCTCTGCGCCATGGAGCCGTTCAGCGGCGCTAATTGCCGCTAGGGAAGAGGAAGCTAGCGGGAATAACTTTCTGTCACTGCGTCATCTGATGCAGAAATGCTGCATGTCGTGGCGTTAGAACCGAATTTTCTTTTGACGCTGCCCCCGGCATTGACGTTCCGCCCTTTATGACTGGAATGTGGCCGATCAGCCCATACGCCGGGACGAAGGGCATATCGACCCGGCACTAAAGGTGGGCCGACAAATTCTTCGGAAGTCTCAGAGGGGTCAAAATCGTGAAAACTACAGGTAAAGCGCAGCTCCTGCGCTCAACGCTGCTTGCCGCGCTGGCCGTCGTGCCGGGCGCAGTGACGTCAGCCTTCGCCCAGGAAACGCCCGCGGCGGGTCCGGCCGAAGGCGCTCGCGATGTAGTCGTCGTGACGGGTTCGCGCATCGCGCGTCAGGACTATGTCGCCAATTCGCCGATCGTGACGGTGACGCAGGACGACATCCAGGCGACGGGCGTCACCACGCTCGACACGCTGCTCAACGAGATGCCGCAGTTCGTCCCCGCCATCAACATGACGTCGAACAACCCGTCGAACGGCGGTCAGGCGAACATCTCGCTGCGCGGCCTCGGCACCAACCGCACCCTCGTGCTGATGAACGGCCACCGCGTTGTTCCCTCGAACAATGACGGCACGGTCGACATCAACCTGATCCCGGCCCAGCTGGTCCAGTCGACCGAAGTCATCACCGGCGGCGCCTCGGCGACCTACGGTTCGGACGCCATCGCGGGCGTCGTGAACTTCATCCTGCGCGACATCGAAGGCTTCGAGGCCTCGGTGCAGTACGGCGTCACGGACCGCGACGATGGCGAAACCAAGTCGGTCTCGCTGGCCGCCGGCGGCAAGTTCGATGACGGCCGCGGCAAGGCCCAGATGATGGTGTCGTGGAACGACCGCGGCTTCATCTACAACGCCGGCCGTCCGTTCTCGTCGATCTCGGGCGCCTCGGCCGCCTCGCCGCTTGGCAACACGATCTTCGACACCAACAACCTGCCGACGCTCGGATCGGTTCAGGCCGTGGTGCCGGGCTCGCTGCAGGGCGACACCTTCGGCTTCAACAACAACGATACGCTGTTCGTCTACCGCAACCGCCTCGACTTCGTGAGCCCCGGCGGCATCACGTGGGACGGATTCCTGACGCCAGGCGTGCCCGGCAGCGGCCCGAACTTCCAGTTCAACACGGGCGCGCTGAACTACATGGCGCTGCCGCAGACGCGCTACAATGCGTTCTCGAACGTGTCGTACGAGATCAACAACCACGCCGAGGTCTATGGCGACTTCCTGTTCACGCAGTATGAGTCGGCCCAGGAACTCGCGGCCTCGCCGGCCGCCGGCGCCGCCACGGGCTTCCGTGTCCCGGTCTCGAACCCGTTCATCCCGGCCGAGCTGCGCTCGGTCCTGGCGACGCGTTCGAATCCGCTGGGTTCATTCCTGCTCGACAAGCGCTTCGTGGCGCTCGGGCCAAGGCGCGGCGCGGAACTCTATGACGCCTACCAGATGACCACGGGCGTCCGTGGCGACCTGTTCTTCGGCGACTGGACCTATGACGCCTACGCATCCTACGGCCGCGTCGACCGCACCACCACGCAGACCGGCAACGTCTCGCGCTCGGCCGTTCAGTCCCTGCTGAACGCGACCGACGGCGGCGCCTCGCTCTGCGCCGGCGGCTTCGACTGGTATGGCGAAACGACGCTCTCTCAAGCCTGCAAGAACTATATCGGCAAGACCGCGAAGAACCTCGTGGTCGTCGAGCAGCGCAACGTCGAGATCTCGGGCCAGGGCTCGCTCTTCGCCCTGCCGGCCGGCGACGTCAAACTCGCTGTCGGCGTCGACTACCGCGAAGACATGTATGAGCGCATCACCGACGCTTCGCTGTCGGGACCGATCACGGTGCAGCCCTGCATCGCGAACACGGCCTACACGGGCACGGCGCTGGCGCAGACGGCCTGCACGCCGTATGTTGCTGCAACGCCGAACAATCCGGGCCTCACCGGCAACGACGTGGCGGGCTTCAACCCGTCCGCCTCGTTCAAGGGCGCGACGGACGTTTCGGAATACTTCGCCGAAGTGCTGATCCCGGTCCTCAAGGACGTGCCGTTCGTCCAGGAACTGAACCTGACGCTCGCCGGCCGTATCTCGGACTACTCGACCGTCGGCAACGTCGAAGCCTACAAGGGCGACATCGACTGGACCGTGGTGGACGGCGTCCGCCTCCGCGGCGGCGCCCAGCACGCCGTGCGCGCGCCCGCCATCGGCGAGCTGTTCGCGCCGCAGCTGCTCGGCTTCCCGAACATCGGCAACCCGAACAGCGGCGCGTCCGGCCTCTACTCGGGCGACCCGTGCGACGTGCGTTCGGCCTACCGGTCGACCAACGGCTCCGGCAGCAACCTTGCGGCCTCGACCAACGCGCAGGTCCGCGCGTTGTGCGTGGCGCAGGGCGTGTCGTCGGGCGTCGTCGACACCTACACCTTCACCAACCAGCAGGTCCCCGGCTTCTCGGGCGGCAACCCGCTGCTCGGCGAGGAAACGGCTGACTCCTGGTCGATCGGCATGGTGTGGCAGTCGCAGTTCGAAGAGCCGCTGCTGGCCAACCTCACGGCCTCGATCGACTACTACGACATCGAGCTGACCGAAGCGATCGGCACCCTGGACGCGTCGACCGCGATCCAGGCCTGCTACAATGCGCCGACCGCGCCGTTCAACCCGACCTACGACCCGAACAACTTCTTCTGCCAGACGTTCGATCGTAACCCGCTGAACGGCAACATCCTGAACCTGCAGGCGACCAACCAGAACCTCGCCACGGCGAAGACCTCCGGCGTCGACTTCCAGGTTGACTGGGCCTACGACATCGGTCCGGGCACGCTGGATCTCGGCGTCACGGGCACCTGGCTGGAGAACTACGAAACGCAGGCCCTGCCGGGCGCACCGTTCATCCAGTTTGAGTACAAGGCCGGCAACAACGGCACGCTCGGTTCGGGCGTCGGCGCGTCCTTCCCCGAGTGGAAGTGGCTCGCGAAAGCCAATTACAAGATGGGCGACTTCACGTTCGGCGCCCGCTGGCAGCACATCGACGAGATGAAGAACCGCAACAACGCGAACGACACGATCCCGGCGATGGGCTATTTCGACCTGCTCGCCAAGTGGGACATGTCGGACAACCTGACGCTGCGCTTCAACGTCAACAACGTGTTCGACGAACTGCCGCCGACCTACTCGCCGGCCGTGCAGGCGAACACCGACCCGTCGCTCTACGACGTGCTCGGCCGCCGCTACACGATCGGCCTGACGGCGCGTTACTAGAACCTGACGACCCTGGAATGCGGGAAGGGCGGATCGAAAGATCCGCCCTTTTTGTATTCTGCCCGCCGGTTCGCCCTGCGGCGCCTGCTTGAAGAGGCTGGGCTTCTGTGCGCCTGATCCATGGCAAGTGAAGCGGGGCTTGGCGGGCATGGCGGACGAACCGGGGCGCGGCGACAAGCTACGCATCTTCATTTCATACAGCCGCGACGACATGGAGTTCGCCGACCAGCTCGAGGCGACGCTCAGGCTCGCGGGCTACCTGCCGACGATCGACCGCGAGATCAGCGGGGGCGAAGACTGGGAGCGGCGGCTCTCGGAGCTGATCGGGGATTCGGACACCGTCGTCGTCGTGCTGTCGCCGTCCTGGGTGAATTCGGCCTCATGTGCGTGGGAAGCGCGCGAGGCGCAGCGGCTGGGCAAGCGGATCATCCCGGTGGCGTGCAAGCCGCTGGGCGCGACCGACCAACCGCCGGCGATGCTGGCGGCGCTCAACTACATCTTCTTCTACAAGGAGCCGCGGAAGTCAGGGACCGGCTTTGCGCCCGGCCTTATGGACCTGGTCAACGCGCTCAACACCGACCTCGACTGGCTGCGCGAACACACGCGCTATCTGCGCCGGGCGACGGAGTGGGAGGCGGGCGGACGGGCGACGAACCGGCTGCTCTCGGGGCCGGACGTGACCGAGGCGAAAGCGTGGCTCGACAAGCGCCCGAAGGATGCGCCGGAGCCGACGAGCCTGCATCGCGACTTCATCCTCGCCAGCGAGCACGAGGCGATCTCGCGCGCGAGCGCGGAGCGCCAGAGGCTGGAGCAGATGACGGCTGCTGTGCAGGCGGCGGATGCGGCGCTGAAGGAGAAGCAGGCGGCGCAGGCGCGCGAGGCCGAGGCCTCGAAGCGTGTGGTGCGGCGCACGCTGATCGGACTGGTGGTGGCGCTGGTGCTGGCGGCTGCGGCGACCACGGCGGGCGTGTTCGCCTTCCAGCAGAAGCAGGACGCGGACCGGCAGCGGGACGTCGCCCTTGCGCAGACGCAGAAGGCCGAGGCGGCGGAAAGCCAGCTGCTGGAGGAATATCTCGGCCTGCTGGCGGAGACGAAGGTGTCGGAGATCGTCAGCAGCACGGGCACGGCGGCCGGCGAGATCGCGCTCGATGAGACGGGCGAGATGTTTTCACTGATGGAAGTGGGGGAGAAGACGTTTGCGACCGCAGGCCAGTTCGGCGAAGGGCGAGTGGTGGCTGTGGGGCATGACGAGGTGCTCGATCCAACGACGCAGGAGGTCGGCGTCACGGACGCCATGGCGGATGTGCGCTTCCGGTTCGTCGGGCGTCTCCTGAAGCTGCTGAAAGGGTCAGTGGAGGATCCGCAATTCGCTTTCACGGTGGGGCATTGCGAATTCCTGCAGCCGTCGAACTGGGCGCTGCCGAAGCAGATGGAGGATGAGGGCAATCGCGTAAAATACATTTCCGGCGTGATTGATGCAGCGCAACTCAGCGACGTGAACGTGCTGGTGATCGGCAATGCGCAGGGCGATTTCTCGGAAGGGGAGGTCGCCGCGATCCAGGACTTCGTATCGAATGGCGGCGGACTGCTGGCGGCGGGGCTCGGCTATGACTGGCAGGGCTATGCCGTCACGGACAAGGAGCGCGGCTGCAAGGATCACGTCGCCGCGCAGGACAAGGCAGACATGGCGACCTATCCGATGAACCGGCTGGTGAAGCCGTATGGCATAAGGTGGACCGAGCAGGCGCTCGATCTCAAGGCGGCGAAGAACTGATCGCGCGTCAGTCGCCGATGGCGTGGAGCGCGCTGCCGCGTTCGTGGAGCCAGGTGCGTGCCTCCTTCCACTCGGGGAAGCATTTCTCGACTTGTTTCCAGAAGCGGTTGGAGTGGTTCATCTCGCGTAGATGCGCGACCTCGTGCGCAGCGACATAGTCGAGCGCAAATGGCGGCGCGCAGACGAGGCGCCAGGTGAAGTTGAGGCGGCCCTCCGATGAGCATGAGCCCCAGCGCGAGCGCATGTCCTTGATCGCGATCGAGCGCGGCTTGACGCTCAGTGTCTCGGCATGGATGGCGACACGCTCGGCGAAATCGAGGCGGGCGGCGGCGCGCAGGAAGGCGCGCGTCTTGTCCCGGAAAGCCTCACGCGGGCCCGGGATCAAAAGTACGGGAGTGGGTCCGGACGCCTTGTCGACCCGTACGGTCCGTCCCGTCTCGGCATGTCTCAACCGGTGGATGACGCCGCGCAATGGGATGTAGGCCCCGGGCCTGAACACCACAGGCGGTGGTAGGGCGCCCAGGCGTTCGGCAACCCATTCGATACGTTCGGAGGTGAACTGGATCGCCTCGAGCGCGAAACGGAGGGAAGGGGCGGTCGCAACAGCCTCGCGGGCCATCGGATCGATACGCACCGAGACCCGCTTTGCGCGGCTGTCGATGTGCACCCGCACAGGGACCGACATCCCTGATTTTGAGAGCAAAAAGACGCGGTGATGCGATTCCGAGACGAGCATGATAAGGCGTAGCTTCCTGGGCCGAATGAAGCAACAACAAGACCCTGAAGGGGGACTCCCAAAATGAAGCTCAAGATTGCTCTCGCCAGCGCCTCCCTGCTGGTTCTTTCCGCATGTGGAACGAGCCAGGATGCGCTCCAGGCGCTCCAGTCCATGCAGATCATGGAAGACGCCAAGCCGGGCGCGAGCGCCCAGCTGCAGGCTCAATCAGCCTCGTTCATTTCCTACGAGAAGCTCTCCGGATCGGGGAATGACGTGACGCTGCACGGCGTCTCGTTCAAGGCGCCGGCCGGCATGATGGAAGCGATGGCTGCGGGCGCCGAATCCGAGGTCGAGATCCTCGAAGACCATCACGACGGCGACGCGAAGCCCGCACCGAAGCCGCAGGCCATGCCGGCGCCCGCTGCATCGGGACCGACGACGGTCGCCAAGGCCGAGACGATGGTGCTCAAGGGCCTGACCATGAAGGACGGCAAGCCGCTGGCGCGCGACATCGTCGTGAGCGGCGTGACGCCGGCCTTCCCGATGGAGGGCGCGAGCCTGCGGATCGGCACGCTGGGCTTTGAGGGCATGAACGAGCAGACCGGCAAGTTCATCGCGGGCGCCTTCACCAAGGACGGCCCCGGCGCGCCGCCGGCCTTCGCCGACTGGGCCTTCAAGAAGGCAAGTGTTGGCGGGATCACCTTCTCGGCGGAGATACCGCAGGACGAGGGCGACACCGGCAAGGTCAACGCGCAGCTCGGCGAGTTGTCGTTTAACGGCCTCAGCAACGAGACGCTGGGCCTTGTTCGCTTCGCGGGCCTCAAGGGCGATCTCGACATTCCGGGCATGCCGGCGGTGAAGGGGACATTCGATCTCGGCACGTTCGACATCGAGAAGTTCCGCCTCGGCATGTACGCCAAGCTGTTCGAGGCCGGCATGAAGTCGGCGCAGGAAGGCGGCGAGGCGCCTGACTTCTCGAAACTGCTGGCGGACTACACCGGCCCGCTGGAGACGACGTTCGACGCCGCACGCTGGTCGGGCGCGCTGGTGGACGTGTCGGGCGTCAAGTTCGTCGCCTCGCCCTACAGCACGACGATGACGCGCGATGCGAATGGCGTTGTCACCGCGGTCAACACGCCGCGCTGGACCATGACGCTGTCGGCCGATTCCGCGGGCGGCACGCTCGGCGGCATGGGCCTGATGATGCTGGCCATGACCGGCTATCCGTCGAACTCGATCGAGTTCTACTCGGAGGGCGCGGCGACCTTCGATCCGGTGAAGGACGTGACGCACTGGAACAACTACAATCTCGGCGTCAGCGACCTCGTCGACATCAAGGTGTCGGGCGGGCTCGTCGGCCTGAAGCAGGCGATGCCCTCGCTGGTGCAGGGCTTTGTCGGCGTGATCGAGGCGGCCGAGGCGACGGCGAATTCCGCCGACGAGGAGGACGACGCCAACGACGCTGACGATGGCGAGGATGATGACAGCGATGACGACGCGCCGAAGCCGCCGAAAGCGGCCAAGCCGCCGTCCGCCGCCGCGATGGACAATCCTGACATGATGCAGTCGGCGATGCAGCTCGGCTTCGCGCTGATGAGCCTTCAGGTCACCGACCTCGACGTCGAGCTCACCGACAAGAAGCTGGTCGAGCTGATCCTCACGCAGGCGGCCAATTCGTCGGGCAAGAGCGCGGAGACGATGCGGACCGACATCGTGGCCCAGCTGCAGGGCGCGGGCGAGCTGATGAGCGGGGCGGGCATTGATCCGACCATCGCCAATGAGCTCACCACGGCGCTGTCGGGCTTCATGTCGGGCCCGGGCACGCTGCACGTCCAGCTCAAGCCGAAGAACCCGATCGGCGCGATGACCTTCATGATGTCGCCCACCAAGGAAAGCCTCGGCTTCTCGGCGACGTTCACGCCGGCGGCGAAGTAGGTCTTGCGGGATCGAGAGAATGAGCGGGCGGCCTCACAGGGGGCCGCCCGTTTCCGTCGCGGTTGCTGGCCCTGCCAGCCCTCGCTGGCGGCGGGGAGCCGTGGTAGATTTCATTCCAGCGGTCGACATTGAAGGAGGCTGATATGACGGCGAAGGCCGCGATCACCTGTGTTGCCGCCTGTTGTCTTGCGCTGGCGCCGATTGCCCTTATTCCCGGGGCCTTCGCGCAGACGCCTTCCCCGGCCGGCCAGAAGACCCAGACCAAACCCTACACAGCGCCGCGCACATCGTTCGGGACGCCGAGTTTCGAGGGCGTGTGGAATCAGAATTTCGTGATGCTGATGGAGGCGACGCCGCGCTCGCCGACGCTGGTGCTGCCCGAAGCGGAGGCGAAGGCTTTCGCCACGGCGATGGCCAAGGGCATAGGGGAAACGCTCGACCGCGGGCTCGACCCGGAAGTGCCCGAGCTGATGAAGATGACGGACGGGCTGCCGATCGTGCGTGGCGAGCGCCGCACGCGCATGGTCGTGCTGCCGGCGGACGGGAAGCTTCCCTACACGCCCGAGGCGCGGAAGGAATCGGCGCGCGGGCCAGGCAATCCCGCGTCGAACAATTTCGAGGAGCGGCCGAACTGGGAACGCTGCATCACCAGTCTTGGCCTGCCGCCGGTGACGGGGATGGGCACGACCAGCGTCAACCCGCGCCGCGTCGTGCAGATCCCGGGTTATGTGGTGCTGCACACGGAGTATGGCGACGAGGCGCGGATCATCCCCGTCACGGCGACGCACAAGCCGAAGGAGCAGCATTCGCCGCTGGGCGATTCCATCGCGCGGTGGGAGGGCGAGACGCTGGTGATCGAGACGATCGATCTGCCGGAGAAGGATCGCGTGCGGTTCTTCTCCAACCTCATCGTGACGGGCGAGAGCAAGGTTATCGAGCGGTTCACAAGGCTGTCGGAGAACGAGCTGCTCTACCAGTACACGGTGGAGGATCCGAAGATCTACACGGCGCCATGGCTGGCGGAGTATTCGCTCTATCGCACCAGCCAGCGGATGTTCGAGCACGCCTGCCATGAGGGCAACTATTCACTGCCGCATATCCTGCAGGCGCAGCGGGTGAAGGACGCGCGCGCGGCGCAGGCGACGCCTGTGGCTGCGGTCGTCAAACCGTGAGAAGGACGGGCTATGGGGGCGGCTCCGATTTGGGAGCCGCACCCTGTCTTTTGGCGGCATCGCAGCCCTCAATTGTCGGAAACGCCACTACTGCGCGCGACCCGCCGGCTTCAAGGTCGCCAGAACAAGGAGACAATCCATGTCCTACAAAGGCGAGTGCTTCTGCGGTGCAGTGAAGATCGAAACCACGGGCGAGCCCGAGGGCATGGGCTATTGCCATTGCCGCTCGTGCCGGTCCTGGTCGGGCGGCCCCGTCAACGCGTTCACGCTGTGGAAGCCGGACAGCGTCCGCGTGACCCAGGGCAAGGAGAACGTCGCCGTCTACAACAAGACGCCGGGCAGCGCTCGCACCTACTGCGCCAAATGCGGCGGCCATCTGATGACGAACCATCCGACGCTTGGCGTCGTCGATGTGTTCTCAGCGACCCTGCCCGAGCTCGACTTCAAGGCCGGTCTCCACATCAACTATGCAGAGACCGTGCTGCCGATGAAGGATGGGCTTCCGAAATTCAAGGATTTCCCCGGCGCCTTCGGCGGCTCGGACCAGCAGATGCCGGAGTAATAGCAGCTGCGAGCGTCGTGCGGGCTGGCTGTGGCGGCTAGCCGACATCCACGAGGCCAGGCAGCGATTTCCTCTGGCGTCGGATCGCCCGCATTAAGGTCCAAACAAGGCGAAAGCGACGAACATAATAGCCTGGTGCTGCTTGTTCGGCGGCGGCAGGGGGGCCAACTACAGTCTGCGTGTGACGGAGCGGACTTCTTCTTCGCGCCCGCGCAGGAGACATGCAAATGTCCAACACTCCCAATCAGAACCAGCCCAGCCAGAAGCCCACGCCGGAGCGTGCGGATGACAAGGCCGCTCCCCAGCAACAACAGGGGCAGGCCGATTCTGCCGGCAAGCAGCAAGGCGGCTCGGTCCACAGTGATACGCCGAAACCGGCTGCCGACTCGAAGCGATAGAACCGGAGAGCCCCGCGGGACAAGGCGGGGCTCTTTGCCTGCATCGGAGAGTCTGGATCGAGGGCCGGGATGAGGGATTATTCATTTCGCTACATGGACAGGCTCGGACGCTCGGGGCCGTCGGACTTCCTGAAGTTCGCGGACGACGGCAGTGCAACGCAGTTTGCGCGCGCCGGGCTTGCAGGGAACGCGGTCGTGGAAGTGTGGCGGGGCAATGTGCTGGTCATCCGCCTTGATGCGCGGGACCGGGACGCCAGCCTTCAGACGGTCGCGGCGGACACCGTCGCCGCCGAAGATGAGGACGACAAGCATCGCGTGCTGGCCGGAACGGTGAACATACGCCTGCTGCACGATTATGCCCGGCCGATTAGGTAGACGGGCCGATGCGTGATAGGATTGAGCTATCGGTGAGGTTCGGTGCGCGCACATGCGCGTCCCGTGGCGCCGATCCCGGGAAAACATGTGTCACGCCCAACGCCTCGTGCTTGGCCTCGTGCTTGCGCGACGGCTTGAGCCGCAAGGGCGCAGCGCGTCGATGCCCGGCCGAAACGCGGAGACGACAATGAGCACACGCATTCGAACAAGGACCGTGGTTTTCACCCAGCCGTTTGTTCTCGACGAGATCGAGCGCGAATTGCCCGCAGGAAGTTACATAGTCGAGGTCGAGGAAGAGATGCTGGATGGGACCAGCTTCGTCGGATACCGGCGCGTCGGCACGCGGATGACAATTCCGTTGCCCGCAGGAGGCGGCGTCGAAACCTGGCTCATCCGGCCCGACGGGCTCGACGCAGCGCTGAAACGTGACGGGGTTGAACGGGAAAGGCTCTGACGGGACGGGGCGTTGCCGGGCGTCGCGTGATCCTCCGGTCGAGACCGCTGCGGCGATCCAGCTGCGGCGCATCCTTGCAAGGCGTCCATCATGCGACCGTTGAAAACCTACGAGAACCGTCCCCTTCATGGCGTCCTGCTGGGCGTGCTGGCCCTGTTCCTTGCATCATGGGCGGCGGCACAATTCGCCTGACAGGCCTCAGCCAATATCCGCGAGGCAGGCGGCGATCTCCTGGGGAGACTGATCTTCGGTGAAGAAGGTCTTGAGCTTCCAGTTCTCGTCCATGAGGTAGACGAGAGGGGAGTGGCTCATCACGTAGCCGGAGCTGCTCTCGGCGTCCTCGATGCGGCTGAAGGGGGCGACAAATTCCTTCGAGACCTGTTCGAGCTCTTCCAGCGTGCCGGTGAGGCCGGTGATGTCCTTCGGGAAGCCGTTGGAGCGGATGTATTGCGTGAGGGCGTCGGGCGTGTCACGCGCGGGATCGACGGAGATGAAGAGCGTGTGCGGCGGCGTCTTGCCGGCGGGCAGGAGGCTCATCGCCTTGCCGAGCTTGTAGAGCGTGATCGGGCAGACGTCGGCGCAGTTGGTGAAGCCGAAGAAGATCAGCGTCTTGCGGTCCTTGAAGTTGGCCTCGGTGGTAGGCGAGCCGTCCTGCGCCGTGAGGTGGAACGGGCCGCCGATCTCGTCGGACCAGCGATTGGTGCAGTTGGCGGAGGCGGTGGGCAGGCCGGAGGACTGGACGCCGGGCGTTACTTCGCCGGCCTTGGCGTTCCCGGCCGGGGTTCCGGGCGTGCAACCTGCAGCAAGCAGGAAAAGGACAAGAAGCGGACCGCGCATTGCCTGGATATGCTCATGCCGGGCAAAAAAAGCCAACGGCGGCATGATGACATTGGATCGCCTTTGCGCGAGCAAAGTGCATGGCTGAAATGCAGACGCAGGTCACGAACGGAAATGGAGCCCCGGCGGGCCTGTCGGCGCTGACCGCGGATGATCCGGCGCGCGAGACCTTGCGCAGCGTCGGATCGGCGTTCGGACGGACGCGCCTGCGCACGCTGGTCTCGCTGCGATGGATGGCGATCGCCGGGCAGGCGGCGGCGGTGCTGTTTGTGCATTATGTGCTGCGGTTCGACCTGCCGCTGGCGGCATGCCTGGCCGCGGTGGGGGCTTCGGCCTGGCTCAACGTCGCTCTGATGGCGGTGTTTCCGTCCCAGCACCTGTCGTCTCCAGCGGAGACGGCGGGGCAGCTGATATTCGACACCATCCAGGTATCGGTGCTGATCGGGCTGACGGGCGGACTGCAGAACCCGTTCCTCTTGATGATCCTTGCGCCGGTGACGGTGGGCGCCTCGCGCCTGTTGCCGGCCTATGCGGCGCTCCTCGCTCTCGTGGCGCTCGCGTGCTGCGGCGGCATGTGGCTGTGGGGCCTTGACCTGCCATGGGGGCCGGAGGGGCTCGACATTCCGCCGCTCTACCAGGCGGGGCAGCTGGCGGCGGTGTCGATCGGACTGGTGTTCTTCTCGATCTCGTCATGGCGGACGGGGCGGGACGAAAGCAAGCTGGTGTCGGCGCTCGATGCGGTGCAGGCCGTGCTGGCGCGCGAGCAGCAATTGTCGGCGCTAGGCGCGCTGGCGGCGGCGACAGCGCATGAGCTGGGGACGCCGCTGGCGACGATCCATCTGGCGGCGCGCGAGCTGGGGCGGTCGATCAAGCCGGACCATCCGGCGCGTGAGGATGTCGACCTCATCATCGATCAAGCCGAGCGGTGCCGCCTGATCCTGAAGCAGATCTCGCAGCGACGACACATGACGGACGCCGCAATGGCGCGCGCGACATTGCCGGGACTGATCGAGGAGGCGGTGGAGCCGCACAGGGGATCGGGTATCCATGTGCAGTGCTCATGTTCTTCGCTGACGGGCGGGGGCGAGACGAACGAGAAGCCGCCGGACGTGATCCGCAAGCCGGAGATCATTCATGCGCTCGGCGCGTTCGTGGAAAATGCGGTGAGCTTCGCGGCCAAGGAAGTGAGCGTGAACGCGCGCTGGTCGGACGAGGAAGTGCGCATCTACATCACCGATGACGGGCCAGGCTTTGCGCCGAGCGTGCTGGCCAAGCTGGGCGAACCTTATTTCACCGAGCGCAAGCTCGAGCAGCGGGGCGGGGGGATGGGCCTCGGCTTCTTCATCGCCTGCACGCTGCTGGAGCGGACAGGGGCGCGGGTGACGCCCTATAACCGGCAGCTTCCGGCCAAGGGCGCGGTGATCCGCATCGTGTGGCCGCGCGAGGCCATCGAGGCGCCGGACGGGTGGACCGGGGGCTAGGAACCCGCTCGCATCACGTCCTCCTCGGGTCAGGCCCGGGGAGGACAGCGGTGAGAATGGCCGGGCAGGCGCCCCGGCGGTCCTGGGGGGTTCCCTTGGCTGACGTTGTCAGAATACGGGAAAAACCTTTTGCGTGCTGGACAGTATTCCGGCGGCTGGTCTATTTGGTCGCACCCTTTATATTGCGGATAGCGTAGCGCCGTTGGCGGGAGACCACCCCTTTGGAAGAACAGGTTGAATCAGACCCACGTGTCGCCGCCCTGGAAGACAAATCCCTGATGGTTCTCGACGACGATGCGCCGTTCCGGGCGCGTCTCGCACGGGCGCTGCAGCAGCGTGGCTTCGATGTGACGTCGCTGGGAACCGTCGCGGAGGCGAAGGATCATCTCAAGCGGCAGCAGCCGGCGTTCGCCGTGGTCGACCTGCGGCTCGAGGATGGATCGGGCCTCGACGTGGTCGAGGCGCTGCAGCGGGCGCGCGAGGACACGCACGCCGTGATCCTCACCGGCTATGGCGCGATCTCGACCGCGGTGGCGGCGGTGAAGGCGGGGGCGATCGATTACCTGCCCAAGCCCGCGGACATCGACGATGTCGTCAATGCGCTCTTGACCTCGAAGTCGGACCGGCCGGAGCCGCCGGAGAATCCGATGTCGGCGGACCGCGTGCGCTGGGAGCACATCCAGCGCGTCTATGAGCTGTGCAACCACAACGTCTCGGAGACGGCGCGGCGGCTCAACATGCACCGCCGGACGTTGCAGCGTATCCTGGCGAAGCGCGCGCCGCGGTAAAGGAACCGCGTCGGAGGGCGCGCCAATCATGCGTCGGCTTTGCGCGGTCGTGTTCCTGTTTCTTGCGGGACTGCACGGACCGGCGTTTGCGCAGCCAGGACGGTCTGCGCCTGCAGAGGAGGTTCTGGCCAACGCCGTGAAGTTTTATCCCGACGTGTGGCAAACGCGTGAGGACGGCCAAATCCGTCACCTGACAAGCGGCTTCTCGTGTTCGACGCAGCTGGGGAATACCTCGATCGCCCAGGTGGTCACCGTGCCCGACGGCGTGCTGTGTCTATGGATGGGCGGCGCCGGGCTTCGCATGGTCACTGGCGCAAAGCAGGCGGAGTTCCGCGAGTCGCTGGAGGATGTCGGACGAAAAGCCGTGAGCGTTCTGACCGGCGTGGAAGCGAACCCGGACGATCCCGTGATCAACTACGAGATCAATGGCTGTCCGGCTGTGCACGTGGTTGGGACACGTGACAGCTGGAAGGCCGACCTGATCCTGGCGCAGAAGGGAAGTTATTACTGGATCTCCGCCGCATCGGTTTATGGCAAGGGCGAAGAGGCCGACCGGAAAATGGCGGAAGCGATCATCGTACGCGATGCGCAATTCAAGTCCGAGATCAGCTGCAAGGCTTCCGGCTAGGCGCTCAGAATTCTTCGTGCTGAGGCATGCCATCGCAGATGTCGTAATAATCGCCCTTGTCGCGCACGAAGGTGTGCTTGGAGACGCGTGCGGTCGTGGGCGTGTCGAACAGGCCGAGGGCGATGGCGGTGTACTGGTAGCCTTCGATCACCGGGTCCCAGAACAGCGTCGATCCGCAGGCAGAGCAGAAGCCGCGGCGGACCTTCTCGGATGAGCGGTACCAGGCGACCTTGTCCGCGCCATGGACGGCGAGAGCGGTGCGGCGGACATTCACGGCGGCGAGATAGTTGCCCGAATGCTTCCGGCACTGGCCGCAATGACAGGCTTCGGCAGGGAATTCGAGCGGGCCGGTGATCTCGAACCGGACGCCGCCGCACAGGCATGATCCGCTGAGCATGGGATAACCTCCTGATCCGCGCGGGTTCATGAACAGCAGTCGCCGCTGCAATCCCCCGGGAGAAGTTAAACCTTGCGTCAAATTTCGTCCTTAGTCAGCTATAGGCTGAGGACTGGAGAGTGCCTGGAATGATGCGGTCGGTTGGTCTTGTGGCGATGATGCTGGCGCTGGCGCCGGGGGCGCTTGCGCAGTCCAAGGCCATCGGCCGGTACAATGACTGGCGCGTCTATACCGAGGGCGAGGGCAAGGAGATGATCTGCTTCGCGGCCGTCGAGCCCTATGACATGGCGCCGAAATCGGTCGAGCACGGCGAGGTGGCGTTCTACGTCGCCGCCTGGAAGAATGGCGCGGCGAAGGACCAGCCGAGCCTGCGCGTGGGTTATGCGCTGCGCACCGACATCGCGCCGGCGGCGATCATCGGGCGCGACCGCTTCGCGATGTATGCGGCGGGGCAGGAGGCGTTCTTCCCGGATGGCACGGAGAAGAAGCTCCTCGATGCGCTGAAGAAGGGGCAGGAGCTGCGCGTGGAGGCAGCGTCCGTGAAGGACGCGCGCACGGCGTATCACTTCTCGCTCAAGGGCTCGCGCGATGCGATCGACAAGGCCCGTTCACTTTGCAAGTAGGACCCGCTCTCGGCCGGCGTGTTGCGACCCGGCTGGGGCAGGTGTGGTTTGATGCGGACGTGACGGATGGCGATCTCGACGCGATCGCGGATTACTTCACGCGGCCGGATGCGCATCTCGACACGCTGATCGACCGGGCGAAGATGCCGCCCGGGGACAAGCTGCGTGAGCGGTATGCCAGCTGGCGCTGGAATGGCCATCCTGACCAGATGAGTTCGGTGTTCGAGTTGCGGCTGGAGGGGCGGCTGCTCGGTTTCACCAATCTCCTGCGCAAGACTGCCGAGGAGAACTACTCGCACTGGCACATCATCGATGAGGCGGCGCGGGCGGGCGGGGTGTCGACGGCTATCTATCCGACGCGCATCGATCTCTATTTCGAACTGTTCCCGATCGAGCGGCTGGTGCACCAGACGCGGGTCACCAATACCGGCGTCAACCGTATGCTCGACAGGTTCGTGGCCGTCGACAGGGTCGAGTTCGTCGAGAAGCCGGACGGGCTCGCCAAACCGGGAGAGTTCGTGATCCGCTATGTGACGCGGGCGGACATTGCGCGCATCCATGCGACCGGCGAGGCTCTTGCGAACCATGAGGGCGCAAGCTCAGGTATTTGAATCAGCCCGCTTCGTGAGGAAGGCGCGTTCGCGGTCATTTGTGGCCATGTCGGCGGCGCGGAGGAATTCGGCGGCGGCTTCGGATTTGCGGCCGAGTTTCTCGAGCATGTCGGCGCGGGAGGCGGGATAGAGGTGATAGCTTTTCAGTGCGGGATGGCCGGCGAGTGAATCGAGCAGGGCGAGGCCGGCATCGGGGCCTTCGGCCATGCCGAGGGCGATGGCGCGGTTGAGCTCGACGACGGGCGAGCGGGTAAGGGCGGAGAGGTGGAGATAGATGTCCGCGATCTCGCGCCAGTTAGTGTCGGCGGGGTCGAGCGCGCGGGCGTGGACGGCGAGGATGGCGGCCTGCAGGGCGTAGAAGCCGCCGGCGCCGCCGAGCTGTCGCGCGCGGTCGAGGGCGGCGAGGCCGCGGCGGATCAGGAGGCGGTCCCAGTGCAGGCGGTTCTGGTCGAGGAGGAGGACAGGATCGCCGTTCGCGTCCGTGCGGGCGGGCGCACGTGAGGCGTGGAGTTCCATCAGGCTGAGAAGGCCGTGCGCTTCGGGCTCGTTCGGCATGAGGGCGGCGAGGATGCGGGCGAGGCGCAGGGCTTCATCACAGAGTTGCGGGCGCATCAGGTCTTCGCCGGAGGTTGCGGCGTAGCCCTCGTTGAAGATCAGGTAGAGGACTTCGAGGACGGACTGGAGTCGTTGCGCGAGTTCGGGGCCGTGCGGGGTTTCGTAGGCGAGACCTGACTCCGAGAGCGTGCGCTTGGCGCGGACGATGCGCTGCTGCACAGCGGGCGTTGCGGCGAGGAAGGCGCGGGCGATCTCGTCCGTGGTGAGGCCGCCGACCATGCGGAGCGTGAGCGCCGTGCGCTGCTCGCGCGCGAGGATGGGATGGCAGGCGGTGAAGATCAGGCGGAGGATGTCGTCGTCGATGTCATCGTCGAGATGGGCGTCAGGACCTGGCATGGATTCCTGCTCCGACTCCAGGTCGCGCAGCAAAGTCTGGTGCTTGCGCGCCAGCATCTGGTCGCGGCGGAGATGGTCGAGCGCGCGGCGCCTGGCGGTGGTGATCAGCCAGGCGGCGGGCTGTTCGGGCACGCCCTTGTCCGGCCAGGTTTCCAAAGCGGCGAGGAGGGCTTCCTGCGCGAACTCCTCGGCGAGCGGCACATCGCGCAGCATGCGGGCCAGGATGGCAATCAGCCGCTGCTGTTCGGTCCGCCACACGGCGAGGACCGCGCGATGGGTGTCGGCGGCTGTCATGGCCGCCGACTGAAGCCGATCGAACACCAGGCGTCTAGCCTTGGGGGACGTGCGGGTTCGTCATCATCGGGCGCATTTCACATGTTCCCTCCCAACCCTCGCCGTACTTGCGGTGGACCTCCATGAAGTCAACGCCGGACTGGATAGCTTCCTCGCGCGTCTTGAATTCGAAGATGGCGTAGCCGCCGACAACTTCCTTCGCCTCTGCGAGCGGCATGTCGATGACCGTGACCTTGCCGTTCTCGAGCTTGATGTGGGCGCTGCCGGCCTGCGGTGGCATGAGGCCGCCGCTATCGATCATCGCGCCGGACTTGATGGCCTGTTGCGCCATCTTGTCGAGTTCCTCGAACAGGCGCTGGGGCGGCATGCCGCCATGGCAGGATTTGACGAGGTACATGTAACGCATCGGTGTCTCCGTTTGAGGTCCTTCACCAGCAGGACGGACGGGACACCCGCTGATCGACAGGCTCAACGAAAATATTTTTTGGGAGGTCAGGCCGCCGGCGGGCGGAAGGCTATGACGCCTTCGGTGCGGGCGCGGACGTCAGGAGGCGCGAGGCAGGTGGCGATCGCTTCATAGCCGGGCGCGCCGGGATGGGGCCTCACGATCATCGGCGGGCTGTGGTTGGCAGGGCAGAAGATGATCGTCTCGTCCGTCCCGCAGGCGGCGAGATCGAGCATCGCTGTCGAGCGCGTCATGGCGAAAACAGGACGCGCATCCGGGCCGCGTCGGCGGAGGTGCGAGGCGAGGGCGAGCTGTGCGGGCTCGTCGAGGCCTTGTTCGATGAGGTCGATGACAAGCGCCCCCGCGCCTTCGGCTTCGAGGTGCGAGATCAGGACGGTAAGGGCGTCTGACGAAGTTGCGCCATCTTCGGCGAGCCAGCGGAGCGTGTTGTCGAGGCGCGCGGGGTCTGCGATCGCCATCGCGCGGTCGAGGCCGATGAAGGCGGCGCCGGGAAGCTCTTCAGCGAGGCGTTCAGCGAGTTTCGTCTTGCCGCTGCCGAGCGGACCCGTGATCCAGGTGAGCGGCGCGAGTGCAGGGAGCTCGAAGCGCTCGCCGCCCCACGGCCATGGGAGGGCGAAGGCGATCGCGGGCGAAGGCGGTTGCAGGCTGACAAGATCGGAGACGGCGAGCGTGGCGCCGGAGGCGAGCATCTCGCGGAGGCTGCGGACCTGCGCGATGGTTTCCGAGAGCTGGCGCTGGCGTGTTTCGAGCGTCAATTGGTGCGCGGCGAGGGCGGGTTCGAGACCGGAAGCGTCGCCCGCCAGAACGCGTTCGACTTCGGCGAGGCTGAGGCCGAGCGCGCGCAGCGCCGCGATCTCTTCGGCGCGAGCCATCTCGGCGGGACCGTAGGCGCGCCAGCCTGCGGGCGTGCGGCCCGGCGTGAGAAGGCCGCGCTCTTCATAGAGGCGCAGAGCCTTGGCGGAGACGCCAAGGCGGCGGGCGGCGTCGGCGGGGGAGAGGAAGGTCACGAATCACCTCTGTCTGTTGTGCAGACAGGCTTATCGGACCGGCCGCGGGGGCCGGGTCAAGCAGTGTTGCGGATTGCTGCCAGTTCGCTGTCAGCAGGCTGTGGGAAGGTCGGCGCGGTCTGAGGGGAGCGGCCAATGGCGACGACAGTGGCGGTGCTTGGGGCGAACGGGGTTTATGCGCGGCATCTGATTCCGAGGTTGGTGAGCGCCGGATATCGCGTGCGGGCGCTGGTGCGGCGGCCGGAGGCGGCGGGTGTTGCGCGCGGATGCGGCGCGGAGGTGCGGATCGCGGATATCTTTGATGCTGCGTCGTTGCGCTCGGGACTTAGCGGCGCCGATGTCGGGATCAATCTTGCGACATCGCTGCCGGGGCCGAGCGGGCGCGGCGATTATGCCATCAATGATCGGGTGAGGCGCGAGGGGGCGCTCAAATGGGTGGAGGCATGCCGTGCGGCGGGCGTTTCGCGGGTCGTGCAGCAGAGCATCGCGATGGTGAATGCGAACGGCGCCGAGCTGGCGGATGAGGACACGCCGTTCCGAGCGGGCGAGAATGTGATGGCGACGGAGGCGGTTCGGGCGTCGATCGACATGGAGAGTGCGATACGTGGATCGGGGCTCGACTGGCTGATCCTGCGGGGCGGGTTGTTCTATGGACCGGGGACGGGCTTCGATGATGACTGGTTCGCGCGGGCGGCGGCAGGGAAGCTGAAACTGCCGGGCGAGGGGACGGATTATGTGTCGCTTGTTCACATTGCGGACATGGCGGCCTCGACTGTCGCGGCGCTGGAGACGGGTGTGTCGGGCCGGGCGCTAATCGTGGCGGACGATGCGCCGGAGCAGTGGCGCAACGTGTTCGGCTATGTGGCGGAGGTGGCCGGCGGTCCGCCGCCAGCGGCAGGCGGGCGGCAGGGCTTTCCGTCCTTCCGGGTCAGCAACCAGCGGGCGAAAACGATGCTGGGCTGGGCGCCGCGTTATGCCGATTTCCGCGCCGGACTTGTGCGCTGAGGCGATTTGGGGCGGCTGCGAGGGCAGTGCGGGCCTTGGGATATTAACCCGCCGCTGCTATCTGAGCGCCGAAATGACCGTGGAACTCGACCTTTCCAGGAAGCCCGCCGCCGGGCCTGCGAACCTTGCAGGCCTTGGACGTGAGGGGCTGCGTCAGGCGCTGATTGGCGCGGGCGTGGAGGAGAAGAAGGCGCGGATGCGGGCGAGCCAGCTGTGGCGCTGGATCTACCATTATGGCGCGACCGACTTCTCGCGGATGACGGACGTGGCGAAGGAGCTGCGTGCGCTGCTTGGCGAGAAATTCGTGCTGGAGCGCGCGGACATCCATGCGGCGCAGGTGTCGGTCGACGGCACGCGCAAATGGCTGATCGGCTATGGGCCGAATGTCGAGGCCGAGTGCGTCTACATTCCTGACGTGGGCAAGGCGGGGGCGCTGTGCGTCTCCAGCCAGGTCGGCTGCACGCTGACCTGCTCGTTCTGCCATACGGGGACGCAGAAGCTGGTACGGAACCTTTCGGCGGCCGAGATCGTCAACCAGGTGATGATCGCGCGCGATGCGCTGGCGGAATGGCCGACGGCGGAGCGTCCGCTGAACGATGGCGACCGGCTGGTGACCAACATCGTCTTCATGGGCATGGGCGAGCCGCTCTACAATCTCGACAATGTCGCCGAGGCGATCGAGACGATCACGGATGGCGACGGGATCTCGATTTCGAAGCGGCGCATCACGGTATCGACCGCGGGCGTGGCGCCGAAGATTCCGGAGCTGGGGCAACGGACCGATGCGGGGCTGGCGATCTCGCTGCACGCAACGCGCGATGACCTGCGCAACGAGCTGGTGCCGATCAACAAGAAGTACAACCTGAAAGAGCTGTTCGATGCGATCCGGCAGTATCCTGGCCTGTCGAACTCCAAGCGCGTGACGTTCGAGTATGTGATGCTCAAGGGCGTCAACGACACGCTGGCCGAGGCGAAGGATCTCGTGAAGCTGCTCAAGGGCGTGCCGAGCAAGATCAACCTCATTCCGTTCAATCCGTGGCCGGGCACGAAATACGAGTGCTCGGACTGGGAGACGATCGAGGCGTTCGCCGAAGTGCTGAACCGGGCGGGGCGAAGGATCTCGTGAAGCTGCTCAAGGGCGTGCCGAGCAAGATCAACCTCATTCCGTTCAATCCGTGGCCGGGCACGAAATACGAGTGCTCGGACTGGGAGACGATCGAGGCGTTCGCCGAAGTGCTGAACCGGGCGGGATATGCGAGCCCGATCCGGACGCCGCGCGGGCGGGATATCCTGGCGGCCTGCGGGCAGCTGCGCTCGGAGAGCGTCAAGGAGAAAGCCAGCGAGGCGCTGAAGCGCCGGCTGGCGGAGAAGGAAGCGGCGGCGGAGTAGGTTGCCACCTGCGCAGCTTTCTGGCCTAAACCCGCCCGGGTTGCGCGACAGGGCGGAGCGGCATGACAGCGACAGCGGAGCGGGCGCCGGCGGCGCGGGTGCTGACGGCGAGCCTTGTGGGCACGGCGGTCGAGTTCTACGACTTCTATATCTATGCGACCGCGGCCTCGCTGGTTTTCCCCCAGCTGTTCTTTCCGAAGACCGACGCGTCGGCGCAGTTGATGTTGAGCTATTCGACCTTTGCGATCGCCTTCATTGCGCGGCCGATCGGGGCGGTGATCTTCGGGCATTTCGGGGACCGGATCGGGCGGAAGTCGACGCTGGTGTGGTCGCTGATGCTGATGGGCGGATCGACCATGGCGATCGCTTTTCTCCCGACCTATGCGATGGCTGGATGGATTGCGCCGCTGCTGCTGTGCGTGCTGCGGTTCGGGCAAGGGCTGGGGCTTGGTGGGGAGTGGGGTGGAGCCGCGCTGCTGGCGGTCGAGAATGCGCCGCCGGGCTGGAAGGCGCGGTATGGAATGTTCCCGCAGCTTGGGGCGCCGGTGGGGTTCATCGCGGCGAACGGGCTGTTCCTGATCCTCGGTCTTGTGCTGCCCAGGGATGCGTTCCTGGAGTGGGGCTGGCGCATTCCGTTCCTGGCGAGCGCGCTGCTCGTGGCGGTGGGGCTGTGGGTGCGGCTCAAGCTGACGGAGACGCCTGCATTCCGCGAAGTTCTGGAACGCGAGCGGCCGCCGATGGTGCCGCTGGGCGAGCTGTTCCGCGATCACTGGAAGGAGACGCTGGGCGGCACGTTCGGCGTGGTGGCGTGTTTCTGCATCTACTACATCGCGACGGCGTTTGCGCTTGGCTATGGCACGACGACGCTGGCCATTCCGCGCGAGACCTTCCTGCAAGTGCAACTCGTGGCGATCCTGTTCATGGCGGGCGGGATCGTGTGGGCAGGCTACTGGTCGGATGCGGCGAGCCCGCGCATCGTGCTGCTGATCGGGTGTGCGCTGAGCGTGGGCGCGGGCTTCCTGATGGCGCCGATGATGGGCGGGGCGGACCTCCTGATGGTGGGCGGGTTCCTGTCGATCCTCTTGTTGCTGATGGGGTTCGTGTACGGGCCGCTGGGCGCGTGGCTGCCTGGGCTCTTTCCGGCGCGTGTGCGCTATACGGGCGCGAGCGTGGCGTTCAATGTGGGCGGCGTGATTGGCGGCGGGTTCACGCCGATCGCGGCGCAGGCGCTGGCGCAGCAGGGCGGGCTGCCGCTGGTGGGGATCTATCTCAGCGTGGCGGCGGGGCTGAGCCTCGTGGCGCTGTTGTTGCTGCGGAAGAGGCCGATCGGCTAGACTCACGTTTGCGTGGGAGCTGCGGCGCGTGCTTGCGGAGCAACGCGGCGTCCGCTTCACAGGGGCGAGGGAGATTTCCGATGAAGCGTGTTGCTGTCTGCCTTCTGGCTGTCGTGCTTGCTGCACCTGCATTGGCGCAGCAGGGGGCGACGGAGATCGAGGTGGAGGGCAAGGCGGTGATCAATCGCTGGATCGCGGCGTTCAACAAGGGTGACTCAGCGGCGATGCTGAAGGACGTCTATGCCAAGGCCGAGGAAGCGGCGCTGACAAGCACGTTCGATGCGTTGCGCGGCGACAGTTTCGGGAAGCTTGACGTCTACAGCGCGGCCTTCTGCGGGAAGGACTCCACGCATGGCAAAGCGCTGGTGAAGTACGGCAAGCTCTTTACCTATGGCGGGCTGATGGATGGCGACGAGGCGACGGTGTTCGAACTCGTGAAGACCGACGCGGGCTGGCGCATTGGCGATCAGGAGAGCGTGGCTTACGATACGGTGCTGAGCTGCAGCTAGGGAACGCCGCCCATGCCGGAAACTCTGGACATCAGGTTGCCGGACGGGATGCAGGCGGCGAAACCGCAGGACTGGCGGCAGGTCGGCGCGATCATCGCCGAAGCATTCTCGGAAGACCCGGTGAACCTCTGGATCTTCGGCACGCCCAAGCCGCTGCCGACGGTGTTTTCGGCGCTAGCGAAAAGCGTCTACCTGAAGCGCGGGACGTGTCACCTGATCGGCGACAGGGCCGCAACGATGTGGTCGCATTCCTCGGCGGATCGCGAACTGGCATTGTTGCCCACGCTGGGTCTTGTGGGCGCGATGATCGGGATGGGCGCGGGCGGGGCGGCGCGTCGGGCGCTGGCGGCGGCCGATGCGATGGCGCGGGAGCATCCCAAGGCGCCGCACATGTATCTCTTCGCCATCGGCACGCGGAAGGCGGCGCGCGGCAAGGGGCTGGGCAAGGAGATCATGGCGCCGGTGCTGGCGGCGGCGGATCGCAAGGGGCTGCCGTGCTATCTGGAGAATTCGAACCCGGCGAACACCGGCTTCTATCGCTCGCGCGGGTTCGAACGGATGAAGCTGTTCGAGCCGGGACCCGGCGGTCCGCCGTTGGAAGCCATGTGGCGCGAGCCGAGGGCGGTTGAGGGGGACGAGGCATGAGGCAGGCGGGCGTTGCCATGATGCTGGCGTTGGTCGCGTGCGAGAGCGCGCCACAGGCGCCGTCGCTGGCGCCGGAGACGGTGGTCGAGCAGTTCATGTGGGATTACACGAAGGCGTGGAATCGGCATGACTCAGGCACGATCGCGCGCGATTTCTATCGCATGGGTCCGCCTGTGGCCGCGCAGGCGGAGAGCCTGGAGAAGGGCTTCGTGAATCTGCGGGCGCAGGGCTATCACCATTCCGACATCCACGAGATCAAGGCGTGCATCACCGGCGCGGAGACGGCGTGGGCGGGGATGAAGTTCTCGCGGCTGAAGGAAAGCGGCGAGGCGCTGCCGCCGAAGGATCGCGCGTCGAACTATGAACTGAAGAGATTCCCCGACGGGTGGCGGATCACCAAGCTGACGGGCGGAGATGCCGGCAAGCCGCTGGTTTGTCCGGCGGGATAATGCGCTTCCAGTCGTCCGTGCGGTTAGATTATTCGGCGCACTTCATGCTCTGGCCTTCGGGGAGGGCGGCCATGCTGGTGGCGCGCCAGCCGTCGTCGAAGCGGCGGACCTGATAGACCGAGACGCGGTCCTTCGGCGGCATGAAGGAGCCGTCGGTCTTGAGGCGGGTGAAGCGGAGCTCGACCTGGCCAGTGTCGGCGGTAAGGACGCAGCCCGTGATGCTCTTGATGTCGGAATGGTCGTAGCCTTCTGCCTTGAGGCGGTCGAATTCGGCCTGCAGGCCTTCGACGGTGGCCCAGCGGTGCGACGGGTCGAGGCGGTAGAAGTCCTTGATGATCAGCCTGGCGTCGTGCGCGTTCCAGGCGCGGAGGTATTCCGACATGAAGTATTCCATGTCGCCCTTGAGATCCTGCGCGCAGGCCGAGGCGTGGAGCGCGACGGCGCCAGCTGCGGCGAGAATGATCCGAAGCGGCTTCATGCGTGTCCCCAAAGCTAGATCTTGTTGTCCTGGTCGACGGTCGTGTCTTCGGCGCTGACGACGGAGAAATGGCCGGTCGCAGGGTCACGCCAGTGCAGCTCGCCCTTGCCGATCGAGAACCAGGCTCCGTCCATGTTGAGCTCGCCGCGCTCGTAGGCGGTGCGCACGAAGGGGAAGCTCATCAGGTTTTTCAGCGAGAGACCGACGGCGTTGTGTTCGACGGCTTCCTGCCAGTCGGAGCGCGGCACGGATTCATCGCGCAGGACAGCATCGCGCGCGTCGGCGGCGATCTCGACCCACGGGGCGATGAAGCGGCCGACAGGACGGTCGGCGGCGGCGGCGAGGGAGGCGGCGATGCCGCCGCAGCCGCCATGGCCCATGACGACAATCTGCTTCACCTTGAGGCGCGTGACCGCGAATTCGAGAGCAGCCGAGACGCCGTGCAGGCCGCCGCTTTCATCGTAAGGCGGCACTAGGGCAGCGACGTTGCGGACGGTGAACAATTCGCCCGGCGCCGCGTCGAAGATCATGGCGGGATCGGCGCGACTGTCGGCGCAAGCGATGATCATGGTTGCGGGCTCTTGCCCGTCGCGCAGGCGGCGGAAAAGATCGCGCGCTTCGCGGTAGCGGGTGGCCCGGAAACGCCGGTAGCCGGCGATCAGGTCCTGTGCGTCGTCTGCGGGGTCGATCATGGTGGCGTGTCGCTACCCAAAGTTTGAGGCGGACGCAAATCCTCTTGGTTGCGGGGTCATTGACTTGTAAGGGGCGATTGGCGGACAAGGTACGCATAGTTCCGTTAGTCCTCGCTTTGCACCGTACGCGTTTTCCCGCCGCTGGAGACGAGGCCGTCATGGTCGACGACGACATTCCGACGCAGCCGCCTGACGAAACGTCAGAAGAGGGCGACAAGCGCCGCGTGGGCCCCCGCCGCAGCGAGGCGTCGACCAACGCCGTGCTGGTGGCGGCATATACGGAAATGTCGGAACACGGCTGGCGCGGGTTTTCCGTCGACCGCGTGGCGAAGAATGCGAAGGCGTCGAAGCAGACGATCTATCGCTGGTGGAAATCGGCGGCGTGTCTGGCGGTGGACGCGGCGCTGGCGACGATCGGCGAGCCGAAGCCGGTTCCGGCCAATGCGGATGTGCGCGATCGCATCGCGGCGCTGATCGAGCCGATGCTGGTTGCGGTGCGTACGGGCGATGGCGCGCATGCCTGGCGCGGGGCGCTCCTGGCGGCGGCGGATGACAGTGATGCGGGCGAAACGTTCCGCGGCTGGTTCTCCGAGAGCGTGAAAATTCCGCTGCGCCATATCCTCGCCGAGCAGGCGCTGAAGGGCGCGGTGCGGCGCGACTGGGACATTGATCTTGCAACGGAACTCCTGTTCGGGCCGATCTGGCACCGGCTGATCGCGATGCGCGGGCCTGTGCCGGAAGTCTATTCGCGCCGGCTGGTGGAAAGCGTGCTGAAGGCGCTGGCCCCAGCTTGATGCCGGTGGGCTGATGCGGCCGTCGCTTCAAGTCCCCGATCAAATCCATGCGGTCATGCCGGGTAAGCGGTTTTTTCCGCTGGCGCGCAGGAGGAGCAGGCGTAGGCTGCCGACAGCCCCATGGGAGGACAGGCCATGAAACGTGTTCACTTGGCTTTGGTCACAGCGATGGCCGCGCTGATCGCGACGCCGGCGCTGGCGGCGAACGGAGGCGGGGGAGGCGGCGGCGGGGCGCCCAGCGCATCGGGCTCGAACATCGATCCGGCCAAGCGCTATGCGCAGGGCGTCGATCTGCTCAAGGCGGGCAATTTCAAGCAGGCGGAGAAGGCGTTCGACGACGTGCTCGACTTCGCGGGCAAGGATGCGAACGCCAACTACATGATGGCGCTGGCGCAGATCGGCCAGCAGGATTTCAACAATGCGCGGAAGTATCTCCGCAACGCCGTGAAGTATGACGGAAACCACGCGCTCGCGCGGGGGTGGCTGGGCGCGGTTGAGGCGAAGCAGGGCGATGCAGGCAAGGCGGCCGAACAGAAGACGGCGCTCGAAGGGTTGAAGGCGAAGTGCGCGGGAACGTGCGCGGAGGCGGCGGCGATCGATGCGGCGATTGCGCGGATCGATGCGGCGGTGGCCAACCCTGCAGGCGAGCTGCAGCTGTCCGGCGAGATGACGCGGCTGGCGTCGGCGAAGGATGGCGATGTGGCGTACCTGACGGCCTCGGGCCTGATCAATGAGGGCAAGTATGAGGAGGCGCTGTGGTCGCTGCGCGCGGCGGGCGTGGCGCTGGGGCCGCATCCGGACGTGCTGACCTATATCGGTTTCGCCAACCGCAAGCTGCACAACTACGACGTAGCGATCAGCTACTATTCGGCTGCGCTGAAGCTTGATCCGGCGCATCGCGGGGCGAACGAGTATCTCGGCGAGTACTATGTCGAGACCGGGCAGGTCGCGCGGGCAAAGGCGCAGCTCGTGACGCTCGAGAGGATATGTAAGTTCGGCTGCGAGGAAGCCGAGGAGCTGCGCCGCTGGATCGACGGGGCGAAATCCTGAGGGCTGCGGCCGGGCTGATTGCGATTGCACTGGCGGCGTGCGCAAGCGCGCCGGAGGCGGATGCGCCGGTGACGCGCGACAGCCTGCGGACGCTGCGCTGGATCGCGCCGGGGTCGGACAAGGTGAATGCGCTAACGACGCGGCCGGCGGCTTGCGCAATGGCGCCAATCGCCAAGGCCTCTGATGCAACAGGCCCTGGGCTAAGTGATCTGGACCGCTTCGCGATCGGGCGATTGGCGTTCGAAAGTTCCGCATTATTGGGTGGAGCAGCAGGGCGCATGGGGCTGTCCTGTTCGTCCTGCCACCTCAATGGCCGCGACAATGCGGACTTCTTTCTCGATGGCGTATCTGACGCGCCTGGCCGGGCTGACGTTACATCCAGTCTCTTGTCGAAGGTCAGAGGGGATGGTGCGTTCAACCCGACGCCTATTCCAGATCTGGCAAAAAAGGATGGGAAGCAGATACGCGATCGGCTGAGCCGGGAGTTCCGCGAGAAGGTGCACGGACTGGTTGTCGAGGAGTTTGACGGTCAGGAACCGCCGAAGGTCGTGTTTGATGCGCTGATCAGCTTTATGAATGCGCAGGATGTATCGAAATGCGGTGACCCACTGGCAAGAGTCCCGGTGCAGGCGAGAGATGACATCGCTGATGTTAAGGCGGCCATGACTCTCGCCGGAGCGCTTGAAGGTGCTGAGGGTAATCGCGACGCGGCGCAGTTGATGGGGCGAATAGCGCGCGAGAGGCTGGGCGTCGTGCATGAGAAATTTGCGGCCGCCAATCAGGGCGACGTGCGCGATGCACTCGTCTCGGCCAGCCGATCGATCGAGGCGTGGATGGCGGGAATGCCGGCGGAGGTTGGCGTCGGACACAAATCCGATCACGAGGGAAGGTTCGCGCGGGCGATGCAACTGATCGATGCGGCAGAGGCGGTGGTGCTGCCGAAAGAGTCGCGGTCGCTCTATGATCCTGACGTATTGCGTGCGGCGCTGGCGGAGTAGGCGCGCGGGATACCCCGCCTCCCGCTGAAGGTTCCCGTCGCTGCGCGAGGACTGCCGGGCAGGAGCCCGGCGGTCCGGCCGTACCAGTGGCTGGAGGATGCAAATGAAAAGGGGCTCGACTTCCTGTTTCGAACCTCCTATATGCCCTCTCGAACCAGTTCTCACATCGAAGCGGCGGCCCCGGGAACTGGGCCGCCGCTTCGCATTTCCGGCCCGGTTTTCCGGTCAAAATCGAAGGCAGACGACCCCTTATGCGGGCGCAAAGCGAACTTGAATTGCGTATTCTCGACATGGTCGAGCCGGTGGCGAAGAGCCTCGGGCTGGACGTCGTGCGGATACGCGTGACGGGATCGCAGACGCCGACGCTGCAGATCATGGCCGAGCGGCCGGACGGCACGATGACGGTGGCGGCGTGCGCGAAGCTGAGCCGCGCGCTCAACCCAATCCTCGAAGTCGAGGATCCGATCGCGGGGGAATATTCGCTCGAAGTGTCCTCGCCCGGCATCGACCGGCCGCTGACGCGCAAGGGCGATTTCGCCAAGTGGCTCGGGCACGAGGTGAAGGTCGAGCTCAGCTATCCGAACGCGGAGGGGCGCAAGCGCTTCCATGGCTGGATCGAGAGTGAGACGGACGGCGTCGTGGCGCTGCGGCTGAAGGATGGCGGGAACGCGACGATCGCGGTCGACGATATGAGCCGCGCGATGCTGGTGCTGACGGACAAGCTGATCCAGGACGCGCGGGCCAGGGGCCAGGCGGCGGCGGATGTGGCTGTCGATGAGGATGAAGAGGATCTCGACGGCGAGGCGGATGAGATGTCCGATGAAGCCGGCGAGGACTTCGACGATGTCGAGGTCGGTGACGAGGAAGAGTTCGACGACGAGGGTGAAGACCTCGACGACGACGAAGACGAGAGGAAATAGGGAAAATGGCTACCGGAGCAGTTTCGGCTAACAGGCTGGAAATCCTGCAGATCGCGAACGCGGTCGCGGCGGAGAAATCCATCGACAAGCGCATCGTGCTCGAGGCGATGGAAGAGGCGATCCAGAAGGCGGCGCGCTCGCGCTATGGGCTGGAGCACGACATCCGCGCGGAGATCAATCCTGATAGCGGCGAGACGCGCCTGTGGCGCGTGCAGACTGTCGTGGAGACGGTCGAGAATCCGGTGACGCAGATCACGCTCGCCGAAGGCAAGAAGATGGATCCCGAGGCCGAGATCGGCAACGAGTTCCGCGAAGAACTGCCGCCGTTCGAATTCGGTCGCGTCGCCGCTCAGACCGCGAAGCAGGTGATTACGGGCAAGGTCCGTGAAGCCGAGCGGGCCCGTCAGTACAACGACTTCAAGGACCGCGTCGGCGAGATCATCAACGGCACGGTGAAGCGCGTCGAATACGGCCACGTGATCGTTGACCTCGGCAAGGCCGAAGGCGTGATCCGCCGCAATGACGGCATCCCGCGCGAGAACTTCAACACGGGCGACCGCGTGCGCTCGTACCTCTACAAGGTCTCGTCCGAAGCCAAGGGCCCGCAGATTTTCCTGTCGCGCTCGCACCCGAGCTTCATGATTGCGCTGTTCGCGCAGGAAGTTCCCGAGGTCTATGAAGGCGTGATCGAGATCAAGGCCTGCGCCCGTGATCCGGGTTCGCGCGCCAAGATCGGCGTGTTCAGCCATGACAACTCCATTGACCCCGTGGGCGCGTGCGTCGGCATGCGCGGCGCGCGCGTGCAGGCGGTGGTGTCGGAACTCGGCGGGGAAAAGATCGACATCATTCCGTGGTCGCAGGACGATGCGACCTTCATCGTCAACGCGCTGCAGCCGGCGGAAGTCTCCAAGGTCGTGATCGACGAGGAAGAAGGCCGCGTCGAAGTCGTGGTGGAAGAAAGCCAGTTCCCGCTGGCGATCGGCCGCCGTGGCCAGAACGTGCGTCTCGCCTCGCAGCTCACCGGCTGGCAGATCGACTTGATGACGGAAGCGGCTGACTCGGAACGCCGTCAGCGCGAGTTCAAGGAGCGCACCGACCTGTTCCAGAAGGCTCTCGATGCGGACGAAACACTCGCCCAGCTGCTGGCCTCGGAAGGCTTCGAGACCGTGGAAGAGATCGCCTATGTCGAGATCGAGCAGCTGGCCTCGATCGAAGGCTTCGACGAGGAAGTGGCCTCGGAACTCCAGCAGCGCGCGCGCGAATACCTCGAGAAGCTGACGGCCGAGCTGGTCGCCAAGCGGAAAGAACTGGGCGTCACGGACGAA
Source organism: Hyphomonadaceae bacterium (assembly GCA_044224605.1). Lineage (GTDB taxonomy): Bacteria > Pseudomonadota > Alphaproteobacteria > Caulobacterales > Hyphomonadaceae > UBA7672. Next base: position 107,337 of record JBGAKC010000010.1, read on the forward strand.
GTGGCCGACATGGAAGGCGTCACGCCCGCCATGGCCGTCAAGTTCGGCGAGAACGGCGTCAAGACCATCGACGATCTCGCGGGCCTCGTGCCGGACGATCTCGTCGGCTGGAAGGAGCCGGGTCCGGACGGCAAGCCGAAATTCGTGCCGGGCCTTCTCGATAAGGGCGACATGAGCCGCGACGACGCGGAGTTGTTCATCCTCAAGGCGCGCGTGGCGGCCGGCTGGGTCGAGCCGCAGGCGCTGGAAGATGCGCTGGCGGCCCGCGCCGCGGCGCTCGATGCGGAAGAAGCCGAACTCGATGCGGCTGGCGCCGAAACACCGGCGGACACGGCCCGCAGCCGTGGCGACGAGCTGTTCAACCTGAAGGGGGCGAATGCCTCAAGCGACCAGTGATGGCGAGCTGAGCGGCAATCATGAGGCCGAAACCGACGCGGGTCCGCCCCGCGCCGGCAAGGCGGGTGCGCGTGAGCCTGAGCGCCGCTGCATCGTCACGATGGAGCGGCGCGAACAGGGCGAGATGATCCGGTTCGTGCTGTCGCCGGACGGTCATGTGATGGCCGATCTTGCGGCGCGCCTGCCGGGCAGGGGCGCGTGGGTGACGGCCAGCGCCGAGGCGATCGACCTTGCCGTGAAGAAAGGCGCTTTCAACCGGGCGTTCAAAACCCAGGTGAAAGTTGCGCCGGACCTTTCCGTTCAGACAGAAATCCTGCTGGCGAAGCGGATTCTTGACCAGCTCGGCCTCGCAAAGCGCTCGGGCGATCTCATATTGGGCTTCGAACAGGTGCGCGAAGCCGTGCGCGAGGCCCGCCCAGGGTGCCTGATCGAAGCTTCAGATGGTTCCGAGGACCAGCGCCAGAAGGTGCTCGCCCTGGTGAAGGGGCTCTACGGCCCCGATCAGGACGAGGCTGGTAAACCCGCTGGAAACCGTGAACTTCCCCCTGTCGTCGGCTGTTTTTCGGGCGATGAATTGGGCATGGCCTTGGGGCGCGAGCGTGTGATACACGCATGCCTCAAATATGGCCGTATAGCGCACGCCTGGATGGGGGAGCTGGCGAGGCTTTCCGGGTTCCGGCGTGTCTGGCTGCCAGACTGGCAGCCGCCCTCCGGTTCCGGGAGTGGCGCTACGGGGCGAAACATTGAAGAGAGCTAGGCCCGTGTCTCCGGGGGCGATCCTCCGGGCACACGGGCATGAACTTCCGGCGACGCCGGTTCGAGCGACAAGACCTGAAGCGAAGAGAACGAATTGAGCGATACGAAAGATGATAACTCGGGACGCCGTCCGCTGACGCTGAAGCGGTCGGACACCGGAACGGTGAAGCAGAGCTTCTCCCACGGCCGCTCCAAGCAGGTGGCGGTCGAGGTGAAGAAGAAGAAGGTTGTCTTGGCTCCGGGCGCACAGCCCAAGCCGGCGGCTCGCGCCGCTGAGCCCGAGAAAAAGCCGGCCGGCGCCGCTGCCGCTGCGGCGCAGCCGACGGCTGCTCAGGAGGCTGTCAAGAAGTCGAACTTCTCCGAAGCCGAACTCAAGGCCCGCAAGGCCGCGATCGACGCCGCCCGCGCCGATCAGGAGCGCCGCCGCGCCGAACAGGAAGCGATCGAGGAAGCCAACCGCCGCCGCGCCGAGGAAGCGCGCCGGATGGCCGAGGAAGAAAAGCGCCGTCAGGAAGCTTCGGCGCGTGGTGATGTCGCCCCGCAGACCCGTGACGATGAAGACGACGGCGAGCGTGAACGTGGCGGCCGTGGCGGCCGTGGCGGCGGCGGTGGTGACCGTGGCGACTTCCGGCGTGACACGCGTGGCGCTCCCCCGCGTACGGGCGCAACCAGCTATAGCGGCGACCGCGCCGCGCCTCCGCGTGGACCGGGCGGGGCTGTTCGCGTGCGCCCCGATGGTGACCGTCCGCGTGGTCCGGGCGGACCGCGTGGGCCTGGCGGCCCCGGCGGGGATCGCGGGCCGCGTCCGGGTGGTTTTTCGGGCGATCGTCCGCGTGGACCGGGTGGTCCCGGCGGTCCTGGCCGTGGACCGGGTGGTCCTGGCGGTCGCGGCCCCGGCGGCGGACCGCGTCCGCTTGCTCCGCTGGATCCGGATGAACTGACGCCGCTGAGCGAACTCGGCGGACGCGTCAAGCGCGTGAAGAGCGCGGGCGACAACGAGCCGACGGGCGAGAACCGCCCGGCCCGCAAGGACGAGCCGAAACGCCGTCAGGGCAGGCTGACGATTTCGGCCGCGCTCGGAGACGACGAGGACAGGCAGCGTTCCTACGCCGCCGTGAAGCGCGCGCGTGAGCGTGAGCGTGACCGGCGTCTGAAACTGGCGGGCGGCGCGGGCGAAAAAGTTTCGCGCGAAGTCATCCTGCCGGAGTCGATCACGGTCGCTGATCTCGCCAACCGCATGAGCGAGCGCCAGGCCGACGTCGTGAAGTTCATGATGCAGCAGGGCGAACTCGTCCGCTCGACCGACGTGCTGGACGCCGACACTGCCCAGCTGATCGTCGAGGAATTCGGCCACACCGTGAAACGCGTGGCGGAATCGGATGTCGAGATCGGCCTCGAAGGCAAGGAAGACATCGACGATCACCTCGAGCCGCGCCCGCCTGTGGTGACGGTCATGGGTCACGTCGACCACGGCAAGACGTCGCTCCTGGATGCGCTGCGCCAGACAGATGTGGTTTCCGGCGAAGCCGGCGGCATCACGCAGCACATCGGCGCCTATCAGGTGCAGCTCAAGTCGGGGGAAAAGATCACCTTCCTCGACACGCCGGGCCACGCCGCGTTCTCTTCAATGCGTGCGCGGGGCGCCAACGCCACCGACATCGTCATCCTCGTGGTGGCGGCGGACGATGGGGTGATGCCGCAGACGATCGAGGCGATCCAGCACGCGAAGGCGGCGAACGCGCCGATCATCGTAGCGGTCAACAAGGTCGACAAGCACGACGCCAGGCCGGAAAACGTGCTGACGCAGCTGCTGCAGTATGATGTGCAGGTCGAAGCCATGGGCGGCCAGACCCCGGCCGTGTTCGTTTCAGCCCTCAAGAAGACCGGCCTCGACGAACTCACCGACACGATCACGGCCATGGCCGAGCTCCTCGAACTCAAGGCCAACCCGGACCGCGACGCGGACGGCGTGGTCATCGAATCCAAGCTCGACAAGGGCAGGGGTCCGGTGGCGACGGTGCTGGTCAAGCGCGGCACGCTGAAGCGCGGCGACATCGTGGTCGCCGGCGGCCAGTGGGGCCGGGTGAAGGCGCTCAACAACGAGCGTGGCCAGCAGGTCGAAGACGCGCGTCCCGCGACGCCGATCGAGATTCTCGGCCTCGATGGCGCCCCCGATCCGGGCGATCAGTTCGTGGTGGTGGATAGCGAGGCTCGCGCCCGCGAGATCACTGACTACCGCCTGCGCACCAAGCGCAACAAGACGGGTCCGGCGGCGCGGGCGGGCACTTCGCTCGACCAGATGCTCGCACGGATCAAGGAAGGCGGCGGCGCGGCCGGCGGCGGCCTGAAAGAGGCCGTGTTCCTCGTCAAAGGCGACGTGCAGGGTTCGGTGGAAGCGATCACGCAATCGCTTGAGAAGCTGTCGACCGATGAAGTCCGCGCGCGTGTCGTGCTGGGCGCCGTCGGCGGCATCTCGGAGAGCGACGTGCAGCTCGCGATCTCGGCCAATGCGCCGATCATCGCGTTCAACGTCCGCGCCAATAAGCAGGCGCGCGACCTGGCCGAGCGCGAAGGCGTCGAGATCCGCTACTATTCGATCATCTACAACCTGATCGACGACGTGAAGAACACGCTGTCGGGCATGCTGGCGCCGGAACGCCGCGAGACGTTCCTGGGCTACGCAGAGATCCTTCAGATCTTCAACATCTCGAAGGTCGGCAAGGTTGCCGGTTGTCGCGTGTCGGAAGGCATTGTGCGTCGCGGTTCAGGCGTCCGCCTGCTGCGCGACAACGTCGTGATCCACGAGGGCACGCTGTCCATCCTGAAGCGCTTCAAGGACGAAGTCCCGGAAGTGAAGCAGGGCATGGAATGCGGCATGGCCTTCGCCAACTACCAGGACATCCGCGAAGGCGACCAGATCGAGTGCTTCCAGGTGGAGCTGATCGAGCGGAAGCTGGAGTAGGATTTAGCTGCAGAATCCAAGCAAAAGGCCCGGGTTTCCGCCCGGGCCTTTTCAATTTCACCGACCAGTTGAACGGCATGTTCACCAAAAGTTGGCATGGTTGCGCGTAGAGCAACCGTTCGCTTTGCAGGCGGCGGTGCCACGCGACCGGAGGCCAACATGCATCAGGCTTCAATCCTCTTCACGGCCGCCGTGATGGCGATGGCCGGGGCGTGGTATGTCATGCAGGACATGACGCTGAACTATGACGCGGCCGCACCTGCTGCGGAACAGCATGCGGCGATGGTTCCGACGGCTGAACCGCTGGCGGAATAGGCCGCAGGACCGCCGGGCGCCTGCCCGGAAGTCGCTGCGGAGCAGTGAATACAATAGCCCCGCTATGCGCCGCTCTGACGGGCGGCAGCCCGGCGGTCCGGTTCTCACCGAAATGTGCCTGACTTTCGCGGCGTCGCGGCTATTCTCCTTCCAACGGGCAATAGTTCCGGCGGAGGGAGAAGGTGATGTCACAGCTCAGGATACGTGTGCTTGCCGGATGCGCGGCGGGCGCGCTGGCGGTTGGGTCTCTGATTGCGGCGCCGGCGCTGCCGCAGTCCGCGAATTCGGGGCCGCAGGGCAAGATCGAGATCAGCGTCCTGTCCTCGCGCTACGATCTTGTGTCGGGCGGCGATGCGCTGGTCGAGATCAAGGCGAGCGAGGGCGCGAAGGCGAGCGAGCTGAAGCTGTCGCTCAACGGACGAGAGCTTGCGACGCCGTTGAAGTTCGACCAGCCGAGCAACACTCTGCGCGGTCTGCTGACCGGCCTGGACAAGGGCGCGAACTGGCTGCAGGCGCGCGGACCGTCCGGCTATTCGGTGAGCCAGCCGCTCGTGAACTATCCGATCTCGGGACCGATCCTGTCGGGCCCGCATCTGGCGCCATACGAGTGCCGGACGAAGGAATCAGGGCTTGGCGATCCGACCGACGCGAACTGCTCGGCGCCGACGAAGTTCGAATGGTTCTATAAGCCCTCGGCCGGCGGGGCCTACAAGGCGATGGATCGCAAGGGGCCTCGCCCGGCTGACGTCGCAATGACGACGACGATCGATGGTCGCTCGGTGCCGTTCATCGTTCGCGTCGAGAGCGGAGTGATCAACCGCGCGATCTATCGCATCGCGGTGCTGGATGATCCGGCGACGGATGGTGTTTCCGCCAATGAGGGCTGGAACGGGCGGCTGGGCGTGACGTTCGGCGGCGGCTGCGGAACACAGTACAACCAGGGCGCCAACCAGGCGACGTCGATCCTGTCGGACCTCTACCTGTCGCGCGGCTTCGCCTACATGAACTCGACCGAGCTCGTGAACCAGCAGCACTGCAACCAGGTGCTGCAGGGCGAGACGCTGATGATGCTCAAGGAGCATTTCATCGAGAGTTACGGCGTTCCGAAATGGACGGTGGGCACGGGCGGATCGGGCGGCTCGATCCAGCAGATGGTGATCACGCAGATGTATCCGGGGCTTCTTGATGGTCTCCAACCATCCTTGAGCTTCCCCGATTCCTCGATGCAGACGGCGGACTGCGGCCTCTTGCAGAACTTCTGGCGGTCGAAGGACGGCAAGAAGTGGAGCGAGGAAAAGAAGGACGCCGTGATGGGTTATACCAACGGCACCTGCGGTTCCTGGGAGCGCTCGTTCGTGCGCACGATCCAGGCGGGCTTCGTCGATGGCTGTGCGGTGAGCGACAAGGCGCTCGTCTACGATCCGAAGAAGAACCCGAAAGGCATACGCTGCACGACGCAGGAAATGCGCGTGAACATCTATGGGAAGGACCCGAAGACGGGCTTCGCGCGGCGGCCGATCGACAATGTGGGCGTGGAGTACGGCCTTAACGCACTCAACGCCGGGACGATCTCGGTCGACGAGTTCCTGACACTCAACGACAAGGTCGGCGGCAACGACATCGATGGCGGCTTCTCGTCGAAGCGCACGGTGGGCGATGAGACGGCGATCAAGGCAATCTACGCCTCAGGCCTGATCAACACGTTCAAGAACCTCGATCGTGTGCCGATGCTGCACTATCGCACCTACAACGACACGATGACGCCGGGCGACATCCATGACCGGCACCGCGACCTGACCATCCGCGCGCGGCTGGAGAAGGCGACAGGCTCCTCGGCGAACCAGGTGATCTGGGTGGTGGACAGGCCGCAGGAGCGGGGCAAGCCGGCGACGGTGGACATCGCGCCCATCGCGCTGACCACGATGACCAAGTGGCTTGATGCGATCGCCGCCGATCCGGCGCCGCTGTCAGCCGAAAAGGTGGTGAAGGCGAAGCCGTCTGATGCAGTCGACGCCTACTGGACGCCAGACGGCAAGCGCGTGAACGAGGTTGCCAGCTGGGACCCCAACACGTCGTGGAACAAGACCTATCCGGTCCATTCTGAGCCGCGCCTGATGGCCGGAGCGCCGCTCGCCAATGACGTCATGAAGTGCCAGCTCAGGCCGGTCGACTTCAGCGCCTACAAGGTGAAATTCTCCAAGACGCAGCAGGCGAAGATGAAGAAGGTCTTCCCGGGCGGCGTTTGCGACTGGAGCAAGCCGAGCGTCGGTTATTCGTCGATCAAGGGGACGTATCAACGCTACTAGGCGCATCGGCATCGGACGGCATGGGCCCTGTCACCCGTTTTGGGTAACGGGGCCCCGATCCGTAAAAGCGAAGGGCCCTCGCCTTAAGGGTGTGGTGAACAGGCAGCGGTAGACGGATACGCGCGGCCTGAACTCGCCGGCGTTCCGGGAACACGATCTCCGGCGGCTGGTGCAGGCGCAAGGAGTTGCCATGTCCGCCCGGCTCGACGCGCTGCGTGTGCTTGTCATCGACGACAGCCGCCACATGATCAACATCGTCAAGGCCATCCTGCGCGGCTTTGGCGTCAAGGATATCTACGAGGCCGAGGGCGCCGCGGAAGCTTTTGCATTGTTGCGCAGCACGCCGGTCGACATCGTGATGGTCGACATGGCGATGCAGCCGCTCGACGGCGTGGACTTCGTGAAGCTGGTGCGCACTTCGTCGGACAGCGAGAACAGGTTCGTGCCGATCATCATGCTGACGGCGTATTCCGAGCGGCCAAAGGTGGAGGCGGCGCGCGATGCCGGCGTCACCGAGTTCTGCGCCAAGCCGGTCACGGCGGCGGAGATCTACCGGAAAGTTGTCGCGGTGGTGAACCAGCCCCGGTCATTCGTTCAGACCGGCGTCTATTTCGGCCCCGATCGCAGGCGGCGCAAGAATGCGGCGCCGGCCGCCGGAGACAGGCGCTTTCTGCCCGAGGCGCCGAAACTCCCGGAGTAGGCGCTGTGCTAGCCCTTGTCGGTTAGGATGCCGACGATGACCATCAGGATGCCGCCAGCGATGGCAAGGCCTGTGATGAACGCCCTGATCTGCTTGGTCCTCGGATCGGCGGTCTTGTGCTCGTCCTCGGACTTCGAATCCGCGCGGGCGTGAGCGAGCAGGGCGACGACCGGGCCGGCCGCAGCGGCAAGGCCGCCCGCGCCTTTCATCTTCGAGGCAATGTCCATGATCTTGCCGAGTGAGGCTTTCTCGGCCGCCGCGTCCCGGTCGAGCCTGCGCGCGAGCCCGACAACGACGAGCATCATGGCCATCACCGCCACAGCGCCGCCGGCCAGCCAGAGGATGAGCATTGTGTCCATGATCCCGGACCCTCATTCGATTTATTTCACAATGCGCTTGACTTTGGCCGGCGTCAATATCAAAGTGATATCACTTCGATATTGATCGTGGAGGACTACATGACAGTCATCAGCCACAAGCGGACGCAGGAAAAACCCGCTTCCACCGGCAGCGGCGGTTTCCTGCTCGTGCTTTCGCTCGTGGGCTTCGGCGCAGCCATCTGGCTGGGCGCCCAGGGCATCATCGCGGCGGAAGCGGATCAGGACGGCATGATCGTGGCGGCGAACCTGGTTGGCGCGGCTGCAATCCTGCTTGCCTCGATCCTGATCCTGTCAGGCCTCTACTCACTCCAGCAGAACGAGAGCGCGGCAATCACGCTGTTCGGCAACTACAAGGGCACGGACAAGAAGCCGGGCCTGCGCTGGGTGGTGCCATGGTATTCGCGCAAGAAGATCAGCTTGCGCGTGCGCAACGTCACCTCGCAGACGCTGAAGGTGAACGACAAGAAGGGCAATCCGATCGAGATCGCTGCGGTCGTGGTCTGGCGCGTGGTCGACACGGCGCAGGCGGTGTTCGACGTCGACAACTACGAGACCTTCGTGAACATCCAGATCGAGACGGCCCTGCGCGAGATCACCTCGCACTTTGCCTATGACCATGGCGAGGAGCACGAGCCCACGCTGCGCGCCGACGCCGACAAGGTCGGCGACATGCTGCGTGAGAAGCTGAACGAGCGCGTGGCGGTTGCTGGCGTAACGATCGATGAATCGCGCCTCTCGCACTTGGCCTATGCGCCGGAGATCGCGTCCTCCATGCTGCGCAGGCAACAGGCGGAGGCGGTGCTGGAAGCGCGCCAGAAGATTGTGGCCGGGGCCGTCTCGATGGTGGAAAGCGCCCTGCATCAGCTGTCTGAGCGCGAGATCGTTCATCTGGACGACGAGCGGAAGGCGGCGATGGTGTCGAATCTGCTGGTCGTGCTGTGCGCGGACCGCGAGGCGCAGCCTGTGGTCAATACGGGCTCGCTCTATCAATAGGCCAGCTATCAGGACGGACGGCCTATGGCCTCTCCCGGCAAGAAATCCTTCGCCCTCAGGCTCGATCCGGCGCTCCACGCCGCGATCGAGCGCCTGGCTGCGCAGGAGCTTCGGTCGGTGAACGCCGAGATCGAGTTCCTGCTGCGCGAGGCGCTGAAGAAGCGCGGCGTGACGGTGAAAGACGACGAGAAGCAGGACTAGGGGAGCCAGATGAGCCGGCAGCGGCGCGAGGACCTGATCGTCATTCTGCTCGCGGTTCTCGTGATCGTGTGCGTCGTCTCGTTCACCAGCGTGACGCTGTCGCCCATGCTGGCGGCGTTCATTGGCGGGTTGGGGGCCGGCGTTGCGGGCGTGCTGGCGATCCAGCGCGGGCGGGCGTCTAGATGAGGATGCGCAGGACGTCGTCCTGCATCTCGTTCGAGGCGCGCAGGACCTGAAGGTTCGCCGCGAAGCTGTAGCGGGCCGTGATCAGCTGCACCATTTCATCCGCAAGATCGATGTCCGGCGTGGCGACATAGCCCTGCGCGTTCGCGAAGGGCGCTGAGGGGTCGTAAGCCAACAGTGCTGCGCGTGCGGACGGGGCGAGGGCGGCTTCAACGCCTCCGCTGGCGAGCGATGTCTGCTGGACTTCAAGCGGCGTGTAGGCGCCTTGTCCTGTGGCGCCCGCCGCCGCGCCCCTGGAGTGAGTATTCGCGATGTTGTTCGCCGACGCCTGCAGGCGCAGGGTCGAGGCGTTGAGGCCGGAAAGGGCGATGCCGGTCACGGGGGTCATGGCGCCAGCATGCGCCTTCAGGCCAAATCGCGGTTTGCCGCGATCTGGCGAATTTGAGGGAAATCGTCGGGAGCTAGACCAGCGTCTGCCCCGTGTGGCGGCGTTCGTGATCCAGCAGCCACTGCTTGCGCCAGAGCCCGCCGGCATAGCCGGTGAGCGTGCCGTCGGCGCCGATCACGCGGTGGCAGGGCAGGATGATGGCGCAGCGGTTGAGCCGGTTGGCGTTGGCGACGGCGCGGACGGCCGAGGGCCGCCCGATGCGTTCGGCCATTTCCTGATAGGAGCGGGTGACGCCCGGCGGCACACGGCGAAGCTCGTCCCAGACATCGTTCTGGAATTCGGTGCCGGCGCCGGCGATCTTGGATGTGAATTTCAGGTTCTTGCCGGCGAAGTAGTCGGCGAGTTCCTTGCGGATCAGCTTGAGCGCATTCGTATCGCCAGGCAGGACGGTGGCGTTGAACTGCCTGCGATAGCGCTCGACGTGCTCCTGCAATTTCTTGCGTTCGACGAATTCGAGCATGTGCAGGTGCGTGTCGTCGGCGATGGCGAGCATGGGCCCCAGCGGGGTATCGATCCAGTCCATCGCGAAGGTCTTCGCTTTGCGGGACTTGTTGGGAGCTTCGCCGAACTGGCGAGCGAACGCTTCGCGGAAGCCGGAGCCGGAGTCGAAGCCGGCGTCGAGCTGGGCTTCTATGACCGCGTCACCTTTCCTGATGGAGTTGAAGGCATGGCCCAGACGCCGGGCGCGGGCGTACTGGGAGAAGCTCATGTCGAAGCGCTTCTGGAACTGGCGGCGGGCGGTCGCGGGCTCGATGCCCATCTCGCGCAGGTCATCCTCGCTCCAGCGGCGGGACGGGTCTTCCTCGACCAGGCGCAGGAGCTTGTCGATGATCACGCCGGGCGCGTTGGGATCGTCCAGCGGGCGGCAGCGCTTGCAGGGGCGGAGGCCGGCGGCGAGGGCCTCATCGGGCGAGCCGAAGAAGGTGATGTTCTTCGACAGTGGCGTGCGGGCGGGGCAGACCGGGCGGCAGAAGATGCCAGTCGTCTTAACGCCGACATAGATGACGCCGTCCATCTCCGGGTCGCGGCGCAGGAGATGCTTGTAGAGCTGGTCATGGTCGGGGAGCTTGTTCAGCATGGCTAGGCCTATGTGGCTGTTTGTGTCTCTGGCCTCAAGATAGGCGTCCGGGCAGGGCGTGCGGCCGGAAAAACGACACGGCCATCCGGGCCGTGAAATCAGTCATCTGGCGTTCAGACGGGGCGTGCGAGGCAGGCAGGGCCGGGGCGCGGACTTGAAACTCCAGGTGCAGGCACCATCGGCGCAACGTGACCGGACCACAGAAGGCCGGGACGCAACGAGATAAAGCTGGAGCCTGTTTCATGAAATCCTTCGCTTTCCTTGCGGCAGCCGCGGCTGCTGTTTCCCTGTCGGCGTGCGCCGCTATCCGTCCGGCCGAGATGGCGCGGCCGGCGAGCCTGCAGATGGCCGAATCGACGCCGATCTTCGGCATTGGCGGCGGCGAAACCGGCAACTTCACCGCCGGCCAGAACAACGGCGTCTTCAGCAGGTCGGCGACGCGGCTGTCTTTCTTTGAACTCTACAACATGCGCGACGGCGGGGCGAAGTTCAGCCTCACTGGCCCTGACTTTGCCAATGGCCTTGAGGCCCGCTGCATCATGAAGGAGCGATCTGTGACGATCGACATCGTGGAGTTCAAGCCGGCGCCCATGGCCTATGGCTGCGACTTCGCCAGCGGCGGGCAGAAGCTCGCGGCGATGTTCGAGGTGCAGGAAACGGCCCCTGGCCTTAGCAACAAGCAGGAACGCCGTGGCCGGATGATGATCGGCGGCTCGATGCTGGAGATCCGGTCGGTGCACGAGATCGCCGGGTCGATCCTGCCCGTGTCGGCGCCCATAGGTAATGTGTTCGAACGCAACGGAGCTGCCATCGGGGGCGTTGAGATCAACGGCGACCCGGTGATGTTCGCGACGCCCGGGACAACCCCGGCGGATCGCCGCGCCATCGTGCTGGCGGCGGTGGCGCTGTCGGTGTTCTGGGATCCGGCCAATCTGGACGCCTGAAGGGCGAAGCGCCGGTCAAATGGGCAGGGGCGGGCGGGGATGCGCTTGACATCCCGGCCCGCCGGTTCTTTGACGGTCCGATGAAACCGCCTACCCAGAGACAGTTGCGCGCCGGGGAACTTATCCGCCATGCGCTGATGGACATCCTCGCCCGCGAGGAGTTCGATGATCCGCACCTGCACGGAAAATCCATCACCGTGACTGAGGTGCGCATTTCGCCTGATCTCAAGAATGCGACAGCGTTCTGCGCCCCCCTGGGGGGAGAGGACATGGCGAAGACCGTGGAGGCCTTGAACCGAGCGGCGGGCTTCCTGCGAGGGCGGCTGAGCCGGGAAATCGACATGCGCTTCACGCCAATCCTGCGCTTCATTCCGGACGACAGCTATGACGAGGCGCGGCGGATCGACCAACTGTTGTCGTCAGACCGGGTGCGTCGCGATCTCGATCGCAAGATCGGGGATTGAGCGGTGGCCCACTCCTTCATGATTGCTGTCACGGGCGGATCAGGCTCGGGCAAGACGACGCTGGCGCGCGCGTTGCAGGCGCGGCTCGGGCCGCACAAATGCCAGCTGGTGACGGAAGACCACTACTATTTCGGTCGCGCGCATTACGGCGAGGCGGCGCTGCGCATGCAGAATGCGGAGCTGGAGCGCACGTTCAATTTCGACGACCCCGCCAACAAGGACATGGCGCATCTGCGCCGTGACATCGAGGCGCTGAAGCGCGGGGAGGATATCGAGCAGCCGGTCTATGACTTTCCCGTGCACGACCGGAAGCCCGGCGTGACGCTGAAGGTCGAGGCAAAGGCTGTCGTGATCATCGAGGGCATTCACGTGCTGTCGGATCCGTCCTTTGCGGAACTGTTTGATCTGACGGTGTTCGTCGATGCGCCCGCAGACCTGCGCCTGATCCGCCGCATCCGGCGCGACGAGGCGGAGCGGGGCCGCAGCGCCGAAAGCGTGATCCAGCAATACCTGCAGTTCGTGCGCGCGGCGCAGGCGCGCTTCATCGATCCCGCGCGGCATTACTGCGATATCGTCGTGACCTGCGAGGCGGCGCCTCCGGGCCGCGATGCCCAGCAGGACGCCGACTCGGTCGACCGCCTGATCGCGCCGGTGTGGGTGCAGCTGCAGAAGCTGGGCGTTGCGCCGGCAGGCTGAGGCGGGAACCTGACGTGGAACCGTGTGGTCCCTGCTGGAAAAGCCAGGAGACCGCGATGGCCCAGACGGGATTCGAGCGTCCGCAGACAGGCAGGCCTGAACTTCCGCCGAAAGTTTCGACCGCGCGCCCGGCAGTGTTGGAATATCAAGGGGATGAGTTGGGTGTTGATGGTCAGGATTGGGCTGGTTGTCGCTGCGTCCATGGTCATGCTCGCACTGCAGCAATGGCTGGCGACGCCGGACGACCAGCCGGCAGAAGTTAATGCTCCGGCGACGAGGCCGAGTGGACCGCAATCGGCAACACCGGAAACTGCACAGTCTCCGCCGGGATGAGCATGTCGCACGTTGCCGCTCGCGGATGTGTGAGGTAGTTTGTGCTTACAGAGCCGAAGAGCGTAAACGCCAAACGGCCCTTCCTCCCCAACGAGCAGTCTCCCCACGCGCGGACCTCTGGTCCGTTTGTAAGGCGGTTTGGGCAGCGTCAGGGCGCCCACGCCGCGTGAAGCAGGCCACAGCGCAACAGCGCGCGGCTGGCATAGTGGAGGTGGACTATGGAGTTGAACCAGACAGTTTCCGGCGGACTTGGAGAACGCAAGCGCGCCTTCCGGTTCGATGAGAACTTCCGCAGCGCGCTGGTCGTGTTGATCGGATCAGCCGGCATCATCGGCATCGCTTTCGGCGCGATGATGATGCTGACCTCGCCGGACGGCTGGGTCATGAAGGCCGCCAACCAGGCGATGATGACCGCGCAGCAGGGAACTCTGGCGTCCTACAGTATCGCCGACGCGCAGTAGGCTTTACGCGCCCGCCGGCTCGCTGCCGCCTTCGGAGAGTTCGGGCACGCCCACAATGTGGAAGCCCGCATCGACGTGCACCACCTCGCCCGTGATCGAGCGGCCGATCGGCGAGAGCAGGTAGAGGGCGCAGCCCGCAACCCCTTCCATCGAAGTGTCTTCCTTCAGGAGCGACCAGTCGCGGCCGGTGCTCATCAGGCCTTTGCCGCCGCGGATGCCGGCGAGCGAGAGCGTGCGCATCGCGCCCGCCGAGATGGCGTTGACGCGGATGCCCTTCGTGCCGAGATCGCGCGCGGCATAGCGCGTGGAGGCTTCCAGCGCGGCCTTGGCGACGCCCATGACGTTGTAGGACGGCACGACGCGCTCGGCGCCGAGATAGGTCATGCAGATGATCGATCCGCCATCCGGCATGATCTCGGACGCGCGGCGCGCGCAGTCGATGAACGAGTAGACCGAGATGTCCATCGCGCGGCGGAAGCCCTCGCGCGAGGTGTTCGCCACCATCGAGCCCATCAGCTCTTCCTTGCCGGCGAAGGCGATGGAGTGGACGAGGAAGTCGATCTTGCCCCACTTGGCTTTGATTGCCGCGAAGGCGGCATCCATGCTGGCGTCGTCGGTCACGTCCGCCGGGATCATCGTGTCCATGCCGATGCTCTGGACCAGCGGGCGCACCCGGCGCTCGAGGTTCTCGCCCTGGTAGGTGAAGGCGATTTCGGCGCCCTGCGCCGCAAGCTGCTGGGCGATGCCCCAGGCGATGGAGCTGTCGTTGGCGACGCCCATCACGACGCCGCGCTTGCCCTTCATCAGATCGCCTGCGGGGAAGGACCATTTCGACATGGTGGGCTCCGTTTTCTGCTGCTCGCGGGGTAGGGGCGTGCGCCGAGGCAGTCAAGCATTGCTCCAGCCTGCATCAACCCTAAGATCGGTCTGGCGGACGAAAGGGATGGGAAGTTGAGTGAACTCAGCGATCTGATCGAGGCGGCGAGCCTCGCTCCGGGCAAGAGCGGCCTGCTGAAGGCCGTGATCCGGGCGGCGGAGGAGGCTGTCGAGCCGGAAGAGGCCTCACGCTGGCTGTCGAGCGTTGTCCCGGCGCAGTACGAGGTCGACGCCAGGATCATGGCGGCGGAGTTCCTCGCCGATCAGGGCGACATGCAGGCGGCTGTGCGCTGGACTGACGGGACCGAACCGAAGCTGTGCGTGGCGCGAGCGCGGATGCTGCTCGATGCGGGACGCACGGGCGAGGCGGCGGAGGCCTATCGCGAGGGCGTGACGGCGGACCCCTCGCTGAATGACGAATCTCTGGATGCAGTGCTGACGCCCCGGCAGGCGTCGGTGGGCGGCAATGTGGTGAGCCTGCGTGGCGGGCGCGTGCCGGCGGCCGATGAGGCTGCGCCGGTCAATCGCACCGGGCGCGAGCCCAAGACGTTCGTGGATGTCGGCGGGCTTGAGGAGGTCAAGAAGGACATCTCGCGCAAGATCATCCTTCCGTTCCGCAACCCCTCGCTGTTCGGCAAGTTCAAACGCAAGGCCGGTGGCGGCGTGCTGCTCTATGGTCCTCCCGGTTGCGGCAAGACGATGATGGCGCGCGCGACTGCGGGCGAGGTTGGCGCGAGCTTCATCTCGATCGAGATCGCGGAAATCCTCGACATGTATATCGGCCAGTCGGAGAAGCGGCTGGCCTCGGCGTTCGAGACGGCGCGGTCGGGAACGCCGGCTGTGCTGTTCTTTGACGAGATCGAGGCGCTGGCGGCGCGGAGGCGCTTCGGCCATGCGGACCATGGCGCGAGCCTTGTCTCAACCTTCCTCAACGAACTCGATGGGGTGAACGCCAGCAATGAAGGGATCCTCGTGCTTGCGGCGACCAACGTGCCGTGGGCGATCGACACAGCCTTCCGCAGGCCGGGCCGGTTCGATCGGGTGATCTTCATCCCACCGCCGGACCGCGAAGCACGCGCTGCGATCCTGCGCATGGCGATGCAGGACCGGCCACAGGAGGGCGTGAACCTCGATCCGATCGCGCAGGCGACCTCGGGATTCTCTGGCGCCGATCTTGTCGGGCTCGTGGAGGAGGCGTGCGACCTTGCGATCGAGGAAAGCCTCGAAAGCGGAGAGGTCGCGCCGATCCGGCAGAAGCACCTCGCAGAAGCGGCGAAAGCGCGTAAGCCGACGACGCTGGAATGGCTGTCGCAGGCCCGCAACTACGCCAGGTATTCGAACGAGGGCGGGCTTTATGACGACGTGACGGCCTTCCTCGACAAGCATTCCAGGTAGGGAGCCGCCGGGGTGGACGCCTCCCGCGACGCCAACGAGCAGGCCGTCCTTGCGCTCATGCGCGCGGGCAATCTGCGCGGGGCGGAGGCGCGGCTGCGGACGATGCTGTCGGAAAATCCCGAAGATGCGCGCGCCATGGCGCTGCTGGCGCATTGCATGTTCGAGAACAGGAGGAAGAAGGAAGGTCTGGAGCTGGCGCGAGCGGCTGCGCTGGCGGAGCCGGACGATAAGCTGGTGCGTTCGGTGCTGGCCTACGCGCTGCAGGTCACGGGGCGCGATCGAAAGACCCGCGAGGAAGCCTTGCAGCTGGCCGAGGATGTCGCGGCGGACAATCCTGAGGATTCCGACGCGCTCTACGGGCTGGCGGTGGCGCGGTTGAGCGCGAACGAGGACCTGAGATTCAAGGAGCGCGACAGGTTGCGGAACCAGGTGACCGCGCGCGACCTGTTCGACGATGCAGAGCGGTTTGCGCAGGATGCATCTGAACTGGTCAACGTAGCGCACTTGCGGCTCGGCCAGTGGGATTATGCGGCGGCGGAAGCCTTGGCGCGGCGAGCGATGCTGCTCGATCCGACGCGGGCGGTCGCATTCCGGGTTCTCGCCGAATGTGCGCTCGCGGACAGGCGGGTGGACGAGGCGTATGACATGGCGCTGGAGGCGCTGCGTCTTTCGCCGGGCGACAGGGAGACCATGCGCCTGCTGGTGCGCACGCGGGCGCGCCGTGGAAGGACGCTGCGACCATTCCTCTCCGGCATCGACTGGATCATGGAGATGGACCGGACGGGGCTGGTGATCGTAACGCTGCTGATGATCGTGCTGGGCGCTGCGCTGGCGGTGTCGGTGCAATACGATATTGCGCGCATTGCGATGGGACGGCCTCCCGCCGTGGTGTTGTCCGCCGCGCTGGTCCTGGGACTGGCCTATGCTTTGGTCTGCTACGGGACGGCGGTATTCTCGCGCTGGCGCATCCGCCGTGATCTCAGGCGCGTCTCGCTGCCGGACTTCTGAGGCCCGATACAATTCGCGACGATTTCGGCCGTTGGCCGCCATCTTTCCGCTACGGCGCAAGGCGAGTGTCGGCTCAGGGGAAGATCGTGGAGCTGCACTCATGTCGTCCAGATTGCCCGTTGTCGCGAGATCGCGGTTTCGTTCACTTGCCGCCGGACTGGCTTCCGGGGCGGTGCTGGCGGTGGCGGCGCCATTCGCCAGCGCACAGGAAACGCCCGATGCGCAATGGGGGCAGGCAGCGCCCGGCGGCGGCATCTCGGTGCGCGCACAGATCGATGTGATGTACCAGCCGCCCGATGGCGGCCCTGCCGTGCTGATGCAGAACGCCTTCCAGACCGGCGCCGAGGGTCAGAACCTTTCAAGCGAATACGTCTTCGAGATCCTGAACCGCGCCGTGCTGGCCGGGGTCGACCAGGCGCTGGCCAAGGGCGCGAGGGAGGGGCGGATCAGCGTGGTGGCGACGTGCTACGCCTACGGCCTGTCGGAAGAGGGCGTGCATTCGCTGACGCCCATGGGCGTGTTCATCAACACGACCGACATGGACGTGGTCGATGGCAAGGC
>JBGAKC010000055.1:0-26347 GCA_044224605.1 Hyphomonadaceae bacterium
GCGCCGGGCCCATTCGAGTTCTTCGGCAATCTGGCGGAGGTCATTCTTCTGTGCCTCGGCGGCATCATCGTCATCGCGTCATTCTTCGTCCTCTCGATCCAGCTCTTCGTCCTGATCGTCGAATTCAAGCTGACGACGCTTGCCGGCTTCGTGCTGGTGCCTTTCGCCTTTTGGCGGCAGACGACCTTCCTGGCCGAGCGGGTGCTCGGCAATGTGATCTCGTCCGGCATCAAGGTGCTGGTGATCGCGATTGTCATCGGCATTGGCTCGACCATGTTCGAGACGCTTCGCACGGCGCTCGATCCAGACGACATGACGATCGAGCAGGCATTTGCGGTCGTGCTGGGGGCCCTCACCCTGATGGGCCTTGCGATCTTCTGCCCGCGCATCGCGGCCGGACTCGTGTCGGGAGCGCCGCAGCTATCGGCAGGCGCCGCTGCGGGCACGACGCTGGGTGTGGGCGCGGCAGGGGCTGGCGCCTTCGTTGCCGCGCGATCGGCCGCGGGCGCCACGGTCGCAGCCACCCGCGCCACCGCCAACGGCGCCGCCTCCGCGGGCGGCGGCTTGCGAGCGGCAACCGCGTTGGGCGCAATGCGAACGGGCCTGTCAGGACCGGTCGCCGCGCCCCTCAATGCCGCCATCGGCCTCGGAGCGTCCGCGGCTGGCAGCATGCGTGAGGCCGGCAGCCGCGTCGCCGGACACTTCCGCAATCGCGAAAGCGCAGGTCAGCGCGCGGTTGCTGGCGCCGCCGGTGCGATCGCACCTGCCGCAGGCGCCTCGTCATCGTCCGGCGCCGGCCAGTCCGGCTCGGGCAAACCGGATTGGGCGAAGCGGTTCAAGCGGTCTCAGGCGCTGCGCGAAGGCGTCTTCGTCGCGGCCCACACGCTCAATGCCGGCGACGGCGGCGGCGCCTCCGAAGGCCCCAACCTCAAACAGCCCGGCTGACCCGTCGAGACCCCATCCACAAACCTGAAGCAGTCAAGCCAGACCAGAAGGAAGAGACCATGTTCACCCGCGCGCGATCCTCGCGCCTGTCGAAGACGCCAGAGCCGGAGACGCCCTATCGCGAGGCCCAGCAGCTCTGGGACCGCCGCATGGGCTCTTCGCTGGCCCACGCCCGCACCTGGCGCACTGCCGCTTTCGCAAGTCTTGGCCTTGCTGGCGCGATGGCCGCAGGCGTCGTCGTCCTTGCCCTCAGGCCTGCCGCTGTCCCGTTCGTCATTGAAGCGAGCGAGACGGGCGAAGCACGGCTCGTAGGCCCCGCGCAGTCGGCCTACGAGCCGAGCGACGCCCAATTATCCTGGCATCTTGCACGGTTCGTCGAGATGATCCGCGCATTGCCGTCAGACCCCATCGTGGTTCGCCAGAACTGGCTCAGAGCCTATGACTGGGCCACGCAAGGCGGGGCTCAGGTCCTCAACGCCATGGCGGAAGAGGAAGACCCCTTCGGCAAGGTGGGCAAGACCACCGTCGCGGTCGAAGTCTTGTCCGTGGTGCGGGCAAGCCCCGGCAGCTTCCAGCTTCGCTGGCGCGAAAGCACCTATTCCAGCGGCACGCTGATCGATGTCGAACGCTTCACTGGCGTTGCGACGATCGTGATCGAGCCGGCCTCCTCGCCCGAACGGCTCTCCAAGAATCCGCTCGGCCTGTACGTCCACTCCTTCAACTGGTCCCGGGATCTTCAGCAATGAAACGCGCGCTTCTCATCTCAATCAGCCTCCTGACACTGGGCGTCACTTCGCCCGCCCTCGCTCAAACCAAGCCGCAGCCGCTGCAGCAGACGAACCAGGCTGCCCTGCGCGGCCCGGCCGACGCCTCGGCTGTCGGCGCACTGCTCGAATTCGGGTACGAACGTGGCGCGCTTTACGCCATTCAGGCGGCGCCGCAGCGTATCACCGACATCGCTCTCGAACCGGGCGAAGCGGTCCTGTCCGTGTCCGCCGGCGACACCACGCGATGGATTGTCGGTGACGCAAAATCGGGCGGCGGCGCAAACGCACAGGCCCATGTGCTCGTGAAGCCGAACGCTGCGAACCTCACGACGACCCTTGTCATCATGACGGATCGGCGCGTCTACCACATCGAACTCAAGAGTGTGTCAGGCGCGGCGATGGCGGCGGTCTCCTGGCGCTACCCGGCCGAGATGGTGCTGGCGAACAATCCCGCGCCGGCGGCTTTACCGCCACCGCCGCCTGCCCCGCCGCCCTTCTCCCCGCAGCAGCTCAACCTGCGCTACCGCATTGACGGCGACAAACCGGACTGGCGTCCGCTCGCAGCCTTCGATGATGGCCGTCAGGTCTATATCGAAATGCCGGAGAAGATGCAGACGCTGGAAGCGCCGCCCCTGTTCGTGATCGGGGAGTCAGGCCCGGAGCTGACCAACTATCGCATCGCGGGCAGATATTATGTGGTGGACCGCCTGTTCAACCAAGCGGAGATGCGGCTTGGCACGGGCTGGGGCACCAAGAAGGTCCAGATCCATCGCCAGACGCCGATCGCGGGAGGTCCCCGTGGCTGATGGAACTCCACCGCCCGCCGATGCAATGGGCGAGCCCCCATCGCCATCCCAGCCCGAGCCGCCGCCGCTCGACTCCATTCGTGTCAGAGGCCAGGGCGCCAAGGGCATCAACAAGCCCGCCATCCTTGGTGCGGCGGGTGGCGGCGTCGCCATCGTCCTGCTGATGGCGTCAGGCGCCTTCTCCGGCGACCCGGCGCGCAAGCCTGCCGAGACGAAGCCGATGATGTCCGATCCGGCGCGGCCCGAGATGGCGAAAGGGGCGATCCGCGACCTGCCCGCTGACTACACACAGGTCGCGGTGGCGGCGCCCGTCATCGACACGGCGCTTCCTCCGCAACTCGGCCCGCCCCTGCCCGGCGACATCGCGGCGTTCGCCCAGCCTGACTCAGGCCTTGGCTCCTACAGCCGGACTGGGGCCGAAGACTGGGGTTCGTCCGACACCTATTCACCCGCTACGGCCGTCGACCCTCTCGAGGCAGAAATGAAGGAAGCCGAACGCTCTGGCCTGTTCTTCGCCATGCGAGAACAGCCGACACCGGGAGCCACCGCCGTGTCGCAGCAGCACTCTGCCCTGCAGCCGCCGCCGTCCGGGCTTACAGTTTTCGCTCCACAGGCGCAGGATGAGCCGACCGCCGGTGACGCATCTGATCGCGTGCTTTTCCCGGGGCCCGTCATAGCGCAGGTCACGCAGGCGATTTACGACAGTGCGACTGGGCAGACACTTCTCATTCCGCAGGGCACGCGGCTGATTGGCGACTATCGCTCATCGACCCGTTACGGACAGAGCCGCGTGGCGATCGTCTGGTCACGGCTGATCATGCTCGATGGCCGCGAGGTCGAACTGGCCGAAGCTGCGCTCGACCCATCGGGGGCCGCAGGCGTGAGCGGCGAAGTCGACAATCACTGGTGGGACGTGTTCGGCGGCGCCGCTCTCGGCACGCTCATCAATGTCGGCGTCGCCACCACTGAAGAACCCGTCGCCTATGGCAACAGCGGCATTGTTGTGCGTGATCCCGTTGATGACGCTGTGTCTGACGGGGTTCAGCGCTCGGCGAGCAATGTCACCAACCGGGTCGTCGACCGCAGCCTTGCCATCCCACCAACAATCCGCGTTCCGGCGGGGGCCAAACTCACTGTGATCGTGACGCGAAGAAGCTCGTTCTAGTCTACATCAACGCGTCGCTCAGGAGCGCCCCGACCATACGCGTTCACCCGCCTCTCAAGGCTCCTTGCTTCGTTGTTGGATGCCAGCCTCGGACCATCAGTGCCTGAAAGAACTGCAGTGGGCAGTCAAACCCTACCTGTCTCGGCATGGCTTCCGTCTCGTTGAGCGAAACTGAAGCCAGTATACTGCGGATCAGGTCGGAAAATTTCCGCAAAGTCGCAGGCGTTTCGCCCATGAGCGTCTGAATACGAACCCGATGCGGAGCACGGCGGGAAGCTCAACGGATCGGGGACTGGGTCAGAAGCACTAGCGCGAAGACCCGACTGGGGACGGCAACCCTTGGGACACTCTGCCCGCCACGTCGGCCGCAACGTCTTGCATCGAGACGGCCAACTTCAACCATGTAGTTGGACAAATCGATAGCCGACGTCCGGTTCGATCAACAGCCCCTTCGGCTCGTCGGGGCTCGTCTCGAACTCCAGCACAGATGGCGGATAGAGATCCGCATTCAGATGCTGCTCTTGAGCATCCACGCCGCCTTGCGATGCACAGTGAGGCGTTCAATCATGAAGCCCGCCACCACCTCGTCGCTTTCCGTCTGCGCCGCCTCCAGCGCAGCCTGCAGCGTTTTCTGGATCAATGCCTGGTCTTCGCGAAGTTCGGCGACCATTTGTTCGGCGGAAGCGCTTTCGCTACCTGGCTTGATAGATGTTGCGCGCGCATAGGCCTCGAACGTTCCAGGCGCCTTTTCTCCGAGCCCCCGGATCAATTCGGCGACCGTATCGATCGCAGTCGTCAGATCCGTATACTGTTCCTCAAAAAGCAGATGCAGGCCTCTGAAGTTGGCGCCCTCGACATTCCAGTGATAATTCTGAGTCTTCAGATACAGCGCATAATTGTCCGCCAGAACGTTCTTCAGAGCTTCCACAACGGGCCGCTTGCTCATTTCAGTCTCCTTTTGGCGGCACGCATTTCCGATACAGGTGATGCCTGCCGCAGATCTCAAGTCACAGCCTCTGTGACCGAAGCAGTTGGTTGAATTTTGGTTGGCGCGGACGTCGAGAGCGGCCGGCCATCATCCCGCATCGCGACATAGATCGCAGGGATCACGAGCACGGTCAGGAGCGTTGATGACGCAAGACCAAACAACAACGAGATAGCAAGACCCTGGAAGATTGGGTCGCTCAGGATCACTGCGGCCCCGATCATCGCAGCAAGCGCGGTCAGCAGGATCGGCTTGAACCTGATCGCACCGGCTTCAAGCAGAACATCGCGCAGCGGCCTGTCGGTGTCCTTCGAATGCCGGATGAAGTCTACCAGCAGGATCGAGTTGCGAACGATGATCCCCGCCAACGCGATGAAGCCGATCATCGACGTGGCTGTGAACGGCGCGTTGAACAGGACGTGGCCGATCACGATCCCAATCAGTGTGAGCGGTATCGGCGTAAGAATCACCAGCGGCAGACGGAACGATTTGAACTGGGCAACGACAAGGACGTAGATGCCGAAGATGGCGACCGCGAATGCAGCGCCCATGTCGCGGAACGTGACATAGGTGATCTCCCATTCACCATCCCACAGCAACGTCGGTTTGGCTTCATTGTCCGGCTGGCCGTACAGACTGATCGCTGGCTTGGGTAGAGCGCCCCAGTCGTGGGCTTCGATCGCCGCCTGCACGTCAAGCATGCCGTAGATTGGCGCCTCATAAGCGCCGGCCAGGTCGGCCATAACCATCTCAGCGGCCAGACCATCGCGCCGGAAGATCGGATAGCTTCCAATCTCGTCTCGCGCCTGAACAAGTTCGCCCATTTCGATGAGGCGCGATCCGTCCGCTGCCTGGGCGACTGGCATTGCAGCCAGCCCCTTCGACCAGGTACGGGCCGACTGAGGCAAGCGAACAGCGATGCCGATCGGATTGCGGCCTTCCCCACGATGAGAATAGCCGATTGCCTGACCGTTGAGCGTGACCGCAATCGACTGCATGACATCGCCTTCGGCCACGCCGAAGAAGTCCATCTGCGATCGGTCCGGCGACAGGCGGAGGCGAGGACGCTGCTGGCCAAAGCTGTCGTCGGTATCGACGATATAGGGAACGCTGTTGAAGATCTCCCGGACTTCGGTCGCGACGGCACGGCGGGTCTCCGCATCGGGGCCGTAGATTTCAGCCAACAGGGTCGCAAGCACCGGCGGTCCCGGCGGGACTTCGACAACCTTGACAGAGGCCCCTTCCGGCAACTCAAGCGCCTTGAGCCGCTGGCGCATGTCCAGGGCAACCTCATGGCTGGACCGGCTGCGCTTGTCTTTCGAAGCAAGCGTTACCTGGAGATCCCCCATCTCCGGCTTGTTGCGCAGGTAGTAATGGCGGACGAGACCATTGAAATTGAACGGCGATGCCGTGCCGGCGTAAGCGTCGGATGCGAGCACCTCCGGCATGCTGCTGACGATGCCAGCCGCATCAATCAGGACACGTTCCGTTGCCTCCATGGTCGCGCCTTCGGGCAAGTCGACGACAACTTGAAGCTCGGACTTGTTGTCGAAGGGCAGCAACTTCACGCGCACGGTCTTGGTTGCGAAGAGAGCGCAGGCGGCAATCGTCACCACGCCGACGACAATCAGGAAGATCACTGAAGCTTTGCGGGATGCAATGATCGGCGTCGCAACCTTGCGATAGAGGCGGCCGAGTTTGCCCCCGTCAGTATCATGGCCGCCATGCCCTTCCCCGCCATGCGCCAGCGTCTTCCGCGCGAAGCGGACCATGAGCCATGGCGCCAGAACCATCGCGACGAAGAACGAGAACAGCATGGCTGCTGAAGCATTTGCCGGGATCGGAGCCATGTATGGCCCCATGAGGCCAGACACGAACATCATGGGCAGCAATGCGGCGACAACCGTCAGTGTTGCGACGATCGTGGGGTTTCCGACCTCGGCCACAGCTTCGATTGCAGCCTGGTAGCGCGAGCGGCCATCCTTCATGGCCCAGTGGCGGGCAATGTTCTCGATCACCACGATCGCGTCATCGACCAGGATGCCAATTGAGAAGATGATGGCGAACAGGCTGACGCGGTTGATGGTGTAACCCATCAGATTTGATGCAAAGAGCGTCAGCAGTATGGTGGTGGGAATCACGAAGGCGGTGACGATCGCTTCGCGTACGCCAATCGCAAAGCCGATCAGGACGACGATGCTTATCGTGGCGAGCGCGAGGTGGAACAGCAGCTCGTTGGCTTTCTCGTTCGCTGTCTCTCCGTAGTTGCGCGAAATGTTTGCCGAGACGCCCTCGGGGATCAGCTTGCCTTCCAGTTGATGGAGGCGCTGCTCGATCGCTTGCGAGACAACAACTGCGTTTGCTCCGTCACGTTTGGCGATCGCGAGACTTACGGCCGGGGCCATGCGCACAGAATCGCCTTCGTGACTGAAGCGCCAGGCACGGGCCTGATCCTCACGCGCGCCGAGCGAAACATCCGCCACATCCCGGAGATAGACTGCACGCCCATCAGCGGCGCGAATGGAGAGCAGCTGAAGTTCCGAGACCGTATCGATCGTGCTGCCGACCGCCACGGACTGGACCTTGTCCACACTTCGCAGGTCGCCCGCAGGGAAGGAAGAGTTGGCGCTGCTGACGGTGTCGATGACTGATTTCAGCGGCACACCATAGAGCGCCATTCGACCCGGGTCGGGGGAAATCCGGATCTCCTGCGGGCGACCACCCACGACGAAGGTAAGACCAACGTCCTGGACCTTGGCCAGTTCGGTCTGCAGTTCTTCTGCGACCAGATAGAGCGCCTGATCATTCCAGCGATCCGCGGCGGCCGCTTCGGGAGCAAGCGTAATCACGACGATGGGAACGTCGCTGATGCCGCGCCCGACGATCAGCGGTTCTGGAATGCCGGTGGGGATCTTGTCGTAGTTCGCACGGATGCGCTCGTGGATGCGCAGGATCGCATCGTCGCGGTCCGTGCCAACCTTGAAACGGGCGGTGACGAGGACGCCATCATCCTGTGTTTGGCTGTAGACATGCTCAACGCTGTCTATGCCCTTTACGATGGTCTCAAGGGGCTTGGTGATCAGTTCGGCGGCGTCCGGCGCCTTCAGGCCGTCGGCACGGACTGCGATATCCACCATAGGCACGCTGATTTGCGGTTCCTCTTCGCGCGGGATGGTGAAAAGCGCGAGCAGGCCGAGTGCTATGGCGGTGAGCAGGAAGAGCGGCGTGAGCGGCGAGCGGATGGTCGCCTGGGTCAGCTTGCCGGATATGCCGAGCTTCACGACGCGCGCTCCACCGGCAGGATTTCGTCGCCTGCACGAAGACCGGAAAGAATCTCGATGCCGTCTGGCATATCATCGAGCGGCACGCGGGCGCCGCGCTGTATCGGAACTTCGATGACAACGCCACCTTTGCGGCCAAGCCGCACATAGTCCGCTCCATAGCGGGTATCGATGTAGCTAGCCGGAACAACAATTGCGGTTCGTTCTCCCGCCGGAGCCATCACACGCACGCGGCCACCAACTAGTTGGCGATCGATGCCTGATGCGTCGAGATCAGCCATCACGCGACCGCCTGACACAGCTGGATAGACTTGGCGGATTGTAGCGAGGCGTGGTTCTTCGCTATCATCGGAAAGAAAGCGGATTGCCTGACCTTGCTTGAGGTTTGCAGCTTCAGACTCGGGCAGCTCGATGCGGAGAACGGGAGCGCCCGTGCTAATCTGGACCACGACCTCTCCCGGAAGAATGACTGCACCGCGCGGCGACGGGATGCGCGTGACTTCGCCGGCCGAAGGCGCGACTACCTGGCCCTGGTTGTTGAAGGCGCGCGCAGCAGCGGCCTGGGCACGAGCAGACTGCGTCTGCGCATCTGCGGCCTTGGCCGCTGAACGCGCCTGGTCGATCGCGGCTTGAGAAATCGCACCTCCCGTAAACAATCGTTCGGCGCGCTGAAGATCCTGCTGCGCCTTCTCGCTGGCAGCTTCTGCGGCGCGCACCGCCGCGGACGCCGCGTCAGCTTCGAGCGAGATACGTTCATCGCCAACGATGGCGACGACCTGCCCTGCTTTGACTTCGTCGCCCTCCTTCACGAGAATCTGCGCGATGCGACCACCGATGCGCGCGCGCGCGTCGCCAACATCGCGATTTGTCAGTACGCCGGACACCATGCGAAAGTCCGGCACGATGCGTTCGACAACCTTGAGAGAGGGGTACGTTGCTGCCGCCTCAGACTTTGGCGCGTCGGTTTGCGCTCCACCGCAGCTGGCGACAAACACTGTCGTCGCAAGGAGCAGACTTCCGATCATCGTACGCATGGCTATTCCCACAAGATTCCTAGAACCGATCCTGAACCGTGCCTGTCGACGGGTCAGTCGATACGACAGGCAGGCCCGCCGCTTTCCAGGCCATGATACCACCGCCCATGTGGCTGCGCACGAGAACGCCCTTGGAAAAGGCCTTCTGGAAGGCCATCTCGGAACGCTTTCCAGAGCCGCATTGGAGCACGACCTGCTTGCCTACCGCGTCGGGAAGGCTGGCCGGGTCAAACGTTGAAAGCGGGAACAGCAAGGCTCCGTGAATGCGCTCTACTGCATATTCTGCCGGTTCGCGCACGTCGATCAGGATGACCTCCCCCCGCACCATCGCGTCATGAATCTGCTGAGGCGTTTCCGTTGGAATACTGCGAGACTTGAACATTGTAGAGATCCTCAGCCTGTCCCGGCCTTATTGGCGGGAATTGCACAGAAATGCGTCGCCAGCGTCTGGGCGATCTCGCGCGCTACGCCGCTGGTCAGATGGTAGTGAACGGTCTGCCCCGCCCGCCGCGCCTCAACGAGGCGCTGGCGCCGCAGAATGGCCAGATGCTGAGAAACAACAGTCTGTTGTATCTCAAGGTCCGCTGCGAGGCCCCCGACGCATTGATCCCCCTCAATGAGCCGGCAGACGATCATGAGACGGTGTGGGTTCGCGAGCGTCCTCAGAAACTCGCTGGCGCCCGACGCTTGTCCCACCATATTTGCGGTCTTTATTTGCATACTTGCGCATATGCGCGCGTTCGCATATATTGTCAACACCGGATGAAGCAGAACCGGGAGGAAATCATGGCTCACATCGTCGTACTTGGCGCTGGACTCGGTGGCGCAATAGCCGCCTACGAGATTCGCGATCAACTCCGAAAGGAGGACAAGATCTCGGTTGTTTCGAAGGGCGCAATCTACCAGTTCGTTCCGTCAAACCCGTGGGTCGCCGTAAGCTGGCGCAAGCGAAAAGATATTGAAGTCGATCTTCGCCCAGTGATGAAGCGGAAAGGTATCAACTTCATTGCGACGGGCGCCTCCCGCGTCGTTCCCGCTGAGAACAGGCTGGAGCTCGAGGACGGCCAATCAGTCAGCTACGATTATCTGGTCATCGCGACCGGACCCGATCTGGCCTTCGACGAAATTCCGGGCTTTGGGCCCCAGGGCTTCACGCAGTCGATCTGCCAGGCCGAGCATGCCGAACACGCAGCAGAGGCCTTCGAAGCTTTCTGCAAAAATCCAGGACCTATCGTCGTTGGCGCCGTGCAGGGCGCGTCCTGTTTCGGTCCAGCGTACGAATTCGCGATGATCCTCGATACCGAACTGCGCAAGCGCAAGATCCGCGACAAGGTGCCGATGACGTTCGTCACCTCCGAACCTTATGTCGGGCACCTTGGCCTTGACGGCGTTGGCGATACGAAAGGGTTGCTCGAAAGCGAGATGCGCAACCGCCACATGAAGTGGATCACCAACGCACGCGTCACCAGCGTTGAAGCAGGAAAAATGAACGTCGAAGAGGTCGGTGAGGACGGCACGGTCAAAGCCACCCACGCCCTGCCTTTCGCCTTCTCCATGATGCTGCCTGCCTTCAGGGGTGTCTCGGCTATTCGCGGCGTGGAGAATCTCGTCAACCCGCGCGGCTTCGTCCTGATCGACAAGAACCAGCGCAACCCAACCTACCAGAACATCTTCAGCATCGGCGTGACGGTTGCGATCCCACCCATGGGCAAGACGCCTGTTCCGGTAGGCGTGCCGAAGACTGGGTTCATGATCGAATCTATGGTGACTGCGACGGCCCATAACATTGGCGCACTCCTTCGCGGCGAAACAGCGGATGCCGAGGCCACCTGGAACGCAATCTGTCTCGCAGACTTCGGTGACGGTGGCGTTGCGTTTGTCGCACAGCCGCAGATTCCGCCCCGCAATGTGAACTGGTCTGCCAAGGGCGGTTGGGTCCACATGGCCAAGGCGGGCTTCGAATCCTACTTCATCGGCAAAATCAAGAAGGGTGAAAGCGAGCCGTTCTATGAAAAGCTCGTGATGGACACCCTTGGGATTCACAAGCTGAAGGGATGATCTGATGAGCGTTGCCCGGTTAGGCAGTGCACTGTCCAGTCTGGCCGTCTGCATCACCTGTGGGTCGGCCAATCGCGTGCCGGCCGACAAACCCGCTGACGCGGCCAAGTGTGGTCGCTGCGGCGCGCCGCTCGGGCTCGATGCGGCCATCGAGGTCAGTGATGACGAACTGAAGCAAGTGCTTGAGAAGTCCAGCGGCCTCGTGCTGCTGGACATCTGGGCTCCATGGTGTGGGCCGTGCCGTGCGATGGCGCCTCAGTTTGCGGCCGCGGCTAAGGCGTTGGCGGGTCGGGTTCGCCTCGTAAAACTCAATGCCGACAATAGCCAGATGGTTCGCAGCTTCGACGTTTCCGGCATCCCCGCACTGATCCTGTTCCGCGAAGGCCGCATCGTCGATCGCCAGGCCGGATTGATCAAAGCTGACGCCTTGGTCGCGTGGGTTCGCGGCCACCTGGCCAACTCAGACAAACCTGCAATCTGAAGGAGTCATCCATGTCACTTGATCGTGCTGTCCTCGCTTTCGCTGGAATCGTTGTTCTAGCTGGCGTCGCTTTGTCCCTGACGGTTCATCCGCTGTGGATCTGGTTGTCGGCGTTTGCAGGGGCGAACATGCTTCAGGCCGCGTTCACGGGCTTTTGTCCCGCCGCGATGATCTTCAAGAAACTCGGCGTGAAACCGGGCACAGCATTTCGGTAGTCTCTTGGCCTTTAGTGGCTGGGCCCGCCGTAAAGTTCGCAGAGCACGCCGACGAGGCGCTCTGCGATCGGGTCGGAAAGCCGATAGTAGATCGTCTGGGCTTCTCTGCGGGTGGCAACAAGGCCTTCGGCGCGCATCTTTGCCAGATGCTGAGACAACGCCGATTGTGTGAGATTCACGTGCTTGCCGAGTTGGGACACAGACATTTCTCCACCGCTCAGCCGGCAGAGAACTGTCAATCGCTGATCATTCGCAAGCAGCTTGAGCAATTGCGCCGCCTCGGCCGCACGCGGCTCAAGCTTGCGCACAGCGGGATTTGATGCACTTGGCTTGCGACGTGCTGCGGGCATGGACGACTCCGGAATATCCTGGCCGCTAATTTAGCGACACCTAAAACACATACAAGGCGCAGGATGTAGCAGCCGTTCGTTCAGTCTGGCCATTTGATGCGCCGAACGGGGGAACCTGCCCAGTCCGGGCCAACTTCGTGGCCCGTAAAGACAATGGCGCGGCGACCCTCCCCGACCCAGCGAGCCAGGTTGGCCCTGATGCGCTGAGACAGGTCAACTTCCAGTCCCGCAAATGGCTCATCCAGCAGAAGTAACTCGGGATCGGCGATGAGTGCACGCGCAACTCCGAGCCGGCGCCGCTCTCCGCCGGAGTAAAAGGACGCATCGTCAGGACTCCGCCCGACGACGACATCAGTCATGCACACCAAGGCGAGCGCAGTACTAATGTCCTCATCGCTTGCATCCGGCCGGCCATAGACCAGCTGCTCCCGGAGCGACCCAGGCAGGAACGAGGGAATTTGCGGGGCAATGGCGACGCGCGCCAGAACCGACGCCGGTCTGACGGTTTCCTGCTCAATCCCGCCATACGAGAGTGACCCCGCGCAGATCGGTCGCAGCGCCGCGATAGCCTCCAGAACTGTCGATTTTCCTACCCCCGATCTTCCCGAGAGTTCGACAAGATCCCCAGGACTGCATAGCAAGCTCACCGGTCCAACGCGCCCTGCTGAACCGACTCCAACCAGAACCTGATCGAGCTTTAGGGGCAGCGCCGATTGCAGAACGGTGTCTCCGCCGTTTGTGGATTTGGCGTCCTGCAACCGCTCCAAAAGTCGTCTAGCTGATGCGGAAGCCTGCGCGCCGGCATCGAGAACCCGTGCTGCAGCCGATGCCGCCTCGAATGCAGCAAGCGTTGCCAGGGACGCGCCGGCCGCTATGGCTCCGTCTGCATGCGTAGCGATCGCCCACACGATGACGAGCAGCGCCGCCAGACCTCCCGCGAGACTAATCAACGCCGCCGTGTCGCGAAATGGCGCCTGCAGCCGGTCCTGTGCCTGCAGACCAGCGGTGAGCCTGTCGCTTACACGCGTCATCGCCGCGCCGAGGACGCCGGATACGTCCAATTCGATCGCGTTCTCGACAACGCCCGTGACATCGGACCGAAGGGCGCCCTGCTCGGATGCGAGCGATACGGCCGCCGACCTGGCGCGACGAAGCAGGAGGTATGGAGCGCCTACACACGCAACGGCAAAAAGAACAAGGACAGCCATGGATGCGAGCGCTGAAACAGCCGCCACCCAGCCAGTAGCGACGAGTGCCGCAGCAACAACGCCAAACGCTGGACTGACAACCCTCAGGAAGCCGCCTTCGACCGCGCCCACATCATCGACGATCACGGCAAGATCGCGTGCCGGCAACGCTGCCAGGCCCAGCTGTGCGCGAGCGATGCGTTCGAACACCAGCGGCCGGATGGCTGCAGACACCTTCAGCGTCGCCTCATGCCCGACCAGTTGCTCCGTATAGCGTGAAGCCACGCGTCCGACGGCAATCGTTCGCACCCCGGTGCTCGGATAAAGGTGGTTGAATGCGTAGCTGGCGCCGGAGGCGCCAGCCGCCGCAGCCGCTGCCAGAAACCATCCTGAAAGGCCCAGAAGCGCAACGCCGAGGAGCGACGACAGAACACAAAGGGTCAAAGCCAGCACGAAGGAGCGCGTGGCTGGCCGGCCAAGAAATGTCCATAGCGCAATCATGTCGCAGCCATCTCCCTAGCCGGCATACGCACAACCAGGTCGGCTGCCCGCAGCACTGCGGCGCTGTGGCTCGCGACGATCAGCGTACGCTCCCCAGCTTGATCGCGAAGAAGGTCAAGCAACTCCGCCTCCGCATTCACGTCGAGGTGCGCAGTTGGCTCATCCAGCAACCAAAGTTTGGCGCCGCGCAGGAGCGCGCGCGCGATCGCAATCCTTTGACGCTCGCCGCCAGACAGGCCCTGCCCGCCCCTGCCAATTGGGCGGGACAGAGCGCCATTCTCGGCCAACGCCAGATGACTCGCGCCGACGCGCTCCAGCACAGCGAAGAGATCCTGATCTGTGGCCTGCGGCCGGCCAACACGCAGATTCTCGGCAAGGGTCCCTTCGAACAGCCATGGCGACTGTCGAATGTAGGCAACGCTATCTGCGAGGCTGGCTCCAGGAGGCGCCGATACGCCATCGACGGTGACGACTCCGCCACTCACCCGCGCCAATCCGAGCAAGACAAGCAGGGCGGAGGTCTTGCCGGAGCCGGACCGACCGCTGAGCACGGTGAGCCGCCCCGGCGCTGCATCAAAACTGAATCCTTGAACGACCCGGTTAGAGCCGAAACAGATTGAAACGTTGTCGAATGCGATACGGGGCGGGTGACCTAGTACCGGAAGCCGTTCGCGTGCATCTTCGGCGGCGATGAGCCAGCCCTCCAGAACGGTGCTCGCGGCGACTGCCGCTGCGCGGTCATGATGAAGCGACGACAAACGTCGGATCGGCGCGAAGAATTCCGGAGCAAGAATCAGTACCATCATGCCCTCCTGCAGCGTCAGAACCTCCCCTGTCTCGAAGGGAAAAAGCCCGAGCAGTTTGAAGCCGACATAAACGGCGATCAGCGCGATAGAGATGGCTGAGAAAAACTCCAGAACTGCCGACGATAGGAAAGCAATGCGCAGCACGCGCATGGTGCCATCTCTGAGCGACTCTGAGGCCGCGCGCACGAATGTCGTCTCGCGTCCGATCGCACGGAATGCCTTGATCAGGCCAGCGTGTTCCGTACGTGTCTGGAAGGCGCCCGACAGCGCGTCGAGCGACGCTTGCTGGGCACTCGCAATGGCGCGCGTCTCACCGATCGTGAGCCAGAGAAATAGCGGCAGCGTAAGAACAGATACCGCAAGCAGTAACGTCGCTATCCATGACTGCGTTGCTACCGCGATCAGGATTGTTACCGGCACAAGAACAGCAAGGCGCGAGCCCGGCGACCACCGACTTGCCCAACCCGACAGCATCGCGGTGCGATCGACGATCTGGCTTACGCGCGCGCCCGGCGCCTCCCCCAGCAGCTGACCAGCACCGCAAGCGATCACGCTCGCAAGAATTTCAGCACGCGCCGCTTCGACAATTCGAAGACCTGCGCGCGCTGCGGCGCGCTCGGAGAGCCACAAGGTGGCCGTACGTCCAAATAGTGCTGCTGCACCCCAGATGAGCCAGCCACCGCCCCACTCCCCAAGCACGGCCTCCGCTATACCGATCGACAGGCTCCACCCGAACCCAATGGTGAAAACGGCGCATGCCAAGCCCGACGCTGAAATTCGGGTGATGTCTGTGCGCGCAGCCGCTGCCCATCTTCGAAGGGCCATCTTGCCGGACGTCGGTCGTTTGGCTTCTGGCCGATCCATGGTGTGCTTCGTCGGTTTACGGGTGCGGCATTTCGCCAAGTAGGTTTGACCATGCTGTTGCGCGGAATCAAACCGCGTCTATAGATATATTATAACTTTCTGATATACGACATAGAAGGCGAACCGGTCCGACGAGGTTCTTATGACACCTGATTTTCTGGTTTCCGATCTGTCTCGCTGGCAGTTCGCGCTCACTGCTCTCTACCACTTCCTGTTCGTTCCCCTGACGTTGGGCTTGTCGATGATCCTCGTGATCACCGAAGGCGCGTACGTCATGACCGGGAAGGAAGTCTGGAAGCGAATCACGAAGTTCTGGGCCAACCTGTTCGGCATCAACTTCGTGCTCGGCGTCGCGACTGGCATCACCATGGAATTCCAGTTCGGCACGAACTGGTCCTATTACTCCCAATATGTCGGCGATGTCTTCGGGGCGCCGCTCGCCATCGAAGGGCTGATGGCGTTCTTCCTCGAGGCCACTTTCGTTGGCCTGATGTTTTTCGGCTGGGACAAGCTCTCCAGGCCGGCCCACTGGTTCGTCACCTTCCTCGTCGCCATTGGCTCGAATTTCTCGGCGCTGTGGATCCTGATTGCCAATGGCTGGATGCAGAACCCCGTCGGTTCAGCTTTCAATCCTGATACGATGCGAATGGAGATCACCAACTTCATGGAGGTGATCTTCAATCCCGTGGCGCAGGCAAAATTCGTTCATACAGTCAGCGCGGGCTATGTGGCGGCAGCCGTATTCGTGCTCGGGATCTCGGCCTGGTACATGCTCAAGAAGCGCCATCTGGGGCTTGCCCGACGATCAATGGTCGTCGCTGCCTCCTTCGGCCTGCTCTCTGCCCTGTCCGTCGTCGTACTCGGCGACGAGAGCGGCTACACGCTCACAGACAACCAGAAAATGAAGCTCGCAGCTCTTGAAGCAATGTGGGAGACGGAGCCAGCGCCAGCGCCTCTGACACTCTTCGGCATCCCCGATCAGACGGAACGCAAGACGCACTTCGAGGTGCAGGCCCCCGCCCTTCTTGGCCTGATCGCAACTCGCTCGCTCGACAAGGAAGTTGCCGGCATCATTCCGCTCGTGGAGAAGGCCGAGCACCGTATCCAGAACGGCATGCTGGCGTACGATGCCCTGGAACGCATAAAGTCCAGCCCGAACGATACAGCCGCGCGGGCCGACTTCGACCTGCGCAAAGCAGATCTTGGGTTCGCGCTGCTTCTCAAACGCTATGTCGACGATCCGCGCACGGCCAGCGAAGAGCAGATTCGCAAAGCAGCATGGGATACCGTTCCGAGCGTACCATCAGCTTTCTTCGCGTTTCGGGCCATGGCGGGGCTTGGCTTTCTGTTCATCGGCATGTTCGCCCTCGCCTTCTACTTCATCAATCTGAAGCGTAACCCGCCCAAATGGTTCCTGCGGGCGGCAGTGCTTGCCATCCCCTTGCCCTGGATCGCGATCGAAGTGGGCTGGTTGCTGGCCGAGACTGGCCGCCAGCCGTGGATCATCGACAGCGTTCTGCCGACCTTCCTCGGTGCCTCTAGCCTGACAGCGAGCCAGATCATCATAACTATGGTCGGGTTCACCCTGCTCTATGGGGTGCTGGCGGTCATTGAGGTCAAGCTGATGCTCAAGGCGATCTCGGCCGGACCGGGCGCACGCCTCTTCACAAGTCCTTCGGGCGGGGGGCGGCCAGATACGCCTGCACCCGCACTTGCCGCGACGCCGGCCAGCCCGCAATTCGACGAATAGGAGAGCCATATGGAACTCCCTCTGGACTATGAGACCCTGAAGATCATCTGGTGGGGGCTTGTCGGCATTTTGCTGATCGGCTTCGCCGCCACGGATGGCTACGATCTGGGCACAGCCACGCTTCTGCCCTTCATTGCCAGGACGGATCGCGAGCGCAGGCTCGTCATCAACGCGATCGCGCCGACATGGGAGGGCCACCAGGTGTGGCTCATCACAGGTGGCGGGGCCCTGTTTGCTGCCTGGCCGTTTGTCTACGCGATCAGCTTCTCGGGCTTCTATCTGGCGATGTTTGTCGTCCTCGCCGCGCTGATCCTTCGGCCCGTAGGCTTTAAGTATCGCTCCAAGCTGGAGAGCCCGAAGTGGCGCAGTAGTTGGGACTGGGCGCTGTTTGTAGGTGGCGCGGTTCCGGCGCTGATCTTCGGCGTCGCCCTTGGCAATGTGCTGCAGGGCGTACCCTTCTCGATCGATTCAACCCTACGGGCCAGTTACGAAGGCGGTCTGTTGGGCCTGCTCAACCCGTTCGGCCTTCTTGCCGGCCTGGTCTCTGTCGCCATGCTGGTCATGCACGGCGCCGCCTATCTTGGAACCAAGATCGAGCACGGCACAGTGCTTGATCGCGCAATCATTGTTGGACGTTGGGCCGCAGTTGCGATGATTGCTCTCTATGCAGCCGCTGGCATTTGGCTGGCCCTGGGTGTTGCGGGATTCCGCATCGACGGAGCTATTGATGCAGGCGGACCCGCAAACCCGCTTCGCAAGGAGGTGTCGATCGCGGTCGGCGCCTGGATGGACAACTATGGCCGCTACCCCTGGATGATCATCGCGCCGGTTCTTGGCTTTGCTGGCGCAGCCCTTGCCTGGCTCATGCTGGGCAAGAAGCCGGGCCTCGCGATTCTGGGATCAGGCCTATCGATTGCGGGCGTTGTCGGATCGGTCGGGGCATCGATGTTTCCTTTCATCCTGCCGAGTTCGAAAATGCCTGCCGCCAGCCTGACCGTGTGGGACTCGTCCTCCAGCCATCTCACCCTGTTCATCATGCTGATTGCGGTCATCGTCTTTCTGCCAATCGTGCTGATCTACACCTCCTGGGTGATCAAGGTCCTTTGGGGCCGGGTCACCACGGACGAGGCCAACTCCCCCGGACACTACTGACAGGAGCCAAACATCATGTGGTTTTTCAGCTGGATCCTGGGGCTCGGATTCGCCCTTACGTTCGGCATCCTCAATGCGATGTGGAATGAGGTCGACATGGGAAATGCCAACCAGAATGATCTCGAGATCGACTGAAGCGAAACGCATCTGCGTTTCGCGAGGCAATGCTGGTCAGGTTGGCGCGATGGCGCGCCAGCCCACATAGACTGCGACGACGAGCACAAAGCCGGCGAAAAGCCGTTGCAGCAGCGCGCGTTGTCCGGCCAGCTTGCGACTGGCCCAGACGCCGATCGCGCCGCCAATCAGGCCGCCTGCGAGCATCCAGCCGGCAATAGGCCAGATCACCAGACCGGAGATCGCATAGTTGATCGCGGTTGTCGCGCCGAACACTGCAACCGCCAGCAAGGACGAGCCGACAGCGTTCAGCATCGGCATGCCAGAGCCGAGGATGAGGCCAGGCACGATCAGAAATCCGCCGCCAATCCCAAAGAAGCCCGACGCCAGACCGACGCCAAGTCCAATGGGAACAAGGCGCAGGGCAATCTGCGGCGTCAGGTGAACATCGACAGCTTCAGCGCCACGCCGCGGTCGCCACATGGATACAGCAACAGCAACCATCGCGATCGCAAACAGGAGTGTCAGCGGCTGCGGATCAATCAGCTTGCCGATGGTAGACCCGATCGCAGCTCCGACAATGCCTGACAGTGCGAACGCGATCGCACAGGGCCAGCGAACAGAGCCGCGCCTTGCATGGCCGATCAGATTTGCCGCAGCGTTAAGCGAAACACCCACGGCGCTCGTCCCAATTGCGATATGCGCATTTGGGACGCCCACGAAATAGAGCAGAAGCGGCACTGCGAGCACCGAGCCGCCGCCTCCCAGCAATCCCAAAAGGAAGCCGACGCCAGAGCCGGAAATCGTCGCCGTGATCGCCTGCCAGTCCAATTGCCAGCTCCTTATGTCGAAGCGCTCGCATTAGCGTTTGCTAATTTATAGACTCACGCAAAACCCAAGATGCGATTGTGTTGAATCGCGGCGAGGAAAGCGGATTGAACGGCCATGTCTATGCCGATGACTGGGCCTATGGTCGGCGAGTTCTCCGCATCGTCCTTTCGGTTAGACAGCCGTAAGAAGCGTGTAGCCGTATTCCTGGGCGCGGTTTACTGCGATGACGCCGGCTGGCGCGACATGCGAGTTCGGCACAAGGTTTGCAGCAAACTCCTTGTAGATTGCGTCGGCATCGCCCTTTGTTCTTTGCGCTATGGCGTTCGCCAGGAAGCGCATCGCCGAACCGCACACAGCAAACTGGACATTCTTCTCAACCAGGCTGGAAATCGTGACACCGCGATTCGTGAGGGACATGCCGGCCGCACGGGAATTGTAGAGGTTGACCTCGGGTGCGGTCTTAGTCGCCGGATTCTGAAACTCGATGATCTCCGACAGCGCTTCGCCATACTTCGCCCAGATGTCGTCAGTGAAGGCAAACGGCGTTGCAAGGTGTCTAAGCACGACGATGATCGCAATTTCCTGCGCCTCCAGACCGTAGCCGGTCTTGTTCGCAAGGAAATTGTTGTTCGCGTATAGCAGTGCTGCACCGCCTCCGGGTGGGAAAGCCGAGTCGATGACGACGCGATGCGCAACGTTCGGCGTTTCCATCCACGCATCTTCGGCGTGACGACGGGGCTTGAACGCATTGGTCTGCGCGAGTGCCGGACGCGCGGCTGCAAGGCCCGCACCTACGCTCGCGACAAGCGCCGCACCCATCCCGAAGCGCGACAGGAAAGAACGGCGCGCCGTCTGAGGCAATTCCTTGGTCATGAGATTTCCCCTTCTTGTGCACGGCGGTCGCAAGATGCGCCTTCGCATACAGTGTCGACAAGATAGCACGGTAATCGCTGCCTCGCGCAGAGCAGCTAGAGCATGTTCAAGGGAATCTTGAGGTAGCGCTGACCGTTTTCCTCGGGGGGCGGCAGCTCGCCTGCCCGCATGTTGACCTGAATTGAAGGGAGGATTAGCCGCGGCATGCCCAGCTGGGCGTCACGAGCCTTTCTCATGGCAACGAACTCATCCTCGGTTACGCCGTCGTGGACATGGACGTTGCAGTCGCGTTCGGCCGCCACGGTCGTTTCCCAGAGAAACTCGTCACGCCCTGGGGCCTTGTAGTCGTGACAGAGAAAAAGGCGCGTTTCTGGCGGAAGGGACAACACCTTGCGGATTGATCGGAACAGGACGTGTGCGTCGCCACCGGGGAAGTCGGCCCGCGCTGTCCCGTAGTCGGGCATAAAGAGCGTATCGCCGACAAAGGCGGCATCGCCGACCACGAATGTCACGCACGCGGGCGTATGCCCAGGCGTATGCATCACGTGGACTTCAAGCTTCCCGATACTGAAGACCTCGCCGTCGACAAACTGGTGATCAAACTGGGACCCGTCCCGAGCAAACGCGGCGCCTTCGTTGAAGATCCCCCCGAAGACAACCTGAACGTCGCGGATATGTTCACCGATGCCAATCCGCCCGCCCAGACGCTCTTTGAGATATGGCGCCGCTGAGAGATGGTCCGCATGTGCATGAGTCTCGAGGATCCACTGCACGGACAAGCTCCTCGTCTCGACAAAGGCGATTATCGCATCGGCGTTCGTCGTGGATGTCCGTCCGGCCGCCGGGTCAAAATCGAGGACAGAATCGATGATCGCACAGGACTGCGTGGCAGGGTCGATGACGACATGGCTGGCCGTGAAGGTCTCGTGATCGAAGAAGGTCCTAATTTCCGGATTCATTGCATCTCATTCCTAGTAGTCAGTTGCCGGAAAGAGGCCCCGAGGAGCGACGTCCCCAGGGCCAATTCGCGAGCTAAAGAGCCTTCTTGGAGAAATACCAGTCCGTGTAGTCGTAGCCCTCGCCCTTGCGAGCCTCTGCCGCGTCGGAAGTCTGCGGCGGAGGAACGATGACAGGTTCGCCGGGCTGCCAGTTCTCCGGCGTGGCCACCTTGTTCGCATCAGCGGTCTGAAGGGCAGCCACGAGACGCAGGAACTCGTTGATCGAGCGTCCGTTCGACATCGGATAATAGACCATCGCCCTGAGGATGCCATTCGGATCTATGACAAAGGTCGCGCGCACTGCTGAGGTGTCACTCGCCCCCGGCATGACCATGCCGTAGGCGTGCGCGACGCGCATCGACAAATCCTCGATGATCGGAAAGCGGATATCGACCCCGAATTTTTCCTTGATCGACCGGACCCAGGCGATGTGAGCGTACTTGCTGTCGATCGACAGTCCGAGCAGTTCCGTGTTGAGCGCCGTGAATTTGTCGTGCGCGCGGGCGAAGGCCATGAACTCGGTCGTACATACCGGCGTAAAGTCGGCCGGGTGCGAGAATAGGATCAACCACTTGCCTTTGTAGTCAGACAGCTTTCGTACGCCGTGCGTGGTCACGGTCTCGAAATCGGGCGCCGCCTCGTTGAGGCGGGGCATTCCGCGCGAGGCAAAAGTGACATCAGAGGTGGCATTCATCGAACTTGCTCCTGAAGCGGATCAAAGACCGCGTTTATGTGCGTATCTTCTTATATGCGCATGTTGCACTTTAGAAGCGTTCAAATTGACGCAGGCGAGAGTCTTGCGGAAACGCGGGCTTCTCGATGTCGCTTGGACCTTGTCGGAGGGTTCAACGCGGGGGCTGCAGGTTCTCGCGGTCTCGAACTTCCTGCATCCTTGCGCCAAGCAGCGTATTGCCAAGGCTGAGATTTCCCTCGTGGCATGCGCTCTCGAACAGGTACTGCTCGGTTCGCACCAAAGGTAGCTCGACGATCAAAGGTTCGACGAACAGGTCGGCATCATCCACCCGATAGCGATAAAGGATCACATCGACAGAGATCGGAACTAGCCATTCCGTGATCCGGGTATCGGGCTTGATGGGAAACCCCGCCGAGCCCGGCCCTGAAATACGCCGGTTCGTATCATCGGGCCGGAAGCCCGTCGTCTCGACCACGAACGTGTCGCCGTCCCATCGCGACGACGACGTTCCGGCCCAAGACCCGGATGCATCGCTCCGACCGTCCTTGGAGAATATCCGCGGGGGATCCATCCCCTCCTTGTGGATCACAAGATGATCCGGGGTCTGGATGATCTCGAAGAACATCTCGCCGGACATGACACGATAGGGCGCCCTGCCCGCGTCCGCGATGCAGCGTTCGTTGACTGGACGCGCCTCCGGACCGTCATAGCCGTCAGGACGCTGCTTCAGCCTAACCTCTCCAGCAGGCGTCAATGCGAGTTGTCCGTTGCTCGGGCTCACGATGGCGGATGTCCGCCGTTCGCCATTCACGATGGCAAGTGCATCGCCATCAGGTTGAGATGTCCCAGGATCAAAACGCTCTGCAGCGAGGCGCTGCTGCATGATGAGATCCAGCAAGGCACGCTCTTCGTCCGCGCTAACCGATGCAGCGGAAAACCCTGCCGGTCGCGCAAAGGGCGTCAGCGTGCGCATTGTCCACCGCCCTTGCAGGTCAGGACGTCCATCGGCGGATCGACTTGACTGATCCTGAGCCACACCGGGCGGAGCCGCCAAAATCAGGTAGGCGGCCAACAAGAGGGACTTCTGCAACATCATACATGCGCCCAAAGCGTCGCGATCACGTGACCATCAGCTCAAGGATGAATGTAAACAAATCCCAGGCCTTGTAATCGCGCGAGTTCGGCAACGCCGCTCGGAACGATGTCGGCTTCAGTCACTCCGTAGACATCATCGATCGTCAGATTCAGCGCCCGCATTGTATTGCGGCAGACCACGAGTCGAACTTTCCGTTCAAGCGCAGCATCGATCGCCTTTGCTAGCTCTGGATCTGACTTGGCCTGCTCAAACACTTTCACCCCGCCCGAGAAGCTGACCAGCGTGATCTCGACATTCCCTTCAGTGGCAGCGACATGAGCCCCGATATTGCGAAGTACACGCAGGAAGTAGGCGCGGTCGTCGGGCAGTCCTCCAGAATTCTGATAAACGACCCGCTGAAACGAATAATAGCTGTCACCGGCTGGCGCAGCAACTCGGGCGTCCCCGGTTGCCTGAACGTGGACACAGCCCGAAACAGCAATCACTGCGACGGTAGCCATCGCGATAACACGAACGCACGACATGCAGTGCTCTCTCCAAAGCGCGCCCGCCAACCCCGCAGATCAACGGGTCGTACTCATCAGGCGCACTGCGCGTGTGAGCTCTCCGACGCCAGCGGCGTGGATACTACAGCGGGGCCACAAACTCTATGGCGATGCGGTGATCGAGCACACGTTCCAACCACGATATTGTGCCGGCCCGCACTGCGCCAAGTCCCGGGCCCGGACCAAACACCAGGTCGCCTGATGCAATCGCGCGTATCAGTACGCCTGGCATTGGCTGAGGCGCTCCGATCGATTGAAACGCTTGCTGAAACGCCTTGGCGACAATAGGCGCCTGGCTGGAAGGATCCCGCATGAGCGATTCACCGGCCGCAAGATATCCTTGCTCCAGCCTGGCCAGAACCGGTGCAAGTTGCTTGTCTCGCATTGCGCGTTCTGTCAGATGCAGTCCACCGAGAGGCAACTGTCCCTTTCCGAATGTGCTGTCGCCATCAAAAGCGGTCTGGAGATCGATGATGCTCGCAGCTCCCGACGTTCCAAGTCGAGTCATCAGGCCGGTGCTGCCGGGGCTGGGAAGCGTGATCGCTATGGCTTCCTTCTTGAGGATCGCATCAACCCCCTCCAGCATTGGCAGGTAGCGGATCCGGAAGTCGCGATCTGGATCTAGACCAGCAAGTCGTGCAACCGCTCTGAAGAGTACGTCGCCTCCCCCACCACGCCCCGGCGCTGCCGGTCCACTGATGACGATATCCTTTCCGGCTAGGTCGCCCAGGCTGCCAACTTCTCCGTTGCAAACCTGGAAAAAGCCCCGCCAGTATCCGGGCGCTACAAACCGCAAGTCAGGCGCCGCACCGGTCAGGCGCTTCCTGGCGCCAATGTAACTCATCGCAAGGACACCCTGAGCCTCACCGGAAGCAAGCAGCGCATCTGCGTCCTTCGACTCCGTCACAGGACGCAACGTCACTGGCAAGCTGGGGTCCAGATGCATTGCGAGAAGCAAGGGGAAGACATGCGGATTGGGCGGAGAAGCTATCGTCACTTTCGGTGACGACTGGGCATGGGCGAGACCGCCCGCCACAGCAACTGAAAACGCGCTTCCTGAAAGAACCAAGCCCCGACGTGTCAGCATTCCCATCTCCCGCTTGTTGTCATATTATGATATTCGCATATACTTGCTCGTCACATTCCCGTCACCGGCAACAACCCTGAGTCTGCTCAGCCCGCCGTCAGGTGGCAATCGGGCCCGTCACCATCGCTTTACACGCAAGCCATCTTGCATATATTCCATACTCCTAATATGCTTGGAGTCTCTAGCATGCGCATGAAGCACACCGGGCCAAACCCCAATTTGCTGAGGCGTCTAGCAGCCCACTCGTTTGCTGCGGCGCTATTGGTCGTCGCGATGGTTGGCGGGACGGCTTACGCGGAGCCGACGGAGATTGTGGTTCGCGCGATCAGCAGGGATGCGAAGTTCATCGGCGACAGCATGGGCGGCGTACGTATCACCCTGCGCGACGTTCAAAGCGGTGAGGTTCTGGCTCGGGGGGCTACCAGCGGCGGCACAGGCGATACCAAACTCCTGATGGATACAGGCAAGCGTCGTGAGCCTCTGGCGACCCCGGAAGCGGCAGCGTTCCGCGCGTCCATCGATATCGACCAGCCGCGGCTTGTGGAAGTGGAAGCATATGGTCCACTCGGCCAACCGCAGTCAGCGGTTACCGTGACTTCGCAGCAGTGGATACTTCCGGGAAAGCACATTCGGGAAGGAAACGGCTGGACGGTGGAAATGCCCGGATTTGTAGTGGACATTCTCGACCCCGCTGCCGCGAGTTCGATCAAGCTCCCGGCTGCTGACATAAAACTCAGGGCCAATGTCGTGATGATGTGCGGGTGCCCGACAAGCCCCGGCGGCCTGTGGGACTCGAACCGGTTCCAGATCGCAGCGATGATCGAGCACGACGGGCAACCGCTGCCTGAACGGCCCCTCGCCTACAGCGGAACGGCCAGCCAGTACGAGCTCTCGTTTCGCCCAGACACGGCTGGCGTCTACAATGTCGTGGTGCAGGCATATGACGCCACAACAGGAAATACTGGCGTTGACCGAACAACCTTCACGGTCGCGGCGAAGTAGACATCCTGAACACGCACGCATCTCCAACTATTGGACGAAACGCACCGGATGATTGAGAACTCGCCTCAGGCTCGACAATGGAACGCCCGCTACGCAACAGAGGAGTATGTGTTTGGTCGCGAGCCGAACGCGTTTCTGGTTCGCGAGGTCAATCGCCTGCCACGCGCGGCGCGCGTTCTTTGTGTTGCGGACGGAGAGGGCCGGAACGGCGTCTGGCTGGCGCAGCAGGGGTTTGACGTCCACGCAATCGACATATCCGAGGTCGGACTTGCCAAGGCGCAACTTCTGGCAGCCGAAGCAAAGGTCAGCATCCAATTTGAGCTGGCAGATGTGCTGGCATGGTCTTGGCCGCCAGCTGCCTATGATGCCGTGGTTGCAACCTTCATCCAGTTTGTCGGGCCAAGTGACAGATCCAGGCTGTTTTCGATGATGAGGCAAGCACTGAGACACAACGGCTTGCTGTTGCTCCACGGATACCGCCCTGAACAGATTGCGCTTGGCACGGGCGGCCCGCCCCAGATCGAGAACATGTATGTCGAGTCGCTTCTGCGCGCAGAGTTTCGCGACCTGAACATCGAATATCTGCACGCATACGATGCAGTGCTTGAAGAGGGGGCTGGGCATCGCGGGCATTCAGCTCTTATCGATTTTGTCGCCCGCAAGCATGCGTGAGGTCAGTTCGTGAAGATAGGACATCAATTTGGCGTGGCGCTGCTCGCGACTCTCGCGGGATGCGTCACGCCAGCGACGCCAGGCCCAC
>JBGAKC010000011.1:0-121265 GCA_044224605.1 Hyphomonadaceae bacterium
GCCCTGCCAGGTTGCGCCCGGCATGACCTGCGGCGCTCCATCCGCCAGCTTGCCCGCAAGGACAGTCTCGATCAGCGCCTCGCCATCGAGCGCGAACGCCGGAAGGACCTGCGGGCCGGCTGATCCCAGCTTCAGGAGGTCGCCTGCGCCATGCTCCCCTTCGAGAAGCCGTGCCGGGATCCCGCCCTCGCCGTCCTGCAGGAGCACCGGATAGAGCGGATCCAGTCCATGAACATTGCGGGCGCCACCGACCCAGGCCGGCAGGATCTGCGGGGCCGGATCAGCGTCCTTGGCTGACATGGCCATCGGTTCGATGTCGCCATCACCGACCGTCAGCGGGTTGGTTGAGCCGTCCGTCACCACGAAGTCGCTTGCGCTCAGCGTCGGTGCGCCCTGCAGCGTGGCGATCAGCGTCGTCGCGCTCACCCCCGTCCCGTCCGCATCCCAGTAGAGCTGGCCGTTGGTGGTG
This sequence comes from Hyphomonadaceae bacterium, assembly GCA_044224605.1. Taxonomy (GTDB): domain Bacteria; phylum Pseudomonadota; class Alphaproteobacteria; order Caulobacterales; family Hyphomonadaceae; genus UBA7672. The sequence continues at coordinate 470 of JBGAKC010000011.1, forward strand.
TTGTAGAGGAACTGCCCGCCCGTCCCGCTCGTCACCGGCGCTGCGCCCGAGATCAGCGTCACCGACCCGCCTGCAACCAGCCCGCCGCCAAAACCCAGTGCGCTCACCTGGATCTTGTCCACCCCCGACACGAAGTCGGTGATCCCATCCCCGCCCTCGTTTGAGCCCGTATAGGCGAACCGGTCCGCACCGGCCCCGCCCACCAGCGTGTCTGCCCCGCCGCGGCCCCACAGCACGTTGTCGCCGCTGTTGCCAACCAGAAGGTTCGCCAGTCCGTTGCCGCCCGCGCTGATGTTGCCGGAGCCCAGCAGCGCCAGGTCTTCGATATCCGTGTCACCCAGCGTGTAGCTCAGCGAGGCGTAGACCGTATCCCGCCCCTCGCCCACACTCTCCGCCACCACATCGCCCGCATTGTCCACGAAGTAGATGTCGTTGCCGAGCCCGCCCACAAGGAAGTCCGCCCCGGCCCCGCCATCCAGCGTGTCAGCTCCTGCCGCTCCCACCATCAGGTTGGCCAGACCATTGCCGATCACGTACGCCCCGCCCGCCGTCGAGACCACCGCATCCTCGATGTCGTTGTCCCCCAGCGCGTAATACGACAGCGCCACATAGACCGTGTCACGGCCACCGCCGACACTCTCGATCAGCACATCGCTCATGCTGTCCACGAAGTAGATGTCGTTGCCCGCGCCCCCGACCATGAAGTCCGCGCCGGCCCCGCCATCCAGCGTGTCGGCGCCTGCATTGCCCACCATCAGGTTGGCCAGCGTATTACCGATCACATAGCAGCCCGCAGACCCCGTGATCGCCACATCCTCGATCGCATTGTCGCCCAGGCTGTAATACGCAATCGAGGTGTAGACCGTGTCCCGCCCCGCCCCGACGCTCTCGATGATCACATCGCCTATGTCGTCGATGATGTAGAGATCATCCCCGCCGCCCCCGATCAGCGTGTCCGCTCCCGCTCCCCCATCCAGCGTGTTGACCGCGCCATTGCCGACAATCAGGTTGGCCAGCCCATTGCCATAGAGGTTGATCGCACCCGCAAACCCCGACACCGCAAGGTCCTCAACGTTCGCCCCCAGCGTGTAGCGAAGCTCCGACCCGATCAACGAGCCCGTACTCGTGAACACCGTGTCACGGCCCTCGCCCACCAGCTCCGTCACCACGTCCGCTGCATCGTCGACAACGTACTGATCGTCACCCAGGCCGCCCACCAGCGCATCCGCTCCAGACCCGCCGTCGAGCGCGTCATTGCCGGCGCCTCCGGTAAGCGTGTTCGCCGAAGCATTGCCGGTCAGCGTATCGTTGAAGGCCGAGCCGATGAGGCTCTCGATATTGGCCAGCGTGTCGCCTGCTGCGTCACCGCCCGAGCCTGTTCCTGACAGAAGGCTCACGGTCACAGCCGACCCTGAGGAGGCATAGCTTGCCGCATCAATGCCGGCCCCGCCATCCAGCGCATCCGCTCCGGCGCGGCCCTCCAGCTCGTTCGACCCGCCATCGCCCGTCAGCGTGTCGTTGAACGAAGAGCCAGTGAGGTTCTCGATGCCGGCAAGCCAGTCCGCACCAGCCCCGACCGTGTTCTGAAATCCCCCAGACAGGGCCAAACTGACGGTCACGCCAGAAGACGCGTCGATATAGGATGCCGTATCCACGCCCGCATCGCCATAGACGTAATCGTCCCCGCTACCGCCGATCAGGACATCATCACCCGCACGACCGTCGACGGTGTCGTTTCCGCCGCCACCGTTTACTCTGTCGTTGCCGTCATTGCCATAAAGTCCGTTGGCGCCCGCATCGCCCGTCAACGAGTCATCGAATGCCGAGCCCCACAGAAACTCGATGTTGGAGAGACTGTCCGACCCCGCACCGGTATTCTGAGATCCGACAATCGCCAGACTCACGGTTACGCCGGAACTTGCATCGACAAAATCAGCCGCGTCGATTCCAGCGCCTCCATCAAGAGTGTCGTTGCCGGTTCCGCCGCGAAGCGTGTCGTTACCACCGCCCCCAACAATCAGGTCGTCGCCAGCTCCTCCCCAGAGGTCGTTGGCCGCATCGTTGCCAATTAGCTCGTCATTGCCGCTACCAGACACCGCCCGTTCGATGACGACGCCGTTCGCTATGGTGTAACCGCCAAGTATCCCCAAAGCTCCGGAAACCCCGCCGCGGCCAACTATCTCCGAGAGCAGCGTTGCTGGCCGCAAATCGATAGTGGTATTTGTAGACCCTAGGTATTGAATCGTGTCGAAGCCTGATGTGTCCCAGATGCATCTCCAAGCGGTGCCAACCGTATTTGCATCGGGAACGGTATATGTGGTGTCGCCAGCTCCAGTGGTTGTGTTGGCGCCATATTTTTGCTGAAGGACCGCAATATCTAACGCCATTGGAGTCGCTGCTCGGCCATAAGCCAAGGATGGGGATGCGCCGTAGTAGGAATCAAACCCGCTATTGTATGACATGACCGTGGCTATGCCCTGGTTCAGGCCGTAGTCGCCGTAGTCGCCGAACGGCGACGTCACGCCATCCATTATCGACGATCCGCCTCCCGTATCGTGGGGATGAGCCAATCCAAGTCCATGCAGGAGTTCGTGGATGAGCGTATAGTATCCGTCCCCGCCAGGCGTCAGTCCGGATTGCCAACCGGCCGCCTGCCAAGCGAAGCCCCCATAGCCTGCGAGGACGACGCCATCTTGGCTAAATCCTGGGGCATACATCGCACCCAAAGTGTTGGGATCAACGCCGAGCTTGGACTTCTCACCATCGCTAACCGTGAACAATCGGAAGTTCGCGGCATTGAAATCCGTGGTAAAAGAGAACGTCAGATTGCAGACATCAGAAATCGAATTCAGCACTGCCGTTAGCTGCTGAATCTCAGCGGTCAGCCAGCCTGACGACGTTACGGAGACTGAGCCGGACTGGAATGGAAAGATCACGGATTGACCGAAGGGCACCAGATAGATCTTGATGCTGTTCGTGCTGACTGATGTGCCCCAATCTATCGTCGTAAGCGGGTTCTGAGTTCCGGCCACACTGTTTCCCCATACGCCTTGATCAAGTCATCCGTACACGTCCAGACAAACAGATTTCTGAGAACGACGCCAGTTAGCTTCTGAGCAGACACTTTCGCTACGTCATTTGGTCATACCGCTAAGGTTCATCACGCCGCATCTGTTTAATGACAGACGTCGCTATGCCGTAGCCTTATGTTGAGGGGCAATCCGCTAGCCTTCGGCCCCCCGCTCACCTCTCGTTGACGGCCCGTTCGGGTCGTGGGGCGTTGCCGAAGGCTACGAGGTCAGTGGGATCAAAGCTGTCGGCTCCGACCAAGCTAACATGCCTCCTCCATGGCCGATGATTAGATAGCGCTGCGGTCTGAATTACCCCAATTGAAACTTGGCGACTTTTCGAGACACGTCCGACGCTACCCCAAAAATGACCCCATCTTCGTTGGCGTCACGGCACGCTGTCGATAGGGCACCAATCGGCCCACGTCTCCCGGGCCAAGCGCTCAGCACTGGCCCGATACTCTACCGGCAGCTTACGAACGGCCGAATAAGCGGCGTTCCATGACTTTGGCTCACAAGTGATACGAATTCTGTGAGAACCAAACGTCTCCTTGATGTTCGCCACGCGCCCAATCGTAAGGAGTGTGTTCTTCAGCTTGAAGCCGCGGGTCGTCATACACTTCTTTATGGCGGATAGGGCCGGCATCCTCCCAACGGCAGCTACCTCCAGACAGCTCGAAGACAAATACGTCTCCTTGGGACGCCCGGCGGCTGCCTCGCGGAGCTCAAAAGCGGAGAACAACACCCCAACAACGTTGCCGTCGCCGTCCAGGGCGCGCTGTCCTGGCCGCACAAGTCGGACCAGATGATGCTCGTCGTCTGCGCTAGTCGTTGCCATTCAAGAGCCATTTGTCTGCGTTGAATGGAGCAAGATAGTCTTTCAAGACTCTGATGTGCGTTTCGCCAGCAGCAACGTCAACGTTGTCACCAATTTTCCGAGACGCCACCCAATGCACTTTGTCACCGGGGCGACACTCAAGGGTAATTCGGACATCTTCCTTTGTCCAAACCACCAATGGAAAGCTGTCATTGAATCCGAGGCCGGGGCGCTCCTTGAAGCGATAGTGGATCAGCAGCCGGAGCAACGTTCCCCAACCCTGCTTATCCGGAAGTACATCTCCCTCCTCCCAGCTGTCTGGGTCGAGAACTTGATCCAACTGTTTGAAGAGACTCGCCCGCCACTTGCCATCCAAGTGCATACTGAACTGAGAAAAAAACCACTTCAAATCGAAAGCCGCATGCTCAAGAGCGTTGAGCGCTGTATTTGCCGTTGTCGTGTCTTCGCCTTCGATTCCTAGCTGCATCGCCTTTGCCTGAGGTCCCAACGCTGTAGTGTTGGGCGGCCAAGCAGGCTTCGTTCCCTGCAAGGGCGTGGCGAACGAAGTAAGCCAAGGATGAGGAGCAGCCCCGCTCATAGAAAGAGCTCCTTTGCCTTGTCCGTCAAAAGCTCTTCGAAGTATCGGTTCTTTTGGGCCCGCATTTCGCCGAGCCGCTCCAAGACGTTGTCTCGCGTGGCTCTTTGGTTTTCGCAGAATATGTCAATGTCGAAGAGAAAAGAGCAGTGATCGAGTATCACGGGCGGTACCGAACTCGTGGTCAAAATAAGGATCAGGGGCGTGCCCTCTATCGGCGTAACTAGACGCGCGAGAAACTCGCCGAACATGATGTCCGGATCTGGCGTCCTGATAGAGACGTTGAAGTAGTCTTCGATCCTTATGGCCTTCTTGCCCAACAGCGGCACATCGATCCGATTGATATAGCGAACCCCAATCCGACAGGTGTCGTTCAGTGGGTCCACCTTCTTCTTCCAGATTTCCCAGTCCCGAATGAAGCGCGCGATGAAATTGTCCCAACCGTCATATGGCGCCAGGCGGGAGACAGTGATGCCCTGCTTCTGGGAAGCAATGATATCCGTGCCGTCACTGCTGAACATTCGATAGCCCTGCAACTCGACCCGGGACGACGCGGCTCCCTTCATGTCAAAGTTGATCTCGGCATGCTGTAGCGGCTCAGATTTCGGATAGTGCTTGCCCAGCGCCTTTTGCAGAGAGTCCACCGCAGGCGGCTTGAGGTGCTTTTTGAGCCGAATATCGATCACAGCTTCGGTGATCGGCGGCTTGGTGTATCGCTCTAGCAAAGCGGATTTCCGACCATTTTGACTTCGGGAGACATGATGCGAGTTGGGTGTTGATGCAAGACATATCGCGCCACACGCGCAGAACGAGGCGTAGCTACTACCTGTAAATCGACGGTGTGACGGGGCGCGTAAGTCCGTGAGCTCTCAGTCTGAGCATAGCGTCGCTACAAGTTGACGAAGGCGCATATTTCGCGCCCTCGCCTCCTTTGATCTGAACCCGTGCTTGAAGTTTCCGTTTCTTGCACCTGGCGGAGCCCCCGTGCTTTTTCCTCCGTGCATTCTACAGCACTTCTTCCCTCGGATGGCCGGGGCCCTGCACCGGGCCTGTGACCGTTTTGAGAGCGCCCGACAACGGCGCGCTCGCAGTAACCTCAACGCTGGGTGCATGGGGTTGTTGCTCGCGTTGCATTCCGCCCCCCCCTGCTCCGATGTTCCCGATGACCGCGTTTCCGTTGACGTACACATGCCTCACCTCAACCTGTTGCCTTCCGCCGCTCCGCAACTTCGCCAATGCCTCAACCTGCGCAGCAAAGGTCCGAGTAAGCTTCACGGCCAAGCCGCCGTATAATGCGATGTGATCGGTCCTATCGGTCTGCTTTGCCCGACCAAGAAGCTCAGTAGCCAACGCGTGAACGCTGGCCATCTGCACCCCCAGGGCCGCCTCAATCTCGTTCGCAGGAGCCACTGCCTCCATGAACGCAAGTCCGGTATTGAGCCCTACGGGAGTAGTCCCGAACTTCTCACCGCGGCGCCGAAAACTAGTCTCCATTGCACCGAGCTGAGTTTCTACGAATCCGTTCGAGCGTGTGCCGAATGCTTGCAGAATAGTCGCCCAATGTCCCGTGGGGTCGTTGTGCGGCGCATCCAGTTGCTCCCCGTTCCATTCGACGCTGGTTCGCTTCGGAAGACTCAGACACGCGCGCGCTGCCTGACTCATCTTCGACGACTCGTCCTCAGTTGGTGGCCGCTTTTCCGTTTCAGTCTTGGTTTTTTTCTTTGCCATGCGCGCAACCAATAAACGTGAGGCAACACCTCACTTGCTACCTCTCTCGCCCCTCACATGAGGGGCGAGCGTCACGATATTTCCCAATGCGTCGCCCCTCACATGCAACCGATCCTCGCCCCTCATATGAGGGGCACCTTCTATATCTACGCTGCCTTCCCTCTTCTTGCGGCCACGGGCGCGTGGCTCCAGCTCCTTCTTCAGCCACGCTCGCACGCTGCGAACGTCGTTGATGCCTGATCGACGGAGAGCCGCCATTTTGCTGCGCCAGTCGTCTGTCGCAACGGCGGCCGAAGGACTGGTGCGCATCGTTGGCAGCCATGTCAGCGCGTATCGAGATGGTTCACCGCCATTGGCAATACGAAGGCCCTGGAATGTCTTGCGGATGAAACCGCACAACTCGAGCTGAGCGAGCCCCTTGGAGATATCGGCCTTACATGCCCCATGCACTTCCAGCTGCCGGTAGGTCGCGGCGATGTTGCCGTTCTCGGTCCCTGCGTGGCTGAGGTACTCAATCACAAACAGGTCCAATATCCGACGCGCTGTTATCGAAAGCGCTCCGAACGTAGGGCAGCTGATCATATCGATTGCCATCCAGATCCAAGGGACCTCCTCGGGAGGGCCGCCCGAAAGCGGCCCTCGCTTGCATTTTAGGCGTCCCATTCAGGCAACCTTTCCCTGATTCAGGGACGGATGGTCTGCAACATCCTGATCATCTTGCTCGACCCGGCATCGCAGGATGTATCTTGCGTGGTGGCCGGGAAACGACCCGCGGTGGGATTCGTGAATTGTCTCGATGGTCACGCCTAACCGGCGCAAATTGTGAACATAACCACTCCACCGCGGTGCCGGGTTATGGATGGGCGTGCATCCAAGCTCACCCATCGACATGAGCTCTAGGAGCGCCCACTCGTCCCTGCCTTTGACGAAGATGGACTGCCATTCGCCGCCCGTCTGGATTCGATAGTTGCCCATCAAACGTCTCCCTCGGTTGGGAAACCGGCCAGCAGTGCGTAAAGCGCGGCGGTAGAGGTGGCGCAGCGTGCACGCCTCTGGATCTCGCGGACCGCCAGCGAACGTGGGGTCCGACTCTGCGGGCGTGTACCGGCCCAGGTGAAGAGGCATAGGTTGGAGGCGCAATTGCGCGCGCCCCGCGAGCGGCGTAGTTTCCGACGCATCGGATTGTTTCCTGTGATGAGGTTTCGGTTCGATAGACCTCGGTTTCCGGACGGCAATCCGGGGCCGGGGTCGCTTCTTTCTTTGGAACGTACATCAGGCCGCCCGGCGTTTGCCGGTCTCGATCAGCGCGTCGATATCGAGGTCATCAATCAGAGTTCGGCCTGCCAATTTTACAAAGGGTAGGAGGCCAGCCTGATGCAATCGATAGATCGAGGCGCGGCTGAGATTCAGCTTCTCAGCGGATTGAGCAATGGAGCGAAGGCGTCGCGTTGAGACATTCTGCACCGTAATCTCCTGTCGAGGCGCTGCACGAAATGCGCTGTGCTACAGGGAGACTGGAGGCACCACCTTACCCAAACTTTAACGCAATATTTACTTCCTTGTGGACAGCGCTACCGGCGGATCGCCGCCTGCACGTTCAGGGAGACCAGCCTCGTATCCATGTCGCCCCGGCAATAGTCGGCCCATTGCCCAAGCAAGACGCGCCGCTTTTCTAGAGCGTCTCCCCTTCGATAGGCGCGCTCGACCTCGTTGCCGACTTCATGAGCAAGACAGGCTTCGGCTATTTCGCGCGGAGCTGTGGTAGCCTCCCCGACCCAATCGCGGAAACTGCTCCTGAACCCGTGAGTCGTGTATTGCCCTGCCCCCATGCGGCGGCGGAGCATCTCTAACGCTTCCGGCCCCATCGGCCTGCATGTCTGACCCGGAAAAACCAATGCCTCTGAGTTTCCCCCGGCGAGCGGCCGGACCGCCTCCAGAACAATGAGGGCGGCATCTGATAGAGGGACACGGTGCTCCTTGCTCCGCTTCATCCGAGACGCAGGCACGGTCCACACCGCGGTTTCCAGATCGATTTCTTTCCACCGGGCTCCAAGGGCTTCGCCAGCCCGGGCGGCAGTGAGGATGATGAACTCCAGTGCCTTCGCCGTAACTGCATCCCGTTCACGAAGCCTGCCCATGAATTGCGGAACCTCCGTCCAGTCCATCGCCGGGTGGTGGCCGCGTTTGAGCTTGGAAGGCCGCGGTAGAAGTTGATCGAGGTGACCGCGCCAGCGCGCAGGGTTGGCCTTATCGCTGCGGGCTCCCATAGCCGTGGCAGCGTCCAGAACGCGCTCAATGCGCCCGCGGACGCGAGAGGCCGTCTCGGTTTTGGTGTTCCAGATTGGACGGAGAATGCCGAGGACGTCGGCGGTCTCGATAGAGGCAATCGCCTTTCCGCGAATAGGTTCGCAGTAAGTCCTGAGCGTCGCCCGCCAGGTCTCGCGGTGTTTCTCATTTCTGAGACCGGGCGAAACAGCGGCCTCAAACCAGGCATCCGCGAACTCGCCGAAAGGCTCCTCCGCCGCGGCCCGTTGCTCATCTGCCGCCTTGGCTGCGACCTTGTCTTGGATCGGATCCCCGCCCTCCCCAACGCGTTCCGCAGCCTCCGCAGCTCGTCGGCGGGCTGCAGCTAGCGAGACCTTGGCCACGCCACCCAGCCCCAGCTCGCGGCGCTTGCCTGCGCTTGTCCAGATGTACGCCCAGCGCCTGGACAGGCTGCCTTCTACAATTAGGTAGAGCCCGCCGCCGTCGGCATGGCGTCCTGGACCAACCGTGCGGACCTGGCGATCGGTTAGGCGGTGGATTCCTCGACCCATGCGATGCTCCCAAGGCAGAACATATCGAGGTCGGCCGAGGGGCCTTACCCCACATTTTACCCCAAACTCGTTCTGCGTTTGGTCGCAGCAAGCTGAACCAACCAGAATCGAGTATTGCCAAGAACCCTTTGGTTACAAGGCTCCACGCGGTCAGCGTGAGACAGGGAGAGATGCAAGGAGAAGATAGTTGGTGGAGCCGAGGGGAATCGAACCCCTGACCTCGTCATTGCGAACGACGCGCTCTCCCAACTGAGCTACGGCCCCGAAACCCGGGTATTTGGGAGCGCGTGTGCTAGTCCGTTTGGGGCCGTCCCGTCAAGGATCGGCCAAAGGCCTGTAACAGGCCGCAGCCGGGCCGCGGCTAAAGCGGGCGTTAAGGGCTCAGGCTTAGGCTTTTTCCATGCAAAAGGCTCTCGCCCCCGCCCTGACTCTTACGGTCCTGGCTTCCACCCTCGCCGCAGCCGGCGGGGCTTCGGCCTCGCCCCCACCCCCGCCGCCCAAGCCGGACATGGACCCGCAGGCCAAGCGGATCACGGGCTCGGAACATTACGTCCCGACGTTCGGTCTGCGCGCCTCGATCTCGCGCGGCTTCAAGGTGACGGGCGTTCTGGCGGTCGACGCCGGCCTCGACGTACCGAAGGAAGAGACCCGCAAGCTCTGCGAGGCGATCCGCCCGCGCCTGATCAGCGCCCTGCGCGACGCCGTCCTCAACTACGCCTCGCTCTCCTACGTCGTCGGCGAGCGACCCGATGCGGATATCCTCCGCGCCCGCATGCAGAAAGCCGTCGACCAGGTCCTCGGCAAGGGTGAGGCGCGCCTGGCCCTGGCCTCGGTCATCGTCTTCCAGCAGTAGGTCTACCCCGCCGCCGCGTCCATGAACTGGGCCAGCTTCACGTCCTTCTCGGTGACGCCGCCGGCGTCGTGAGTCGTCAGGACGACTTCGACCTTGTTGTAGACGTTCGACCATTCGGGATGGTGGTCCATCTGGTCGGCCTTGAGGGCGATGCGGGTCATGAAGCCGAAGGCGGCGTTGAAGTCGGCAAACCTGTAAGACTTCGCAATCGCGTCGCGGCCGGGTGTTTCCGTCCAGCCTTTCAACTGCTTCACGGCTGCGGCGGCGCCTATGCGCTGGGTCATGGCCCTCATCCTTCGCACTTCGTTAACCCGGACTTAGTGCGAAACATCTTGCCGGCTCGCAACGGTCCGTCAGCAAATTTGAGCGATTATGTCGTTCACACCCCGGGAGAAGACCGTGACCCATTTCCTGCGTTCCGAGAAAAAACCGGAAGGCCATAAGCTCGAAGACCTGCTGATGCAGCTGCGGGCCGACATCCTCCATCGCTGCGAAGCCATCGCTTCGGACACGCGTCCGGAAGCCCTGCACGTGATGGCCAACAACATGAAGATCCTCACGCATCTCAGCGAGTCGATCACCCTGGCCCTCGACTCGACCCGGATGCTCGACCGCGCCTTCGGCCCCTCACAGGCGGCGCAGGGCGGCCCGCCGCGCATCGGCAAGCCGGACGCAGCCTAACCCGACCCTGACACGAAATAGAGCCACGTCCCGTCCTCGGCGATGCCGAGGACGTAGCCGGGCCATTGCTTGCCCTGACGTATGCGTTCGGCTTCGCCGGCTCCCAGCAACCGGTCGATGTCGCGAGACGCCGCCGGCGTAATGTCGCCGGGCTTGAGCCGCGCCATCCACGGCCAGATGTAGACCTTGCCGATCGGGCTGTCGGCGACGGCATAGTGATAACTCAGCAGCTTCTCGACCTGCGCCATCGGCCAGTCGCCCGTGCGCAACTTCAGATACCAGTATTCCTGGTGCGTCATGCCGCCATTGTTGGAGCGGAAGCCCGGCGTCGCGTTCGCCAGCTTGGCGAGGTCACGATAGCTGCCCGTCGCCGCGATCTCGCGCAGCTTGCTGACGGTTGCAGAAACGGCCTCGGGCAGGGGTTCGCGAGGCGCGCCCGGCTCGACCACAGCGGCGCCGACAGGATCGGCCGGCGGCGGCGGATCGCACGCGGCGAGCCCGAGCATCGCAACGCCAATAAACACAAGAGACCCGCGCAACGACAAGCGCATCGGGCCTTCATCCCTGGACCATCTCACCCGCCGCTACCTCGCGCGCACGCTCATGCGAACGCAAGTGGCGCGCAAAGATTCTTTGATGACGTCCCAGTGAGACGGTGGAGGAAGGAGCAACCGCCTAGAAGGCGATGCCGACGGCCTTCGACAGGTCATCGAGGAGCTGCTGCTCGCCCGTGACCTTGATCGTGGTCATGCCCATCTCGCGCGCCGGCTTCAGGTTGATGCCGAGATCGTCGAGATAGACGCAGGCCTCCGGCTTCACCGAAAGCGCCTCGCACATCATCAGGTAGATGCGCGGGTCGGGCTTGCGCACGCCGGCCTTGGAACTTTCGATCACATGGTCGAATGCGGCGAAGACTTCCGCGATCTGTTGAGCCTTTTCGGACGAGGACGACATCCCCGCGCCTTTGCCGGTCGGCGCGTTGTTGGTGATGCAGCCGACCTTGAACTGCGCCTTGCAGGCCCTGAACGCCGCGACCACGCGCGGGCGGAGATCGCCGGAGAGCAACGCCAGCACATCCTTGCCGGGAATGTCGTAGCCCAGCGCTTTCGCCTCTTCGGCAAACAGCCGGTCGAAAGTCGGGGCGTCCACTTCGGACCGTTCGATCCGCGCCCAGGCGTTGGCGTCCGGGTTTACCGAATTGATGCGCCGGATGATGTCACTGGGCAGGCCCCTCTCGCGCTCATAGCGGTTGAAGGCGTCAAAGGGCGAGGTGGTGAAGACACCGCCGAAATCCCAGAGAACAGCTTCGATGGTCATTGCGCGACAACTTCCGGCTTGTCGGTGCGCGATCCCCAGTCGAGGCCGAGCGTATCCAGGAGCTTCTCGTCCTTGCTTGCTTCCGGGTTCGCGGTCGTCAGCAGGCGGGCGCCGACGAAGATCGAGTTGGCGCCGGCGGCGAGACAGAGCGCCTGCCCCTCCTCGCTCATGTTCTCGCGCCCGGCGGAAAGGCGCACCCAGCTCGCCGGCATGACGATGCGGGCGACCGCGATGGCGCGGGAGAGTTCAACGGCCGTGATCGGCTCCGACCTGCCCAGCGGCGTACCCGCGATCGGCACGAGCGCGTTAATGGTCACGCTCTCCGGATGCGGCGAGATCAGCGACAACTCATGAATGAGACCCACGCGATCCGCCCGGCTCTCCCCCATGCCGAGAATGCCGCCACAACACAGCGACACGCCCGCCTTGCGGCAGCGGTCCAGCGTTTCGAGCCGGTCCTCATAGGTCCGCGTGCTGGTGACCTTCGGATAGTATTCGCGCGAGGAATCCAGATTGTGGTTGTAATAGTCCAGCCCGGCGTCCTTCAGCTTCTCGGCCTGGCCCTCCTCGAGCATGCCGAGCGTGACGCAGGTCTCGAGGCCTTCAGCCTTCACGGCGGAAATCATTGCGCAGACGGCCGGCAGGTCGCGGTCCTTCAGCGAGCGCCAGGCTGCGCCCATGCAGAAACGGTCCGCGCCGTTCGCCTTTGCCCTGCGGGCTTCGGCGACGACGGCGTCGACGTCCATGAGTTTCGATGCGGCGAGCCCCGTCTTGAAGTGCGCCGACTGGCTGCAATAGCCGCAATCCTCGGGACAGCCGCCGGTCTTGATCGAGAGCAGTTGCGATTTCTGGATGCGGCCTTCAGGCCAGTTGGCCTCGCGCACCCTGAGGGCGCGCAGCATCAGGTCGGGCAGCGGCAGCTCGAAGAGCGCCGCGATCTCTTCGCGCGTCCAGTCATGGCGGGGCGCAATCGCGGCGATGGTCATCGGACTCTCCGAATTCGACAGTGCGAGGGGATAGCGATGCGTGCGCCCCAAAGCAACGGCGCCTCCCGGGTTGGGAGGCGCCGCCCGTTTTCAGAAAAAGGGTCTGCCGAAATCCGGTGCGCCCTAGTCCTTGACGCGGTCGGACTGGACGCCCGTGGCGCCAAGGTCCGGCTGCGGCTCGTGGCCGGTGACGATCTCGCCCTTGGCCAGCTTCGAGTTCCACATGCCGTAGACGAAGTAGATCACCACGCCGACGAGCGCGTACCACATGAAGAACGTACGGGTCCGATCCTCCGACATCAGCGACATCAGCAGGATGAAGCACAGGACTGCGCCGAGCACGGCGATGATGCTGATCAGCCACGTCGGCATCTTGAACGGCCTGTTGAGATTCGGCCGCGCGAAGCGCAGGTAGATCACGGTAATGCAGATCAGCATGAACGCGGCAAGGGTGCCGACATTGGTGGTGTCGCCCAGAACGTCGAGACTGGCGAAACCCGCGGCGCCGGCGGCGATGACGCCCACGATGATGGTGTTCACCCACGGCGTCTGGGTCTTCGGGTTCACCGTGGCGAATACCTTCGGGATGAGGCCGTCGCGCGCCATGGTGTAAAAGATGCGGGTCTGGCCGTAGAGCAGCACCAGCATCACCGAGGAGAGGCCGGCGAAAGCACCCACCTTCACGAGGAAGGCGAACCACGGAAGACCCATCGCGTTGACGGCCTTGGCGATCGGCGCGGGGTCGTTCAGTTCGGTGTAAGGCACAATGCCGACGAGAACGGCGCAGGTGAGAATGTAGAGGATCGTGCAGACAACGAGCGATCCAAGAATTCCGATCGGCATGTCGCGCGCGGGGTTCTTTGCTTCCGCGCCCGCCGTCGAGACCGCTTCGAAGCCAATGTAGGCGAAGAAAATCACGGAAGCGGCTGCGATGAGGCCGCCGATGCCGTAGGCCGAGTCGCGGCTGTGGCCTGTGACGACGTTGACCAGCGCTGTCCAGATCTGGCCGCCCAGCGAAGTGTCCGATCCCGGCGGGGGCGCGGGCACCTGTTCGGGGATCAGCGGAGACCACAGCTCCGGCTTCACGTAGAAGAAACCGATGATGATGAAGGCGACGACCACCGTAACCTTGATGGCGACGACGATGTTGTTGACGGTTGCGGATTCCGTGACGCCCCGCGCAAGCAGCGCCGTGACAGCCACGATGCCGATCACAGCCGGCAGGTTCACGACGCCGCCCACCATCTCGCCGGTCACAAGATCCTTCACCATGGTGCCGGGCGCGGCCGTCAGCGCAGCGGGAATGGTGATGCCGAGATCATGCAGCAGGCTGACCGTGTAGCCCGACCATCCCACGGCCACGGTCGAGGCGGCGACACCGTATTCCAGAAGCAGTAACACTCCCATGATCCAGGCGACGAACTCGCCCAGCGAAGCGTAACTGTAGGAGTACGCCGAGCCCGAAACCGGGATGGCGGCGGCGAGCTCCGAGTAGCAGAGCGCCACGAGCGCACAGAGCACGCCCGTGATCACGAAGGAGATCATGATGCCGGGGCCAGCGAATTCCGCCGCGGCCCTGCCCGTCAGCACGAAGATCCCCGTGCCGATGATGCAGCCGATGCCAAGCAGGACAAGGTTGAGCGCGCCGAGGGACTTCTTGAGTTCGCCCCCCTGATGCTCCGCATGCATCTGTTCGACCGATTTCCGGGCGAACAGCTGCCCGATGCCCCTACTGGCCATACAATATCCCTCCGCGCGCGGTGTCGTTCGACCCGCCCTCTTGATGGCGGGACGTTAGCCACCCCCGCCCAAGGCCGCAACCGTTCCTGTTTATGGGGCGGTTACGCAAGGTTTCTCGCCTGCGAGGAGCCAGATTGGATGGATCGTGCTCAGATATCGACCGTTCCGGGATCGCTGGCGCGCCGCCACGGGCCCTTGTGGCGGGGATCGTCACGACGACGACGGTCGGGGCCGAAATACCCGCTGACCTTCACGAACGGGCGCCGCCGCTCAACCACGGCGTTCACCCTGTTGGCGACGTCAACGGCGCGGACAGGCTTCACCAGGAATTCGTCCACACCGGCATTGATCGCCTCGAGCACGCGGCCGCGCTCGGAATAGGCGGTGATCATGATCAGGGGGAGATAGCGGTTGGGGCTTTCCGGGTCATTCCGGATACGCTTGCAGAACTCGATGCCATCAAGCCCGCCGAGCTTGAAATCGACGAAGGCGATATCGAGATCGCCTCCTGCAACAACGGCCAGCGCCTCGTTGCAGTCCGCGGCTTCCTCGATCCGGCGCAGGCCGAAGCTGGTCAGGATGACGCGCAGGAGCCCGCGCATGTGAGCATTATCATCAAGGATCAGCGCGGAAACGCTTTCCAGAGCCATACGCAGCTGTCCCTCACCGCCTGAAAGCGGCCTCCCCGCTCCCCCGGAGCAGTCCTCCCCAGATCGGGCGGTCGCCCCGCCTCTTGCGTCTGCGTCTAGACTGTTCGCGATGCAAGACAAGCGCAATTGTGTGGAATGGTTCTCAGGTCTTCGAGGCGTTCGCTGAAATGCAGACGACTGATGCTAGTCTTGGAATAACTCTGATTTTCAACTCCTGCCCTTGACCGTCGCAGGGTGGGCCGCGACAGGGCCTGACGCGGACGCAAGCTTTGGCTAGAGACAGGATCGACATGACAAGCAAAGGCGCCGCGTGAGCCCGACCCAGGACCAGATTGCCCAGCTTGCCCGCGGTCGCGTGCTCGTGATCGGCGACGTGATGATTGACCATTACGTTTCCGGCCGCGTCTCGCGCGTGTCTGACGAGGCGCCGGTGCCGATCATCCATGTCGGCGACGAACGCTGGACGGCGGGCGGGGCGGCCAACGTGGCGGCGAACATCGCGGCCCTCGGCGGCAAGGCGACGCTGATAGGCGTGACGGGCGCGGATCCTGCGGCGTCGACGCTGGCGGGGATTCTTGCTTCGCTGGCGACTTCGGTGGAAGTGCATCTCGTGACCGAGACGGGACGGCCGACGACCATCAAGACGCGCTACATGGGCGGCCAGCACCAGATCGTCCGCGTCGATCGCGAACAACCCTCCGCCATCACCAAGCCAACCGAAGACCGGCTGATCGCCGCGGTCGAGATGCTGGCGGATGACTGCAACGCGATCATGATCTCCGACTACGCCAAGGGCGCGCTGACCGACCGCGTGCTCGCGGCGGTGATGGCGGCCGGCAGGAAGAACAATGTCGTCGTCATCGTCGATCCCAAGCGAAATGACTGGGGCGCCTACAGGGGCGCGGCGATCATCACGCCGAACCGCAAGGAGCTGCAGCTGGCGACCCGCGCGCCCTGCACCTCCGATGCGGAATGCGAAGTGGCGGCGGGCCTGGCGATCCAGGCGACCGGCGCAGGCATCCTGCTGACGCGATCCGAACACGGCATGTCCTTGTTCCGCGACAAGGAGAAGCCGGCGAATCTCGCCGCCAAGGCGCGCGAGGTGTTCGATGTATCGGGCGCGGGCGACACGGTCGCGGCGGCTGTGGCGCTGGGTCTGGCGAGCGGGCTTGCCGCCGAGATCGCCATGCAGATCGCCAACGTGGCGGCCGGCATTGTTGTGGCCAAGCGCGGGACGGCCACGGCTACACCGGCAGAACTTCTGGCCGAGACCGGCTCTGGCAATCGCGGGCTCGGTGGCGCGCCGGGCGCCCTCTCCCTCGCTGACGCGAAGAAGCTGCGCGAGACCTGGGGACGGGAGGGCCTGAGCGTCGGCCTCACCAATGGCTGTTTTGACATTCTCCATGCGGGGCATGTCGCCCTGCTGCGCCAGGCGGCCGGGGCGTGCGACCGGCTGATCGTGGCCCTCAACACCGACGCCTCGGTAAGCGGTCTCAAGGGCCCGGATCGCCCGGTCCAGTCCGAAGACGTACGGGCGGCCGTGATGGCGGCCGTGAAGGGCGTTGACGCCGTGATCCTGTTTGGTGAACCAACCCCTCTCGAAGTGATCCGCGAGCTGCAGCCTGATGTCCTGATCAAGGGCGCCGACTATGCCGAGGACCAGATCGTGGGCGCCGACATCGTCCGGGGCAGGGGCGGACGGATCGTGCGGGTGACGCTGGTTGACGGCCAGTCTACCACCAAAGTCATCGAGAAATCGCGGAAGCCTTCCAAGGGTTAATGCCCCCGCTGCTGCATTGCGACACGGCTGGCGCAAAGACTGCACTCCCGGGCGGCAATCGACTTGACTTTGGCGCCTCTGATCCCGCTAACCAAACCCGCGGGACCTGACGCCGCAAACTCCAAGGGGTGCGCCCATGCGTGTGACGATGATCGGGGCTGGCTATGTGGGCCTCGTGTCCGGAGCCTGCTTTGCGGACTTCGGCCATACGGTCACCTGCGTGGACAAGGACGCCGGCAAGATCGAGCGCCTGGAAAAGGGCGTGATGCCGATCTACGAGCCCGGCCTTGCCGAGCTTGTCGCCTCCAACGTCAAGGAAGGCCGCCTGTTCTTCTCCCTGGACGCGCGTGAGGCGATCAAGTCCGCTGACGCCGTGTTCATCGCGGTCGGCACCCCCTCGCGCCGCGGCGATGGCCATGCCGACCTCTCCTACGTCTATGCCGCTGCGAAAGAGATCGCCGAGCACATGGACGGCTTCACCGTCGTCGTCACCAAGTCGACCGTTCCGGTCGGCACGGGCGATGAGGTCGAGGAGATCATCGCCAGGACCAATCCGAACGCGAAGTTCGCTGTCGTCTCCAATCCGGAATTCCTGCGCGAAGGCGCTGCTATCTCGGACTTCAAGCGCCCCGACCGGGTCGTCGTCGGCACCGACAACGAGGAAGCCCGCGAGCGCATGCGCGAACTCTATCGCCCTCTGTTTCTCAACGAGACGCCGATGCTCTTCACCGAGCGCCGTACGTCCGAGCTGATCAAGTACGCCGCCAACGCCTTCCTTGCGGTCAAGATCACCTTCATCAACGAGATGGCGGACCTCTGCGAGAAGGTCGGCGCGAACGTGCAGGACGTCTCCAAAGGCATTGGCCTCGACAACCGCATCGGCAAGAAATTCCTTCACGCGGGCCCGGGTTATGGCGGCTCGTGCTTCCCGAAGGATACGCTCGCGCTCACCAAGACGGCCAACGACGCCGGCTCGCCGGTTCGCATCGTGGACACGGTGGTTGAGGTCAACGCCGCGCGGAAGAAAGCCATGGCCGATCGCGTCGTCAAGGCGATGGGCGGCAGCGTGAAGGGCAAGACGATCGGCGTCCTGGGCCTTGCCTTCAAGCCGAACACCGACGACATGCGCGATGCGCCCTCGCTCGATATCATCCCCGCCCTGCAGGCGGCGGGCGCCCGCATCAAGGCGTATGACCCGGAGAGCATGCACGAAGCCGGCAAGATGCTGAGCGAGGTCGACTTCTGCGACGGCCCCTATCACGCAGTTGATGGCGCTGATGCGATGGTGCTGATCACGGAGTGGGACCAGTTCCGCGCGCTCGATCTCGACCGCGTCAAGAAACTCTTGAAATCACCCGTCGTGGTCGATCTGCGCAACGTCTACCAGCCCGCCGACATGGCCCGCCGCGGCTTTACCTACGCCAGCATCGGGCGCCCCTAAGCTTTACAAGCGGGGCAAGCGGTCCCATCACTCGAGCAGGTTAGCGAGCTGCGCGAGGGGCAATGGCCAGGGCGAGTGCACTTCTGGAGAATCGGGCGCTCGTTTCGGGCGGCTCGGGTTTTCTGGGCTCCCACCTTTGCGATCGGCTGATCGGACGCGGGCAGGAAATCCTGTGCGTCGACAACCTGTTCACTGGCCAGAAGCGCAACATCGCCCACCTGCACGGCAATCCGAAATTCGAGTTCCTGCGCCATGACGTGACCTTCCCGCTGTTCGTGGAGGTCGACCAGATCTGGAACCTCGCCTGCCCGGCGAGCCCGATCCACTACCAGCATGATCCCGTCCAGACGACCAAGACGTCAGTGCATGGCGCCATCAACATGCTCGGCCTCGCCAAGCGTCTCGGCGCCAAAATCCTCCAGGCGTCCACCTCCGAGGTCTATGGCGACCCGACCATCCACCCGCAGACGGAAGACTACTGGGGCAACGTCAACCCGATCGGCCCGCGCTCCTGCTATGATGAGGGCAAGCGCTGCGCCGAGACGCTGTTTTTTGATTATCACCGGCAGAACAAGGTGCGCATCAAGGTGCTGCGCATCTTCAACACCTATGGTCCGCGCATGCACCCGTCCGACGGGCGCGTCGTGTCGAACTTCATCGTGCAGGCGCTGAAGGGCGAGGACATCACCATCTATGGCGACGGCAAGCAGACGCGATCCTTCTGCTATGTCGACGACCTGATCGAGGGGATGATCCGCCTGATGGATTCCCCCGACGAGATCACCGGGCCGATCAATGTCGGAAATCCCGGCGAATTCACGATGATCGAATTGGCGGAAGCGGTGCTGAGGCTGACAGGCTCGAAGTCCAAGCTCGTGCGTCTGCCGTTGCCGGCGGATGATCCCAAGCAGCGCCAGCCCGACATCACCAGGGCCCGCTCGACGCTCGGTTGGGAACCGAAAGTCCAGCTTGAGGATGGCCTCAAGGAAACGATCGACTATTTCCGGAAACTGCTGAGCGAGTAACCGGGAGACAGCGTGGCCCTTCCCTACAGCGACGCCATCCGCGACTGGATATTCAACGCGGCGCTTCCCCTCTGGGCGACGAACGGGGTTGACCGGGCCCATGGCGGCTATGTCGAGCAGCTGACGCCTGATGGTCGCGACGCCGGCGTCGCGTTCAAGCGCACACGCGTGACAGCGCGCCAGATCTATGTGTTCTCGCACGGCTACATGCTCGGCTTCGCGGCGGGACAGGAACTTGCCGCACATGGCATGGATTTTCTCACGTCGAAGACCTGGAATGGCCTGGAGCATGGATTTGCCCGCAAGCTGACGCGCGAAGGCGGATTGCTCGATCCGACACCCGATCTCTATGACCATGCCTTCGTGTTGTTCGCCTTTGCCTGGCGCTACAAGGCGACCGGCGATGTCGCCGCGCGCGACTGGATGCACCGCACGCTCGACTATGTCGAAATGCACATGCGCGTCGCCGGCGGCGAAGGCTTCTGGCACGAACTGCCGGCGAAGGGTTGGCGCCAGCAGAACCCGCACATGCACCTCACCGAAGCCTGCCTTGCCGCCTTCGAGGCGACGGGCGAGGCGCGCTTCGCAGGCGTGGCGAAGGAACTCGTCGAACTGTTCTCGACGCGCTTCTTCAACCCTTCGACGCGCACGCTGGCCGAATACTTCACGCGCGACCTTGCGCGCGCGCCTGGCGATGACGGCGAGATCGCCGAACCAGGCCATCAGTTCGAATGGGCCTGGATTCTCAATTCAGCCCGCAAGCTTCTTGGAACGCAGCACGCGTCCGAAATCCGCGCGCTGGCTGCATTCGCGGAACAGAACGGCGTCGACCACAATACGGGCGTGACCTTCAACGCCTTGCGCGACGATGGGACGCCGATCGATCGCGGCTCGCGCACCTGGCCCAATTGCGAGCGGATCAAGGCGGCGATAGCCCTATGCGAACTCGATGGCGTCGACCCTGCGCCTGTCATCGCCTCATCAGGACGCGTGCTGTTTACGCGCTATCTTGCACGATCGCCGGCAGGTTCGTGGGTCGATCAGATCGAAGCGGGTGGAAGGCCGGTTGCGGGCAATGTGCCCGCATCGACCTTCTATCACATCCTGCTGGCGTTCGCCGAAGTGCTGCGGGTGTCCGGAGATTAGCCGGCGCGGACTGTTGTCGGCGGGGCGACGAACATTTCCCGGAACCATGGATGGCGATCCGTGTTGAAGCAGTCGCGCAGCCATTGAAGCACAGGCTGGCAGCGGCGCAGGTTCTTTGCGCGCTCTGTATAGGCCAGCCAGAAGCGGATCGAGGCCAGCGGCTTGAAGTCCAGCGGGAGGACGCGCCGGTCGGTGTCCGCGACATAGGATGGCATGACTGCAATCCCCCCGCCGCGCGCGCAAGTCTCGAGGATCACCGTCGACGAGTTGGACTGCAGCACGTTCGGGTTGATCGCCTTCCAGTGAGGCATCTTGTCCGGCCAGAGATCGACCTGCTTGTTGTAGCCAGAATGCATCAGCACGCGATGCTTGCCTGCATCGTACATCGACTCCGGCACGCCATGGATCTCAAGATAGTCGCTGCTGGCGAACGGGATGTAGTGCAGGTGCCCGATCGGCCGCGAGATGACATTGCGCAGGCTCGGCGGCTCGTACTGCAGGCAGACATCCGCCTCGCCATCAGCAAGGTTCGGCGTCTCGGTCACCACCTTGAGCATGATTTCGATGCCGGGGTGGGACTGGTGGAATTCCGGCAGGCGCGGAGCCAGCCAATAGGTCGCCATTGCATCATGAGCAGCGATCACGACCTGTCCGCCGGCATCGCCCTGGAGTTCGCTGACCTCGGTGGAGAGCGCATCGGCGGCGTAGGCCATCGATCGCGCCTTCGGCAGCACGACCTGCCCGGCCGTGGTGAGTTCCATGCCGCGCGCCGAGCGGACGAACAGTTCCTGTCCGATATGACGCTCGAGAAGGTCGATATCCCGTGAGATCTTGGCCTGGCTGTGCCCAAGCTGCTGCGCGGCAGCGTTGATGCTGCCCGTGTCAGCAACCGCCACGAACACTTTCAGAAGCGACCAATCGAACGATTGCAGGTCCATTTGAGGGGTACCGCCATTCCCGTATCCCCCTCATCAAACAATGTCTGAAGCACAGATCAACAAAAACCGTTCAGAAAGGAAGGGCGTTCGAAGATTTGGGGGCGTGAGTCGGGGCTCTTATGAGTGTTCGGACGGCCATTAGCCAAACCAGGCTCGCCTATGAGCGGGCGCCGGCGCAGCCGGAGCAGCTGGTGTGGAACCCGGAAGCGGCCGAGGCCGAAGCCCTGCGCCATGGTTTCCGTATCGCCGCTGACGCGGATCTCCCCGCGGTCCATGCACTATCAGAAACCATCATGGGCATGCGCCTGACGCCGCTAAGCGTCCTCTGGGCGGCCCATGAACACACGACCGCGGCTGCGTGGGTCCATGAGGACGCTGGCCATGTCACAGGCGTGATCCTTACCCTGCCGCTGACGCCGGAGGGCGAGGCTGACCTGCTGGATGGAACCTTCATGCCGGCCGCGCCCCAGCCCCATCAGCTCTGCACGCCGGGAGATCACTTCCCGGCCATCTATTTCTGGTTGTTTGCCGGGGGTGACGGGCGAAGCCGCCGCGCCATCCTCCGTACGAGTCTCGCCTGGCGCAATGGCGCCTACGCGGGCGTGCGGGGGTATGCGCGTGCGGCTAGCCCGGCCGGCCGGGCCGCCCTGGAAGGTCTTGGATTTACTTCTCGGAAATCGACTCTCTCTGACCTGTTCTTCATCGCCGAGCGAAGCTGAGGGGAACGGTTCATGCCACTGCCCAGGACAGGCTCGCTGCCGCTGCACCATCCCGACCGACACCACAACCGGACGGACATCACGGTGCGTGTGGTCCGCACGCTCGACGAACTCCAGAAGGTCAGCGTCCTGCGCGCCCTCACCTACATGGCCGAACAGGATTGTCCTTACGAGGAAGAGTTCGACGGCAACGATCTCTGCGCGCTCCACCTGCTCGCCTATGAAGGGCGCGAGCCTGTCGGCTCCCTCCGCCTGCGCTTCTTCGCCGACTTCGTGAAGATCGAGCGCGTCTGCATCGACCCACGCCGGCGCGGCGGCGCCATCCTCGCCTTCCTGATGGCCAATGCGTTCGAGATCGCCTCGCGCAAGGGCTATCGCCGCATGATTGCGCACATGCAGGCCCGCCTCGAACAGATGTGGAGCCACGTGATGGAATGCCGCGTCATCGACCGCGAGGCGGGGTTCCGCGTCTCGGGCTACGATTACCTTACGCTGGAAGTTCCGCTGCCGGAACATCCCGAGGCGATCAAGGCCGACGCCGACCCCTTCCTGCTTATCCGGCCCGAGGGGGACTGGGACACGCCGGGCGTGCTTGATCCTCGCGAAGAAGGAGCCGTCACATGATCCGACCGGTTCTGCTGTGCCAGGGCTTCCATCGCGCCTTCATCGATCCTTCGAGCGTCCTGTTCTCTGAATCCGCCTCGATGCGGCGTTCGGTCTGCGAAGAATTGGTGAAGCACGCGCGCGCGGCGGGATGGACGGTCGTTCACTCCTTCCTTGACACCGAGTCCGTGCGCGCCGCCGGCGTGTCGTCGATCCAGAATTTTGCGCCACTGCCGACCGAGCCCTATTTCCGCCAGAAGAGCCTCTCAGCCTTCGGCACGCCGGCGCTGGAGCGGATGATGTCCCAGCTCGAGATGTCGCCGGTTTTCCTGATCAGCCTCGCCGGGATCGGGCCGATTTCCGCAACGCTGCTGGATGCGATCGAGCGACGCCTCATGATGTCGGTCGTCACCGACGCCGTCGCAGACAATGGCAAGTGCAATGTCGGCGAGCGCGACCGGCTGACCGCCATCGAGACGCTGGCCCGCGCATGCGACTGCGCTGTGACAAGCCGCGAACTGATGACGCTTGCCGCAACGCCCCTGCAGCCGCCGCCGCGCCAATACATCAGCCGGGCGAGCTGAGATCGATGGACAAGCGTGATCCTCTCGCACAGAGCGAAACCGCCGCAGAGCTCGCCGCCCTGATTCACATGACGCGATTCATGTCTGACACGGTCAATCGGCTCGTGGCCGACCCGGACAGGCTGAAGCGGCAACTCGACCAGCTCGAAGCAGAACTGCAGTCCGAACTCCAGCACGCCGATCCGGTTGGCCCATCCCGCAAGGCGAACTGAGGACGCAACGACACAGTTGCCCTCGCCTGCCATGCCGCTAGTCTCGCACCGGGAATTCCGGGGTCGGCTGATTTGTCCAGGTTCAATTCAACGCGGGTGGTCGACCATCTCATTGGCGCGATGGTTGCGGCTTGCCGTGCGGAAGCGGGACTTAGCCAGAAGCAATTGGCCGCACGAACGGGCATCAAGCTAGCAGATCTCAGGCTTCACGAGGCCGGGACCGAGCGCATTCCGGCAAGTGCGCTGCTGAAGATCGCGCAGGCGCTTGATACGCCAATCAGCTATTTCTTCAGCGCCATCGACATCGCCGACGCCACCGGACTGGGCGGTTCACGTCCCGGAACGATCGGACCCGCCGAATGCGCGCGCGTCATCGAGATTTTCTCGCAATTCCGCTCGCCGCAGGCTTTCGAGGCGGCGGTCTCCATCGCACGTTCGATGGTGGTGCTCGAGGATGCGTTGCGGCCGCGCGGCCTCAATTTGTCAGACGACGCCTGACCTCCTCAGCGATCGCCAGCGAACTCGTGAGACCCGGCGATTCGATGCCGAACAGGTTCACCAGCCCATCCACGCCATGCAGCTCCGGTCCGTCGATGCGGAAGTCGGCGGCGGCTTCGCCCGGTCCCGTCAGCTTCGGACGGCAGCCAGAATAGTCCGGCGTGATCGCGCCATCCGGCAGACCCGGCCAGTAGCGGCGCACGGCGTCATAGAAGGAATCAGACCGTTTCGGATCGACGCGATAATCGACCGCCTTGGGATCTGCCGTCGTAAGCCATTCGACGTCCGGCCCGAAGCGCATGCGCCCCGCAAGATCAAGTGTCACATGCACGCCCAGCCCGCCCTCGACCGGCGCCGGATAGATGAGTCGGCTGAAGGCGGGCTTGCCCGCGCAGCCGAAATAATTGCCCTTCGCCAGAACGAGCTTCGGGATGAGATCAGCGCGGTAGCCCTCAATCGCACGCGCGACGTGTTGAGCATAGAGCCCCGCACTGTTCACAAGACGACGGCACACGATGCTCGAAGGCTCGGCGCCGCCGGTCATCACGCGGAAGCCGCCGCTCGCCAGAGGTTCGATGCGCATCACCGGCGTCGCGAGAGCGATCATGCCGCCGCGATCTTCGATCTCACCCTGGAGCGCGAGCATGTAGGCGTGGCTGTCGACGATGCCCGTTTCCGGCGACCACAGCGCGGCCATACACGAAAGAGCCGGCTCCCACGCCATCGCCTCCGCGCCGGAGATCAGCTGCAGGTTCTCGACATCGTTCCTGAGACCCGTCGCGTGGATGCTCTCGATCTTCTTCGTCTCGACGTCATTCGTCGCGACGATGAGCTTACCGCGTTTCAGGTGCGGCACGCCGCGTTGCTCGAGATAGCGATAGAGCATCCGGCGACCCTTCACGCACATGCGATGGCGCAGGCTGCCCGTCGGATAATACATGCCTCCATGGATCACTTCGGAGTTGCGTGAGGACGTCTCCGTCCCGACCCCGTCCGCCGCCTCAAGCACGAGCACGTCACGCCCCGTGCGGGCGAATTCCCCCGCCACGGCCAGCCCGACTGCGCCTGCGCCCACGATGACGACGTCAACGTCCATTAACCTTTGGCTCCAGCGGTCCAAGGGGCCCTGTCGCTCGCCTAAAGCAAGATCAGCGCCCCGCCTAGAAGTCTGGAATACAGGTTTTCGGATAATTACCTTTGCTCATGTAGGCCCTGCCGAGGGAGCCGCCATTGAGAGACAGTGGCGGCAATGGTAGGGCGCAAGGGCGATGGCCGAGTTCAACAACCTCTATGCCCACGGGTTCGTGCGGGTCGCTGCCGCAAGCCCGCGCGTTTGCCTTGCCGATCCGGCCGCCAACGCCCGTGAGACGATCGAATTGATGCGCAAGGCCGACAAGGCCGGCGCCGCGGTCTGCGTTTTTCCCGAACTGGGTCTTTCCGGCTACACGCTCGACGACCTCCATATGCAGGCGATGCTGCTCTCCGCAGTTCTCGACGCCATCGCCAGGGTAAAGGACGCCAGCCGCTCGCTCGCCCCCGTCGTGGTCGTCGGCGCGCCGATCGTTGTAGGACCTGCCGTGCACGGCTGCGCAGTGGTGATCCACCGCGGCGCCATCCTCGGCGTCGTGCCGAAGACCTACCTGCCCAACTATCGTGAGTTCTACGAGAAGCGTCAGTTCGCGATGTCGATGGATGCAACCGTCGATGAGATCGCGCTCGCCGGACAGCGCGTTCCGTTCGGCATCGACCTGTCCTTTGAAGCCGATGACGTCCCCGGCTTCTCGCTCGCCGTCGAGATCTGCGAGGACATGTGGGCGGCCATCCCGCCATCGACCTACGCCGCCCTCGCCGGTGCAACCATTGTCGCCAACATCTCCGCCTCCAACATCACCATCGGCAAGGCGGCCGAGCGCGACATGCTGTGCCTGTCGCAATCGGCGCGCGCCTCATGCGGCTACATCTATTCCGCCGCCGGCTATGGCGAGAGCACGACGGATGTGGCCTGGGATGGCCAGCTCGCCGTTTACGAGCTTGGCTCGAAGGTTGCCGAATCCGCACGTTTTGCCGATGAATCGGCGCTGCTGATCGCCGACATCGACGTCGCGCGCATCGTGCAGGACCGCATCCGCAATGGCACGTTCCGCGACGCTGCACGCAATCACATCCACGACCTGCGCCGCCGCCGGATCAACTTTAGCGCAGCGCCCGACCGTGATGCGAAGCTTCCGCTCGAACGTCATGTCGACCGCTTCCCCTTCGTGCCGGACGATGAGGCCCTGCTCGATCAGGACTGCTTCGAGGCCTACAACATCCAGGTCCAGGGCCTGCGCCGCCGCCTTGAATCGTCAGGCGTGAAGAAGGCCGTCATCGGCGTTTCCGGCGGCCTCGATTCGACGCAGGCGCTGCTCGTCGCCGTACGCGCCTTCGATCTTATGGGCGCCAAGCGCACCGACATCATCGGCGTCACCATGCCGGGCTTCGCGACCACCGAAGGCACCAAATCCAACGCCCATGCGCTGATGAAGGAGCTGGGCATCGACGCCCGCGAGGTCGACATCAGGCCGATGGCGACCCAGATGCTCGCCGATCTCGACCACCCCTTCGCCAAGGGGAAAAAGGTCTACGACATTACGTTCGAGAACGTGCAGGCGGGCCTGCGGACCGACTACCTCTTCCGTCTCGCCAACAAGGAAGGCGGCCTCGTCGTCGGCACCGGCGATCTGTCGGAACTTGCGCTGGGCTGGTGCACCTATGGCGTCGGCGACCATATGAGCCACTACAACGTCAATGCCTCCGTGGCGAAGACGCTGATCCAGCACCTCATCCGCTGGAGCGCGGCCAGCGGCCACTATTCGGCCGGCGCGGCGAAGGTCATGCGCGCAATCCTCGATCAGGAAATCTCGCCCGAACTCGTGCCGCCGGGCGCGGACGGGAAGATCCAGTCCACCGAGGATGCGATCGGTCCCTACAACCTGCACGATTTCTTCCTCAACCAGACGATCCGCTGGGGCTCGACACCTTCGCGCATCGCCTTCCTCGCCCACGCCGCCTGGGGCGATGCAAAGTCAGGCGAATGGCCCGCCCACACGGCGAAGAAGGACCGCGTCGCCTACGACCTGCCCGTCATTGTCAACTGGCTCGAAGTCTTCGCGAAGCGCTTCTTCCAGACCAGCCAGTTCAAGCGCTCCGTCGCCCCCAACGGCCCGAAAGTGACCTCCGGCGGCTCCCTCTCGCCGCGCGGCGACTGGCGCATGCCCAGCGATTCCAGCCCGGCCCCCTGGCTGGACGACATTGCAAAATTGAAAGCCTGGACCGGGATCAAAGGCTGACAGCCGCCAAACCTTGCCTTTTCGCCCCCCCTGATACATGAGGGGGCTAACGCACCCGTAGCTCAGCTGGATAGAGTGTTGCCCTCCGAAGGCAAAGGTCACACGTTCGAATCGTGTCGGGTGCGCCAGTTCCTTTACAATTCTCTCGGATTTGTGCCGGTGACGCGGAGCCGCTCATCTGCGACCAATGCAGCCGGGGGTTGCTGAGGCGCATCATGAAATACTGGAGATCGGCGGCGATAGGCCTGCTGGCCATGACGGCCTGCGGCGAAGCCCGCACCGAGGCGCCCGCTCCGGCGCCAGCGCCCGTTGTCGAAACGCCGCCCCAGCCAGCGCTGTGGAAGATCTCGGACGCGGACACCACCGTTTACTTCTTCGGCACAGTACACGTCCTGCCGCCGGATCTGGACTGGCATTCCCCGATCGTCACTAAGGCGCTCGACATGGCGAAGGCCATCTATTTCGAGACCGACACCGAGGGCGACCCGCTTGCATTCCGGGAGATGATCGACCGGCTCGGCAAGTACGAGCCGTCGGACCGGCTTGCCAACCATCTGACGAAAACACAGCGGGCATCGCTCGAAGCGGCCGCAAGCAAGCTCAACATGCCCTTCGTCGTGCTCGACACCATGCGGCCCTGGTATGCCGGCGTCGTCATCACCGAAGCTGTCGTCCGGAACGCCGGTTACGACGCCTCGTCCGGCGTCGAGAACGTGCTGCGGCCCGAGGCGCGTCGCGACGGGAAGGAGATCCGCTTCCTGGAAAGCGTCGAGGACCAGATGGCGTCCTTCGCCACCCTGCCGGAGGATGTGCAGGTCAGGTTCCTCATTGAAGGTCTCCAGGACATCGATGGCGCCAAGAAGGGGCTGGGCGAACTGGTCAATGCCTGGAAGGCCGGCAATCTCGACGATCTAAAGCGCGTGCTGATCGACGAAGACATGGCCCGGATTCCGGCGCTCTATAAGGCGCTCCTCACCCACCGGAACGCCAACTGGACCACCGAGATCGACGCGCTGATGAACAACGAGACAGGCACATTCCTGATCGCCGTCGGGACGGCCCACCTGATCGGCAAGGACAGCGTACTCGAAATGCTCAAACCGCTTGGCTATGCGGCGGAACGGATTCAATGAGCCGGACGCGCTTGAGGCGCCGACCTAGCCGTAGGTCCAGAACAGCTTGTCGTCGAGCAGGCCAGACTTCCGGTGCTTCGTCAGCATCTTGAGGCGGGTAAACGGCGGAGACCGGAAATCCTCCTCCGTCATGTTGATGCGCTTGAATAGCTCGTGCATCTGCCGGGCGCCGGCTTCGGCGTTCCAGCGGCATTTGAAATCCGGAAGAACGCGCTGGATCTTGTCGAAATTAACCCGGTAGGACCGGTTGTCCGCGCCCTGTTCCCCGACGATGAGTTCGCAACCGGGAAATTCCTTCGCGACGATCTTGGCGATCTCGATGACGCGGTAGTTCTGCTCGGTCGAACCCACATTGTAGACTTGACCGCGCACGGCGTCGGCAGGCGCGATCAGCGAGAGGTGAACGGCCTGGCACATGTCCAGCGCATGGACGAGCGGCCGCCAGGGCGAGCCGTCGGACAGGAGCTTGATCTGCTTGGTCGTCCAGGCAAGACCGCACAGATCGTTGAGGACGATGTCGAAACGCTGGCGCGGGCTGGCCCCATAGGCTGTCGCGTTGCGCAGGGCGCAGGGCTCGAAATCTTCCCCAGCCATCCGTCCGAGGTCAGTCTCCACCTTGACCTTGCACTCGGCATAGGCCGTCTGCGGATTGACCGGGCTGGTTTCATCGAGAACGGAGTTGGGCTCACCGACGCCATAGACTGAGCAGGACGACATGTAGACGAAGCGCTTCACGCCGGCCTTGCGTGCAAGTTGCGCCAGCTTCATGGAGCCGCCGTGATTGATCTCGTGAGTCAGTCCGGGATCCTGCTGCCCAAGCGGATCATTCGACAATTCAGCGAGGTGGGCGACGGCGTCGAACCCTTTGAGGTCTTCCTCGGTGACGTTTCGCAGATCCTTGCTGATGACGGCCGGGCGGTTGCCCTCCATGGGATAGAGCCAGCCTTGCCGGTAGAACCCCGTGTCGAGACCGACAGCCTCGATCCCCCGCTGAAGCAGATAGGGGCCGAGGAGCGCGCCCACATAGCCATCAGCGCCAGTAAACAAGACACGCATGCCAACACTACCTTTGTCGATCCAGGTCTCAACGCGCCACTGCACGAGACGTGCCAGCGAAGTAAGGTCAACCAGGCTGAATTCCCGCGAACCGCGAAATCACCCCAGCTGGTTAATGACTCACCTTTTGGCCCGGTCCCTGCTAATGTCGACATGGTAACGAAGCGATGACACAAGCTGAAGCCGTGCCCGATTCCCATCAAACCTACGATGAACCAGGCCCTTCCGGGCGACGCCTGCGCGTGGCGTGCGTCCAGCTCAACGCCGGCATCGACATCCCCGCCAACATCGCAACCGCGAGCGCACTGATCCGCGAGGCGGCGGCAGGGGGAGCGAAACTGATCGCAACCCCCGAGATGACGTCGTTGATGAACCATGCCCCTGGCGCTCTCTACGCATCCTCCCAAATCGAGGGCGAGGACCGGGCCCTCCTCGCCTTCCGCGCCCTCGCAACTGAACTTGGCGTCTGGCTGCTGATCGGCTCGCTGCACATCCGTGAGCGGGAAGGTCTATGCGCCAACCGGAGCTTCCTGCTTGACAGCAAGGGCGGGATCGCCGCGCGGTACGACAAGATCCACCGGTTCGACGTGCAGCTCAGCGCAACGAATGTTCACCGCGAATCACGCGACTTCACGGCCGGCGATAAAGCCGTTGTCGCCGCCCTGCCCGGCGCCCGCCTCGGCATGACGATCTGCTACGATGTCCGTTTCCCGCACCTTCATCGCGATCTCGCGCGTGCGGGCGCGGATATTCTCTCTGTTCCAGCCGCCTTCAACAGCGTCTCGGGCGCCGCGCACTGGCACGTCCTCCTGCGCGCCCGCGCAATCGAAACGGGATCGTTCGTGATAGCGCCGGCCCAGTGCGGGGTTCATGAGGATGGACGGAAGACGTTTGGGCACAGCCTGATCGTCTCGCCTTGGGGAGAGATCATCGCCGAGGCTGGCGATGCGCCCGGCGTCATCCTCGCGGACCTCGACCTGGATCAAGTCGCCTCCGCCCGGGGCCGGATTCCCGCGCTACAGCATGACATGCCCTATGCGCTGGCGATCAACGCGGACGTCGAGACCTGAAGCCAGGGCTGGCGCTCAGCGACCGTTCCATGTGCGATAGACCGGGATCGATGGACGACCGACAAGGTATTTTCCAACGCCGTCATTGAGCGCCCGCGCATAGATTTCCAGCGCGCCGTCGATCGCTTCGACCGTCTGGTCGATATCCGAATCCCGGTGGGCATAGGAAACGACCAGCGAGGGCATGATGACGCCACGCGCGATGGTCTCCTGCAGAAATAGCGTCCGGAAGGACTGGCTTGGATTGCCATCGCCGTCCAGCGTTCCAAACAGCAGGTTGCAGTCGGCCCCCATCACCGACACGTGTCGTTCGAGGGCATGCCGTCTGATCGCTGCGGTCATTCCCTCGCGCAGGCGTCCGCCGACGCGATGCAAATGCTCGATTACCGGCTCGGACTTGTAAACGTCCATGGTGGCGATCGCCGCCGCCAGCGCATGCGTCTCACCGCCATGCGTGGTCGACAGGAGGAAGACCCGCGGCCGATCCGTCTGCTCCAGGTCGCCAAGCCTCATGTATTCGCGCTTGCCGGCGAGCGCGGACACCGAGAAGCCATTGGCCAGGGCCTTGCCCCAGGTCGACAGGTCGGGATCGACGCCATAAAGGGTCTGGGCGCCGTTGAGATGCCAGCGGAAGCCCGTGATCATTTCGTCCAGAATCAGCAACGCGCCGTTCTCGTGCGCCAGCCGCTTGAGCTCGTGCAGGAAGTTGTCCTTCGGCGGGTCGATCCGCGTCGGCTCCAGTATGAAGCCTGCGATCTGGTCAGGGTATTTGGCAAGGAGCGCTTTCACGCTCCCGATGTCATTGTAGCGGAACTTTACTGTCTGGCTGCGCGTCGCTTCCGTAATGCCGCCATGCATGGCCGTTGAACCAATGAACCAGTCGTCGACTGCGAAGAAGGGGTGGTCGCCGCAGATCGCGATGAGGTCACGGCCGGTGTACGCCCGCGCGATCTTGACCGCGCCGGACGTGGCGTCGGAGCCGTCCTTGGAGAATTTCACCATCTCCGCATTTGGAACCAGCGACAGAAGCCTCTCCGCTGCCTCGACCTCGATGCTGGCTGGACGTGAGAAGTTGACGCCATGATCGAGCTGACGCCTGGCCGCCTCGACCACGCTCGGATAAGCGTGACCGAGCGTGACGGCCCGGTTGCCCATGCCGTATTCGATGTATTCATTGCCGTCCGCATCCCAGACACGGCACCCGGAGCCGCGCACGATGTGGCTGGGCGAGCGGACCGGATATTGGTCATCGCCCTTGGCATAGGTGTGGCAGCCGCCGGGGATCAGCTGGTGGGCCCGCACGCGCAAGCGCTCTGACGCTTCGAATTTGTTGATCCGCGCAGTCATGCGCCTCTCCTACTTCAGCAGAATCTTGTTGGCGTAGAAGGCTTCGGCATAGCGCGCGCGGGTTTCAATTCCGCGCAGCCGCGCAAGACCGCGAAAGGTTTCATCGTCAAACCAGTCCTTGGAGCGCTGCGATCCGAAGTGCTTCATCAGCAGGGCAATCTTGCTGTCCATCACATCGTTCGCGAGCGGCACATATACGTTTGGCCTGCCGAGATCGCCGTCCCACTTGGGAATTTCGTACTGCAGGATCAGGCTGTCGCGGAAGGCGTTGCCCGCCAGTTCCGACATCAGCCGGTGGTCCTGGTGGGCATCGTCCCGGTAGTGCGTCAGCACGACATCGGGTTTCATGCGCGGCTTCTGGGCCTCGACCCATGCCTTCACCGATGCGCCGTCATAAGGCAGATAGGAATCCCGGAACCCACCTGTTGCAATCGTGTAGTTGGCAGCGCCCTCGAGGAATGCTTCGGCCGACGCCTTGGCCTCGGCGGCGCGGTCGCCCGCGCCGGTGGCGACGCACCAGTGGATGTCGAGCACGGCGCCCGAACGAATCCATGTCAGGATCGTACCGCCGGCGCCGATCTCGATGTCATCCGAATGCGCGCCGAGGCACAGCACCGACAGCGGCCTGCCCGATTGTGCTAGCTCGACCGCACGCATCCTAGCCGATCTTCCGTCCGGCTTCGGCTTTCACGCGCCAGGGCATTACGCCCTTTTCGAACATTTCCTCGAGCGTCTGACGATCCCGCAGGGTGTCCATCGAGCGGAAGAAGCCTTCGTGCTTGTAGGCCATCAGCTTGTCTTCGGCGATCAGGCGCTTGAACGGCTCGACGACGAGCTCTTCGCCATCGCGCATGTAGTCGAAAATCTCCTTGCGGAAGATGAAGTAGCCGCCGTTGATCCAGATGTCGGACCGGTCGGACGTGATGAAGTCGCGCACGCGACCGTCAGCGTCGATGTCCGCGAGGTGATATGTGAGCGGCGGGCGCACCGCCAGGAAGCAACCGACCTTGCCGCTCGCCTTGAACTTCTCGACCATGTCGTCGAGGTTCACGTCCGACAGGCCGTCAGAATAGTTGGCGCAGAAGATTTCTTCGTCCTTGACGTGTTCGCGAACGGCCCAGAGGCGCGAACCGATGTTGCGCCACACGCCGGTGTCGATCATCGTGATGCGCCAGTCCTCTTTCTGTTCGCCGAGGATCTGCACGTCGCCGCCCCTGCCCGAGACCACGAGATCCGAGAACAGCTGCGGTTTGTAGTTCACGAAGAATTCCTTGATCGTGTTGGCCTTGTAGCCAAGGCACAGCACGTAATCGCGGTGACCGTACTGGGCGTAATAGTCCATCACGTGCCACAGGATCGGCTGGTGGCCGACCGGGATCATGGGCTTGGGAACAGCTTCCGAATATTCGCGGATCCGGGTACCGAGTCCGCCGCAGAAGAGAACGACTTTCATGGCTGCCTATTCCTTGGGATCGATAATCGTGGCTTCGGGAATGGGGACGACGAACTTCGCGCCCCAGGCTGCGACGTGCCGCATCTGGGCGACGATTTCCTTTCGCAAATTCCAGGGAAGGATCAGGATATAGTCGGGCTTCGCTTCATCGATCGCTTCGACCGCCAGGATCGGAATGTGCGTGCCGGGCGTGAAGCGGCCGTGCTTGTGCGGGTTGCGGTCCACCGTGAAATCCAGGAAGTCCGTGCCGATGCCGCAATAGTTGAGCAGCGTGTTGCCCTTGCCCGGCGCACCATAGCCAACCACCTTCTTGCCCTGCTCTTTTGCCTCGATGAGGAAGGACAGGAGCCTGCGCTTGGTGCGCTTCACGCGTTCTCCAAACCCGGCGTAGAACGCCAGCGTCTTGAAGCCGGCTTTCTCCTCGCGCGCCAGCATGTCGACAACCGCCTTTGACGGCGTTCCCGACTTGGCGATGTAGACACGCAGGCTGCCCCCGTGCGTCGGCAGCTCCTCGACATCGACGAACACGACGCCGTGGCGCTGGGCCAGGGCGGCGATTGCGGTAGCCGAGAAATAGCAGAAGTGCTCGTGATAGATCGTGTCGAACTGGTTCTCGCGCAGCAGCGCCTCGAGATGCGGAAATTCGAATGTGATGACGCCATCCGGCTTCACCAGCCGCACCGCTCCGCCGAAGAAGTCGTTGAGGTCCGGCACATGGGCCAGCACGTTGTTGCCGAGGACAACGTCCGCCTGCCCCTTGTCGGCGACAATTTTCTCGGCCAGCGCCTGGCCGAAGAAGTCGACAAGAACCGGAATACCCTTGCGTGCGGCTTCCTCGGCGACGTTGGCGGAAGGCTCAACGCCAAGAACATTCGGCACTCCCAGCCCCGCGAAATGCTGCAGCAGGTAGCCGTCGTTGGATGCGAGTTCGACCACGAATGCGTCTGCGCCCAGCGAGCGCCGCTTCACGATCATTTCGCAGTAGGCCTTGGCGTGCGCGACCCACGAGGTCGAATACGACGAATAGTAAGGATAATGCTCGGTGAAGATGCCGTCGGCCGCTACATACTCCTTGAGCTGCGCCAGCCAGCAATTATCGCAGATCAGCACATGGAGCGGGAAGAACGGCTCCATCTGATCGATCTGTTTTTCGGTCAGGAAAGTCTCGCACAACGGCGATTTGCCAAGATCGATTAGCGTGTGCTTGAGGCCAGCCCCGCACAGACGGCACGTCCCCGCCGAATGCGCTGGAGTTGCAGCGTCTGAGGGCTGGACAGCGAGCGAGGCGTTTCGGGCAGACATGAAGCGGATTCCCTTCCCACGGGTGCAAGCGCTAGGTTTTCGCTTCCCGAGCAAGTCCCGTGCCTCGGCGACACCCCCTTACCTTAACGCGCCGGCCCCCGTTAACGATAGATTCCAGCGAGTTCCATCAGGATTGGCTGCCGGATGCCTCTCCGGACACCAGGCGGTCGCCAAAATAAAGCACCTTGTCCGGCGAAGCTGTCCCGTCATCGTACATGGCCACGATCTCCTCGGGGAGTTTCGCAAGGTCAGTGGCGCGGAGATAGTCGCGCATTGTGGTGCCGGTGCAGTTTGAATCGATATTCGGCGCGCCCCGCCCGCTGGAGGCGTCGTCAATGTTGACGGTCCGGAAATCGATCGAATAGCGCGCGGTATCCGTTATGTTCTCGACGGTTTCGTGCAATTGCGCCCCCGAGAAGACAATGATCCCTCCCGGCGGCGGCAAATACCGAAGTCTGACAGGGTCGATGGGCCCCAGCGGTTTCGGCTGAACGCGCGTATCGCTCTTCACGTTCTGCGCTGCTGAAGCACGGTTATTCGTATTCCATTCATAATAGTTGTACGTGTCTGAAGAGTTGGCGACGCCCTCGCTGAAGTGGCGAGGATAGAAACCCATCGCGTTGTCCGCGAGCACCGGATAGATCGGAATCCACCAGTTCAACTGGCATTGCGGGGCGGAATACCAGGTGTCGCGATGCGGATGGAACGCATAGGCGATCCCCGACGACAGAAAATGCGACGGATAGGCTGAACGCATCCTTGGAACGTCGAAATAGACCCGGTCTAGATCGACACCGTGCTCGGCCATGATCTGCGGCAGAAGTTTCTTGCACTCGGGATGGTGAATGAACGCGGGCTTTAAGGTTGAAAGTATCCCGGCAACCTCTTCGGGCGATTTGTGCTCGTGAATCTTGCGAGGATCATGCGGCGCGAATGCCTCTTCGAGCATGCGTCGGGCAAGCGCGATAAGCGCGCGTGTCCCTGGCGAGGCGCTGAAGATGAATATATCGCCCGCATAGAGGCGCTGCCTGCGTTCCGCATCCGGCATTTCGGCGTCAAAATGAACAACCTGCATCGTCTCTTACCGTGATTGAATTCATTGGATAGTATGAATTGCCAAGGCACTCTTCTGGGAATGTTCGTACTCCCGCCAGCCACGCTTTGTCGGCAGCCCGAACAAAAGATTGATACGCACCCGTGGGATGCTGATGCGCTTTGACCCGCTCGATATTGAAGGCGCCTGGCTGATCGAGCTCGAGCCGGCGGGCGATGCGCGCGGCAGTTTTGCCCGCACGTTCTGTGCGCGGGAGTTCGCTGAGCATGGGCTTGAAGTTGAATTTCCCCAGCATTCTGTGTCCCGAAACTCGCACAAGGCTACCCTTCGTGGAATGCATTTCCAAGCTCCGCCTCACGCAGAAGCCAAACTCGTATCATGCAGGCAGGGCGCCATTTTCGACGTTTGCCTTGATCTTCGCCCGGGCTCGCCAACCTTCCTTCGCTGGTGCGGATTTGAGCTTAATGCCGAGAACGGCCGCCAGCTCTATATTCCCAAGGGTTGCGCGCATGGCTTTCAGACCCTGACCAACGACACGGAAATCACCTATCGGATCTCGGAGTATTACCACCCCGCTTCCGCCGGCGGTTACCGCTACGATGACCCGGCCTTTCGCATCAGCTGGCCATTTCCCCCGAGCGTCATGTCCGAGAAGGACAAGTCCTGGCCCGATTTCCGCGCTTAAGCGGGAACAAGCAGCCCGCTCGTCTTCAACGTCTGCGCCATAGCGGCGACGATGGCGAAAGGCAGGTTTGCTCGCTCGGCAATGTCAAGCAGGCTGTGGCGCCCATCCGACATGTTCATCACCCAAAGCATCGCCATGTTTCGCGAATAGCCGTCCTTGTCGCCTCCGATTGAGCTGTAGAGGCCGCGGCGCCCCAGCTGAGGCTCGCCCTCCGGGGCGGTGCTGGCGTAAGCGGCATCGCACTCCAGCACCTCGATCGCCTGCGCAATCATGCGCATCGAAGCTTCGAGATGGGCTGGCGCGATGAAATCGAGATTGTCGCCAGACGTGTGATATTCGGGGAAGGTCGCGAACTGGCTGCGCTGGAACAGCCCGACATCGAGCCGGAAGCCGGGCGAATTGTATTGCCGTTCGTCATAGCCATAGGGGAAGAAGTCGATGATGTTCGCCCCAGGCGCCGATTGCCTGAGCACATGCGTCATGACCCTGTCGATCATCGCATCCCCCCGCCAGGTCCGCTTGTAGGTGGGACCGCCTGCATCGCCCACGCATGACAACACGACGCCGTGCTTGATGCGCCCCGCAGTCTTGCGGTTCTGTTCGAGCCAGGTGATCGCGCCGATCGTCCCAGGCGCAAAGAGAAAGCGATACGTATACTTCGTGCGCACATCCTGCATCGCCGCCGCAAGGTGCGCCAGGAGCGCAATACCGGAACAATTGTCGTTGGCGAGCGAGGGATGGCAGATGTGCGCCTGAAGGAGCACTTCCTCCTCACGCTCGCCGACATGGACGTGTTCAGCATAGGTCAGCGAGCCCGGCGCCAGGTCGGCGTCAACGCACGCCTCATATTCGCCATCAGGCAGGGCCAGCAGGGCGTTGTGGGCCATGCAGAAGCCCCAGCGCTCCTGATAATAGGACGTGCGATAGGGGATGAGATCGGGCTGTTCGGGCAGCGTGAAGATGTTCTTCTTCAACTCGTGAAGCGGCAGGCGCGTCCGCACCGGCGCTGAGTAATTCAGCACGTGCAGGGAATTTGCGCGAAAATCGACGACACGCTGTCCGGCTGCATTCTTGATCCAGGCGTCGCGGATCGTCCATTCCCTTGGGACCGTCCAATCGAGCACCGGCGTACCGGTGGCGACCTCGGTGCGCTCCAGCGGCATTATGCGTTCGACATGATTCAGCGTCTCACGAACGCCATTTCCGGTGATCGAGCGACAGATCGGAAATATGTCTGCCGCAAATGAATGGAGGCGATCACCAATGCCGGCCGGGGCAAGGGTCTGCGACCACTCGCCCGGCGTCAGCGTTTTCTGGCCATCGGACGATCTCGCCAAGGAATGCTCCCCAAATCCTCGATACGCGAAGGACCGCGCCTCGTGCAGCGCCTTCTTCCGCGGCGCCAAACCCTTTTTAGACGCTCCGCCCCAGCCCCGCGAGCCAGCGGGCAGTCCGGACCTGGTTAACACTAGCAAGCACCGCAGAGGTCACTATGCCAAGAAACGGTATAGGATTTGCTGAAGGAAGGCGCGAACATTGTCCAAGCTGAAAACCCCATGACCGACGGCCACAGCGAAACAGTGAAAACAGCGCCTGTCGTGGCGATCGTAACGCCTGTTTACAATGGTGAAGCCTTCCTTGCCGAAACCATGGAAAGCGTTCAGCGGCAGACCTATCCCAACATTGTTCATGTCGTGCTTGATAACGCCTCGACGGATGGCACGGCGGAGATCATCTCGCGGTTTCACAATCAAAAGACGCCGCTGATCGTCGGCAGGAATGAACAACTCCTGTCCATGGACGAGAACTGGAACGCCGCTCTCAAACTGATACCGCCGGAGGCGAAGTACTTCCGGATCCTGTGCGCAGACGATCTCATCTTCCCTGAGGCGACAACGCGCATGGTTGAGATGATGGAGACCGATCCGGAGATCACGCTCGTCAGCTCGGCGGTCAAGCGCAATGACGCAGACGAGGACTTCAAGTGGCCACGCGATCAGACCGTGTTTGAAGGTCTGGAAGCGCTGCGTCGCTACTTCACCATCAGGGGGACGATCGAAGCCCGCCAGATGATGCTGCGGACATCAGCTCTTAAGGACCAGGATCCGTTCTTCGATCTGGAGTCGGGCCATTCCTCGGACATCGATGCAGCGTTGAGAATGCTCATGCGCGGACGGCTCGGGTTCATTCACGAACCTCTCGGCATGGTGCGCGAACACGCGGGAAACGCCTCGGTGTCGGAAATGCGTCCCCTCTATCTGCATTTCAATGACTGGCTCGTCATCATGAAGCGCTATGGGCCCGCCGCATTTGGCGCTCCGGGCTATCGCGCCCTGGAACGGCGCTACCTCCGCTTCTATACGCGCAAGTTGTTGGTCTGGCGCTTCATGAAGCGCAACCACCGCGCCTTCAGCATGCATATGGATCTTCTGAAAAGATCCGGATCCCGGCCCGGGCTGGGCGGCTTTTTGGATGCGGGATTTGATCTCGTGCTGAAACGCCTCGGCCTTCGCGAGGGCTGGTATTCTTATCCCTATTGACGTCCGCGCCTCACCAGGCGCGGCGCCTTGGTCCGGGCCCGGTCAGGTGGTCGACTCGGCGAGGAGCACCCAATCCCCGAAATTCGCAGCGTTGCTGCCCGGCGGCGTCAGGCTCCTGGTCCCTGTGTTTGCGACAGGCGTGCTGTCGATTGAGGCATAGGTTCCCGCTGAAGGATCATACCAGCGCAGGTTGACCCGTGGGCCAGACAGCCGCGCAAGATTGACGCTGATCGTTCGCTGTGTGGGCATGTAGACAATGCCGGCCGATCCGCTCGACGTAACTGATGCAACGGCCCTGCTTTCTCCTGTTCCCTGCCCAGCGGTCAGGAACTGCCCCGACAGATCCGGCGCGAGACTTCCCCATCCGACCTGTAACAGCACGTTCCTGACGAATGTCATGCACTGGGATCCGCGTGCGCCGAGCGCAGTCTTCCAGTTGTACGGCGCCGCAAACAGGCCTGGTCCGTCGAAATGCCAGATGGGATTGTTGCCAAACACATGCCCGAACGCCCCGGACAGTAGCGAGAAATATGCTTGCCGGCGAAGAACCTGTTCGGTCGGCAATCCGCTGCCGTAGTTTTCGTTTTCGTATAGCCCCTCGATATGGAAGACCGGCATGTTCGGCGTGCGCTGATACTCGCTCGCGCATGCCGAATAGATCAGGTCGCGCTCGTAGACGGTGTTGATGTTGAGCCACGGCTCGTTCGGCCAGAAGGTGCGCGCGGGCACCTGATAATGGCAGTGCGCCGTTTGAACCGCGCTGCTGTTCATGTCCCTGATGCCATTGGCGATCGCCGTCACAAGCGCTGTGTTGGTGGGATTCTCATCGCCGCACTGCACCCAGAGAATGTTGTGATAAGAGGCAAAGCGCGTGGCGACATACCGGCCATAATCGCGCAGCTTTGTCGCCCCGCTCGCGACCATTTCAGACCACCAGCCTTCTGATCCAAGGCCTGCGCCGATGTAGGATGGAGTGAGCAGGACGAGGATGCCCCTACTGGCCGCCTCTCCAATGACATAGGCGGCGTGCGCGAAGTAGGCTTCGTTGGGAGTTGAAAAATCGCCAGGCGTCAGGAACGGCCTGTCATTGTAGAAATTCGCCGGCGCATTGGTCGCAAACTTGTGCTCGATCAGTTCGACCAGCACCGCATTGAAACCTCGGTTCTTCCGGTCTTCCAGGTACGTGACCGCGTCGGGTTTGGAGAGCTGGGCGATAAGCGACCAGGCCGCATCCCCCATCATCATGAACGGATTGCCCGAGGCGTCGACCGGATAACGCCCGCCTGCGGCCGTCAGCGGAAATAGAGACGCTGGCGGCGGAGGCGGTGGTGGCGGTGGTGGCGGCGGGAGATGGCGGTGGTGGCGCAGGCGGGGGCGGCGGTGGCGGCGGCGGGGATGGCGGCGGCGGAGATGGCGGTGGTGGCGCAGGCGGGGGCGGGGATGGCGGTGACGATGTCCCGCCGCCTCCGCCGCAGCCGGAACAGGCAGCGGCTCCGATCGCAGCAATCCCTCCGACAACGCCGCGCCTGTTGATCCACCAAGGTGTCCGCGACATCGACCGTACTCCCACACAAGCAGCCTAGCCGGTGCGCGTGGCGGACGCTCCCCGGCCTTCGATTTCGGCAGCGATGTTGTCGAAATGATCCTGGACCTGCCGATCCATCTTCCGGTTTACGCCAATCAGGCGCTCGCTGATCGCCGCG
Organism: Hyphomonadaceae bacterium; assembly: GCA_044224605.1. GTDB lineage: Bacteria > Pseudomonadota > Alphaproteobacteria > Caulobacterales > Hyphomonadaceae > UBA7672. The sequence goes on from JBGAKC010000011.1 coordinate 41,339, forward strand.
CGGTCCAAGCTAAGCTCGTCGAATTGCGTCCGCAATGCATTGAGATCGAAGTTCCAGATGTCATGACAGTAATGCCCTTGGCCAAACGCCGTCATGACAGCCCTGTTCTTCGCACCATAACCGATCGAGATCGCCGGACGGGCGCATTTCATGGCGCCGACGATCGTGTGAAAGCGCGTGGCGACAACGGCGTCCGTCTCACCGATCTCGCGACAGAGTTCGCGCAGCGAGCGAATTGTTGGAACCACGATCTGCCCGGCGCGCTCCGGCGCCGTCTTGCGCAGCCTCGCGAGTAGATCCTCGATCGCAGGCTGGTCGCCAACATCGCCGGCCAGGATGCGCAGCTCCAATCCGCGATTGAGAAGATCCGCGCAGAAGGCGCTGAGTTTCTCCATATAGGGGCCGTAGGCGTCATTCTTCTCGTCATCCACCCCAAGCCAGTTGTGATAATCCATGACGCCAATGCCGACGCGCTCGATGGTCTCGCGCGGCGGCGGGACTTCGCTCTCCATGCCGAACACCAGATCAGGCGTGACCTCGTCCTTGCTCGTGTCGACTTTGAGGACGTCGGAGACGAAGGCCCTCGATTTCTCGTCGCGATAGGAGCGGTGATCGGCAAGCTGAGCGACCTTCCGGAACAGGCGCCGGCTCCAGGCGCGCTCGGCCGGGCCAGCGCCGATCGAGAGCAGTTTGACGCTCTTGCCTTCAAGGCGGGCGGCGTAACACCAACGCAGCAGCGGATAGGCGTGTCCAAGGACGGTTGCGCCAAAGTCGTCGAGAATGCCTGTGCCAGGAACGACCAGGCAGTCGGCGGTCCGTAAGAGCTCGCGGGCCTGGGACCAGCGGTCAGCCTCCGCCTCCAGGCGGCGGAACGGTCCAGGCAAAATCGACCTGGTGCGCGGCGCCGGCCGAATTGGGACGCAGGGCGCATCCACGTGCGGGGCGATAAGGTCAGGCTTGCTCGCCACGATGGTGAACCTGGCTTCTGGAATCCGCTTTCTCAAGGCCGAGAGCGTGACCTCAAGCGTCGCGTCGTTGCCGGTGTTCCCAATGCCGAACAGGCCGTAGAGGACGATGTGCGTTCCCACGCCCTGGCTTGCTGTCTTGAATCCCACACCGCACCTTTTTTGAGCATGTCCCCCCCGCGGGCGACGAAGAACTTCCCGGCATGCGAAAATCGGACCTAACACATGGGTCCCGGCGGGCCTAAACTTCAACATGAAGGGGCGCGCCTTCGTAGTTAATCCGGTCCGCAGCGCGACAGCCTACCGCTCTACGAGCGTGTTCGTTAACCAGCAGGCCCCTGACATGCTTCTTGCACAATCGGCAGTTGAATCAGACCCCGGACGAACCGGAACAGCCGCAAAGACCTGAAGTCATGACCCCCCTGGCGGCAAAGCCAACACAAGACGAGACGAACCAGGCGCTCCTTGATGTCGATCACCTCAAGATCGGCATTGGCAAGCGGACGACGCGCGGAGCGACGATCGTGATGGGCGCGCAGCTGGTGCGCATCTTCGTCCAGCTGGCAACCACCTTCTTCCTGGCGAGGCTTCTTGCTCCGGCCGACTTCGGCCTCGCGGCGATTGGCTTCACCGTGCTTGGTCTTCTCAACCTTTTCACCGACCTGGGGCTGACCTCGGTCACGGTGCAGCTCAAGAAGCTCGATCAGAACACGGCGAGCGCTTTGTTCTTCATAAACGTGGCGCTTGGCGTGATCGCGCTCCTCGCGATCATCGCGGCTTCGCCGCTGCTGACGTGGATCTTCCAAGACCCGCGTGTCGGACTTGTCGCCATCGGACTTGCGATATCGACCCCGATCAACGCTTTGGGAGCACAACACCAGGCGATCCTTATGCGCAATATGAGGTGGGGCCAGACGCAGGGGCTTGGACTGAGCTCACTGGCGATGGGATCGCTTGCCGCCGTGATCGCAGCGTGGCTGTTTGATCTTGGCTACTGGGCGCTCGTCGTCCAGGCCATCGTATCAGCGGCGACGCAAGTGACCGGCCTCTGGCTGATATGCCCATGGCGGCCGAGCATCGTGCGGAACTGGACTGGCGTGCGCCGGGCCCTCGGCACAAGCGTCAACCTGTCGGGGACAATGGTGCTGGGCTATCTTCATCGCCAACTTGACAACATGCTCATCGCGTGGCGCTGGGGCACAACAGAGCTTGGCTATTACGCCCGCGGCTATTCGCTTCTGATGATGCCGCTCAATCTCATCACAGGTCCGCTTTCCTCAGCCATGATCCCGGCCCTGAGCCGCCTGCAGGACGAGCCTGTTCGCTGGCGCCTGGCTTATCTCGATGCGCTGATCCTCGTGACGGCGCTGGGCGGACTGCTTGCAGCCCTCCTGTTCGGCGGCGCATCGCCCATCATCGAACTCGTGCTCGGGCCAGGTTGGGAGAAATCGAAGGACGTCTTCTCAAGCCTTGCTCTCGCCCTGCTTGCTGCAACGCCGATGAACACGGTGACGTGGATCTATATATCACTCGGCAAGTCACGTCGCATGCTCCTATGGGGCGTCATTGGCGCCACGACCTACATCTCAGCCTTCCTGATCGGCCTGCCCTTTGGCGCCGTGGGCGTCGCGCTTGCCTACGGCATCGCCCAGATCTCGGCATTCATTCCGTGCATGTGGATGGCGACCCGTCATACGAGCACAAGCCTTGCCGACGTGCTGAAGGCGATCCTGCCCGTGATGGCGATCACCGTAATTGTCGGTCTGACGCTTCGTTTGTTTGCCGATCAGCTGGGTCTCGTCCTGGGCTTCCTCGCGGTCGCGCTGGCCGGTCTTGTCTATCTTGGCCTCTTCTCGCTGCTTTGCCTGACCTGGCCGCCGCACCGCCGCGTTCGCGACCGCGGCATCGGCATCCTTCAGGGATTGCTGGCGCGATGGCGCCCGGCCGGTCGGGAAGCTGAGCACGTCCCCCTCGGACAGCCAGCGCCGCGCGAAGAGGGGGTCAAGCGGACGGCTGATGCCGGAGCCAGCGAATCCAAAGCCTGACATGATCGCTCGGGCGGATCCCGGCCTTCTGCGCGATCTCGCGGTAGAAGCCCGTGCGCGCGATCGCGCGCCAGTAGAGTAAGCCCCAGGGATGATACTGTGACATCACCCACGGTTTTTCCGGACCTGTGTAGTGGACGATCCCCGGGCGAGGGCCATTGAACTGCTTGTGTGCGGGCAGCCTCGCGTTCACGTTGGCCAGCGCCATCGACCGCTGGATATTCCAACGCGTGTCCAGCCTCGCCCATTCCTCCCACAGGAGATAGTTGAGGCAATCCTGATCGTTCCAAGGCAGCTCAGCTGCGTTGGCGGCGTAGAACTCCAGCGCTTTGACGAACAGGCCGCGTTCGCGGATCTGCTGGAGGTCGAGCAACAGGACGCCAGCGTTGAAATACTCCCCCGTCTCCGGCAGGCCCCACTTCCTTGCAAAGGCAGTTGAGTCGGCAAAGCCGTCGGTCACCGCAGCCAGCGGCGCGCCGCCAAGGTCGAACGCCCAGAGCTTGCGTATGTCATCACAGACGGTGAGATCGGCATCCAGATAGATGACCCGCCGACAGTCCGTTGGCGCACGCGTGTCCAAGGCAAAGCGGAACATGGTGGATCGGTTGAAATGCTCATGGTCGATGAACGGAGGAAGATCGGCATCGCCGATCTCTTCCCAGAAGAACTGCGCGCCTGGCGCCTCCGCCTCAAGACGTGATCTCAAAGACGGCGCGATGCCGTCGTGAAGGATGATGACCCTCAGCCTGATCCCGGGCGCGCGCTGGCGCAGCGAGGCGAGCACGCCTGCAGCATGTGGCAAGAAGGTCGGGTTTATGCCGAAGGCAATGTCGACGTTGGATGTTGGACCGAGTTCCGACCTAGTCATTCAATATCCAGCCAGAATGCCCACGCCGAACGACGATTACGGTGGGGAAACGCGACAAACCCGGGCCAGCCTGCCATGGTCCGGTTGCGCACCCCCACTCGCCACTCGACCCCTTGGCGCCACTCTAGACGGAATTCGTTAGGATTTATCCATATCGCCTAGCACGATTGTTATCGGGATCACGGCATTATTCGTTGACCTGGTTCGGCTCCAGGACTTAGTTGTAACTGTCATTACATGGCGAAGTTGCGCCTCCCTGGGAGATAAAGACATGAAGCGTGTCCTGCTGGCTTCGACGATGGCGCTCGCCATCGCCGGCGTCGCGACGATCGCGGGCATTTCGGCGATTGCCGCCCCTGCCCCGACCACCACCGTGTCGGTGCCTGACCGGGCCGACAACTTTCAGCTGACGGACACGACCCGGCTGGCGCACGAGCTCCACTACTTCAAGGACGCCAAGGCCATCGTGCTGATGAGCCAGGTCAACGGCTCGTCCTTCTCGCGCGCCGCTGCTGGCGACCTTGAGAAGCTGCAGGCCGCCTACAAGGATCAGGGCGTGCTCTTCTACATGATCAACTCCAAGGACACGCGCGACGCAGCGGCAGCCGAAGTAAAGTCGCAGGGCTACGACATCCCCGTGCTGGTCGATGAACTCCAGCTCGTCGGTGAATCGCTCGGCATCCAGAAGGAAGGGGAAGTCTTCGTCGTCGATCCGAAGAATGGTTTCCGTATCTCGTATCATGGCCCGCTCGCCGAGACGAAACAGGCGCTTGACGCCGTCGTCGCCGGCAAGACGCCCGCCAAGGCCCGCGTCGATGTGAAGGCCGGCCCGGACATCGCATTCCCCGGCCGCGCCAAGGCCGCCGAATACAGGAACATCAAGTACTCGGGCGAAGTCACGAAGATCCTGCAGGACAAGTGCGTGACCTGCCACCAGAAGGGCGGCATCGCCCCCTTCGCGATGGACAGCTATGACGTCATCAAGACGATGGCGCCAATGATCCGCGAGTCGGTCCGTTCCGAGCGGATGCCGCCCTACTTCGCCGACCCGCACATCGGCAAGTTCCAGCACGACCAAGGCCTGACGGCTGAGCAGACCAAGACGCTGATCCACTGGATCGAGGCGGGCGCGCCGCGCGGCGCGGGCGAGGATTTCCTCAAGACGCAGGCTGGCGAGGCTCCGGAATGGCCGGTTGCACTCGGCAAGCCCGACGTGATTGTCGATCTTCCGGCCTTCAACGTGCCGGCCAGCGGCATTGTCGAATACCAGAACCAGCGCGTCGAAAACCCCTTCAAGGAAGACACCTGGCTGCGCGCGATCTCGATCAAGCCGGGCGACCGCACCGTGCTGCACCACGTCGTCTCGAACCATGTGCCGGATCCGAAACTGCCGAAGTCGAAGATCCCGGGCGGTTCGGTTGGCTCCTACACCCCGGGCGCTGAAGCTCAGATCATCGCCAAGGATGCGGGCGCGCCCGTTCCGGCTGGCGGCAAGCTGAACTTCCAGATGCACTACACGACCACCGGCAAGGCCACGACGGACCGCACGCAGGTCGGCTTCTACACGCTGAAAACGCCGCCGAAATACATCAAGCGCTCGACGGTGATCTTCGACTTCGGCCTGCAGATCCCCGCCAAGGAAGCGCGCCACAAGGAAGTCGCCTACGTCACCGTTCCGGCGGACATGTACATCTACACGCTGTACCCGCACGCCCACTATCGCGGCTACCATGTCGAGCTGATGCAGAAAGAGGCCGACGGCAAGGAAACGATGCTGATCTCGCTGCCGAAGTATGACTTCAACTGGCAGCGTGACTATGACCCGGTGGAGCCGATCCTCGTCCACAAGGGCACGAAGCTCATCGCGACCTGGGTGTTCGACAACTCGACGAACAACAAGAAGCTCAACGCCGTGAACAAGGATGGCGAAGGCTCGCCGATCGCCTCCTATAACGACGTCGTCCGCACGGGCGAGCAATCGCACCAGGAGATGATGTACTTCCGCATCAACTACCGCTGGGCCGACGAGACCGTGGACAACATCCGCAACGACCTGCAGTCGCAGCTGATGTCGTCCATGTCGTTCGGCATGATCGACGACAACTATGACGGCCTGATCCAGGAAAACGAGCTCAAGGGCATGATGGCCTCGCTCAAGCCGCGCTTCGCGCAGCTGGATGCGGACCACTCCGGCGCGCTCGATCCGAAGGAACTGGCGGCCTCCGGCATGGGCGGCATGTTCCGCCCGTCCGAGGAAGCCCCGGACCTCTAAGGTTCAGGGTCGAGCCACAGAACGGGAAGGCCGGAGCATGGCTCCGGCCTTTTTGTTTGCGCGAGGCGCAGCAAGGCGCGCCGGCAAGACTGCAATTTCTAAAAAAAGGGAAGTCACCGGTCCGGGGTATCCGAGGCTGGTGGGCGGTACAGGGATCGAACCTGTGACCCCTACCATGTCAAGGTAGTGCTCTACCGCTGAGCTAACCGCCCCTTCTTCGAACAAGAAGGCCAGCCTTGGATCACGCCCTGCCGGGCGAGGGGCGTCTAATGCCCCCTCATGCGTTTGCCGTCAATGCTGCCTATGGGCAGCAGCTTCAGGCCGCCATCACCCGTTCGACCTCGTCGACCAGCTCGCGCAGATGGAAGGGCTTGGACAGGACCTTGGCCCCGGCGGGGGTCGGGCCGCCCGCGGACAGGGCGACGCCGGCGAAGCCGGTGATGAAGACGATCTTCATGGCGGGGTCGAGTTCGGCGCCCCGGCGGGCCAGCTCGATACCGTCCAGACCAGGCATGACGATGTCCGTCAGCAGGAGGTCGAAAACCTCCCGCTCGAGCGCTTTCAGGGCAGAGCGGCCCTCGTCGAAATCCTTGACGACATGGCCGGCGCGCTTGAGCGCATTGACGAGAAAGCCGCGAAGGCTGTCGTCGTCCTCGGCGAGGAGAATCTTGGCCATGACGTCCTGGACCTTCGAGCGGCGAAGCAAACGCTACAGTTTGTGATGCGGCATGGTAAAGCAGGGATGAAGAGACGTGCTTGACCGTTAAGCAGCGTCCGAAAATATGGGCCAGATGTTTCCCGGGCTGATGATCTTCGCCGATCCGGGGTCGCACGACCCCAATTTCCGGCCGCCCGTTGCGGAACGGACGGGATTTTCGTTCTCGATCGACGAGCCCGTGGCGGTCGTTTCGCCGGTGGTTTTCGCCTCCCCGCACTCGGGACGCCTTTATCCAAAGGGGTTTCTGGAGGCATCCCAGGCATCCCCGCTCGATCTCAGGCGCATCGAGGACGCCTATGTCGATCGTCTGCTGGCGGACGTTCACCAGTCAGGCGCCCCGGTGATCTGCGGCCTCGTGGGGCGGGCTTTCATCGATCTCAACCGTGCCGAGTCCGAAATGGACCCGCACATGTTCGAGGATCCCTCCCCGTCCTGGTTCGCCCAGCGCTCGCCGCGCGTGGACGCCGGGCTTGGGTGCATCCCGCGGGTCGCCTTCAATGGCGCGCCCATCTATCGCAGCCGGCTGCGGCGGGAGGAGGCCGACCGGCGTATCGAGCAGGTCTACCGGCCCTACCATCGCGCGCTGGAAGCCCTTCTGAAGCGGGCGCAGGCCATGTTCGGGCAGGCCTGGCTGATCGATTGCCATTCCATGCCGGCGGAAACCGAGGGCTCGGCCCGGTCGCCGGATATCGTCATCGGTGACCGGTTCGGGGCGTCGTGCGGCCATGGGCTGGCCGACCTCGTGGAATCGCTGTTCCGGGCTCGCGGCTACTCGACAGCGAGAAACACTCCCTACGCGGGCGGTTACGCCACGCTTGCTCATGGCACACCTGGTCTTGGCCGCCATGCCCTGCAGATCGAGGTCCGGCGGCGGCTTTACCTCGACGAGGCGAATGTGGAGCCGCACGACGGTTTCCTGACGCTACGGCGCCATATGGCCGAGATCGCTCAGGAAATCTGCGCGTTTGCCCGTGCCGAAGCCGGACTCACCACCTTGAATACAAAGAAGAAGGCCGCGTCGGATCCCGACGCGGCCAAAGGTTTAGGGAGGAAACGCCCATAAGGGCAGCGGCTCCGAAGAGCCACGGTTCGTATTTACGCTGCACTGCAAAAAGCTCAACCCCATATCTCGCGGGTGCGGCGAATTTCCGCAGTTTAAGCCGAAAAATGACGGTTTTGATGCGTAGGCGAGCGTTCCTGCGCGTTAATTGTGCACCGGTTACTGCTGCGTTGCACAAAGTTCACGCTCAACGTGTGGCAAGCGCCTTGCTGCTCAACCGCCCGACGGTCCCGGAATGTTACGGGCCGGCGTAGCGGGAGTATGAGTACTATGGCCACGGATGTGGATATCTATGTCGGCAAGCGGCTCCGCCGCCGTCGCCGGCTCCTCGGTCTGACGCAGCAGGATCTGGCCGGCCAGGTCGGCGTGCGTTTCCAGCAGATCCAGAAATACGAGTGCGGCGCAAACCGCATCACGGCGAGCCGGCTGTTCAGCCTGGCCACCGCCTTGAACGTCAACATCAACTACTTCTTCGATGGCCTTGCGGCTGACGGCAAACAGGCTCCGGCAAACGACCAGACCGACCGCCTGTCCGGCGATATTCTTTCGCAGAAGGAAACGCTGGAACTGGTGCGAGCGTATTATCGCCTGGGCGAACGTCCGCGCCGCCGCCTGCTCGACCTTGCGAAAGCCCTCGAAGGCGACAGCAGCGACATCGCCGCCTCGTAACGCCTGAATTGCCCCTACGCTGGGGCGCCTGGGACGGAGATAATCCGCCCGGGCGCCGCCTGCGTCTTGCGGGATGGGAGCCCCAAGGGCAAAGGTCCGAACCATGCCGGACCCTTCCCTCGCCCGCTCGCTCCTGCCGCTGGCCGCCCGTCTTGCCGACGCCGCGCGCGCCGCAATTCTGCCGATCTTCCGCACCGCCACCGCGTGCAATCACGACAACAAGGACGCGACCGGCTATGATCCGGTGACCGAGGCCGATCGCGCCTCCGAACGCGCCATGCGCGAGCTGATCGCTGCTGAACGCCCCAATGATGGCATCGAGGGCGAGGAGTACGGCTCGACGCCCGGAACGTCCGGCCTCACCTGGTATCTCGACCCGATCGACGGCACGCGCGCCTTCATCGCTGGCCTGCCGAGCTGGTGCGTACTGATCGGCCTCGTGAAGGAAACCCAGCCGATCCTAGGCGTCATCGACCAGCCCTGGCTGGACGAACGCTATGTCGGCGTGGGCGATGAAGCCTGGCTCGACTGCCGGGGCGCACGGACGAAACTGAAGACGCGCGACTGCCAGCAGCTGACGCAGGCCGTGCTCTCCACGACCGACCCCTTCATTCTGACCCCGCCCGAGCGCGGCGCCTTCGAACATATCCGCCAGACCGCGCGGCTCACGCGCTATGGCCTCGACGCCTATGCCTACGCGCGTCTTGCCGCCGGAACGATCGACATGGTGACGGAGACCGGCCTCAAGGCGCATGACGTCGCCGCCCTGTTCCCGGTGATCGAGGGCGCGGGCGGCGTCGTCACGGACTGGCGCGGCCGACCGGCGCAGCTGGGCGGCCAGATCGTCGCCGCCTCCAATCGCAGGATTCTCGACGAAGCGTTGATTTCGCTCCGGCGCTCTGCGCTCTAACCGGACAGGACCCCATCATGACCCAGATCCTTCTCAATGCCGCCCGCGCCTTCGCCATGGTATCGTTCGCCGATGGCAGGCTTGCTCCGTCCGAGGCGCAGCGCTTCACCAAGCTGGCTGAGCGCGAGCCGGTGCTGAGCGTCGGCGGCCATGCTGCGATCCAGGACGCGTGGGAACAGGCCTCCCGCGAGGTGCACGCCGCACAGAGCTTCGGCAGCGCCCTGTTGGCGATTCGGACGCAGGTGACGAACGCGGCCGACAAGGCGCTCCTCATGCGCGTCGCGCAGGCAGCCGTCGTTGCAGACGGCAAGCTCGAGGCGCAGGAGAACCAGGCGATCTTCTCGCTGGCCGAAGCACTGGGCCTCGATCCGAAAAGCTACTAGGCAGCCCCAAAATCGGCGATCCACGGGGCGATGCAAAACGCGCGAGGCGAGGAACACGTCTCCTCGGCGTGCGTTTCCGCTGCCGGCGTCCCATGCCTCGGCGCGCGCGGTGCACGCCCTACATACTCACCGGCAAGGAGTCGGCTAACGAACAGGCTTTGTCGATCGATGCGCTGAACAGCCAGAAGGACAAGCAGCCCCGCCAGCGACGACAGCCCGCCGACGTTGCACTGGAAGCGTTTTAGATTCCTGCCTTGCGGCAGACATCCTCGAAGCCCTTCCAGAACTGGTCGCGGCGTTCGTCGGTCTCCATCAGGATTTCGTGGCCGGCGCCCTGGATGTTGATCAGCTTCTCGTTCCTGAAGCAGCGCGCAAGTTTCCTCTGGGCCGACTTCTTCACAATGGTCTCTTCCGACGCCATGGCGATGAGCGTGGGCAGGTCCCGGAGATGATCGAGCGCGTTCGGCGCGAAGAATTCGCGGAACACGTTGAGAGATGCGACCACCCATGCAATCGTCGGTTCGCCCAGCGCCAGTTTCGGCTCAGCCTCGATCAGGCGGCGATAGAGACGCCAGCGTTTTTCATCGTGCGTGAGCTGGTTGTTCTCGAACGTCTCGTCGGGCTGGGGCGGGCGCGCCTGCATCGCGCCGAAGCCAAGCGCGCGCATGGTGTGGCCATACCAGCGCTGGAAGAACCAGATAGGGATGCCCCACATCGGCGACGAGAAAACGGCGGCCCTCACCGTGAGCGCGCGCGTGCGCAGCGCTTCAAGCGAGATGGCGCCGCCCATCGAATGGGCGACCAGCACCCATGTTTTCGGCGCGCGATGGTCGATGCGGTCGAGGCCCTTCACCAGCGCCTCGACATACCAACTGTAGTTCTTGATGTGCCCGGCGAGCGGGTTCTTCAGCGGGCGCTCGGAGAGGCCCTGCCCCGGCCAGTCAAAGATGACCACAGCAAAGCCACGCGTCTGCAGATCACGCGCGACCTCGAAATATTTCTCGATGAACTCGGTGCGCCCCGGGCAGACAATGGCGAGACCGCGGGTTTTGACGTTGTTGTCCTTCGGCTCGGGCGCGTAGAGCATGCGCAAGCGAAGGCCCCGCGCCTCGTACCAGATGACCTCGGCGCCCTGCGGCGGCGGGTTGTCCGGCACGAGGACGAGATCGCGATGGCCGGCTTCCTGCTTCGAGGCGCCGTCAGCCATTACGTTACTTCAGTTTGGAGAACAGCGACTGGAGCTTCATCGCGACGCCCATGTCGCCGGCGACTTTCAGCTTGCCCTGCATGAAGGCCATGGTCGGATCGAGCGCGCCCTGGGCGAGCTTGAGGAAGTCGTCGAAGGCGACGGTGATCGTGGCGTCAGCGGCTCCGTCCTCGTTCGAGGCCTTGCCGGCCGCGCCGTCGATGAAAAGCTTGCCAACCGAACCAAAGTCGAACTTGACCTTCTTGTCGAAACCCGAGCCCGGCCCGAGGGCCGACTGAACGCGGGCGGTGAGAGCGGCAAGATCCATGGGGAGCTCCTGACTTGTGTCCTTGGCGCTCCTTGTCGCGCTTTGTCGGCCTTTGCGCAACCATACCTCCGCCTCGAAAAGCCTCTCGCGGAGGCTTCCGCGCCCGGCTAGGGTTCTCCCTGCGGGAGGCCACATGAGCTGGAAAAGCCATATCGAGGAACTGCGCGCGCGAGAGCGGCTCGCCGAGCAGATGGGCGGCGAGGAACGCGTCGCGCGTCAGCGGAGCCAGGGCAAGCTTACGGTTCGAGAACGCGTGGCGTTTCTGGCTGACCCCGGGAGCTTCCATGAGGTCGGCAAGATCGCGGGCAAGGCAGGATACGGTCCCGACGATGCGATTGCGGAGTTCCTGCCGGCGACGATGGTGTTCGGGCGAGCGACGCTCGGGGGGCGGCCAGCTGTCATTCTCGGCGATGATTTCACGGTGCGCGGCGGAGCATCCGACGCGTCGATCGCGGGCAAGATGCTGATGGCCGAGCAGATGGCCAACGAATACGGCATGCCGATCGTGCGCATGGTGGACGGCACAGGCGGCGGCGGCTCGGTGAAATCGCTGGAGCAAAATCCGCGCACCTACATCCCGACGACGCCGGCCTGGGAATGGCTGGTGGCGAACATGCAGCGTGCGCCGGTGGTGTCGCTGGCGCTGGGGCCGTGCGCGGGGCTTGGCGCCGGGCGCGTGGCGGCGAGCCATTTCTCGGTGATGGTGAAGGGGCTCTCTCAGGTGTTCGTCGCGGGACCGCCGGTGGCGAAGGCGATCGGCGAGGACGTCGACAAGGAAGGCCTGGGCGGCTGGGAGATCAACGGGCGGAACGGCGTTGTCGACAATGTCGTCAACTCCGAGCACGAGGCGTTCGCGCACGCGCGGCGTTTCCTCTCCTACCTGCCCTCCAACTCGGATGAGCTGCCGCCGGTGCAGCCGTCAACCGACGATCCGAGGCGGCGCGAGGAATTCCTGATCGACATCGTGCCGAAGGACGGCAAGACGCCCTACATGCCGCGCAAGATCATCGAGGCGGTATGCGACAAGGGCTCCTTCTTCGAGATCGGCGCGCTGTGGGGACGGCAGGTCGTGACCGGACTGGCGCGGATCGATGGGCATCCGGTCGCGATCCTCGCGGGCGATCCCTTCTTCCTTGATGGCGCGTGGACGGCGGATGCGTGCGATAAGGTCGTGCGGCATTTTGATCTGGCGGACACGTTCCATTTGCCGATCGTGCATTTCGTCGATTGCCCGGGATTCGCGGTGGGGGCCAAGCACGAGAAGGCCGGCGTGACACGCAAGGGCGTGCGCGCAATGGCGGCGGTCTATCAGGTGCAGACCCCAATCCTGCCCGTGGTCATCCGCAAGGCCTACGGACTGGCCGGAAGCGCGATGTTCAATCCGACGAGGACGCGCTGGCGCTATTGTTGGCCGTCAGGCGACTGGGGCTCGCTGCCGATGGCAGGCGGGATCGAGGCGGCTTACAAGCGCCAGCTCGAAGCTTCTGCCGATCCGGAAGCCGAGCTGAAGGAGCTCTACCGGAAGTTCGAGGCGATGCGTTCGCCCTTCCGCACGGCGGAAGCTTTCATCGCCGAGGAGATCATCGATCCGCGCGACACGCGCCCGCTTGTGGTGGACTTTGTCCATCACGCCTATCGCGTGCTGAAAACGGGCCCACGCAGCTACGGGATGCGGCCCTAGATGGGGTAACGGGCCTGCTTCAGCATCCAAGCTTCGGCGGCGTCGAGAATGTCCGCGAGCACTTCCGGGTCCTTGCGGCCGCTCTTGGCAGGCGCGTGGAAGCTGTGGTCGGCGAACTGCGCGAGATGAAGCGTCGCGCGCTTGCCGAGTGACTTCACGACGGGCTTGAGCAGGTCGAGGTCCGCAAACTCGTCATTCGTCCCCTGCAGGAAGGACATCGGGACCTTCACTTGCTTGAGGTGGTCCGCGCGATCCGTGCCGGGCTTGCCCGGCGCATGAAGTGGAAAGGCGAAGAAGACGAGGCCCCTCACGCTCGGCAGCGGATCGAGCGATTGCGCCTGCGACGTCATCCGCGCACCGAAGGAACGGCCGCCGGCGAATAGCGGGAGACCGCCCGCGAGCTTCACCGCATCGGCGACGGCGGCGCGGATGGCGGCGTGGGCGACCGTCGGATTGTCGGGACGTTTAGAGCCGCGCTCCATGTAGGGAAAGTTGTAGCGCAGCGTGGCGATGCCGCGTTCCTCCAGACCATCAGCGGTGGCGGCCATGTGCTTGTGCGTCATGCCAGCCCCCGCCCCGTGCGCCAGCACGAGAACAGCCTTCGCCTCCTTCGGTTTCTGCCAAAGGGCCGAAACGGTTGAGCCGTCCGGCAGTTTGATCGTGCGGGACTTGGCGGTCATTGCGCGGGCGGGGCTGTAGGCGAGGTAGCGCCGGCCGGAGACCCAGCGGGCGCCGCCGGAGCAGCAGGCTTGCGGAAGCGCAGCGTCATGCGGTCGCTTTCACCGATGGATTCATACTTTGACTTGTCATAGGTCGCAGCTTCCGGCGAACCGGGCTGCGGCGCGCGCAGGTTCGGCGGTAGCATCCAGACACCGAGCGGGTGATCCGCATTGTCCTTCGGGTTGGCGTTGATCTCGGAGGACTGCTCGAGAAGGAAACCCGCATTCTGGGCCAGCTGGACCACGAAGTTTTCCTGCACATAGCCGGTAGACGCCTTAAGGTCCTGATCGCGCGCGGACGGAAGACGGTGCTCCTCGACGCCAAGAACGCCGCCGGGTTTCAACGCGCGGAAGGCGTCGGCAAAGATCTTGTCGGCGAAGCCGCCAGCCATCCAGTTGTGGATGTTGCGGAAGGTCAGCACGACATCCGCCGTGCCATCGGGCGCAATGCCCGGCGCGGTCTTCGACGCCGTGGTGATGGTAATGTCGCCATAGGTTTCGGGATGATCGCCATAGGCGGCCTTCCACGCGGCGACCGCTTCAGGCGATTCCGGATGCGCGACGACCAGCTTGCCGCCGCCATTCTTGAGCCAGGGTCCGAGAATGGCCGTCCAGTAGCCGCCGCCCGGCCAGATCTCGACCACGGTGTCGGTCGGCTTCACGCCGAAGAAGGCGAGCGTCTCGGCGGGATGGCGCCACTTGTCGCGCCCCTTCACGCTGTCGAGCCGCCAGTCGCCCGCGACCGCCCAGTCGAGCCCGTGCGCAGCCGGCGCTGTCGCTGCCGGAGTTCCTGCCGGCGCGGGCCCCTTGTCCTCCTCCCGGCAGTTCGCCGTAAGGGCGAGCGCACACAGGGTGAGCAGGAGACTGCGGGTTTTCATGAGGCAAATCCCGTGGCTAGCGGCCTGATTCAGAAGGGTGTTCCGGGGCATGACTTTATCCAATCAGGGTCACTTGACCACCCGGGGGCGCATTCCCAACTCGAATGGCGAGGCGCCGCACACGTGGGCCTTGGAGACTGAGGCGTTGGCCATCAGGCGGCGCCGCGAACGGTCCCCGGAATGAACCAGGCGGAACCCTGAACCGGTCCGCCCCTGTTGCTTGATTGAGGACAGACATGAGCACATTCGACTTTTCCCCCCTGTATCGCACTGTCGTCGGCTTCGACCGGCTCGCAAGCCTGATCGACACTGCGCAGCGCCTTGATGGCGCCCAGGGCTATCCCCCGTACAACATCGAACAATCCATCGAGGATGAGAACGCTTATGCGATCGAACTCGCGGTCGCGGGCTTCGCTGAAGGCGACCTCGATCTCGAAGTGAAGGAAGGCCAGCTTGTCGTCGTCGGCAAGAAAGACGGCGGCGACCAGAACCGGAAGTTCCTGCACCGCGGCATCGCGGAGCGTGGTTTCATCCGCCGCTTCCAGCTTGCCGATCACGTCGTGGTGAGCGGCGCGTCACTGAAGAACGGGCTGCTTCGCATCGAGCTGAAGCGTGAGCTGCCGGAAGCGATGAAGCCGCGGAAGATTTCCATAGGCGCTGCGGAAACTCCGCAGGTGATCGAAGGCGCCGCGACGAAAATCCGCCCGGCGTCTGCGGCATAACGGCAGGCCCTTGAAAACCGGAACCTGACTTCCGATGTCAGGCTCTGGTTGCAAGACCCGGCGGTGAGCCGGCCGGCCCTCTCCCCTCCCCCCGGATGGGCCAGCCTCGGATCCCGCCAAAGAGAAGCGGCGCACTCCTCACGGAATGCGCCGCTTTTTCTTTTTGGACTTCGCTGCGTTCAGAAGCTGGTCGGCAATGTCGCAACGAACTGCCGCCACGCCGCCTGCGGCGCCTCCGGCCAGAACACGCAGACGATCGCGATGCCGGCGAGCGCGCCGCCGAGGTGAGCTGCATGGCCGATGCCGTCACGAATACCGCTGCGCGAGGCCCACGCCGAGAAGATAATGTAGCAGATCGCGAACACGATCATCGGCATGGGCAGCGCGAACAGCACATAGATCGTGCTGAACGGAAAGAACATCGCCGCGGCCGTCGTGACGCCCGAGACAGCGCCAGACGCGCCGAGCGCGCGATAGTTCACATCGCGATAGTGCTCCATGTAGGTCCACAGCGATCCCGCAACCAGCGACACCATGTAGACGATCAGGAACGGCATGGTGCCGATCGCGAGCAGTTCGAGGTACGGCCCGAGGAAGAACAGGGCCAGCATGTTCATGAACAAGTGGAACGGGTCGCCATGAATGAAGCCGGAGGTGACCATCCGATACCACTCATTGAATCTGCGGATGCGGTTCATGTCGAACAGCAACCGGTCCATCAGGCGCGCATTGCCGAATGCGGCGATCGAAATCGCGATGTTGGCGATCAGTAGGGCGAGCGTCGCCGGGGCTCTGAGCAGTATCTCGAACTCGGTCATGGCGTTCGCCCTGGATCGGGATCAGTCTTCCTGATCACCGGACGCGTCGTCGTCGCCGGGCTCGCCTGCGCCACCGTCTGCAGCGTCGCTTTCGCCATCGCCGCCTTCAGCGGAGACTTCGGACGGAGCGTCGCCCTCGCCACGGCCACGACCGCCACGCCGGCGTCGCCGGCGGCGGCGCTTGCTGCCGCCCTCGTCGCCCTCGCGCGGCTGGGCGGCATCGGCGCCCGAGGCTTCGGCCTCGTCAGCATCCGTCTCGCCTTCAACACCTTCGCCTTCCGGCGCATGCTCCTCAACGCGCGGCGGACGCTGGTCCTGGCGTGGCGGGCGCAGGAGGAAGGCCGTCGAGCCGGTTTCGTCGGTGAAGGCTTTCAGCGTCTCGATCGTCTGGCCTGACACGAACTTGCGGCGCAGCTCGCGAAAGGAGCGTGCGGCCGAGCGCAGCGGGGCCAGCGTGATCGCATCCTTGCCGAGCGTGACGGTGAAGCTCTCATTGCCCGAGAGCGAATTCTCAAGGTTCTCGGCCGCCCACGGCAGGAAGAACTGCGCAAGATCGTCCGAGAACAGCGGCGCGAGGGTTTCCTTGAGATCATCCAGCGCAGCGAAGGGACCAGACGCCGTCGGCGCCGCCATGAACTCGCACCATTTGGCGACAAACTCGCCGTCCTTCTCGATGATCTTCGCGGGCGTCGGATCCTTCAACATCTGGATCAGCTGTCCGGCGATGGCGAAGTCCGCGATCGAGGGACGCTCGCCGAAAATGAAGAGGTGCTTGCGCAGGTGGTCGTCGAGCAGCTTCACAAACTTCTTGAACGACTTCTCGACCGCCGCGCCCAGCTCGCCCTCGAGCTGCATCGTCTTGAGCTGCGCCGTCATCGTCTCGATGGCGCGATCTTCAGCGGCCTTTTTGTCCTCGGGCGGCGTCGTGACGTAATAGTCATCGACCGTGCGCTGCGCGGCGAGGCGCTGATCCTTCTTGCGCGTCCAGCGATAATGGTAGGTCGCCTTGGCCAGCCAGCCGTCGGCGTATTCCTCCAGTACGCAGGCAAGGAAGGCCGTCGCGGGATCAGCCGGCGTGGCCGAGGGCTCCGGGCTGTCGGCCTCGAGCGCCTCAATCAGCGGCGTGGTGTCATGCACGGCAAAGCCGGAGGCCGTGACAAGTACAGGCAGCGTCGCGAAACGCGAGACGCGGCGCAACTCGTCCTCGCTCTCCTGGGTGCGCGGCGTCCAGTCGAACGGCACGCCCTTGTAGGCGAGGTATGACCGCATCTTGGTCGAATAGGCCGACGTTTCGGCGCCGAACAGGCGATAGGACATCAAAGTCTCCGGAAAGCGGGCGGAAACTACGCGGGAAGCTGTGCGCCGACAACCGCTGTTTGTTGGCGAAACCTACGGGATTCCCTTGATAATCGGGCATTTACCGGGGCGAGACGCCGCAGCCGGCGATGACTGGCAGGTGTTTGCCCTGCCCGCCGGAAGCAGCTATCAGCCGGGCCGCAACCGCCAGGCGTCCAAGATGCGCGTTCTTCATGTCATGGCCGGCGCCAGGGAAGGCGGGGCCGAGAACATCATGCTTGAAAGCGTGCTTGCCCTCGCAGGCGCGGGCGTGCCGCAGGCGGTCGTGACGCGTCCGGACAATGCCTTTCGCCTCAGGAAACTCCACGACGCCGGGGTTCGCGTGGAGACGGCTGGCTTCAACCGGCTGTGGCCCTTCCCGACCACCGGCGCGATCGCGCGAGTCATGCGCGAGTTCAAACCGGATGTCGCCCAGTACTGGATGGGCCGCGCCGGAGAGTTCGCACCCGCTTCGTTCCGAACGAAATCGATCGGCTGGTATGGCGGCTATTACAAGCCGGCGCGCTTCGCGAATTGCGACTGGCATATCGGCCTGACGAAAGACCTGCTGCGCCATATCCGCGAACAGGGCGCGCCGGAAAACCGTTCAGCCATCATCCACACTTATGCCGACTTCGATGGGGAAGCTCCTGTCGACCGCGCCGTGCTGAACACGCCGAAGGATGCACCTGTCGCACTGGCGCTGGCGCGCTTGCATGAAAAGAAGGGCCTCGACACGCTGCTTGATGCGGTGGCGAAAACGCCTGGCCTTTATGCCTGGATCGCAGGCGAGGGTCCGCTGGAAGCGGAGCTGAAAGCGCAAAGCACCCGGCTCGGGCTGGATGATCGCGTCCGCTTCCTCGGCTGGCGTAATGACCGTGGCGCCCTGCTGGCGGCGTGCACGCTGGTCGCTTTCCCATCGCGCTACGAACCCTTCGGCACGGTGATGGTCGATGCCTGGGCCGCCTCGCGTCCGCTGGTGGCTGCCGATGCCGTGGGACCAGCCGCCTATGTCGTCGATGGGGTCAACGGCCTGTTGGTTGCGAAGGACGACCCGGATGCGCTTGCCGGCGCGATGCGCCGCGTGATCGACGAACCTGGCCTTGCTGCAAGACTGATCGAAGGAGGCCGCGCCACCTACGAGGCGGCGTTCACGCGCAAGGCTTTCGTGCGCGACAGCCTCGCCTTCTATGAGCGCGTGATGGCCGGCCCCCAGGCAACGTAACGGCGCCTGCGATTCCACGGTTAGCGAAGCGTTTATCGCCTGAATTTGCGCGCCCGATTTAATCGTTCTCCCACCCCCTTTTGACAGGCTTTTCCGAAGAGAGGGGTCGGCAGGAGACTGCCGCATGAAGTGCATGGATGTTGAACTCGAAGCGCCGGGCGGGCTGAACCTCGCCGACCGCATCCGCCGTCTCGCCAACGGCCGGAACGCCATCGACGTCGCGCAATTCCAGTTCATCAACCTCGACGAGATCCGTATCCGCTATGGCGCACAATGGCCAGCTCGGCGCGAGCGCGTGTTCCAGGTCGCCCGCCACTTCATCGCGCGTCGCGTCGCGCCGGAAGATGTGCTGATCCCAGCGGCCGAAGGCTTCCTCCTGGTGTTCGGAACGTTCACCGGCATCCTCGCTGACGCCGTCGCCAACCGCATCTCCAGGGAGCTCAACACCTACTTCCTCGGCTCACCCGATCTCGACGACATGAAGGTCGGCACGCAGCACCAACTGATGACGATTGACGAATTCGCCAAGGCCTTCGGCGACCTCGTGAGCGCCTCGAAAGATCTTACGCCGCCGGCGAAGTCCAACTCCTCGGAAATCCCGATGGGTTTCACGCCGGTGTGGGATGCGCGGCGTGGCGCGCTAGCGACCTACTTCATTTCCCCCATCGATCCCGCGACCGGCCTGCCGATGGAATGGAACTACCACAGCCATCGCCACACCGACATGGATGAGCAGAAGCTCAACGCCTCCGAAGAGCCCATGCGCAAACTGTTCGCCGGCGGTGGAACCGCGCTGGTCGGGGTGGCGCTGCACGTCTCGAGCCTCAACAGCCAGTCGAGCCTCTCGCGCCTTGTGCAGGCGATGGCGAAGTTCGACCGCAGGATGGCGCGCTATCGCGTGATCCGCGTCAGCTGCGTCGAGCCTGGTTATCCGCGCATTTATCTCGAAGACATCATGCGCAATGTGAAACAGCGCGTGCCGCACATCGCCATCGGCCTCAACTGGGCCGAGCCTGATGTCGCCTCTGTCATGAAGCTGCAGCCTGCCGCCATCGGCTTCACGCTGCCGCCCGGCGTGCTGGGCCCGCATGGACCCAAGACGGAAGTGTTCGGCCGTATCCATGCCGCCGTCGAACTGGCGCGCCACCACAATGTCATGATCGGCGTCGAGGGCGACATCCATCCCGAGCATGCGATCCGCTTCCTGCAGGATGGCGTACACCACATCTGCTCACCGCGAATCTGGCCGACCCGCGCAGCGCTGACCGGCGCTGAAGTCTGGCCCGCCTCCCGCCTCGCTGCGCCGACCCGAACGGTTTCAGCGGCCTAGCGCCGTCAGCCTCTCAAATGACCTCAGCGTAATGGCAGTCCTCCTGCGGACTCTTGCTTGCTGCATTTCGGGAAACTGGTACGTTTCGCGCGCCGCGTGGGGTTGGCCCCGGCAGCGGTGAAAACAAGAGGACGGAGACCTCCCCATGAAGACGCTTATGCTTGCAGCGGCTTTGATCGCGTGCGCCGCGCCCGCGTTCGCGCAGGACACGACGACGCTGCAGTATGTCACCACAAAGGGCACCGTGATCAGAGCCGACATGCAGGGTCAGGCGCTTGAGCTGCCGATGACCTACAAGGCCGACGGCACCTACTCGACCGAAGCCATGGGTCAGACAATGACCGGCAAGTGGCGCATCGACGGCACGAAACTGTGCACTCTCAATTCGATGAACCCGAGCGAGACCTGCATCGAGTATCCCACCGGCAAGAAGCCGGGGGATGAGTTCAAGGTGACCAACCCAATGCTGGGCGAAGTCTCTGTCACCATCAACAAGTGAGGCTTGGCAAGATGAAGAAGATTATTGCCATCGCGGCGTTCGCGGCCCTCGCCGCCCCCGCCTTCGCGCAGACGTCAAGCACGCTGCAGGAGGTCACCACCAAGGGTATCGTGATCGATATCCAGGGCATGCTGATCGATGTCACCTACAAACCCGACGGAACGTTCACGGCCATGGACGACCAGGTGACGGGCAAGTGGCGCATCGACGGCGACAAGCTCTGCACCAGCTCCAACATGAACCCGGCTGAAGAATGCGTGGCCTACCCGGCCGGCAAGAAGTCGGGCGACTCGTTCGACCTGACCAGCCCGCAGGGCACGGCGACCGTCAAGATCAAATAGACCCGACAACGGGTGCACAGGACTGCGAGACGCCCCGCACGGCAACGTGTGGGGCGCTTTGTTTTTCGGCTTCGCGGCGTGAAAAACAGGACCCCAGAAACGGCGACCCCGGCCGCTACTTTCGCAGGGCCGGGGCGACACCATGGTTGTCCGCCAGTTCGTCCTTCGAGCCTCAGGCCTTGCGACCCTTCGCCCTGATCAGGGGCGCGCCCGTTCGACGCCATCCGGCGAAGCTGAGCCTTGAGCGTCTTGGTTCGGCGTCCGCACAACTCTGGAGACTCTCGCCTCCACTTTTCTGCGTCCGCGCGGCTGAGACCACGCTCGTGTCCGTTTCCATCCCCTCTCGGGGGCTCCGGCGGTTTTGGATCCCGCCCGAGCGTGACGCCTGCCCTGCGGGGGCGCGGCCTCACTTCCGGTGCTCGTTGCTGCCCTTGTTCAGCGCCCGTCCAATCGGGCTTACCAGTGGGCACATTCAGTTGCTCGACCCGCGACGGTCTCCTCTCTGAACACATTGAGGCTCTCACCAGATCGGGCGCTCGTAAATGGCCGCAGCCTGTGGAAACTGTTGACGGCCCTGTTGATAAACAGTGACGCGTGGGGCAACGACACGCTGCTCTAATGGAGGCGGAAATGGCGCTCGATCTCGAAACGCGGCAACAGCTCATCGAGACTGTCCGGCGGTTTGTCAACGAGGTTTGCCGCCCCAACGAGCAGCTCGTTTCCGAGACCAACGCCATCGCCGAGCCGATCGTGCAGGAGATGAAGGATCTCGGTCTCTTCGGCCTTTCGATCTCCGAGGAGTATGGCGGCCTCGGCCTCACCATGGAGGAAGAAGCGCTGGTGATCCTCGAGATGGGTCACACCTCGCCCGCCTTCCGCTCCACCTTCGGCACCAATGTCGGCATCGGCAGCCAGGGCATCGTGATGTTCGGCAGCGAGGACCAGAAGAAGGACTGGCTGCCGAAGCTCGCAACCGGGGAAGCCATCGCGTCCTTCGCGCTGACGGAACCAGATTCAGGATCGGATGCCGGCTCGGCCAAGACGAAAGCGGTGAAAGACGGCAATCACTACGTCCTCAACGGCGCCAAGCGCTTCATCACCAACGCCGACAAGGCGCATATCTTCACCGTTATGGCGCGCACCGACCCGAACACGCCTGGGCCCAAGGGCCTCTCCGCCTTCATCGTCGAACGCTCGACGCCGGGCGTCACCATCGGCAAGCCTGAGAAGAAGATGGGTCAGCAGGGCGCCAATGTCTGCGACGTGACATTCGACAACGCCCGCGTGCCGATCACCAATCGTCTCGGCGAGGAAGGCGAAGGCATGAAGGTCGCGATGTCGGTGCTCGACCGCGGCCGCCTCCACATTTCCTCGCTCTCCGTCGGCATCGCGGAACGCCTCGTCGAGGAGATGACGCGCTACGCCTCCGAGCGCAAACAATTCGGCAAGCCGATCATCGAGCACCAGCTGGTCATGGGCATGATCGCGGATTCGTTCGCGGAGGCCGCTGCCGGCCGCGCCATGGTGCTGGACGCCGTGAAGAAATACGATGCGAAGGAAAAGGTCACGCTCCTCGCCGCGGCCACCAAGATGTGGTGCACCGAGATGGTCGGCCGCGTCGCCGATCGCGCCGTCCAGGTGCATGGCGGCGCTGGCTACATCGCGGACTATGCCGTCGAGCGCTTCTATCGCGACGTCCGCATCCTGCGGCTCTACGAAGGCACGACGCAGATCCAGCAGATGGTCATCGGCCGCGAACTCCAGCGCATGGCCAAGGCCGGGGAGATCTGAGGCTGGACCGCCGGGCGCCTGCCCGGCAATCTCCCGTCCCCCGGCAATCTCCCGTCCAAATACAGGCTGGCCGGGCAGGCGCCCGGCGGTCCCAGGTCGAGGGCCTCCATGGACAGTGATGGTGAGATTGCGCGCCGGGCGCGCCTCAAGCCGATTGCGGCGGTGGGAGAGAAGCTGGGCATACCAGCCGACGCGCTGGTTCCTTACGGCCACACCAAGGCGAAGATCAGTGCGCAATACATGAAGTCGCTCGCCTCGCGGCCGGATGGCGATCTCGTGCTGGTGACAGCCATGAACCCGACGCCCGCCGGCGAGGGAAAGACCACAACGACCGTGGGGCTTGGCGATGCGCTCACCCGCCTCGGCAAGAAGACGGTGATCGCCCTGCGCGAGCCCTCGCTCGGTCCATGCTTCGGACAGAAGGGCGGCGCCACGGGCGGCGGCTATGCCCAGGTCGTTCCGATGGACGAGATCAACCTGCACTTCACCGGCGACTTCCACGCCATCACGGCGGCGCACAACCTCCTGTCGGCCATGATCGACAACCAAATTCACTGGGGGAATGCGCTGGGCATCGACCCACGCCGCATCCGCTGGAAACGCGCGCTCGATGTCAACGACCGCAACCTGCGCGATATCGTGACCGGCCTCGGCGGCCCGGCCAACGGCACGCCGATCGAAGGCGGCTTCGACATCACGGTCGCTTCCGAAGTCATGGCGATCATGTGCCTGGCGGAAGATCTTGCTGATCTCAAGGCGCGCCTCGCCCGCATCATCGTGGCCGAAACCCGCGACCGGAAACCCGTGACCTCGGGCGACCTCAAGGCCGATGGCGCGATGGCGGTGCTGCTGAAGGATGCATTGCAGCCCAATCTCGTGCAGACAATGGAGAATACCCCGGCAATCCTGCACCTCGGCCCCTTCGCCAACATCGCGCATGGCTGCAATTCGGTGCTGGCGACCCGCGCTGCGCTGAAGCTCGGCGACATCGTCGTGACCGAGGCAGGCTTCGGCGCCGACCTCGGCGCGCAGAAATTCTTCGACATCAAGTGCCGTCTCTCGGGCCTTCGTCCAAAAGCAACCGTTCTGGTCGCCACCATCCGCTCGATGAAGATGAATGGCGGCGCCGCAAGGGGTGATCTCGGCAAGGAGGATATCGACGCCCTGACACGCGGCGCCGTGAACGTGCAGCGCCACATCGAGAACCTGCGCGGCTATGGCTTGCCCGTCCTCGTCGCGCTCAATCATTTCACGACCGACACCGCCGCAGAAGTCGAGACCGTCAAACGCATCGTCGAATCCATGGGCGCGCAGGCCTTCGTCTGCCGCCATTGGGCCGAAGGCGGCAAGGGCGCGGAGGAACTGGCGAAAGCCGTCATCGCCACGCTCGAGAAGCGCGAAGACAGGTTCCGCGTCCTCTATGAGGATGCGGAACCCCTGCTTGCCAAGATCGAGACAACCGCGAAGAAGATCTACCGCGCCGCCGGCGTTTCCGCCCCGTCGAAGGTGATCGCGCAGCTGAAGCGCTGGGAAGAGGCGGGCTTCGGCCGCCTCCCCGTCTGCATCGCCAAGACGCAGTATTCCTTCTCCACCGACCCAGAAAAGCTCGGGGCGCCCGTCGACCACATCCTCGACATCCGCGAAGTGCGCCTCTCCGCCGGCGCCGGCTTCGTCGTCGCGATCTGCGGCGACCTGATGACCATGCCCGGCTTGCCGCGCCAGCCCGCCGCCGAACTCATGTCGGTCGATGTCGACGGTAATATCCATGGTCTCTCCTGATGCGCGCGATCACGAGACTCGCCCTCGTCGTGCGCGAGTATGACGAAGCCATCGACTGGTTCTCGCGCTGCCTCGGCTTCGAGCTGGCGGAAGACATCGACATGGGCGGCGGCAAGCGCTGGGTGGTGATGGAGCCGCCGGGCACGCGCGGCGCAGCTCTGCTGCTGGCGAAGGCGTCCGGCCCAAAGCAGGAAGCTGCGATCGGCAACCAGACCGGCGGTCGCGTCTTCTTGTTCCTCGAAACCGGCAATTTCGATCGCGACCACCAGCACATGCTCGATGAAGGCGTGAAATTCCGCGAAGCGCCCCGCACAGAACCCTATGGCAGGGTCGCGGTGTTCGAGGATGTCGCCGGCAATCTCTGGGATCTGATCGAGCCCAACTGACCGCCTGCAGGTCATCGTCTGCAAGCACCGAAAATTTCTTCTGCTTCCCTCGACGGCGCCGCTTGCGCCTGACGCTGTCAACTGCAAGCTTTTCGCAAAACAGGCCATCAGGGAGCGACGGACATGAGGCTTACACGGCGCACACTTCTGGCGACGGTCTACGGAACAGGCCTTGCCGCCTGCGCTCCGGCCGCGGTCGCTCCCGCCGTCGTTCCCGAGGCGAGCCACGACTTGCCCGACGCGACGAAGCTCGCCTCGATGATCAAGGCCAAGGATATCAGCGCATCGGAAGCCGTCGAGGAAGCGATCAAGCGCGCGGAAGCGATCCAGCCGCAGATCAACTTCCTGGTCACCGACACGTTCGCGATGGCGCGCGAGAAAGCGAAGACGCCGTTGACGGGGCCATTCGCGGGCGTCCCCTTCCTTGTCAAGGATCTCGACAACGTCGCTGGCGTCGTCACGCGCTATGGCTCGGCCTCGACCGCCGGCCAGCCTCCGGCCGCGAAGGACGACACGTTCGTGGCGGCGATGTTCGCTGCGGGCCTCGTCTGCATAGGCAAGTCGGCCGCGCCGGAGAACGGCTACCTCCCGACGACCGAACCACTCGCCTTCCAGCCGTCTAAGAACCCGTGGGACACGACGCGTTCCACCGCCGGCTCCTCCGGCGGCGCGGCGGCGGCAACGGCGGCTGGCGTCGTCCCGATGGCGCACGCCAACGATGGCGGCGGCTCGATCCGTTTCCCGGCGGCGAACAACGGCCTTGTCGGCCTCAAGCCCTCGCGTGGGCGGATGATTTCGGAACAGCCCGGCGCGCGCCCGCTCGACCTCGGCGTGCAGGGCGTGGTCTCGCGCACGGTGCGCGACACGGCCGGCTTCTTCGCGGCCTGTGAAGCCAGCGCTCCGGCGGCGGTGTTCGCACCTGTCGGCCTGGTGACCGGCGCGAGCAAGACTCGCCTGAAAGTGGGCGTTGTTTCGAAAGGCTTTGCCGGGTTCGAACCTGAAGCCGAAGTCGCCGGCATCCTGCAGGCGACAGCCAAACTGCTGGAAGCACAGGGCCACACTATCGTCGGTCAGACCAACTGGCCGACCGCCCCGACCTTCGGCGACGACTTCCTCGCCTTCTGGTCACTGGGCGCCGCGCAGGACGTGGCTGGCGTCGAGAAGCTGCTCGGCAAGAAAGCCGACGATACGATGGTCGAGCCCTTCACGCTCGCCATGGCGGCCAACGCCACGAAGCTGAAGCCGGAAGACATCGACGCGATCCAGAAGCGCCTGCTGGCCGCCGCAACGGCCTATGACGAATGGATCAAGGGCTTCGACGTCGTGATCTCGCCGGTCTTTACCTCGCCCCCCTCGCCGCTCGGCTACCTCCGCGGCGACGTGCCGTTCGACACGCTGCGCGAACGCCTGCTGCACGAGGTCGGCTACACGCTGATCCACAACGTCTCGGGAGCGCCGGCGATGAGCCTGCCCATGGGCTGGACGACAGGCGGCCTGCCGGTCGGCATCCAGTTCAGCGCCGCCAATGGCGCCGAGAAGACGCTGCTCGAAATCGCCTACGAGATGGAAACGGCGCAGCCCTGGATCGGCAAGCGTCCAAAAATATGGGCCGCCTAGGGTTGCAGATGAGCACGCCCGGCTTCGCGGCCGGGCGATTGCCTACCGCTTCGGAACCAGCCGGACGGGCATGTAGGTATAGCCCTTCACGAAGGAACTCGGCACGCGCTCAGGTTCGGCGAGGACCTCAATCCGTTCGAAACGATTGAGTATCTCCTCCCACAGTATCTGCAGCTGCAGCTCAGCCAGACGGTTGCCGACACAACGGTGGATGCCGAAGCCGAAGGACAGGTGGCGGCGCACCATCGGCCGCTCGATCCAGACCTCGTTGGGCCGGGTGTACTGTGTCTCGTCGCGGTTGCCCGACACATACCACATCAGCACCTTGTCGCCCTTGCGGATTGTCTTGCCGCCAAGCTCGTAATCGGAGAGCGCCGTGCGGCGCATGTGCGCCAGCGGCGTCTGCCAGCGGATGATTTCCGAGACGGCGGACGGCAGCAATTCAGGGTTCGCCTTCAGCTTCTCCCACTGGTCTGGCCACCTCTTCATCAGCGCATAGACGCCGCCGGTCATGGAGTTGCGAGTGGTGTCGTTGCCGCCAACGATCAAAAGCAGCAGGTTTCCAAGAAACTCCTGCGGGGTCATGTTCTTCGTGTGCTCGCCATGGGCCAGCATCGAAACGAGATCGCCCTTCGGCTCGGCGTTGATGCGCTCGTTCCACAGCCGCGTGAAATAGCCCAGGCATTCCAGCAGCTCGCCGCGCCACTGCTCTTCGCTTGTGACGATCTCTGGATTGTTGCGGCCTGTCGCAACATCGGACCAGCGCGTAAGCTTCCGGCGATCCTCGAACGGGACGTCGAACAACGTCGCCAGCATCATGGTGGTGAGCTCGATCGAGACCCTGTCGACCCAGTCGAACGTCTCGCCGACCGGCAGGCTGTCGAACAACGCCTTGGTGCGCGAACGGATCAGCGTCTCGAAGCTCTTGAGGTTTTCCGGACCGACGATGGACTGCACGGTCTTGCGCTGCAGGTCATGCTTGGGCGGGTCCATCGCGATGAACATCGGCAGCTGGAAGTCCTCGTCCTGATCGACGACCGTGATGCCGCCTTCGGACGAGAACACGCCATGGGTCGTGTCCACGGTCATGATGTCCTTGTAGCTGGTGACGCTCCAGTAGGGGCCGAACGGGCTGTCTGGGCACCAGTTGACCGGCGCTTCCTTCCGCAGGCGGGCGAAATAGTCCCAGTAGGCTTCCTGCCGCCACAGTTCCGGATCGGTGATGTCGAATGTGGCGAGGTCTATTTCGCTGGCTTTTGGCGGGGTCGCCCCCTTTGCCAGCCCGTTCTTCCGGAATTCCTCCGCCCCGGCCTTGGTCGGGGTTGCGGTTGTCGCCGTATCAGCCATGGCGCTGTTCCTCACCTGTGAGCGGCATCGCTTCAAGCCGCCTTGACACAGTCTAGCAGACGCAGACGCCAGCGGCAGTCCTATCCTTGCGGCAAGTGCAGATAAAGCACCCGGATTGGGTCTTCATGACACGCTAACCCGCGACAGCGGCGACCGGCAGCCCGCCTTCCGGGCGGCGGCGGATATGCTAGAGGTCCAACCCTTCCGCCGGGCGCCTCCGCCCAGCCCTTCTGGGGATCGCCGCCTTGGCCACAGACGCACCGCGCCGCGCCCTGACCGTGCTGATCCCGTTCTACAACGAGGCCGGCAACATCCAGCCCCTGCTGGACGAGGTTCACACGGCGCTGGACGGGGTCGATTACGAGATCGTCTGCGTCAATGACTGTTCGGATGACGCCACGGGCGCGGAACTGGCCGCGGCCCACGGCTTGAGGCCGGATCGCATCAAGATTCTCACCCACGTGAAACGCCGGGGCAAATCCGCCGCCCTCTTCACGGGCCTCCGCAGCTGCGTGGGCGACTGGGTGCAGCTGCTCGACGGCGATGGCCAGAATGATCCCGCCGACGCCCGCCGCGTCTGGGATCTCGTGGCCGCGAAGGACGAAAACCCCGCCCTCGGCATTGTGTGCGGCCGGCGCACAAGCCGTAACGATTCGGGCTTCAAATGGGTGCAGTCGCGAGTCGCCAACGGCATCCGCCGCTTCTGCCTGCGCGATGACGCCACCGACACGGGCTGCGGCTTCAAGCTGATCCGCCGCCGCGCCTTCCAGGACCTGCCCTATTTCGCGGCCATGCATCGATTTCTGCCGGCGCTGATCAAGCGCGCGGGTTGGGATGTTCGCGAGGAGCCTGTCGCCGACAGGCAACGCCGCCATGGCGTCTCGAAATACGGATTTCTCGGCCGTTTCGGCGCCGGACTGGTGGACCTCTTCGGCATGATGTGGCTTGTGCGGCGTGGGGGCTATGGCGTCGCTGCCGAATGGAACGATCCGCGCTCCCAGCGCTGACCGGCCAGGCGGCGTGTGGCGTGTAGTTGAGTGGAAGTAGACGCGTGAAGCAGCCGATCCGGCAGCCCAAGCAGTCCAAGAAGGCGGTCAAGGCGGCCGCCAGGGCGGCTGAGGCGCGCCGCAAACAGCAGCAGCGGGATCAGAGCCGGCTGGCCGAATCCTTCATCCGCCTCGACAAGTCCGCGATCATCCTCACCATCCTGATCTTCTGCGTGATTCACTGGTCGATCCGCGTCTTCATCGCCCCGATCTACACGGTCGAGGAGGCCGAACAGCTCCTCCTCTCGCAATCGCTGCAAGTCGGCTACGAGGCGCGCCAGCCTCCCATGCTGGCCTGGCTCGACGCGCTCGCCGTTATGGCCGGCGGGCTCCACCCGCCCGTGATCTTCGCGATGAAATACGTCCTGATCTTCATCGCCCTCACCTTCTACTATCTGGGCGCCCGCAACGTCCTGATCCGACCCAGCATGTCGGCTGCGGCCGTCGGCGCCTGGGCGCTCACTTTCGTCGTTGGCTGGGCGATCCACGAGGACCTGCTGGGCGCTGCGGGTCTCATGGCCTGCCTCGCCCTGACCTTCCACGCCTTCACGCGCATCCTCACCTGGCGGCGCTATCGCGACTGGGTCTATCTCGGTCTCACGATCGGCGTCGGCATGCTGACGCACCACCTGTTCATTGTCTTCCCGGCGGCCATGCTGCTGGCGATCACCCTGTCGCCCTTCTTCCGCGATGCGATGTCGCCTGCCCGGCTTGGCGCGGCCGTACTGGTCGCCGTACTGATCTATTCCCCGTATGCCGCCTGGGTCGTCACCCATGCCGGCTCGATCGCCGATGCGGCTGCCGAGTACGCCAGCTCGTGGGAGATCGACAACGCCTATATCGAGCGCGCCGGCAATGCCGCCGCCCAGCTCGGCCGCAGCTTCCTCGAATTCAGCCTGCCCTTGTCGCTGTTCTGGATGATGCTGTTCTGGACGCTGTGGCTGCCGGTGATCTACCCGGTCTTCGCCCGCCGCAACACGGACGAGGAACCGCACGAACTCGCCTGGCGCCAGCTGTTCATGCGCTCCACGCTCTTCGCCGCGCTCGCCTATCTGGTCAGCGTTGTCCTCGGCGTGCAGGCCTACAAGGCGCACTGGATGATGCCGGTGCTGTTCACGGCCCCGGTCTGGCTGTTCCTGCATGTGAAACGCGGCGGCGAATTCCCCGTCGCCATCCGCGCCTTCGGCGCCGTGGTGATTGCCTTCGCCCTGCTGGTCGTGGGCGGGCGCTTCGTCGAATGGCAATACGAGATTGTCACCTGCCGCGAAGGCGGCTGCCGCCCCTATACGCCGATCCCGGCCTGGGCCAGCGAACTCAGGGCCGCCGGTTTCAAGTCCGGCACCATTGTCGGCGCAGATCCGCATCTCACCGGCAACCTGCGCGGCGCCTTCCCCCATGCCCGCGTGCTCGACGCCTCCGTCGCGCCGACCTCGTTCCCGCCGCCGGACGGCAACGGCTCCTGCCTCGTCGTCTGGCGCGACACACGCTTCAACGAGGCCCGCAACGTCGCCATCATGCCGGACGCGCTGTCGGCCTATATCCGCGAAAAGCTCGACACGGGCCTGCGCGACGAAGGAGCGGAAGGCGCGATCCGCCGCACGCTTCTGCATTCGGAAGACAAGGCCGCGACGCTCTATTATTCGTTCCTGAGGCCGTCAGAACTCTGCCGCTGAAGATCGTCCGGCAGCAGCCCTTCGTCAGGTTCGGCCTTCAGCACGCGCGCGCCGGCGTCAATCTCGGGAAACACATCCTGCGTGAACGGCAGCAGGAACGACCCGCCCTTCGCAGGCTTCACCTCGATCAGCTCTCCCGCCCCAAAATTCTGGACGGCCGCAACCCGGCCGAGCTCGCGCCCGTCGACATGCACCACCGCCATGCCGATGAGGTCGGCGACATAGAACTCGCCATCCTCCGCCGCCGGCAGCGCCTCGCGCGGCGCATGCAGCAGCGTGCCGCGCATCGCCTCCCATTCCTCGCGCTGGCGCTTCTCCTTCGCCGTAACGCCAAAGCCCTCGTTCAGCGGCCGCACGCGCACAGGCGTCAGCACCACCGCTCCGGCCTCATCCACCAGCGGCCCGTATGCGAATGCCGCTTCCGGATCATCCGTGAAGGATTG
The DNA here is from genome assembly GCA_044224605.1 of Hyphomonadaceae bacterium. Lineage (GTDB taxonomy): Bacteria > Pseudomonadota > Alphaproteobacteria > Caulobacterales > Hyphomonadaceae > UBA7672. The sequence continues at coordinate 72,373 of JBGAKC010000011.1, forward strand.
CACCCGCACCTCGCCCTTCACGCCGAAGGCGCCGGCGATCTTTCCGACGACGATCAGCTTCCCGGTCACAGCGGCCGCTCCAGCATGGCCACGACCTTGCCCAGCCGCGGCGACGTCCGCGACAGCAGGTGACGGAAACCCAGCTTTGCGTGGAAGGCCATGCTTTCGGGATTGGGCGGGTCTTCGTTGACTTCCGCGGTCAGGCGCTTCTCGCCGAGCGCCGCCGCGATGCGGAGCGCCTCTTCATAGAGCGCTCGTCCAACACCCTGTCCCCACGCCGCACGGCTGACAGCAACGCGGTCGATATAGAGGTGGTTCTCGAACTGCTCTTCGAACCAGCCGAAATTGTCGCTCGGATATTCGGAGCCCGGCCGGATCAGAATGATGAAGCCGGCGGGTCTGCCGCCGGCTTCCGCAACAAGCACGCGGTGCGCCCACGCGGCGATCTCGCGGTAGTCCTCTGCGGACATATCGCCAACGGCCGGCGTCGAGGCGGCGTTGAGGGCGAGGATGAACTCCTCGTCCCCCGCAGCTGCGTCGCGGACCGTCACCGCCACGCCGATTACTCGGCGGCGGTTTCTTCGGCCGGGGCGTTCTTGGCTTCTTCAACAGCCGCGCGGCGGGCTTCCTCGCGGTCAGCACGCTCCTTGGCGCGTTCCTTGGCTTTCTCGCCCGGTTCGGCGCGCTGCGGGTTGTTGCCGTGTTCCCACTTCACGAGGCCGGCGGAGGCGAGGTGACGGGCGACGCGATCGGTCGGCGTCGCGCCCTTCTTGAGCCACTCCTTGGCTTTCTCGAGGTCGATCGTCCAGCGCTTCTCATCGGTCTTGGCGAGCAGCGGGTTGTAGGCGCCGATCTTCTCGATGAAGCGGCCGTCGCGCGCAAAGCGCGAGTCAGCGATCACGACGTTGTAGTAAGGACGGTGCTTGGAGCCGCCGCGGGCCAGACGAATTTTCAGGGACATTGGTCTACTTTCTTCTTTCAGCTTCAGTTCGGGTTGGTTGAAGGGATTGGGCAGGACGTCAGGTCTTGCCTTGCAGTTTCTCGTGATGGCGGATGACCTCCGTCACGATGAAGGCGAGGAATTTTTCGGCGAAGTCAGGATCGAGGTCGGCCTCCCTGGCCAGCTTGCGCAGGCGGGCGATCTGCTCGGCCTCGCGCGCCTTGTCGGCCGGCGGCATGTTGTGTTCGGCTTTGAGTTCGCCCACGGCCTTGGTCGCCTTGAAGCGCTCGGCCAGCATGTGCACCACAGCCGCATCGATGTTGTCGATTGAGGCGCGCAGGCGTTTCAGCGTTTCGGCGGGATCGTTGCTCATTTCTTCTTGTCCCCGCCCAGTCCTGGAAGACCGCCCGGCAATCCGCCGCCGAGGCCCGGCAGTTTCGGTCCACCCGGACCACCGAGATTCTTCAGCGCGTTGAGCTGCTGCTGGTTTATTTGCGGGCCCTGGCCCGGCGGGCCGCCCATGCCGCCGAGCATGCCGGCGAGGCCCTTCATGCCGCCCTTGCCGATCTTCTTCATCATGTCAGCCATGTTGCGGTGCTCTTTCAGCACCTTATTGACCTCGGCCACATCAACACCGGCGCCGGCCGCGATGCGGCGCTTGCGCGAGGCGGCAAGAATTTCAGGCTTCTTCCGCTCCTGCGGCGTCATCGACATGATGATCGCTTCCTTGCGCTTCATCACCTTGTCGTCGATGCCTGCGGCCGCCATCTGCGCCTTGGCGTTCTTGACGCCCGGCAGCAGGCCCATCATCCCTTCGAGGCCGCCCATGCGCTGCATCTGGCGCAGCTGGCCGGCATAATCCTCGAGGTCGAAGAGGCCCTTGGCCATCTTCTTGGCGACGCGCTCGGCTTCCGCCTGATCAAGCTCCGCCTTGGCCTTCTCGACGAGACTGACGATGTCGCCCTGCCCGAGGATGCGGCCCGCGATGCGGTGGGCGTCGAACACGTCGAGGCCATCGACCTTCTCGCCCATGCCGATGAAGCGGATCGGCAGGCCCGTCACCGCACGCATCGACAGCGCGGCGCCGCCACGCCCGTCGCCATCCATCCGCGTCAGCACAAGGCCGGTCAGCGGCAGACGTTCGTTGAAGCGCTTCGCCGTCTCGACCGCGTCCTGGCCAGTCAGCGCGTCAGCAACCAGCAGCGTCTCGTTCGGCTTGGCGATGGCGGCGATCTCGGCCGCCTCGTTCATCATCTGGTCGTCGAGCGTGGTGCGGCCCGCCGTGTCCAGCATCAGCACGTCATAGCCGCCGAACTTCGCGGCCTGCAGCGCGCGCCGCGCGATATCCGGCGGCAGCTGCCCCGCCACGATCGGCAACGCATCCACGCCGACCTGATCGGCCAGGACCTTCAGCTGCTCCATTGCCGCCGGGCGGCGCGTGTCGAGCGAGGCGACAAGCACCTTCTTGCGCTCTTGTTCCTTGAGCCGCTTGGCCAGCTTGCCCGTTGTGGTGGTCTTGCCCGAACCCTGCAGGCCGGCCATCATGATGACAGCGGGCGGGCTATCGATCTTCAGCGGCGGCGGTTCTTCATCCCCGCCCAGCGTCGAAACCAGCGCATCATGCACGATCTTGATGACAAGCTGGCCCGGCTTGATCGACTTGATGACGGCCTCGCCCACGGCCTGCGGGCGCACATCGTCGATGAACTTCTTGACCACCGGCAGCGCGACGTCCGCCTCGAGCAGCGCCACGCGGATCTCGCGCAACGCCTCGTTGACGTCCTTCTCGGAAAGCGCGCCGCGGCCAGTGAGGCCGTCGAACACCTTCCCAAGCTTGTCTGTCAGCGCGTCGAACATCGCCATTCCTCTTCATGCCGGACCATCCGACATGGGGTCGTCCCTTCCGCGCGTAAACGTCCGAAAACGCCGAAGACCCCGCTGAGCGCAACGCGCCGGGCGGGGGACCTCGCCAGCCTCGTCCGTCTTTTCCTCCAGGTCTTTGCGGAGTAACGGGGTCGTGCCGGTCAAAGCACAGAAACGGGTTCTGCGCGGAAGGCGGTCTGCCTACCCCAAGGGTATGGAGAACGTCAAGGATAACCGGATTTGCTGGGGTTTTCGGCCCAAATGCGCACCATCGGCCTCATCGGCGGCATGAGCTGGCAGAGCTCGAAGCTCTATTATGAGCAGATCAACAGCCTGGTCGCTGACCGGCTGGGCGGCGCCCATTCGGCAAAGCTGATCGTCAATTCCCTCGATTTCGGCCCCATTGCCCAGATGCAGGCCGAGGGCAAATGGCGCGAAGCCGGCGCTGTCCTCGCCAACGCCGCCCAGGCGCTGGAGCGCGCCGGGGCCGACGTCATCGCCATCGGCGCCAACACCATGCACAAGGTCGCCCACCAGGTCACTGCCTCCGTCCGCCTGCCGCTGATCCATATCGGCGACACCCTCGCTGCCGGCCTCCGCCAGGACGCCCGCTCGCGCCCCCTCCTCCTGGGCACGCGCTACACGATGGAAGACCCGTTCATGGTCGACCATCTCGCCAACAAGGGGATCGAGGCGATCACGCCCGACAAGCCGGACCGCGACGCCCTGCAGGCAATCATCTACGACCAACTGATCAAGGGGATCGTGACCGACGAGGCCCGTGCGACCGTTCGCGCCATGATCGACAAGTCGACCACGCGTGAAGCCGACAGCGTCATCTTCGGCTGCACCGAGATCGGCATGCTCTTCCCGCCCACCGACGCCGGCCTTCCCGGCTACGACACGCTGGAGCTGCACGCCCGCGCTCTGGTCGAGTTCGCGCTCAAGGACTGAAGCTCAGACGTAGTTCTTCTTCGGCCGCCAGCTGTCCACGCCCTCGGGCAGCATGTCGAACAGGCGCCAGACCGTGCAGTAGTCATCGCCCTCGTTGAAGCTCGCCGCCGAGACGCGCACGATCTTGCCCTCATGCTTCTGGAATGCCGACACGCCCGGCATCGGCCGCCCCGCCGCGTTCTCGAAGCCCATGTCGGAGGCAAACCGCGTCCCCTGCGTCGAGATCATCGGGAACGCCCAGCCGCGCGAGGCCGCGAATTCCTGCTGCGCCTCCGGCGCATCCGGGCTCGACACCACGAAGGACGCACGATCGGAGATATGCGGATATAGCCCGTTGAACCCGTCCGCCCACATCGTGCAGCTGGAGCATCCCGCGCCCATGTTGTGGATCATGAACAGGTCGCGCTTCTTCCCGAACAGCGCCGACAGCTTCACAGGACCTTTGAGCGTCGCGAAGGAATAGTCCTTCACCTCGCCCTGCGATTCCTCGGCCAGCGCCTTTTGCAGCTCGGCCCGCACGGCCGACAGCTTGGTTTGCAGCGCGATGATCCGCACGTTTTCCCTGAGCATCACTTGCCCTTTCTCTTCGCTTTCTTCACAGCCCTTTTCAGCGCTTTCTTGTTTGCAGGTGGAGGCGGCAGCGCCTTCACATAGGCCGCCAGCTCGTCGAACGACTGCTGCCAGTACTTGGTGTAATGGTTGATCCACGCCGCCGCGTCGTAGAGCGGCGCCGCATCGAGATTGCAGCGCGCGATCCGCCCCGTGCGCTCCTGCGCCACCAGCCCCGATCTCACCAGCACCTGGATATGGCGCGACACTGCCTGCAGCGACATCTCGAATGGCTCGGCCAGCTCCGACACAAGCGCAGGCCCTTGATCGAGCCGCCGCAAGATCTGCCGCCGCACGGGATCGCTCAGCGCAAAGAACACACGGTCCAACGCCTCCTCCCCTGCTTCCGCACCTTCGTGGTCCTTCACCAGCGCCAGCGTCATGACCTTGCCTCGCCCGAACACAGCGGCTGCGCGAGAATCTCCTCGAGCACCGAGCGATGGTTCGCCTCCGCCCGCGCCGCATAATGACCTGCATGCTCCGCCACCGCCGGCGCAACGACAATCCCGGCGGCCGCCGCGATCAACAGGACAGCGCCCGCAACGAGGCCAGGCTTGCGCATCATGCGCCAGCCTGCCCCGCCCGCCACAGCGGCGTTGCCGGCCACCGCCACACTCAGAAGGCAGCAGATCATTTTCTTTCAACGCCTCTTGTCACCCGGCTTGACTATCAACACTTCGATTGACTATCAACCATTATGTTGAATGTTGGAGAAAGAAGATGATGGGCAAGGTCGCAACCCGCGAGGAATGGCTGAAGGCGCGCGCCTCACTGCTGGCCGCGGAAAAGGAATTCACGCACCAGCGCGATGCGCTATCCGCCAAACGTCGAGCGATGCCGTGGGTGAAGATCGACAAGGACTATGTGTTCGATGCGCCGACAGGCCCGGTGAAACTCGCCGATCTCTTCGCCGGCCGCAGCCAGCTTGTCGTCTACCACTTCATGTTCGCGCCAGAGGCCGAATACGGCTGCAAATCCTGCTCGTTCTGGGCCGATCATTTCGACGGCGCGATCCCGCACCTCAACGCCCGCGACACATCCTTCGTCGCGATCTCCCGCGCCCCGATCGAGAAGCTGCAACGGCAGGCCAAGCGCCTCGGCTGGAGCTTCCCCTGGGTCTCATCAGGCCGGTCCACGTTCAACTACGACTTCGCCGTCTCCTTCGAGCCCGACGCCGAAGGCAAGGCCGTCTACAACTATGAAAGGCAGGTCGTCCCCTTCAAGGACCTGCAGGGCGCCAGCGTCTTCGTGAAGGGCGATGCCGATACTGAACAAGGGGGCGCGATCTACCACGCCTACTCAACCTACGGCCGCGGCCAGGACATCCTCAACGGCGCCTACAACATCCTCGACATGACCCCCAAAGGCCGCAACGAGGACGGCCTGCCCTTCACCATGGCCTGGGTGAAGCTGCACGATGAGTATGCGAGCTAGCGGCGCCTACTCCTCGTTCGCCTGTTCAAGCGGGAGGCCTTTGGCTTCCCGCACGCGGGCGCCCTTGAGGATGCCTTCCATGGCATAGTTGCCTTCGTGGCACGCATATTCGTAGACGCGCTCGCCCTCGCTGCGCCAGGTGATCTCGCCCTTCCAGGGCTGGGTGTAGAACACCGGATCGTCGACCGTGAACTCGTAGAACAGCTCCGTCGGCGAGACGCGCGTGAAGCGTTCGGTGACTTTCGCGTTCTCCGACAGGTTGGCCGGAACGGCCTGCGCCGCGCGGATGGCGTCGAAGCCCGTCGTCTCGACCACCAGCGTGGCGCCCTCCCAGTGGCCGACCGCATCGCCGAACAAGGGATGGATCGCCGCGGGATTATGCTTCTGGCCCATGCGGATGACGCGCGCCCAGGTGATCATCTCCGACATGATCATCACCGCGTCCTTCGTCTGCACAATCTGGTAGTGGTTGTTGTAAAGCCCGTTGATCATCGGCGGCCCGGTTCGCCCGCCCGTCGCCAGACAACGATCAGCCAGCGGCCGCGCCTCCGGATCGGAATAGCCAAGCTTCGCACGTCCTGCAGCCGCGAGCTTCTTGCCAGCGTCCGACCACGGGATCTTGCCATTCGGCGGATCGACGATCCATGACGTCCGCGTCTCGCCCCTCACAACACCGAAGCGCGTGCCCGGATCGATCCAGAAGGCGTTGTAGCCCCGCCCCTGCGCCAGATCCTTGCCGTTGAGCAGGCCATCGCCGAGCTTCTGGTTGTCGTCCGTCGCCTGCCGCACGACCTGTGGGTGCGCCTTCGTCAGCGCCTCGACCTGGTCGGGCGGGATCACCAGCGTCTTGTAGCGATCCGCCCGCTCCAGCGTAGTGATCGAATCCGTCGACCACACGCCCTGCAGGTCCGGATGCCCGTCCGAGGCGAGCGGCGGCTTCCACGCTTCCTGCGCCAGCGCAGGCAAGCCGGCGAACATTACAGCGGCGGCGAGCCCGGCGCGTAACCTGTTCATATTGTCCTCCCCATCCCGACGCCGACCTGTCTTATGCAAGGTCGTGAGTTCGTGATGCGGATCAGCTTGCCTGCCGCTGGCTTGGCCTGCAAGCTGGTCTTCTGACCGGAGCGGGTGATGAACATCAAGTCCAGCCTGAGAGGCCTTGCGGCGCTCGCCATTGCCGCCGTCTCCGGTCTTGCCGCGCCTGTCACGGCCCAGCAGGGCGCCAAGACCTCGGTCGACCTCGAACTCCTCCTCGCGGTGGACATCTCCCAGTCGATGGATTTCGACGAGCACACCATTCAGCGCGAGGGCTATGTCGAGGCGTTCCGCCACCGTGACGTGATCAACGCCATGCTCTCCGGCCCGCGCGGCAAGATCGCGGTGATGTACATGGAATGGGCCGGCGACTTCGACCCGATCCCGACCATCCCCTGGACCATCATCGACAGCGAGAAAGCCGCCCACGATTTCGCCGACCGCCTCGCCAACGAGCCCGTGTTCGGCGAGCAGCGCACCTCCATCTCCACCGCCCTCTTGGCCGCGCGCGAGTACATCCAGGGGAACAACATCTCGTCGGCCCGCCAGGTGATCGATGTCTCGGGCGACGGGGCCAACAATGCCGGCCGGCTGGTCGAGCCCGTGCGCGACGCCGTGGTGAAGAGCGGCATCGTCATCAATGGCCTGCCCATCATGCTGGGCAAGCCGATGGAGTTCTACGACATCCCCCACCTCGACCGGTACTACAAACACTGCGTCATCGGCGGGAACGGCGCCTTCATCGCGCCGGTGTTCGACCTCAAGCAGCTCTCCGCCACCATCCGCAAGAAACTCGTGCTCGAGATCGCGAGCCTCGACGTCGAACCCGACATGGCGCCGATCCAGTACGCCGACGCCCGCGAGGAGGTCCCCGCCCAGTCCGGCATCGTCCGCGCCCAGCTGAAACTCCCGCAGGAAAAGACCGACTGCACGATCGGCGAGAAAGTCTGGGGCGGCGGCCGCTACGGCGGCTTCGGAAACTTCCCGCAGCGTTAGGCCTGCGCGCGCCTGTGCAGCGCCTTGTCGGCGTACATCGCCTCGTCCGCCCGTGCGAGCGCCTTCTCGGCCGTGTCGCCCGCCGCCATCGGCGCAACGCCATAGGCCGCCGACACGTAGAGCGGGATGCCCTCGTGCAACACCTTCTCCGTGCACAGCGCCGCCGCCAGCGTCTCCGCCTTCTGCCGCGCCGCTTCCGCGCCGACATGCGTCAGCACCACCGCGAACTCGTCTCCGCCGATGCGGCCGACAATGTCCGTCTCGCGCGTCTGGCGGATCAGCAACTCGCCGATCGCGCGGATCACGGCGTCGCCTGCCGGATGCCCGTGCGCGTCGTTAATCGCCTTGAAGTTGTTGAGGTCGAAATAGATGACGCTCGCCTCGATCTCGTGGCGTTTCACCATAGCCACCACACGCTGGGTCTCGCGCACGAAGGCGCGGCGGTTGTAGACAGGCGCCAGCGTGTCGTGGTCGGCGGAAGCTTCCGCCTCGGCCAGCGATAGCTTCAGCTGCTCCACATCAAGGCGCAGCGAGTCGATCTCCGAGATCAGCACCGTGAAGGCGGTCCGCACCTGCGGGGTCAGCTGGTGTTCCGGAACCCCGAAAATCTCCGCCACGCGCTTCGCCAGGTCGACGGGCCGCTCGACCGGCGCGACGTCTCCCTGACGGCTTTTATGGCCGAAGATCGAGAACAACTTCATGGGGCGGACAGGTCTCCTTGGCCCATTCCACCCTAAGCTTGTTATCGCCTCGTTAACCGCCCTTTACCGCGCCGTTGCGGAAATGAGGCGGAACCTTGTAGAACCCGGCTTTCCGGGCCGGAGAGCCTCATGACTTCCCCTTCTGCAAAGCCTCTCGTGGGCATCATCATGGGCAGCCGGTCCGACTGGCCGACCCTGCAGAAGGCGGCCGAGATACTCACAGAACTCGGCGTTCCGTATGAAGCGAAGGTGGTTTCGGCCCACCGGACGCCCGACCGGCTGGTCGCGTATTCCAAATCCGCCCGCGAGCGCGGCCTCAAGATCATCATCGCCGGCGCCGGCGGGGCGGCCCACCTGCCCGGCATGGTCGCCTCGATGACGTCCCTGCCTGTCCTCGGCGTGCCGGTGAAATCGAGCGCGCTGTCCGGCCTCGATAGCCTGCTTTCGATCGTGCAGATGCCGAAGGGCATTCCGGTCGGCACGCTGGCGATCGGCGAGGCGGGCGCGGCCAATGCCGGCATCCTCGCGGCCTCGATGCTGGCGAACAACGATGAGGCGCTGCTGAAACGGCTCGATGCTTTCCGCAAGGCGCAGACGGACGCGGTCGCCGAGTCAGTGGAAGACGGGAAATGAGCAAGTCCCCGGCCACGGGCGTCATCGCCAGGCCCGGCGACGCCATCGGCATTCTCGGCGGCGGCCAGCTCGGTCGCATGCTGGCGATCGCCGCGGCCGACCTCGGCCTCGACGTCCACATCTTCACCCCGGAAGACGACAGCCCCGCCTCGCGCGTTGCGCAGAAGACATGGGTTGCGCCCTTTGATGACCGAGCAGCTCTCCGCGAGTTCGCCGCGAGCATCACGGTCGCCACCATCGAGTTCGAGAACGTCCCCGTCGACGCCGTCGACCTGATCGAGGACGAGGGCGTGCCCGTGCGCCCCAATGGCGAGACACTGGCGCGCGCGCAGGACCGCCTCGCGGAAAAAACCTTCTTCCGCGAGATCGGCATCGAGCCCGCGCCTTTCGCGCGCATCGACCATCCCGACCAGATCGAACCGGAGCTGGCGAAGCTCGGCGGATCGGGCGTGCTGAAGTCGCGCTTCTCCGGCTATGATGGCAAGGGACAGGTGCGCCTCAAGGGCAAGATACAGCCCTACCCCGCCTGGGCCGAGATCGGTACGACGAAAGCCATCCTCGAAGCTTGGATCGAGCACGACCGCGAAATTTCCGTCGTCGCCGCGCGCGGGAGCGATGGGCAGTTCGTACCCTTCGATCCGCCCGAGAACGACCATTCCGGCGGCATCCTGCGCCGCTCAAAATTCCCCTCGAGCCTGCCTGAGAGCGTGCTCAAGAACGCGATGGACCTCGCGAAGAAACTGGCCGACGAACTCAACTATGTCGGCGTGCTAGCGCTGGAACTGTTCGTCACCAAGGACGGCAGGCTGCTCGCCAACGAGTTCGCCCCCCGCGTTCACAATTCCGGTCACTGGACGCAGGATGCCTGCTTCACCGGACAGTTCGAGCAGCACATCCGCGCCGTCTGCGGCTGGCCGCTGGGCGATCCTTCACGCCATTCGGACGGGGAGATGATCAACCTATTGGGGTCTGAGACGGATGCCTGGGAGAAGCACCTCGCCGAGGGCGCAAAGCTGCACCTCTACGGCAAGCGCCGGGCTGCAGATGGCCGCAAGATGGGCCATGTGAACAGGCTGAAGCCAGGATCGTAAGGCGCCTCGCCGTCGACAGCAGGGATGCGCGCTAGGCGCGCCGAAAGCTTAACGTCACTCGAGGCGCCCAGATGCCCGCATCGCGCAGGATGATCTTCGCCAACTCCAGCCTCAAGACAGCGCAATATTCACTTTTGGGTAGAATAGTATGGCTATCCATAGAACCGTCCGGCCTAATGCGCCCACGTCGCGCCAACCCGTCGGTGCAGCTCGGAGGCAACGATGCCAGGCTTGGCAAAGACCGTCATCAACCATGTTCTTGCCCCCTTGGGCGCCGAGCTGGTGCGCAAGAAAGGTCACGACTGGAGTGACACGCGCAACTTCATCCCGCTTGAAGAGACGCTCGCCGGCGCGCGAGCCCGCGGGATGTCGGTTGGCGATTATGTGGATGAGGTCCTCAACAAGATTCCCGGCGCCACACAGAGCACCATAGATCAACTCGTCCAGCTTGGGGTCTTCGCCGGCAAGGTCGACTGCCTCCTGGAGATCGGACCTGGAACAGGGCGCTACCTGGAAAAAGAGCTGGCGATTTGCTCCCCTCAACGGGTCGAGATCTATGAGACGGCAAGACCGTGGGCGGAATATCTTGTCCGCGAATACAAGGTTCAGTGGCAGCCGACGGATGGCCAAGCGTTGTCGGCGACACCGGACAGTTCCTGCGACATCGTCCAGGCATTCAAGGTCTTCTCATCCATCTCCTTCATGCCGACCATTCGCAATTGGGCCGAAATGGTGAGGGTCGCTCGCCCGGGCGGCTTCATCGTTTTCGACATCATGACGGAGAACTGCCTCGCTCCGGATGTCATCCGGAAATGGATCGCATCCGGCGTTGATAATGGCGCCTATCCCGCGTGCATGCCCGAGACGGCGACGCTGGCGTTCTTTGCAGACATGGGGTGCAGCCTTGTCGGCAGCTTCCAGGTCCCGATGGGAGTCGGGACAACGCAGACATTTGTCTTCAAGAAGGCCTGACGAGCCCCACAGGTTCACCCCGCATCCCATGATGCAGGGGAGGTGATGCGGCCTCAGGTCCGCCCGCCTCCAGGCCCGCAAGACCCTCTGTGGAAACAAAGCCCGCCCGATCGCCGATTACCGCATTGCGGCGCTTCGGTCAGGCGCCTCAATCAGGCGCTGCGGTCGTGACACGCCTTACTTGCGCTGGCCGAAGAGATCCATCGGATCAGGCATCTTCGCAAAAGCATCCTTGGCCTGCGCCTTGAACTTCTCGAACTGCATGACGTTCTCGATGCGGCGATCGAGAAAATCGTCGACAGCGGCCTCATCGTCCGCGCCCATCCACGCTACGAGCGTCGCGCCAAGCACGCCTGAGAGGATCGTGCGCTTGGTGTGCCAGGTGAAGTCGGTTGATTTGTCGCCCAGCGCTGTCCAGATCGCGTCCGCCGCCGACCAGAGACCCCTGGGCCTGGTGAGCAGGTTGGCCGGCGTCGCGGCGGCGCAGGTCGCGAGGCGCCGGTTCCGCGCAGGCCGAACACGCGGAAGGCGGTCCGGCGTGGCGCAGGCGCATTCGTGCGCCGTGTTGTGCGGACAAACGCGCGGCGCGTGACGGGCGGCGTTGCGGCCAGCGCGGCGGCGAGGATGATACGGCGCACGCCGGCCTCGGCCCGTACCAGCCAGTCGCTGATCCGCGCGCCGAACAGCCAGACCGCCCACGCGCTCGCCTCGCGCCACAGACCGCACAGGCCCTCCGGCAATGCCAGGGCCATCTCTTCTTCCTCGATGTGCGCGTCTGTTTCCATGCGCGCAGTATCGCGCGGGTCCGGAAGGCGTTGGAGGAAAGGCTCCAGATCCTGCCGCGCCTGCGCGGGCTTGCTGGGATCGGCTCGGAAACGGATGCGTGGATTTTCACGAACCGGCGGGGCTGGAAGGTCTAGCACTGGCCGCCGCCGGTCGGTCGAGCGACGATGTCTGGAATTCCCAAATGCTCGGTAATAGTTTGACGATATGACCGATTTCTATGGCGCCGACTTGGCCACGATCCATGCTGAGGCGTTTGAGGCGCTAGCGATTTCCGCAGCAGACACTCTCGTGGCTCATGTTGAGGCCGCAGCGGTCAACGGACGTCTGCTCGATCTCGGCTGCGGAGCAGGACCGATCAGCCTGCGGTTGGCCAGAAAAGGTTTCAGCATATGGGGTGTTGATCTGTCAGCGACTCTGATTCAACGCGCCCGAGAGCGTCTACCGGACGGCGAGTTTGTATGCGGATCGGTAGTCGATGTCCCTTTGCCAAGCGGGTCGGCCGCGGTCGCGGTCGGTGAAGTGCTCAATTATGCGACGACAGAAGACGGCGGCGAGCTGACGCGGATATTTCAACGGGTGTTCGACGCGCTGGAGCCGGGCGGCGTGTTTCTATTTGATCTGGCCGGGCCCGGGAGAGGCGGCGTTGCTCACGCTTTTACCGAAGGGGAGGACTGGGCTGTGGGCATGATCGCGACCGAGCAAGACGAACACTTGGTTCGCAGGATTACATCGTTTCGTCGGGAGAAGGACGGTGACTGGCGGCGAGCCTTCGAAGAACACCGCTTACGTTTATGGCCTGTCGCTGAGGTGACTCGTCAGCTCGTCGACGTTGGGTTCCAGCCGGCACTGCTCGAGGCCTATTCCAGCTTGAAAACGCCGCCCGCATTGCAAATCTATCTGGCTCGCAAGCCGAGATCAGTTCAGAACTCCTAGGCCGAGCGCCCCAACGAGATCGCCCACCCTCGTGCAAGCGTAGCGGAATGAGGACTATCGGCGAAATCCAGACCTAGTTGAGGGACAGCCCCAAGGGTCGTCATTGGTCCATCGAGACCATGGAGACGCGGTAGCTATCTCGGCCACTTGGAGAGAATGGTCGCGGCGTCGAAGTAGTCGCGGTAGACGGTGATCCGCCCGTTGTGCACTTCGTAGACGCCCGTGACCGGCAGTTCCACCCATCCGGTGGCGAGCAAGTGTCGGTCCAGACGTTCAAGAAAGACGATGGGGCCTGCGGCGGCCTCTCGCAGGATTTCGAACCTGTTCTCGATCGTCGGCGCGAAGAAGGGTTCCAGCACACTGCGGATACCCGCAGGTCCACGAACAGTCGCCATTGGGATATTCGTGTACTCGCAATCATCGGCGACATACTTAAGCGCCGTGTCGTAGTCCCTGATTTCCATCGCCGCGTTGAACGCCTTGACGATCTCGGTTGGCGTCATGTGTTTCACTCCACTGCGGCGTCTGGCTTGCGGAAGGCGCCGCCTGCCAGAACCCCAAAAAGGTAAGTTGCAAGCAGGGCGACGTTCGGGATGACGTTCAGGCCGAAACCGGTCGCGACGGACAGGGAGCTGTCGGTGATGAACCATACGACGACCCCGAGCGTGACGGCTGACCACAGCGGCCCGGCCCGGTCGCCCATCCTGAACGCCACGAGCATGAGGGCCAGCATGCTCGCCGCCCATCCGAGCGACACGCAGCCCATGACGGCCATACTGAAGCGCAACGTCGGATCGAAGGTGACCTCGCCGGGGCCCTGAAGATTCTCCAGCACCCATCGGACCGGCGCGCTGGTAGCTTCAAATGCGCCCCCGGCGAGCACCAGACCGAACAGAACGATGCCGAGGCACCAGACGACCAGCCACAACCGCCAGAACCCCGGCATTCCACACCTCCGGCAACACCTGTTGCGAACCTACCCACGCTGATGTGATGCCTACAATTACCTGGCAGGTAAGTGCCGGCCTTACGGCATGGGGTAGGATTGCGGATGAACCAGTTTCCAGAGGCCTTGAAGGACTGGCGCGCACGGCGACGCTTCAGTCAGCTTGAGCTTGCCGTTCAGGCCGATGTTTCCGCGCGACACATTGCCTTTCTCGAGACTGGCCGTGCGCGCCCCAGTGCAGCGATGATCGGCCGGCTGGCCGATGCGCTGCAGATACCCATGCATGAGCGCAACCAGTTGCTGACGCTCGCAGGCTTTGCCGCGCGGTATCCTGGTCGGCAGTGGAATGATCCGGAAATGGCGCCTGTCCGCAGGGCCGTGGAGCGCACCTTGACCCAGCATGCGCCCTACCCAGCCATTGCGGTCGACCGGTTGTGGACCGTGATGCTGATGAATGGTCCGGCGCGGATGCTGTTTGGCGAGGTGGGCCTTGTCGAGGGCGGCAGTCTTCTCGACCTGATGGTTTCCGACAGGCTGCCTCCCATGATCGAGAACTGGCCCGATGTTGCGCATCACGCAGCCCAGCGACTTCGGATCGAGAGCGCATCGCTGGGCGGCGTGGCTCAACTCGATCGCGCGGTGGAAAAGCTGGCAGCGGTTCCCGGCGCCACAACCGCGCGCACGGGCCCAGTCGTGCCGACGATCTACCGCTCCGGAACGATGAGGCTGTCGCTCTTTGCACTCATCGCACAGTTCGGAACGCCAGAAGATCTGTTGCTGGAGGACATGAAGATCGAGCTGTTCTTTCCGAGCGACGACCAGTCGGATAAGGCTCTCCGTGCTGTCTGGTCAGGATAGGGAGTCGCCAGGCAGACCTCGCGGAACCGCGGATGGCGGACTTCGGCGAAATCCAGACCCGGTTGAGGGACAGCCCCAAGGATCGTTTTTTGGCCGAGGCTGTTGATCTTGATCCCGGCGGCGATCTTCCTCCTTGGATCGTCGAGTTTGGCGGCGCCGAATAGGTAGCCCCCAAGTTCAGAAGAGGAGCGACCAGCCACGCGTTGCGAGGCGGAGTCGTTAGCGATCCTAGAAAGGGCCGCCAGTCATGCTGAGAGCGCACTAAATTGCAGCGCACCGTTCGATCAGACCGACAAAAACACAAGGGCGTGCGGCGTCCTGCTTCAGGGAATGGACACGCTGCGCGAAATGGAATGCCCTCAGGATCTTTTCGATCTTCTGGCGGAAACCCAACGCGAAGCTGAGTGCCTGATCGACCAGCTCAATGATCGGTATGATTTTCACTTTCGGTGCGACACTCCCGAGTATCGCCGCGCGTCGGCATTCCCTCCAGGTCCTGGACTGCGGGGATGATCCGGCGCTCATTGCGATACTTGTTCACGCGAAAATAGCATCGATCTGGCGCGGTGTGTTGCCAGCCTATCCTGTCGCGGAACAGTGATGGCGGCTTGCGGGCGATATCCTGCCCCCGTCAGGGGCGGCCCGAAAGGCAGAAGTGGCCCATGTCGGCCATCGGTTGTCCGGGACCTGATGTTCCATTCGCAGCGCTGCCGGGACGATTCCTGTTGATCCCGGTCAAATCAAATGGCCGACGTTGGGTGGCATTCTGCCAAACGAAGATCTTTTGCCTTTTCGGAGACCGCCGTGACGTCTGATGCGGCTTCCAGCGCCGAACATAGTGAAACCCAGGAAGCCACAGAATCCAGCGGCGGTCCGGTCAGCATTTCAAGATCGCTTCAGGCCGCCCAGCCTTCCTCCCCGGCGGGGTTTGACCTTCACAAGCTGCTCGAAGAGTTTGGGAAACAGCGCAATCTCGACTGGTCGGTCCCGGAGGCCTTTGTCTGCCTGCTGCTTTCGGCCGCCGTCGCCGACGGAGACTGTTCGACTGAGGAACGAGCGGAGATTGAGTCTCTTGCTCGCCGTTCGCGCGCCTTGAAGTCGGTCAGTCCGGCCCAGTTGGCCAAGGCCAACGCGATCGTTCGCGAACGTCTCGCTGGTCGGCCTGACGGCTTGCGGGAAGCATGCGAATCCCTTCCCGCCGACATGCGCTTGCCGCTGTTTGCGCACTGCGTCGACATCGTCCTGTCGGATGGCCTGCTCGTTCCACCGGAGGTCGACTTTCTCGATCGCGTCATGACTTTCATGGGCATCGATCCCCACGACGGCCAGCGCGTGATGGAAGTCTTGCTGATCAAGAATCGCTTCTAGCCAGCCTCCCTTGGCCCCCCATACAAAGAAGCCGATGTTCTGGCCGTTTGTTCCGCTCCTGATCTGGCTGGCTGCATTCGCAGCGGGGCTGGCATTTTGTCTTTTCGGTTCCGTCGAAAAGGTCTTTGGAAGCCTCAGGAAACGGAACCTGAAAAAATGGCTTTGGGCATGGTCGTTTGTCGTTGCCCTGGCGTGGCTCGTGTTCACTCAGCTGCCGACAGCATACGTCAGCTAAGTGATGAGGCCGGCGCCTTGGCGGCCCGATGACGGCCGCGCCTACTTCCGCTGTCCGAAGATATCCATCGGATCGGGCATCCTGGCGAAGGCGTCCCTGGCCTGCGCCTTGAACTTCTCGAACTGCATCACGTTCTCGATGCGGCGGTCGAGGAAGGCGTCGACGGCGGCCTCGTCATCCGTGCCCATCCACGCGGCGAGCGTCGCGCCCAGCAGCCCCGAGAGGATGGTGCGCTTGGTGTACCAGTTGAAGTCCGTCGATTTGTCGCCCAGCGCCGTCCAGATCGCGTCCGCCGCGGCCCAGAGACCCTTGGGTCCGGTGAGCAGGTTGGCAGGCGTGGCCGCGGCGCGCTTCACCGCCGCCTTGTAGGGCGCGAGGTAGGCCAGCCAGGCCTTCACGCCGGCCTTCACCTTTTCGCGAACCTTGAGGGCGGCGATGTCGCTTGTCCCCAGGCGCACGGACGTCGCGCGGGCCGCCCGGGCGGCGAAAGCCTCCAGAAGGTCGGTGACGCCATGGGGGGTGGCGAGGTGGACCTGGCCCTCGCTGAGCCCTGCCCTTTCTCCGGCCCGGGCGAGCGCCGCATGGGTCCAGCCGGCCTCGGGCGCGATCTCCAGCATGGAATCGAGCAGTTTCTCGCGGAAAAGGTCGCTGGGGGCTGCCTCGGTCATGCGTCTATCCTGCGCCAGAACGGGCCCAAAACAACCGCCGGGGGGTGTAGGCAGGGCCAGTTTCCTATGATATCGGACCCGCGCCTGCCCGTCATGGACAACGTGACGGACGGCAAAATCACCCGTCGAGCGGGCCAGCGCATCCCCTGAAAGGGAGCGTTTGCGGCCGTTTCGGCGTTTTAAGACGTTCCAAACCTAGTCCCGGGGCCGGCCGGGAAACTGATGGAGAGTTTCAAATAGTTCAGATCGTGGTCCGCGATAACAACGTCGATCAGGCGTTGAAAGCGCTCAAGAAAAAGATGCAACGCGAAGGTCTCTTCCGGGAGATGAAGCGCCGCAACCATTTCGAGAAGCCTTCCGAACGCAAAGCGCGCGAGAAAGCTGAAGCCGTCCGCCGGGCGCGGAAACTGGCTCGCAAGCGCGCCCAGCGTGAAGGCCTCCTGCCGAAAACCTAGACGGCCCGGGTTCCGGCCCGGACCCATGGCCCAGACGATCATGACGCCGGCGGCGCGATGCGCTCCGCCGGCGTCTGCATTTGTGGCGACTGCTGAAGGCGGTTGAAGGCGCGGGCGCGCCGTCCCAATCATCGGCCCATGGGCGTCGTGGGCTGGATCCTCATCATCAAGGGTGCGCTGTTCCTGTTCGGCGCGCGGCATGTGCTGGAGGAATTGCTCGAGGCGCATCCGGTGACGTTCGGCCACGTCACGCGCGGCGAGAAAGGCTTCCGGAAGTATGCGGCGAACCTGCGGGTAGCCGGCTTCGTGCTGGCGCTGATCGGCGCGGGGCTGGTCTGGGTGTTCCGCTAGATGCGCTGTCGGAAATGCGTCGGCGGGGAATGATCCGCTGATCCATGTTGACCGGAACAGGAGACATCCGATGTTCCAACACGCATTCAAGATCAGCGCCCTTCCCTCCGAACGGTTCAGGCATCTGTTTGGCCTGAGTGATGAAGAACTGGATGCGGCCGGCGTCGTCGTGCGCGTGGCCGATGCGAAGCCGGGCTATCCCTGCCGCGTGACGCTTCGCGATGCGGCGCCGGGTACGCGGATGCTGCTGCTCAACTACGAGCACCAGGACGCTGCGACACCCTACCGCTCCCGCCATGCGATCTTCGTGTGCGATGGGGCGGAGGATGTGGCGCCTGCACCCGGGGAGGTTCCCGAGCAGCTGCGGTCTCGCCTGCTGTCCGTGCGCGCCTTCTCGGAAGGCGGAATGATGGTAGAGGCGGACGTCGTCGAGGGTGGAGCAGCGGCGGAGGCTTTCACGCGCCTCTTGGGCAATCCGGAAACGGCGTACCTGCACGTGCATTTCGCAAAGTACGGATGCTATGCGGCGCGGGTTGATCGGGCCTAGCGCCTCTCCACATTCCGCCCGGAACGAACCTTGACTTATCGGAGGTCCTGCCTCACCAAGCGCCCCCCGCGAGATATAGCTCCGTATCGGAGCGTCTCCCGGTTCGCTTGGAATGGCGTCATGACCCTGTCGATCGGACTCGATTTCGGCACGACGAACACTGTTGCGACCATGGTCAACGCCAAGGGCCAGGTCGAGGCGGTGCATTTCAACCATGACGGCGAGGCATTCGACGCCTTCCGGTCGGTGCTGTGCTTCTCGGAGACGGACGACGCGTCGGGGCGTCGGACGAATCTCGATGCAGGGCCGTGGGCGATCGAGAAGTTCGTGGAGCTGGGCGGTGACTGCCGCTTCATCCAGTCGTTCAAGACCTTCGCCGCCAGTCCGCTGTTCACGGACACGCTGATCTACAATCGCCGCCTGAAATTCGAGGACCTGCTGGCGGGCTTCCTCCGGCAGGTGCGCAGCCACGCCCGCATCGACTTCCCAAAGCGCGTCGTGATCGGCCGGCCGGTGAGCTTCGCCGGAGCGTCGCCGGACGAGAAGCTGGCGCGGATGCGATACGAAGCGGCCCTGCACGCGCTGGGGTTCGAGGAAATCCACCACGTCTATGAGCCGGTAGCGGCTGCCTACTTCTTTGCGCAGCGCCTGAAGACCGACGCGACGATCCTCGTCGCCGATTTCGGCGGGGGCACGAGCGATTTCTCCATCGTGAAGTTTTCCGTCGGTGGGAACGGGCTCGACTACGAACCGCTGGCGCACACGGGCGTGGGCGTCGCCGGCGATGCGTTCGACTACCGCATCATCGACCGGGTCGTGGCCCGCGCGTTCGGCAAGGGCTCGGAATACAAGAGCTGGGACAAGATACTTCCGGTGCCGAATTCCTACTTCCAGAAATTCAGCCGCTGGAACGAGCTCTCGATGATGCGCCAGTCGCGCGACTATCGTGAGCTGCAGGATCTGGTGCGCTCCAGTCTCGACCCCGACCGCATCCGCGCCTTCCTCGCCTTCCTGGATGCAGACGCGGGCTATGCCATGTATCGCGCCGTGTCGGCCGCGAAGATGCAGCTGTCGCATGCGGATGAGGGCACGCTGTCGCTCCACGTCGCCGGGGTCGATATCGAGCGGACGATCAAGCGTTCGGATTTCGAAAAATGGATCGCGCCCGAGCTTGGCGAGATCGGAGCCTGCGTTGACCGCGCCCTGAGCGAGGCCGGGCTGGAGGAAGCGCAGATCGACCGCGTTTTCCTCACGGGCGGATCATCCTTCGTGCCGGCGGTCCGCGCGCTGTTCGAGAGCCGGTTCGGCGCAGCGAAGATCGAGACGGGCGACCAGCTTGTGTCGATCGCCTACGGGCTCTCGCTGATCGGACGCGAGCGGGACATCAGCCGCTGGACGGCGTGACACACGAAAATGGCGAGCGGTTGTCCGCTCGCCATTCGTGTTTCTGACTTCGGGAAGCGGCGATCAGCCGACTTCGTCGAGTTCGTCGCCTTCGCGGACCTTGAGGTCGTACTCGCGCACTTTCCGGTAAAGCGTCGAGCGGCCGATGCCGAGGCGGCGGGCGACTTCCGACATGTGGCCCGAATAGTGGTCGATGGCGAACTGGATCAGGTCGCGTTCGATCGCTTCCAGCGTGCGCAGCTCGCCGGTAGGGTCGGTGATCAGCACGGGTTGGTCGGCGACATCGTTGGCGGGTTTTGCCGCCGCGCTGGCGACAGACGACACCGGCGCCTGCGGGACGAGGCCCGAGATCTGCGGGAAGTCATCCGGCTTCAGCAAGCCGCCGTCCGAAAGGACGATCGCGCGGAAGACGGCGTTCTCGAGCTGGCGGACGTTCCCCGGCCAGTCATAGGCCGTGAGCATCGACAGCGTTTCCGGCGAGACGCCCGGGACGGCCTTGCCCTCTTCCGCGTTGAAACGGTTGATGAAGTGCTCGACCAGGGCCGGGAGGTCTTCGCGGCGTTCCTTCAGCGAGGGGATCTCGATGGGGAACACGTTGAGGCGGTAATAGAGGTCTTCGCGGAAGCGGCCCTCTTTGACCTGCTGCGCCAGATCACGGTTGGTGGCCGAGATGATGCGCACGTCGATCTTGGTGGGGCGGCGCGAGCCGACGGCGTCGACTTCGCCTTCCTGAAGGACGCGGAGCAGTTTCACCTGCATGTCGAGCGGAAGTTCGCCGACTTCGTCGAGGAACAAGGTGCCGCCGTCAGCTTCGACGAACTTGCCGAGCTTCTTCTCGTGGGCGCCCGTGAACGAGCCCTTCTCGTGGCCGAACAGGATCGACTCGACGAGGTTTTCCGGAATTGCGCCGCAGTTGACCGAGATGAACGGCTTGCCGGCGCGTTCTGACGCGCCCTGGATGCAGCGGGCGATGACTTCCTTGCCGACGCCGCTCTCACCGAGGATGAGGATCGGGATCGACGAAGCGGCCGCGCGCTGCCCGAGGCGGACGACGCCGCGCATGGACGGCGCGCCGGCGATCATGTCCTCGAAGCCCATCTTGCCTTCTGTCTTCTTGGAGAGGCGTTTCACTTCTCCACGAAGATCCGACAGCTTGAGCGCGTTGCGGATCGAGATGGCGATGCGTTCGGGGCTCGCCGGCTTCACGAAGAAGTCGACGGCGCCGGCCCGCATGGCTTGCACGACCGTGTCGATGCCGCCGGTGGCGGTGAGCACGATCACGGGAAGGTCGGGGCGGCGCTCCATGAGACGCTCGAGCGTGTCCATGCCCGAGAGGCCCGGCATCACGAGATCGAGCAGCACGACATCGACGCCGTTCTTGGCGTCGGAGGCTTCTTCAAGAGCCTTTTCGCCATTCTCGACAACGCGCGCGCGGAAGCCCTGCTTCTCGGCCGCAGCCTGCATCAAACGACGCTGGGTAGGATCGTCATCGACGACCAGAACGGTCTTCGCCATGGGCCACCATCATCATCAGACGGAAGGCTCTTGGACGGCCTTCCTGTTCCGGCTCAAACTGGCACGAAGGGTTGAAAGTGGGTTTAACCGGGTCTCGCGAATTTCCCGCATCGGGCTGTTTTACGGGTCTTTTGGGTCAATCTGGTGCGAAAGAACGCCTGCGCGGGAGGCTTGATTGTCCGCGTTAAGCAAACACACGTCCGGCGCCGCCCCTGCTTGCCTTTGGGACAGGCGGCGTCTGGTCCGACAGACGCCGCGCAAAGGAACAGGAGTTTCCAGCGTGTCGTGGCGTCGTCTTTCCGGCGCATGCCTGATGATCACCGGCGCCGCCGCCGCGGCGGGGATGATCATTGTCGCGTTCGCCATTGTTGCGCGTTACCTCAAGCTGCCGGCAGCGGCCGATACGCTCGGCGGCGCATCCTCCCTGGCCATGCCGGTGATGCTGGCGAGCGGCGCCGTCCTGCTGGTTGGCCGCTGGCTCTATGGCGAGTGGAGCGAGCGCGCCCCGATCCTCAATGCGGTGGCGTTCGGCATCCGCACGGCGGGGACGTTCGTCGCGATGGCGCTGGGCGGCATCCTCATCATCATGCTGGCGACCGGTATTGAACCGGAAGACGCAACCATCGCGATGGTGCTGGGCGCAGGCGCGGCGGCAGGGCTGGGCCTCATCGTGCTGGGCATGCGCATCAGGCGCGGCAGCAGGCGCAGCTATCTGGACTGATCGTCCTTCGGCGGTCCGCCGGCGGCGACGGGACGCGCGGGCCAGCCGCCCATTGACAGCGTGCGGTCATACATCACCAGCGCGCCGGCGAGCGCCACGTTGATGCAGAACTTGGTCGGTATCTTCACGATGTGCGAGCAGCGCGCCTGCATCTCGGGCGACAGATCCCTCGCCTCCCCGCCCATGACATAGGCGGCGCGCAGCGGGTGGCGGAAGGTCGGGAGGTCAACCGCGTCGTCCGTAAGCTCGATGCCGACGAGTTCGCAGCCGCGCGGCAGCTGCATGTCATCGATCGTATTCCAGAGGTACCAGGGGACGTGCAGGTCGGATTTCGAGGTGTCCGCATGGTGCATCACGCGGATCTTGGGCGCCGCCGAGACGGTGAAGGTGAAGCTGGCCCCGAATGCATGCGCCGTCCGCTGCAGCGCGCCGAGATTCATCGGCTTGCTGAGCGATTCGACGCCGACCCCGAAATAACCGCGCAACTGCTTCATGGGCGACGGTGAAAAGCTTCACCGCCGCCCTGTCAATCCACGCCGGCATCCGCCCTCGACGACAACGACCTATTTCTTCAGCCCCTTCAGGAAATCAAGGATAAATGCATTCACCTCGTCCGGCTTTTCCTGCTGAATCCAGTGACCCGCGCCGGGAACGAGCTTCACGACCCGCAGGTCGTCCGCCACACGGGACATCTGTGCGCGAAGGGCCGGTTCCTTGGCGCCGCGGATGACGATGTCTTCTTCGCCCGCGAAATAGGCCACCGGAATCTTGATACGAACGCCAGCGAGCTGGGGCGTCTCGGACCAGTTACGATCCATGTTCCGATAGTAGTTCACGCCGCCCCGGAAGCCAGCCGCGGTGAACTCGCTGACGAAATAGTCGAGATCCTTCTGTGTCAGCCATGGAGGCAGTTCCCTCGGCTTGCCGAGGCGCGAAATCCATCCGCCGGCGGAGCGCTTTGGATCGGTGACTTGCGGCGGATCGCGTGGCGTGTCCGGCGAGGCATAGAGGCGGGAGAGCAGCCCGCGCGGATCAGCATCGTATTCCGCTTCGGCGACGCCGGGTTCTTGATGATAGAGCATGTAGTAGAAATTGTCCCCGTTTGCAGCCTTCATGCCGGCGATGGGAGGATTCTGGGCGCGACCGCCGCTGGGGACGCTGAGGGCAACCATCGCGGAGAAGCGATCGGGATGCAGCATCACGCTGTTCCATGTGACGGTCGATCCCCAGTCGTGACCGATGAGGATCGCCTGCTTCTCGCCCATCGCATCGACGAGACCGACGATGTCGCCCGTAAGATGGAGGATATCGTAGTCCTCGACGGCAGGCGGCTTGTCCGACTTTCCGAACCCGCGCATATCCGGGGCAACGACATGATAGCCCGCCGCTGCGATCGCCGGGATCTGGTGACGCCAGGAATACCAGCTTTCCGGCCAACCATGAGCAAGGATGACAAGCGGGCCCTTGCCCGCTTCGGCCACCCGCAGGCGGACGCCGTTCGTTTCGACCATGCGGAAATGAACGCCCTCCACGGGGGCAGGCGTTTCGGGCTGCGTGACGCAGCCGGGCAGAGCGAGGCTCGCAAGTGCAAGCGCGCAAGCGGCAAAGCCTCCTGACAAAGCGCGGAACATGGAAATGTCTCCCTGAAGCGAAGCTCATTCCGGCCGCGCTTTTCAGCGGGCAAGGTTCCAGAGCGCCGCGCAACGCGCAAGCGCGTGACAGTCGCATCGTGCTCCGCTAATCCACCCCAAAAGCGCGACTGCGGGAGACACTGACATGAAAGCCGTCCTCTCCAAGGCCCCGGGCCTGCCCGATACGCTGGTGCTGGAGGATGTGCCCTCGCCAACGCCCGGCAAGGGCGAGATCGTTGTCTCGGTGAAGGCGGTGGGGGTGAACTTTCCCGAC
The DNA here is from genome assembly GCA_044224605.1 of Hyphomonadaceae bacterium. Classification (GTDB taxonomy): domain Bacteria; phylum Pseudomonadota; class Alphaproteobacteria; order Caulobacterales; family Hyphomonadaceae; genus UBA7672. The sequence goes on from JBGAKC010000011.1 coordinate 96,293, forward strand.
TTCCTGATCATCCAGGACATGTACCAGTTCAAGCCGCCGCGTCCGTTCTCTCCGGGCGGCGAGATCTCGGGCGTCGTGAAGGCGGTCGGCGAAGGCGTGACGTCGTTCAAGGTCGGCGACAAGGTGTTCGGCTCGACCGGCGCGGGCGGCATGGCGGAGGAGATCCTCGTGCCGGCCAACCGCATGAACCCGCTGCCGGACTACATGCCCTTCGACGAGGCGGCCGCCTTCCTGATGACCTATGGCACATCGCACTACGCGCTGAAGGATCGCGCGCATATCAAGCCGGGCGAGACGCTGCTGGTGCTTGGCGCTGCGGGCGGCGTTGGCCTCGCAGCTGTCGAACTGGGCGTGGCGATGGGCGCGACGGTGATCGCGGCGGCGTCCTCCCAGGAGAAGGTGGACTTCTGCATCTCGAAGGGCGCGCACAAGGGTTTCGTCTATCCCGAAAACCCGCTGTCGAAGGACCAGCAGAAGGCGTTCTCGGACAAGATCAAGGAACTCGGCGGCGGCGGGGTCGACGTGATCTATGACGGCGTTGGCGGCGACTATGCCGAGCCGGCCGTGCGGGCGCTGAACTGGGAGGGGCGCTTCCTGGTGATCGGCTTCCCTGCCGGCATTCCCAAGCTGCCGCTGAACCTTACGCTTCTGAAATCATGCCAGATCGTGGGCGTGTTCTGGGGGGCTTTCGTGGCGCGCGACCCCAAGGGACATGCGGAAAACCTCGCCGACCTGTTCCGCCTCTACAAGGAAGGCAAAATTCGGCCACATGTCTCGAACAGGTATCCGCTCGAGCGTGCTGCCGACGCCATCAAGGAGCTTTCGGAGCGCCGCGCAAAGGGCAAGGTTGTCATCACGATCTGATTCCGTTGCGCGTCAACTTTCATAGGGGATTCCAGATGATCAAACGTATCGCCCTGCTCGCCGCGACCGGCCTGATGGCCGCCGCGTGCGCGTCGAACCCGGCGCCGGCGGCAGGGACAAGCACAGGCGCGGCGATGCCGGCGTCCGGCGCGTCAGCCGGAACCGTCACGGTCGCCAACATGGCCGCGACGACGCACTGGGTCGCCGAAGAGAAGCTGATGCCGGAAGATCCGGTGCTGGCGCTGGTGAATGCGGGCAGCATGGACGCCGACGCCTCGCAGGGCGTGGTGATGAAGTGCAATGCCGCCAACGGCAAGGTCAGCTTCCATCTTGGCAAGCAGGCCGCGACGCGCGCCGGCCAGACCGCGACCTACAAGCTGCGCACCGGCGCAACCGCGCGGGATGTCGAAGGCTCGTTCGTGACGAACAAGAAGACTGCCGACACCGAGTTCGTGTTCCCGATCGCCTCGTCCGACCTGATGGCGATGTCGCAGCTCGACATGGTGTCGATCCTCGGCGACCAGGGTGAAGCGCAGTGGGCCTTCGTGAAGGACCCGGCCGTCAAGGTGCAGGCGAAATACATCGGCTCGCTGAAGGACATGGGAACCGCCGCGCGCGACTTCCTCACTTTCTGCAACCCGAAGTAGCGATCGCTGCAATGAAAGCTCATGGAGGCCCGGACCGATGGTCCGGGCCTTCTGCTATTTGCGCTCGCTCGCTTTCAGCAGCGCGGCCAGTTCGTCCTTCCAGAGCGCGGCCCAGGTGTGCGTGCCGTGGCCATGCGTGTTGGCGCTGGCGGGGATCAGAACAAAGCGCCCGGTCTTGAGGCGCTTCGCGAGTTGTTCGGCGAGGCCGAGTTCCGGCGGGTTGATGAAGTCGTCGGCGGAATTGATCCACACCAGCGGCGCCTTGATCTTCTCGAGATCCTTCGAGGGGTCGTAGGTACGCGAGGAGGAGACCTGATACAGCAGGTCGTTGGCGTCGACGGTCTTGAGATAGTTGTCGACATAGCTCTTCGCGTAGGCGTCGGCCTTGTCGTTGGCGGGATAGTCGTTCTGCATCACGATCGGCGCGCCGCCGGCGATGAGCTGAAGGCCTGCGGCGGTGCGCAGGGCCTCGAGCGGCTGGGACGTGTACTCGCTGCCCTTCCACTCGGGGTCAGCCGTGATCGCGTCGATCAGCAGCTTGCGCCAGATCCGGTTGCGGCCGGCGATCTGCGTCGGCAGGCAGGCGAGCGGCATGAGCGCGTCCATGTAATCCGGATACATTTCGCCCCAGACGAAGGAATGCATGCATCCCATCGACGTGCCCATCACCAGGCGCGCGTGGCTGACGCCGAGGCCTTTCGTCAACAGTTCATGGTCGGCGCGGACCATGTCGTCATAGTCGTATTTCGGGAACTTCGCGCGCAGGCCGTCCGACGGCTTCGATGACTTGCCATGGCCGATGCCGTCGCGCAGGACGATGAAGTATTTTGCCGGATCGAGCAGGCCGCCCGGCGCGAACAGAACGTCCGCGAACTGCGCACGGAAGAACTGTTTTCCGTCCCCGCCGGTGCCGTGCATGACCAGTACGGCATTGTCGATCTCGCCTTTCGCATTGCGATGCGGTGTTCCCAGCGTGGTGTAGTGAAGGCGAAGCTCGGCAAGCTTCTCACCGCTGCTGAACGTGAAGTTCTTCGCGATGTAGTCGCCTTCGGTTGGCGTGAGCTTCACAGACTGGGCCGAGGCGAGCGGCGAGAGGCCGATGGCGAGGGCTATGATGGCGGCCAAGAAACGCATGAGGCTGGCTCCCGTTTTGCGGAAGCCAGCCTACATGGCCGTATGCGTCAGGCCAGCGCCTACTTCGGCGCAGGCGCCGCAGCGAGCGCTTTCGCATCCTCGTTCGCGCGGTTGATGATGTAGGCGCGGATCGATTCAACATCGTCCTTGGACATCTCGGGGAACGGCGCCATGCCGCCGGAGGCGAACTTGCCGCCGAGCACGACTTCCTCGAACGAGGCTTTCGTCGCCGGATATTGCGACCAGCGCAGGTCCGTCACGATGCCGCCGGACTGCACGCTGTCGCCGTGGCAGACCATGCAGTTGTTGAAGTACAGCTCCTTGCCGTGCTCGATCATCGCGGCGGAGCCGAAGTCCTGCGCCATCGGCACCGGATCAACCGGGAAGGGTTCATCCGGCGTGATCTCGGCCTTGCCGCCAATCTTGAAGACGATGACCTTGCCCATCGCGGGCGAGGCATACCGCGGCGCGCCATCGCGCGAGCCGACGCCGCCTGCGAGCGGAAGCGCCGTGCCCCACCCTGCCGTCACGGCGATGTACTGCTCGCCATCGATCTCGTAGCTGATCGGGCCGGAGAGTGCGGGATAGCCCGTGTCGACCTCCCACTTCTGGTCGCCCGTGGATGCGTCGAAGGCGCGGAACTTGCCATCGAGCGAGCCCTGGAAGACGAGACCGCCGGCGGTGGCGAGAATGCCGCCGTTCCAGGCGTTCGGATAATCGTGGACCCATTTTGGTTTCTTCGCGACCGGATCCCACGCGACGAGCTGGCCCTTGGAAGCGGCGGCGGCGGCGATGCGCGCGGCCATCTCGGTCGGCAGGGCGGCGGCGGCGAAGTCGGTGCCTGTGTTCCAGAAGCCGGGACGGTAGCGGAAGTTCTGCATGTCCGCATAGACCGTCGGCAGCGTGTGGGCCGGGATGTAGACGAGGCCCGTGTCGGGGCTGAACGCCATCGGATGCCAGTTGTGTGATCCAAGCGGGCCCGGGATCTGCATCTGCGTTTGCGCTTCTTCATAGCGCGCGTTCTTCGCCTCGACCGGACGACCCGTCTTCATGTCGACGCCCGTCGCCCAGTTGACGTTGTCCTGGTACTTGTCGGCGGAGATGAGTTCGCCCGTCTTGCGGTCGATGACGTAGAAGAAGCCGTTCTTCGGCGCCTGCATCAGAACCTTGCGGGTCTGATCGCCGATCTTGAGATCGGCCAGCATGATCGGCTGGGTGGCGGTATAGTCCCATGTCTCGCCGGGCGTTGTCTGGTAGTGCCAGACATATTCGCCGGTCTCGGGTTTCACCGCGAGGATGGACGAGAGCAGCAGGTTGTCGCCGCCCGACGGGTCACGCAGGCGCTGGTTCCACGGCGCGCCGTTGCCGACGCCAACATACATGATGTCGAGTTCGGGATCGTAGGCCATGCCGTCCCAGGCCGTGCCGCCCCCGCCGCTTTCGGTCCACTCGCCATTGTCGCCCCAGGTGGCGTTGCCCTTCTCGGCGAAGAACTTGTCGGAGACTTCGTTGTCGGGCTGCTTGCTGGGGTTCGGCGTCATGTAGAAGCGCCAGGCCTTCTCGCCAGTCTTGGCGTCATAGGCCGTGATGTAGCCGCGCACGCCGAATTCGGCGCCGCCATTGCCGATGATCACCTTGCCCTTGATGACGCGCGGCGCGCCCGTGATCGTGTAGGGCTTGGACTGATCGACAGTGACGACTTCCCATTTCGGCTTCTTGTTTCCGGCGGCGTCGACTTCGCCCTTGCGGCTGGCGTCGAGCGCGACGAGACGTCCGTCGATCGTGCCAACATAGACCATGCCTTCCCAGATCGCGACGCCGCGGTTGACGACATCGCAGCAGGCCTTCTGGCCGCGCGCCTTGTCGACATTCGGATCGTATTTCCAGAGCCGCTCGCCCGTCTTGGCGTCGTAGGCGTAGACGATCGACCAGGCGGAGGTGACGTACATCACGCCGTCGACGACGATCGGCGTCGATTCCATGCCGCGATTGGCGTCGAGATCGCCAACCCAGGCTGCGCCGAGGTTGGTGACGTTCGCGCCGGTGATCTGCTTCAGCGGCGAGTAGCGCTGTTCGGAATAGGTGCGGCCGTGACTGATCCAGATTTCGGGACGCTTGTCGGCGGCGATGATCGCATCGCCATTTACGTCAGCGGCGGTGATTGCCGCGAGCTTCGCCTCGCCGCAGGCAGCCAGAGCCAGCAGCGCAGCGCCGGCCATCATGGCCAATCCGAATTTCATGCAACCCTCCCTGATGTCCTGTCGCCGGACATACCGGCTTTTCAGCACTCTTGAGAGGTTTTGGCAAAGGGGTTGCAGCCTTTGTCAGGAATGTCTTGACGTTCCAAATCTGTCAGGAGATCCTTGACACAATGGAGGATCCGATGCCGCGAGAGAAGGCCAAGGACAAGTCGAAACTGTTCTGCAGTTTTTGCCGCAAGTCGGCAAAGGAACTCCCGTCGCTGATCGCCGGGCCGGGCGTGCACATCTGCGGAGACTGCGTCGGGGTGTGCAACAAGATCCTCGCCGGGCTGCCTGCGGATGGCTTTGCCGGGTGGGAGCAGCTTGCGGATGACGCATTGCTGTCGAACCTCGATCGGTCGCAGGCTGCGTTCGAGGCGTCGCGAGCGGTGCTACAGCAACAGATCGATGTGCTGCGGAAGCGCGACGTCAGCTGGCAGAAGATCGGCGAGGCGCTGGGCGTGTCGCGGCAGGCGGCCTGGGAGCGCTTCGGCTAGCCCGCGATCCGGTCGAGATCGGCAAGCAGGTCATCGAAAGCGCCAGCATCACCCGATCCTTTCGGCGCGGCCGAAGCCAGCGTTGCGGTATCGCCGCCGAGGACGCGGCTGATGGCGGACAACAGCTCGCTCTGGTCGATCGGCTTCGAGACATAGTCCGACATGCCGAGCGCGATCAGGCGCTCGCGATCGCCGCTCATGGCGTCCGCCGTCAGGGCGATGACGGGGATTTCCCACCAGGGCTCGGGCGAGGTGCGGATGCGGTTGATCGCTTCCGTGCCGTCCATGACCGGCATGTGGACATCGAGCAGGACGAGATCGAAAGGCTGGCTGGCGATTGCGTCGAGCGCTTCCTGGCCGTTGGCAGCCTCGGTGATGATCGCCCCCTGTGGCTGCAGGAACAGGCGCACGACCTGCCGGTTGATGGCGTTGTCGTCGGTAAGCAGCACGCGCGCGCCGCGCAGCTGGACGACGCCCTTGGCCGCGAACTGCTTGGGCTCGGGCTCGGCGGAAGCAGCTGAAGCCTCGTCGGCCAGGAAGGTGAAGGTGAAGACCGAGCCGCGGCCAGGCGTCGAGCGCGCGACGATGTCGCCGCCCATCAGGCGGGCGAGGCGGCGCGAGATGGCGAGGCCGAGACCTGTGCCGCCGAACTTGCGCGTCGTCGAATTGTCGGCCTGCGTGAAGGCTTCGAACAGGCGGGCCAGCGCCATCTTGTCCATGCCGATGCCGGTGTCGGTAATGGTGATGGCGACGAGGAAACGGCCATCCTCGCGCGGCTCGACCGTCGCGTTGATGTCCACCCCGCCCTCGCGCGTGAACTTCACGGCATTGGAGACAAGGTTGGAGACGCACTGACGCACGCGGACCGGATCGTAACGCAGCAGCATTGTCGGCGGCACATCATCCGACAGCGAAAGCGAGACGCCCTTCTCGCTCGCAACCGACGTGAACAGCTTGATGACCTGCTGCAGCGTCTGGCGCAGGCCGACATCCGTCGGCGAAATATCAAGCTTGCCGGCCTCGATCTTGGAAAGATCGAGCACATCGTTGAGGATAGCCATCAGCGTCGAGCCGGACTCGCGGATCGTGCCGACCATGTCGCGGGTCACGGGGTCGAGATCGCGCGCAGCGAGGCCCTGCGCCATGCCGAGAATGCCGTTGAGCGGCGTGCGGATCTCGTGGCTCATGTTGGCGAGGAATTCGCTCTTGGCGCGCGTCGCGGCTTCGGCGAGGTCACGCGCGGCCTCGACTTCAGCAAGACGTTCGGCGCGTTCGGCCACGAGTTCGGCCTGCGTCGCCTGGATGCGGGCGTGCTGGTGGATCAGGAAGAAGGAGAAGCCGGGCGCGACCGTCATCGTGATGATGATCGTGGTGAGAGGATCCCATACCCCCTTCTCGGCCATCAGCCAGCCATTGAATATGAAGTCGACGACCAGAACGGCCGCGAGGATCAGCAGCGAAAAAAGCGCTGCCTGCCAGATCTGCTTTCGAAGCATCGCCGCCGCCAACCAGTCCTCCTGCAGGACGATTGGTCGCAGAAATAGGTAAAGTTTTCACGGATGGAGGTTTTGCGACCGGCAAGTCCGAAACGTAGCGATTTCAGGCACTTGCAGCTTCGGCAAGGTCCGCCTGAGCCGCCAGGATGGCCGATTCGATGGCCCGTTCCCAATCCTTCGCAGCGGTCACACCCCTTGCGCTGTCGGGCATGGCGATGGATCGCGAGGCGCTGACGACGCCGCCTTCAAGCCCGTTCGGCCCTTGGACAAAACCGGCCAAGGCGTCACGCGCGCCGGCGCCCTGTGCGCCATAGCCGGGCACCAGGAAGAGAGCGTCACCGGCGGTTGCGCGCAGGCGCGCAGCTTCCTGCGGACCGGTGGCGCCGGCGACCAGCATCAGGCCCGACCAGCCCGTCTTGCGGCTGCGCAGGCGGGTCACCATGGGGCCCAGCGCACGGGCGACGTGGAGATAGAGCGGCTCGCCATCGATGAGCTTCTGCTGGAAATCCTTGGAGCCGGGGTTGGAGGTGCGGGCGAGGACGACGACACCCTTGCCTTCACGCTCCGCGACCGAGACGAAGGGCTCGATCGTGTCGATGCCCATATAGGGGTTCACGGTGATCGCATCGCACGGGCAGGACGAGTCGGCGCCGAGATAGCCTTCGGCATAACCTTCCGCCGTGGAACCGATGTCTCCCCGCTTGGCGTCGAGGATGACGATGAGGCCGGCGCGCGTGGCGGCGCGGCAGACCTCTTCCAGGGCGCGCAGGCCGCTGGCTCCCCAGCGCTCGAACAGGCCAGCCTGTGGCTTCACGACGGAGGCGCGGCCGATGCAGCGCTCGACCATCGCGACGCCCCATTTGGCGGCTGCTTCCGGGCCGGGCTTGCCGAACAGGGCGGGGATCATGGTGGCGTGCGGATCGATGCCGACGCACAGCGGTCCCTTGTCGCGGACGCCTGCGATCAGCCTGTCGGCGAATAGAGACTTCACTGGTCTTGACCCACGCGGCACAACACTTTCACCACAGCCCGTTCGTCGCGGAGGCGGTCGGCTTCGGCGACGTAGGAGGCGGTGCTGAGGGCATGCGCCTCGCTGCCAGGCGCCAGGAGCCCCTGCTCTTCCAGGAAGCGCCGGATCGAGTCAGGCGCGGCTGAATAGATGCGGTTGCGGCGCGGGCTTTCGGCCACCGTGACGCCGATGACGGCGCCGTCCTCATCGAAGACAGGTCCGCCGCTCATGCCGGACAGCGTGCCGTCGATCCCGTCGGATCTTTCCTTCTCAGCCCAGGCCAGCACGGGTTCCTCCATCGCGTAGCGGCCGCGCGTGACCAGGTTCGATCTGGATTCGAGGATGGAGGCCGCCTCGCCAGACCGTCCCTGCGGGAAGCCGATGTGGAACCCGGATTCGCCGATTCGAAGCTCGCGGTCGAGCGCCAGTCGGAGCGCGGTCGGCGCGCGGTTGGTTATCAGCAGGGCGAGATCGGTGTCGGTCGAGGTGCGGACTTCATCAACGCGGACCATGCGGCCATTACCGACCGCAAGGCCGACACGCGAACAGCCATCGACAACGTGGCGGGCCGTCAGCCAGGCCCCGGATTCATTGATGGCGAAGGCGGTGCCGATGCCGTCCTCCGCATCGCCGACCTGGACCAGCACCCGTTCATCGAACGGATCGGATTCGGGCAAAGGCAGGCCTTCTTCGGGGGCCGCGCCGGCCATCTCTTCGTGTTCAACAATGTTGGGAGAGCGACCGCGCTCGGAATCCCCCGGCGTGATGACGATGCGCTCGGCATGGCTGTCCCATGGCTCGTACTTCTTGCCGGCGCCGCTGGAGAGGAGCGTCCCGACGATTACGATCACTACGACCGCATAGACGACCCAGTCGGGAATTCTCATGCACGTCTCCGCGACACCCTAATATTCTGACGCTGACGCGAAGTCACAAGGCGCCATCCGCAAGATTGCCGGAGCGGCCGGATAACCCATGACACTCAACCGGGGAAAATCCATGGCGGCAGCGCGCCCTAATCGCTCGCGTAACGCGTACACTTCACCTCACGGCATGACGCGGACGGTAACTATCCATTTGAAAATCAAGCCATTCTTCGTTTGACAGGGGTGCGACGAGTCGCCTCACTTTGTCTGCGGACATTCAGTTCCGCGAACCAAGAAGGGGAGTGTCGATGAAACGTCCGGTTTCAGGAGTAGCGTCCCTTGTGCTGGCCCTGGGTGTGTTCGGCGCGTGTAGTGCGGCGACGGCCGGCAAACCCCAGGTCGTCGCCGCGTGCGAACAGAAAATGGGGGCGGGCGCGAACTGTACGTGCTTCTCCGATGCGCTCGAAAAGGGTCTGACAGCGGAAGAATTCGCCAAGGTCGCCAAGGGCATCGACGACAACAAGAGCTTCGCCGGTCTTTTGCCGACGAATCTGAGCGATGACGCCAAGATCGGCGCGCTGGTCGCCGAGGCTTCGCAGAGCTGCTTCAACTAGGGTCTGACTAGACGCCAATCGCAGCCATCACGCCTGCGGTGAGCGCCGCAAGCGTCATGATAAGCGTGAGTGCGACAGCCACGACGCGCTGCGTGGAGCTCTTCTTCCGCAGCCCTTCCGGGGCCTTGTCGCGGCGCGGGGCCAGCGTCCACACGTTCGACAGGAAGCCCAGGGCGGAGACGCCCGCCACGATGGCAGCGGCCCGGGCGCCGGACAGGAGAGCCGCGCCGGTGGCGATGCCGAGGAGCGCCGCCTGGAAGCCCGCGGTCGCCGCGATCACCTTCCGCAGCATGCGATCGGCGCGGCCATGATCGAGGCCATCGAAGGCCGTGTTGGCGACGATGACCGCCGCCGTCCATCCGGAAGCGGCCGCGCCGCCGGCGCACAAGGCTGCGGCTGCACGCATGACGGCGAAGAAGTCCATGTCGCTACCCCCGGAAAACTGGCGCCGGATGAATCTGGAGGGATTCGCAGCCAAGGCGCAGCACTGCTGAAATAGAGCTAAGTGATTGCTTTCAGGGGATTGCCACCGCTGCAACCCGGACCGACTGTGGCCGGAAGTCAAGCAAACGGGGACTTTCATGAGCATAAGGGCGATCGCGGCGGCAGCAGGGCTGGGACTTCTGACGGCGGCCTGCAACCAGCCGGCCCCAACGCCAGAACCGCCAAAGCCTGAGGAAAAGCCCGCCCCGGCGGCGCAGGACGACGCGTTCAAGTACGCGGCGGGCTATGCCTGCGAGGGCGGCGGCAAAGTTGATGTCGTCTATGACCGGGGCGCGGCGCGTGACGCCCTTGTCCGCGTCGATGGCGGCGCGGCGATGACGCTGCCGCTGAATCCCGACAGCCAGACCGGCATCGAATACAAGAACGCCGACGCCACGCTCGGCACGGACGGATCGAGCATCCGCTGGACGTCCGGCGGCGCAACCAAGGTGTGCAATTTCGTGAACCAGTCCCTCCCCCCGCCGACAGTCGATGGCGTCGTGCGCACGCTGACCGCGGAGGACGCGGGCAAGAGCGTCGAGATGAAAGTCGGCGAGAAGATATCGGTCGCGCTCTCGGGCGTGCCGACGGCGGGCTATATGTGGGGTGCATCCTCGCCACCTGCCTTCGTCAAGGCGACGGACGGACCGGGCGGCGCCACATCCACGGCGCAACTGACGCCGGGCTTTGCCGGCGGCAACCACTGGGAAGTGATCGTCATCGAGGCGACGGCGAAGGGTGAAGGCGAAATCACCCTGGCCCAGCGCCGGCCATGGGAAGACAAGGCCGAGCCGGACGCCTCGACGTTCAAGTTCAAACTAAAGGTGAGCTAGTTCCTGCGCGGCGCGAAGCTGAAGCAAGTCTTCGGACAGGCGAATGCTGACAAGCCGGCGGGTCGCATCGAGATCAGCGCGGAAAGAGGCGAGGCGGGCGACGACGCCTTCGTTCAGAAAGATGTTCAGCCAGCGCGTCCGGCCTTGATCATCGGCTTCAACGGACGCGATCTGGCCCACATGGACGCCGCGCGAGTCGCTGACGCCCTAGCCTTCGAGATTGGCGATCCATATCGCCGACATGCGGAAAAGCGCATCCGGTTCACGGCGCGCCATCCCCCCATCAAGAGACCCGCAGCAGCTACGCCGCCTGCCCAGTTCATACGTGACCGCCGCAAGGCCATGGCCCTTGGTCTCCAGCCAACCCTGCTCGCCTCAGGAACGGGCGGGCGCGACGCGGGGTTCCTTTCGCCTTGCATCTTGCCGTAGGTTTAAGGGACTTTTCGGGAGGCTGGATGGCGTGGCGCTGGGGCCGGACGGGATTGCTGGCGGCCGTGCTCCTCGCAGCCGGCTGCGTGCCGCGCCCTGAACAACCAGACCCCAAGGACATCCTCGCCGCCCGGCAGGCGGCGCTTTCATTCGACCTGCGCATGAAGCGCGAGATCACCACCCGGCTGGAGCGCGGGGAGGATCCGATCGCGGTCTATCTCGCTTATGCCGACAACGTCCCCGGCTGGGGCAAGGAGATCAGCGATCAGGCGAGGTTCGACTTTTCAAGGACCGCGCTCGGTGTGCGCAATCCCGCGAACGAAGCGGACGACTGGGAACGCCGCAAGATGGAAGAATTCAACTTCCTGATGGACGCGGGCGTCGATCCGGAGACGCTGGAAGCGGCAGAGATCGTGCAGGAGGGGGATGCGAAAGTCTTCCGCTGGATGCGCCCGATGCAGATGACGGAAACCTGCCTTGCCTGTCATGGCGAAAAGCTCGACCCGAGGATCAAGCTGCTGCTCGGGCAGGAATACCCGCTCGATGAAGCCGCAGGCTATTCCGAAGGACAGATCGGCGGGGCTTACTCAGTCCGAAAAGTGCTGAGCGTCGGCGGCAAGCCGCCTTCCGCCTATGTTCCCAAACCGCTTCCACCGCGCCTGCCAGCAGACCAGCGCCAACCGGACGACGCGCCGGTGGTTCAGCCGGCTCAGCCTGCGCCGGAAGACCCCGCATAGCCGAGTGACGCCAGCCGCAGACCATGTCGAGCGAATAGGCGCTCGCGTCGATCGTCCAGCCACGACCGCCGTGTTGGTCATGGAGAAAAGTCAGGCTTTTGCGCCCTTTTTGCCGGCCCCGTAGATGGGGGCGGCTTCGGCGGAAGCCTCGTCCAGCGGCCAGCGCGCACGGGCGGGCGTATCCAGGGGATCGGTGAAGCCACGCGCAAGGCGTTCGGCGCCGGCAAGCGCGATCATGGCGCCATTGTCGGTGCACCAGCGCAGGGGCGGTGCGAAGAAGTGGAAGCCGGCGCGATGCGCCTCGGCTTCGAGCCGAGAGCGCAGCGCCCTGTTGGCGGCGACGCCGCCGGCGACGACAAAGGTCCGCCGGTCGGTGCGTGTCGTTGCGATCTCCATCGCGCGGGCGGACTTGAAGGCGAGGATGTCGGCCACCGCCGCCTGGAAGCTGGCGCAGATATCGGCGCGGCGCTGATCTGTAAGCGGCTGTTCCTCGACCGCGCGGCGCACCGCCGTCTTGAGGCCCGAGAAGCTCATGTCGAGGCCGGTGCGGTCGAGCAAGGGGCGCGGGAGATCGACGGCGTCCGGGTTGCCTTTGAGCGCCTCGCGTTCAACCGCGGGTCCTCCCTGTCCGGAAAGACGGAGGAGTTTGGCGGTCTTGTCGAACGCCTCGCCCACCGCATCGTCGATGGTCGAGCCAAGGCGCTGGTATTTGCCGACACTCTCGACGAGCACAAACTGGCAGTGCCCGCCGGAGACCAGCAGCAGCAGGTAGGGGAATGACACTTCGTCCGCGAGGCGCGGGCTGAGGGCGTGGCCTTCGAGGTGATTGACGGCAATTAGCGGCAGGCCACGCGCAAGCGCGATCGCCTTGGCGGTGGAAAGTCCCGCCATCACGCCGCCGATCAGACCCGGACCGGCTGTGGCGGCGACGCCTGACAGCCCCTCCCAGCCGACGCCGGCTTCGTCCATCGCCATCTTGACGAGCGAATCCAGCCGCTCGACATGCGCGCGGGCGGCGATCTCGGGGACCACGCCGCCATAAAGAGCGTGTTCTTCCGTCTGGCTGGCGACCCGTTCAGCCAGGACTTCGGCGCGCCCATCCGTCAGGCGCACGACCGCCGCCGCGGTTTCATCGCAGCTGGTCTCGATCCCCAGGACGGTGACTGTGCCTTGCAACATGACGGCGGCGCTTGTACGCCCCCGGGACGCCTGAAGCCAAGGTCCATGACAGAGCAGAAGACAGTCAGAATCGGCACGCGCGGCTCTCCCCTCGCCCTCGCGCAGGCCCATTATTTCGCCGACCGCATCACGAAAGCGGCGGGCGGCCAGCTCGCGACCTCGATCCACACCTTCACCACGACGGGCGACAAGATCCTCGACAAGCCGCTGCAGGATGCCGGCGGCAAGGGCCTGTTCACCAAGGAGCTCGACCGGGCGCAGGAGATGGACGAGATCGACGTCGCCGTTCACTCGCTGAAGGACGTGACGGTAACGCTCGAGAAGCATCTCGTGCTCGCGGCCTTCATGCCGCGCGAGGACCCGCGCGACTGCCTGATCGGCCCGTCGGCAACGCTGGCGGGACTTCCTCAGGGCGCGGTCGTCGGCACGTCGAGCCTGCGCCGCCGCGCGCAGGTGCTCGCCTGCCGTCCGGACCTCAAGCCGGTGACTTTCCGCGGCAATGTGCAGACGCGTCTCCGCAAGCTCGCCGAAGGCGAAGCGCAGGCGACGATCCTCGCCGCCGCCGGACTCCGTCGCCTTGGCATGATCGACAAGGCGGCCGGTATTCTTTCGATCGAGGAAATGTTGCCAGCGGGCGGCCAGGGGATCATCGGCGTGACGCTGCATGTCGATGCGCCGCAATGGCTGCGCGATGCGGTGACGAAAACGGATGATGAGGACGCGCGGCTGGCGGCGATTGCCGAACGCGCCTTCCTGCGCCGTCTCGATGGTTCGTGCCGCACGCCGATCGCGGCGCATTTCCGGCTGACGGAAGACGGCGCCGCCATGGCGGGGGAAGTCCTCTCCGACGAAGGCGACAAGAGGTGGCGCGCCGAGGGCGTGATCGAGGGACGGCCGGCCGAGTTCGACGCCGAAGTGCTGGGCCTTGCACTGGCCGAGGATGTCGCCGCCGAACGCGCCTATGACCTGGGCGAGGCCGAGACACCGTGGCCGGAGGAAGATGCGTGACGAAGGCGCGTGTCCTCGTCACGCGCAGCGAACCCGGCGCGTCGGAAACGGCAGAACGTCTCAGCGCCGCGGGCTACCTTCCCATCGTCGAACCGGTCTTCGCCATCGAGGCGTTGCCTGCTGAAATCCCTGAATTCGACGCCCTCGCCTTCACCAGCGCCAATGGCGCGCGCCAGTTTGCATCGCTCTGCCCGCGCCGCGACGTTCCGGTCTTCTGCGTCGGCGCGCGCACCGCAGAGGCTGCGCGCGAGGCCGGCTTTCCAAACGTCACATCGGCTGACGGGGATGCGAACGCCCTTGCCGCTCTGATCACACGCCAATTGCCGAAGCAGAGCCGTCTGCTCCACGCCGGAAACGAGGAAAGCCGGGGCGATCTGACCGGGCAGATGCGCGCCAAGGGGTACGCCGCCAGCTTCCTGCCGATCTTCCGGGCCGTTGCACGCGCCGCGCCTGGGCCGGTTCTCGCGGAGCATCTGGCCGGGAAATCTTCTTTCGACGTTGTGCTGATCCACTCCCCCCGCGGCGCGTCGATCCTGGCCGGATTTGCAGGGGGTTCGGACGCAACGCTGAATATCGTTGCGATTTCGGGTGCAGCCGCCACGCCGCTCGGGATGCTGGCCCGCCGGACGGAGATCGCAGCCGCCCCCAATGAGCAGGCGCTTCTTTCCGCCCTTGCCCGCCTTGTTTCAGGTTGAGATTTTGACGCGGCTTCGCCTATCCTGCCGGTCTGGGGAGCGTGCATGCGAACGCCCACGAGGCGAAGTGGTCGATGACGAAACGGCCGGTCCAGGACGAACCTGAACCCATTGACGCCGAATTCGAACCGGCGAGCGGGCCAGAACCCGCGCGGCCCCGTCGTACGGGCCCGCGGCCAATGCGCAGCCGCGCCGCGACCTTCCCGCAACTCATCGTCGCCAGCCTTGTCGCCGCCGTGCTGGGCGCGACCGTCGCCATCGTGGTCTCCAACGCCTCGTCCGGCGCGCCGACCGGTACGCTCGCCAGCGAGATCGATACCGTTACCCGCGGACAGGACGAGCTGATCGCGCGCGTGACGCAGGCCGCGAGCGATATTGTCTCGTTGCGCGCGCGGCTCGATGCGCAGGGTGAGCGGCTCGACCAGCAGAATGTCACGGAGGCCTCACTCCGCGACGAACTCACCGCACTGACCAACCAGCTCTCTGCGATCAGCGGCGCAAGCAATGGCGCCGCGCCTGCGACGACCGATGCGGCGAAGTCCCCGCTTGGCGTGCTGCTTGGGCGCATCAACCGGCTCGAAGGCATCGTCGACAACGACAAGACCGCGCCCGAGACGACGCGCGAGGTGCAGCGCGCGATTGCCGACCTCTCAAGCCAGGTGGCTGAGCTCGACCTTGCCAACTCAACCCTTGTTGCCGCCTTCGACCGCCGCGAGGCGGCGCTTGCCGCTCTTGAGACCGGCATGCAGTCGATGGCGGGCGACATCTCGGCGCTGAGCGGCGGCAAACTCCCCGCTGCAACGCAAGGCGCGGTTGCTTCAGCGGAGTCGCCCGCGGCCATGCAACCGATCCTTGCCGCAACCGCCCGGTCACAGGCGATCCGCGCTCTCTCGCAGCTTGAAGCGGCCGCACGGAGCGATCGTCCGTTCTCGCGCGAACATCAGGCGCTTGCGATGCTGCTTCCCGAAGAGCGCGACCTCGCCGACATGGCGGAAGCAGCCCGCTCAGGCGTGCCAACCCTGTCGCAGATACGCGAGCGCTTCCTTGTCTCCGCCGAGCGCGCGACGCAGCTCGCAACGGACGAGAGTGATGATGGCTGGAACTGGCTGCGTACGTCCTTTGCGGGTGTGGTGGATTTTGACCCAAGCCCGATCGTGACTGCCAATGGCGACGTCATACGCAACGCCCGCCGCCTTCTCGACTTTGGCGATGTGCGCGGCGCGATCGAAGCGCTGACGGGCGTCAAGGGCACGGCAGGCGAAGCTTTCCGCAGCTGGCGCAACGAGGCGGTGAAACGCGCAGCGCTCGATGAAGGCCTCCGCGACCTCAACGCCCGCCTTCTTGGCGCCGCCGCCAACGGCAACACCGCGGGCTGATCCGAAATCCTCGTTACATACGCCGATGTCATCGTGCTGGCGCGGATGTGTCCGCACGAGAGGTTGTCCAGAGCCCAGCTGACGCGGTTAGCTCAGCGCAGGACGGACCAGACCATTGAACAGCATCACCCGGGAGATCTCCATGAAACGCCTCGCGGCCGTGACCGCTACCTGCTTCGCCGCAGTGCTCGCCGGCGGCGCCATGACAATCGCGATCGCAAATGCGCAGACGCCTGTCGCTGCGAAGGTTGACGCCGCACTCTTAGCCGCCGTCGCCAATCCTGATCGCGCCGAAACCAACAAATCACGCGATGCGCACCGCCATCCGGTCGAGACGCTCGCCTTCTTCGGCTTGAAGCCCGGCATGACGGTGATCGAGATCGCGCCAGGCGGGGGCTATTACACTGAGATCCTCTCGCCCTACCTCAAGGCTGGCGGTGGCAAGTACATCACGACCGGCAATCAGATCGCCGCCACGTCGGATCATGCCAAATGGGGCATGCAGACCTATGTGCCGTTCAACGCGACATCCGGACCGCTCGCTCCGGCCGGTTCTGCCGACATGGTTCTAACGTTCCGCAACATCCACAACTGGATGTGGCAACCGAACATGCTCGAGAAGGCGATGACGGACTTCGCCGCCGCCCTCAAACCCGGCGGCGTGCTCGGCGTTGAGGAACACCGCGCCGACCCCCGCCCCGAAACGGTCGCCAACGGACGGCCAGCGAGTGACGGCTATGTCGCCAAGGCGACCATCGTGGCGGCCGCGAAAAAGGCCGGCCTGGTGCTCGAGGCCGAAGCCGAGATCAACGCCAACCCGAAAGACACCAAGGATCATCCGTTTGGGGTCTGGACCCTGCCCCCGATGTCCCAGAGCGCACCCCGCGGCGGCGAGACTCCGGCCGGGTTCGACCCCGCCAAATACAAGGCAATAGGCGAAAGCGACCGGCATACGCTGCGGTTCCGCAAGCCAGCCTGACCGGCTCAAAGCCTGACCAGAAACGACAAAATCCGCCGCCGCCTCGGGGCGGTGGCCGAACTTGCTTTCTAGACCCCTCCCGGGTTATAGCCCCCGCCTCTGGCCGCAACGCCGGACGCTGCCTTAGCTCAGCTGGTAGAGCACCGCATTCGTAATGCGGGGGTCAGGTGTTCAAGTCACCTAGGCAGCACCACTAAATCAAGGCTCTAGCCACTCTCTCCAACTTCTGAAAATCGCTCGGGCATCACCTGGGCATCACCGTGGCGGATTTGATATTCACAGAAACTGGAAGGTGGACGCCGTCTCCGGGCGTCTCACAGCGTTTCCGAAATTGGATTTGGAAGCCGCGCTCACTCGCTGAATGCAGCGATGGCTTCCTCAGAAGTTGAGCGCCGGCGCCGGCCATCGGCAAATGTAGCAAGGTCAGCAGGGTCGTATCGGACGGCGCGATCGGTCGCGCGGATATACCGTGGCCCTCGGCCCGAGCAACGCATCTTGTCGAGCGTCGACTTGGAGAGCCCAAGGCGGGCAGCTGCCTCTCGCACATCCAGGAGCCGCTTTCCGTCGTCGACCTTCGGCGCGGCAGATTCCAAAGCCCTTGGCGGACGCCCGCGCTTTCGTTGAGTGCCGGTCACAAAGTCGATCAGGCGACGGTCGATACCAACCATCTCCGATTGGACCGGTGACGAGGTCGCTGCAATCCGCTCTGCCGGTTGAGCCGCGACCACCTGCGACGACGGCGACGTAGCCTGAGTTGCGGACTTCGCCGCAGGCGCGGCGAACAGATCGAGTTGGTCCTTGATGGCCAACGTCCTCTCTGCCTTCCTGCTATGCGCCCGCGACATCCGCTTTCATTCCTCTCGTCTGTCAATTCATCCACAGGCTGCCCGTCACAGCCAGCGCATTCATCCCTGAGCCGAAGATGCGGCGCTTCCGCCGCAAGCACCCCGACCGCGCGAGCAATGCCTGCTGCCGATCAACCGTCATCGTTCCATTCTGGCTCGGACCCGGCTCATTATTCACCCGCGGATCGCACCAGATCGCCCTCATCAGATTCCCAGTCCGAGTCCCCTTCCGCGCTGAAGACTCCACGAGATCGATCGGCCGCGTTGAACGCCGATCACGTTCTGACCTGCAAAACGTTCCAGCGCCGGACGCCACGGTACGAGTTGCGAAGTTTGATCTCCAACGATGAGAGCCACCCTGCCCTGCGCCAGGTCGATGCGACGCGTGTAGATCCCCGACACCGTCCCCGAACCAAGCCTCACCGGCATGCCGATCTCTCCGGCAAGGTTCTTTGCTGCCGTTCGGAGCTCATGCGCCCGCATGTCTTCGAGCGCTTGTCTCGAAAGCCGCTTGTCCGCCGCCCCCATCCAGCCCTGCTCGATCAGGAACAGCCGTCGCTGCCGGAGTGCTGCCTCAAACTCCCGCGCCAGATGGCCTGCGCCATCAGGCGCCACCTCCAGACCGGCGAGCGCGCGGTCGAGATGCGTCGGACCGGTCGCGTTGATCTGGCTGGTGAGCGTCATGTAGCTCTGGACGCGCGGGGCCATCGGTGCGCGGACGAGGCCAGCGCGCTCGTAGGTCAGGACCCGGTCCAAATGGTCTGGCCCGATGTCAAAAATGCCGTCCCTGCCCCGAGAGATTAGGCCAGCACGACGCATAGCCTCCAGTCGCCTGATGTTGGCGGCGACAAGACCGTCAGGGACGTTCGCTTCCATTCGGGCATGGATGTCAGCCGAGTAGAGGCCGCGGTTGAGGCGGGCCACACGCGCCACGGCCTCGTCTGACGGGCCGATGCGGGCCTCCTGGGGCTCGAAGGCAATCAGCGCGCCTTTTGGGGTGTCCTCCAGAACCGCAAGCGCGCCGGGTTCCCTGAAGCGGGCATAGCGAAGCTCTCCGCGGCCGTTCTCGATGATGGCGATGAGATTGTCCGCCCCGTCATCGGAATACCCCAGGCCGACAAGCCGACCGGATTCCTGGCGGGTCACATCAGCAGCCAGAACCGGAATGCCGGTGAAGCCGCGCCCCTGGCGGGCGACGATGCGGGCGACCTCGTCACTGTCCGCCATCTGCCTGAGCTGGGCTGGCAGGTCCGAGGCAACACGCCAGCTGCCATCCTGTCCGACAGCGGCAAGTCCCCACCCTGACAAGGTATCGAGGCGGCGCAGGAGGTCGGTGTGGCGGAATGAGCTGCCGAGACCGCCCGGACCGTCGAGAGCGATGAGCTCCCGGTCGAGCCGGGTGAACGCGCGGGCACCGATATCCCGGTCACGTGTCCGCTGGAGCTCCAGCGCTGGCCTCGGCCCCAGGATCCGGGTTGCGATCTCCTGCGCGTCTTCCCGGATCGCAACCGACATCACCTTGCCGGGAATGATCAGCTCCTTCCCGTCGGCGCGGATGCCCCGGACGAGCACATGGGTGTGTGGATTGTCAGTGTCCCAGTGGTCGACCGCCAGCCATTGGAGGCGGGTTCCGACATGGCGCTCGAGGCGCGCCATCGTCTCACGGATGAACGGACGGAGCTCGCCGAGATCGGCGCCGTCCTCGGCGCTGATGATGAGCCGGAAGTGACGCTTGTCCGCATGCCAGCCCTCCGTTGCTTCTCGCGCATCGAGAGAATTGCGGGACTGGTCATAGAAGGGCTCATCGCCTCCTTGTCGCTCGCGCGACAGGTATCCGATCGTTGCGTCAATGTGTTGCTCGGAAGACTGCTCCTGTCCGCGCGGTGGCTCTCGCTGATCGCTGACTTCGGGCTGGTTCGGCCGAGCGGCGCCCTCACGGCCAAGGTAGGCGACATGGGCCCGGAGCGTCTTCGCCTGCCCTGCGACATGAGCCACAAACCTGGCCTTCACCACGACACGACGTTGGGTAGTACGGACCGGTCGGGCGCGTGATGCAGATCCTTTTGCGAAGTGGGCGCGGACCGGTGACTGTCCGATCGGCGCGCTGCCTTTCGGCTTTGAAGCAGGCGCACGACGCACAGCAGCGCGCACCTGCTTCAATGCAGGGCGAACGTCACGCGCTGAACGGCCGATGCGGATCTGGAATTCATTTTCATCACGCTGCATGGCCTCAGCATCGCGCGCTGACGGCGGCTGTCGACAGCTTGCAATCGGTTCGAGAAATTGCGGCGGATCCGCCGCAAGCGTGCTGCAGATGTGAGGCGGTGATTTCTATGTGCAGACAGGCGGTTGGCGTCCCAACCGCCGCTCTACCTTAATCTTGCATTCCACTGCATCCACCCCTCCATCGCCCTCTCGTGCCTCTCAACGCGTCAAACCTCACGCGCCAGAGATCGCTCAGCGAAAATCATCGCACCTGGGGATCACGGAGATCGAATGAGACGAGAGCGACATAGGCCGCTCTCGCCAAACTCGTCAGATCATTGCCTCGCTTTCAAGGTCGAAATCACCGGCACGCCGCAGCGTGGCCGCCAGCTCAGCCGGGATATCGCGCGCTTCATCGGCGTCAGTCGTCGCCCGCAGTTCGGCGCGCAGCTCTTCGATGTGGTGCTCGATCGTGAAGGTCTTCGTGAACATCGTCGTCTCCTGTGTTTGAAGGACGATGTCGGCGGGCGGGTGTGATGGAGCGGGTCAAGGGATCGCGCAAAGGCGCGACCGCGCAGCGGCGATGGGGGTCACGATTTTTTTGGCTCTTCCGCCAAAAAAATGGTGGGGCCCCGTCGTCCCTTGAGGCGGTCCATCACGCCCGGCACACTAAGACGAACTGAGCAACCCATTCCCCTTCCGCGCGAAACGGGAAAGGGGCTGGCTGAGATCGTCATGCACACGCCGACCGTCAGGGCGGCCAACAAAAGAGAAGGCTGCAAGGAGCCTGCGCACCGGGTTTATCCGGTGCTGCATGGCGGGAAGCGCCGGCGAGCGGATGGCGGCGCGTAGCGCCCGAAGGGTCGCGCCCGTAGGAGCCGCGCAAGGCGCGGCGGGACCGAGCGTGACCGCCGGCCGCTCTCCACAACCAACCTCACTCGGCTGGCATTGTCGCCGCGTTGGTCTTCGCTTCGATCTCGCTACAGCGCTCCATGAGCTTGGCAAATGACAGGGCATCTTCCGGCAGCAGACCGTCAGACTGCATCGCCCCATAGTCAGTCGCGAGCTCTGTGAGATGAGCGCCTACCGGAACAAGCTGGAGTTTTCCCCGAACCGCGTCGTGGTAGTCGATCCAGGCGCCAGCTGAGTCCTTTTCACGAAAGAACAGGCTCTTCTGGCTTGCGACCTGCCCCGCGAGGTCACTGTCAGCTATGCTGGCAGCAGCAATGCCCTTGGCGTCCAGCCGCTCAAGATCATACCAGTGCCTGGCTTTGTGATCTCCCACTGGTTCGCCGCTGCGGCAGAAAACGTGGACGGCCGTCGCCTTCTCCCAAAAGGTCCGTTCGGCCTTCATGACACGGGCCTTAGCCGTGGGCAGGTCGATCCCAAGACCTGCGGCAGCGCTGTCACAGACGATGTCGTGCTGGTTGGCTGGTTCGCCCGTCGAGCGAGCACCAAACTCCAACAGCACGGCGGATTTTACGTGGCCGTTGTCGGCCTCGGCGTAGCGAATGCTGAGGTCGCAGCCGTTGATTTCGATCGATGCCTTGGCGCCGTCCTTGGCCAGTCGAGCCTCAACGACTGGCGCTACGGTGTCCTTGACCCATTTGGGGAGGCGCTCTTTGCGGATTTCGTCGGTGATCTTGCGGGCCTGGCTCTGCGTTGTAGGCAGATCCAGCGTTTCGCCAGCCGGCCCTTTGGGAAGCATGTCCCCCGCCAGTTCCCGGATATCGTAGGTAAGATCGAGATCCTCAGAGAATCGCTCGATGAGCCGGTGGGCCTTGGAGAGGGAGGTGCCGCCCTTGAAGACAAGGTGGGCGCCAACGGGATCCTCGAAAAGGGTTCGCAGCGCCCAGACAACCCAGACGTCTTTTTCAAGCAGGATTGCGTTTCGTCCGACGCGACCGGCTGCAGCCTGAAAGAAGGCCGTCCTATCCCGCTCGCTCAGACTGAAGATGCTGTCTGCCATAGGCTGTCTCACTTACCGCTGCCGCCATCCAGGACGGCATGCCCGCAGCGCGCCGGACAAGACTCCGCCGCTCTCCAAGTTTGAGCGTAAGCAGCATTGCCTTGGCCTGTTCAACACCTTCTGGCCCCAACCATTCAATCGCACGCAGCAGTCTTTCATGCCGTGAGTTTTCGGCAAACGGTCCGGCATGGCGCAGTTCGATCGTCTCACCTGACACCTTAAGTCGGCGAGTCCGTCCGGATGTCACGTAGACTCGGCGCAAAGGCACCTGCGTCGTAAGGCCGAAAGCGTTGGCGACAGAGGCTCCAGCTGGGGCGATCTGCTCTCCCTTCAACCGCGCAATGGCTTCGATCGCCTCTCCTGCATTGGGGGGCAATGGACCAAACCGCGTTTCGGTCGGGACGGCATAGAAACCACGCGTGAGACGAACGAGCTTTTTCCGTCTGACGAGGCGTGACAGCGCCTGGTCGATAGCAGCGCGCTTCCCGAGGTGAAGCAGCTGCTTGGCGCAAACAGGCTCACCCCGCTTCCGCGGCTTCAAAAACTCCAGAATGGCCTTCGACAACGTCACCGGACGCCTCCTTAGTGTCAGATATATAGACGCGTTTCTGACACTTTACTACAAGAATGGTCGGAAAAGGCTTATTAGTCAGCCCGCTACGTAAGTCTTTGATTCACAGGCATTTTGAAGAGCCTCTCTTGGCTTAGGCGCAACCCGCGTCGCCCGACAGGCGGGCGACGCGGGCCGCTATTCCGAGTTTGCAGGCCTATTGGCCCGCCTCGGCCAAGCCAGCGCTCGATGGAGGAACAAGAGGGGCAGATTGGCGGCCCAGCACAAAATCTGCGGCCTTCGAAGCCAACGAGGCGGCCTGGAATATGGCCCGGTTGTCGCCCCTCAGGATTTCCAGCCAGGCACCAAGATAATCAGCGTGACGAACGGTCGGGACGACACCCAATTCGGCGCAGAGAAACGCTGCGCAAAGTTCCGCCACAAGCTCCTCACGAGCATAGGCGTCGCCACCGCGCTTCCCAGAAAAGTCTCTGTTGAGCCGAGAGATGTGGCCAGTCCAATGACCCTTATGCCGATATCGGCATAATGACCCAACTCGTGCAGCTTCGTCCGATACCAATTTACGGGCTCGAAATAGGCTTCCTGCGGTGGGACCTGGATGAAGTCGTGCGAGGGCGAATAGAACGCCATCTCGCCACCGATCCTGATGTCAGCCTTGGTCGCCGCGATGACAGCTTCGACGTGCGGCAGGACCTCGGTCCGTCCCGGAAGCGGTGCGGCATCGGGGTCCATGGCAAGCCCATCGCACTGATCGACGTGAAAGACGGTGAACCGCTTGAGGAAGCCGACGCGGCGGGCATCCTCCCCAGATGCGCTCGCCTTCTCCTGCTCGGCCTTGGGGACGAAGGTGTCGGCGTAGACGACCATCGTCCCCTTCTCGCCCTTGCGCACACATCCACCCAGGGCGAGCGCCTGCCGATAAGTGAGCCAGCGTTGCGAGGGCCTGCCCTGCTCGATGGCGGCGAACCAGAGCAGCAGGATGTTGACGCCGGAATAGGTCCGGCCCGTGGAAGCGTTCTGCGGAAGTCCAAGCGGCGTGCCGCCCGACGAGGCCCAGGGCTGCACCCATGGGAAGCGTCCGGCTTCAAGCTCCGAGATGGTGCGAGCGGTAACGGTCTCGTGGAGAGATTGCACGTTCGCGGTGGCGGTCATGACGACCTCCTTGAGAGTTTGAAATGATGGGAAGAGCGACAAGCCGGCGGCGATGCCGCCGGCCGCTGACTTGCGGTCAGGATTCAGTGCTCGCTTGGCAGGTAGAGGGTCCGGTTGGCGAACCAGAGCGTCACGGTGTCGAGCGGGAAGTCAGTCCACGGTATCGGATGGACGTAGAGTTGCTCGTCGTCGCCGTCGGTGCAGATCAACGTGGCCGAACGATCCTGACCGACGGCCAGCGCCCAGACCTGGAACTCAGCAGCACGGAGCGCGGGATCGTGCGGCTGAGGACAGAGGATTGCGTCGAGCAGCCAGTAGGCTGATCCGGCTTCGGCCAGATACTGGACGCCTTCAGTATAGACGCATCCAGCGGACAATGGATGACGATAGAAGGTCTCGCTTCCCGTGAACTGGTCGAGGTCCTGCGCCTTGAGCGCAGTCGATGCAGCGGATGACATGAGTGTTTCCTGCGAAATGAAATGATTGACGAGATGGGGACCGGCCGCTTGCGCGGCCGGTCTGGCGCATCACGCAGCCTTCCTGCGCTTGGCCTTGGGGGCCTCTTCGCCAGCAGGCGCTTCCTCGGAAGGAGCTTCCGCCTTCGGCTTCCCGCGCGCGAGAATCTCGACCTCGCCGAAGCCGGTGACGACGAACTCGATCGAGTAGCGCTTCTGGCCGCGCTCATCTTCCCAGGAGCTCGGACGCACCTGACCGACGAGCCGCAGGCGCGTACCCATCTGCACGGCCTTCTCGATCAAAGCGACCTTCGCGGGCGCGAACACGACCACGCGGTGCCAGTAGGTCTTCTCGTTCCAGTCGCCGCCTTCGGCTTTCCAGCGTTCGGAGGTGGCGAGCGAGATGATGGCGAGGTGTCTGTCGCCCTTGATCGGCTTGATCTCGAGTTTGCCGACATTGCCGATGAGTTCGAATGATGCGCGATCCATGGTGCTCTTCCTTGTGATCCCGCGGGATCAGCCCCGCCGGGGTCGCGTTTGCGACGCCCCCCGGAAGCGGCCGGAAAGCAAGCGCAGCGGTGACCGCGCAAGGGGTTGGTGCGGCCTGCAGCGCGCAGCGCGAAGCCTCGGCCCCTTGAGCGGGCATGCGCCGGACGCGTGATGGGCGGACAAAGCAAACGTGTCCCTGAC
>JBGAKC010000012.1:0-121006 GCA_044224605.1 Hyphomonadaceae bacterium
CCCCGACAAAATCCTCGAGATGCGCTGGAAACAATCCGCCCTGATCGCGAGCTTCACCCTCGACGAACCGTTTCATTGCAGACCTCCCGCGCCAACACGGAAAGTGTGAACTGCTTCGGCGTTTTCACACAGCCTCGGCCCTTTCCGGACATCCAAGAACTCGCAGGATGGCGCTACTGTGCAAGCTGTCGCGCTGTAGCCGCTTCTCCCCGACCGTGATGGTTCTGCGTCACTTACGGAATTGCGTCACTGGAGGCTGAGGCGGGATCCCAAGCTCCGGCTTATTCATCTGCGGCGGCGCCGCGCCGCGCGGGTCGAGGCCGAAGCGGTTGGTGCCGCTTACGCCGGGCATGAGCGCTAGCGCGAGTTGCGGCCCCGCAAGTGCGATGGCGAGAACCAGCCGTATCGCCGCGCCGGGTCCATCAAACTGCATCGTCCCGTTCTGTAGCGACCAGAAGACGCCGAACATCACGATGGCGCTGAGGATCGTGTAGGTCGCCAGCCAGCTCCACGGCCTGCCGATATCGTGCAGCCGGCGGATGCTGATCACGGCTGCACAGATGACCCATCCCACTGAGCCGAGCGCCTGCACAGGCCCCATCGAGGGCAGGTTGAGGAGCATGAACCAGTAGAGAAAATCAAGGTCGAACCCGAAGATCACATGCAGATCGCTTCGCCCGCCGCTGAGGATGCTGGCGAGCATGCTGTCCAGCGTTTGCAGCACGGATGGCAGGAAGATGCCAATCAGTAGGAACCAGAAATAGTCGCGCCTCCGCGTGCGACCCGCTGGATCGAACAGGAATTTCAAGACTCGTGCGATGCCCGACAACTTAGCTTTCCCCACCAACCATTGCGAACGATAGCGTAAGTCCTAATGCCCGTTAAGACGCAGGTTCAGCCGGCGGCCCTTCGCTCCCGTTCAACACGATCCAACCGGCAACTTTCGGCGGATTCTGTTGAACAACTCATCGGATGGAAGCGCGATCCTCATTTCTGAGGTCGGCGCGAGTTGATCTTTAGGTCCAGCCGCCGGGATCGGCGGCCAGACCCCCTGCCGCTCATGCGGCGGCAGCCTGCGCGGCCGATGGGAAGAGTAGCTTCGCCATCTTCCTGAGGTTCTGCGCCGCGGCGGCCAGATGGAACTCGTCCTTTGCCCCGGATGGTCCGCGCAGGCGTAGCCTGTCGAGCTTGAGGATGCGCTTCAAATGCGCGAACAACATCTCGACCTTCTTCCGGTCGCGCCGCGACTGCAGATATTCGGGCGTGCCTTCGAGATGACGCACCGCGTCACGCGCGGTCTCGTGTATGCTGCGCATGACCTTGCGATGGGGCTGTCCAGGACAGCATTGCTCCTTCAGCCCACAGGCATCGCAGTCCAGCTTGCTGGCGCGATAGAGGCGCATACCGGCCTTGGTGATGCCTGTTCGTGGTGTCTTGTAGTCCCGGTTGAACTGGCGAAGCGTCTTGCCGCCTGGACAGGTCAGCGTGTTGGCGGCGGCGTCGAAGGCAAAGGCCGAGCGCGGGAAGGTCCCGTCTTCACGCTCGCCTTTCTCCCACAGTGGAACGTGCGGCTCGATGCCCTTCTTCTCAACTAGCCAGCCCAGAAAGTCGGCAGTCCCATAGGCGGTATCGCCGATAAGGCGCTTCGGCTTCATGCCGCACCGATCCTCCACGCGGTCGATCATGGCCCGGGTTGCGTCAGTCTCGGCGGTGCGGATCGCAGGCGTCGCCTCCACATCCATGATTACTGCGTGCTTCACGTCGATGAGATAGTTGGTCGACCAGCCAAAGAAGGCCGGACGGGCCATCGCCGCCGTCAGACGCGACGCCGGATCGGAGAGTGAGATCTCCTTGGGCGGCGGCGCGTCTTGGTCGAGCCCAGCAAGGTACTCTCTGACGGCGCGGCTTGGACCTGACCCGCCAGGACCGCCAGTCCAGTCATGGTCATCCCCGCCATCTATGCGGTTCTTTCGATGCGCATCCGCCTTGATGATGCTGGCGTCGATCGCAAAGCCTTCCGCCCCGACCATGCCCTTCTTTATGCAGCTTTCCACCGTCGTCTCGAACACATGCCGCAGGATGTCCGCTTCCCGGAACCGGCCATGGCGGGCCTTCGAGAAAGTCGAATGATCCGGGACCGCATCCTCGATCCCCAGCCGGCAGAACCAGCGATAAGCCAGATTGAGCTGGACTTCTTCGCACAGCCGCCGTTCGGACCGGATGCCGTAGCAGTAGCCGATCAGCAGAATCCTGATCATCAACTCCGGATCGATCGAGGGCCGCCCGGTGTGGGAATAGTGCGGGGCCAGCTGCGCCCTCAAGCCGGATAGGTCGAGCACCGCATCGACCCTTCGAAGCAGGTGATCGCTCGGGACCATCCTCTCCAGGTCGAACTCATAAAACAGCCGATCCTGAACGCCTGTCCGCTCGCCCATCATCGCTGCCTCCATCGATGAACTGCGAGAATGGAATCAGCGTTCGGCCAAAAACGCACGGGAGTTTTTCAACACAATCGGCGAATTCCAGTCGTTCGCTTTAGTTCTGCACGAGCAACGCGACAGGGATCGTCACCCGCAGGGCCGAGACGTCAGACTCGGGGCAACGCCTAGAGCCCGGCCCGCGTCAGCGGGGTCGCTTCGACTCTTCCCTCCAAGCTTCAGGATCAACCATCGGGGTCATTGGGCATAAGTACGGGCGCCACCTGCCCTCAAGAAATCTCATTTCCTGGCCATCGCTGGTGCTGAAAGAGGCTACGCTTGGAACAGGTGAGACGATCGATGCGCGCCCTGCTTCTTGTCATCGTCGTCGTCCTCGGTTCCTGCACCGACCCGGCGAATCCTCAACGAGAGAGCCCACTATCTGCCGTCCCTCAATCACGGACAGAAGACGATGGAACTTATCTGCAGCGCATCGATCCGCTCGGCTTTGCGCCCGTCCACTTCCTGGGCGACTAGCGTCTGCCTGCAACCGTTTGCCAAGCGCACCTGGAAACGGTTAAGGTGCCAGCTTGCTCGGATGAGTGTCCTGCGCGGCTCATTGGAACTGTGAAATGCCGATGTGAGCGTTACGGGCGGACCTCAGCATGTGACCAAACGCGCCAGCGGCTTGACTTTATCTCAATGCTCCCGAAGTTAGGCGCATGAACTCTTTCGTCCTTCTCCGCACGACTTTCCGGGTTTGCCCCATCGCGGGCGCTTAACCCCCGGCCTGGAGCATCGCGCGCCGGCCGAGGGCCCGGCGATGTTCAACGCCATGAAGACCTAGCGCGATTACAACCACAATCCGGCATCGCAGCATTGTGCGCGTCCCGCACAAGAGGTCGACATGACACAGACGCTCCAAAAACCAGCTATTGCAATAACGCAAGCCGATCTTGCGCGGCTCTCCCTTCTCGCGGAGGCCATCGGACGCCAAAACCGCGATCTGGCCGACCAGTTGTCGGCAGAACTCGTCCGGGCTGAAATCGTCGATGACACGGACGAACGCAGCAATTTCGTGCGCATGGGCACGACGTTGGAATATCAAACCGACGCGGGCGAGAAGCGGACCGTCACCCTTGTGTTTCCGCAGGACGAAAATATCTCGTCTGGCCGCGTTTCCGTGCTGACCCCAGTGGGCATTGCGTTGATTGGCCTCGGCGTTGGCGATTCAATGGAATGGCGACGGCGCGACGGCAGCGTTCAACGCCTGACGGTCCAGCGCATCGCGCAGCTGCAGCCCGCTGCTGCGATGACGGATGCTTGCGCGGCTCTGGCGTCATGACCCGGCACCGTTCACGCTCGCCTGGTCTCCTGTTCGGAAGGCGCCTCCTCGTCGGTCTCTAGCCCCTGCGTCGCATACTGCGGCCAGGGGCGCCCCTGATCATTCTCGATGCCTTGATCTACGCGGATGGAGATCTGCCGTGAACGACTTCCCGTGTCTGCTAACCATTGGCGATTTCGCCACGCTTGAATCCATGGCCAAACGGTGGGCCGAACGTGACCATGAGTTGACGCCGTTGCTGAAGGCAAAGCTGGATATCGCAGAGGTCGTGTTTCCTGACGACCTGCCGGAAGAGACTGCGAGCCTTGGAAGCCGCATCGAGTACGCCATTGGCGACGACGTGCGCATTGCGACGCTGACAGGCGAAGTTGCCCTGGCCCGAGAATGGCTCCCTCTCACCCTGCCCGAAGGTCTTGCCTTGCTGGGCCAGCGCGAAGGCTGGACGATCAACTTCGAGACAAAGCCTGGACGATTCCGGCCCCTCACGCTTGGCCGTGTGCTCGAGCAACCGGAAGCCAACTGGCCGGGGAGATTCTCGCCCCACAAGCCGTCCGGGACCGTCACCGCTTTGGGCGCCGCAGGACGCTCACAACAGATCCACCCGACCTGCGTCTGCACTGCTGCTGACGACGATGATCCCGGTCCTGCGGCGGCGTGATCGAAAAGCAGGATGCACAGTCATGGCCAGACAAGGCGGATCTTCCCCTGAGATCACGATACTCGTCGCGAACAGATCGGGCGTCTGGAATGTGAAGGTCAACGGAAAGTTCTATGGCGACTATGTCAGGCGCGAATGGGCGATTGAGGCAGCGCAGGAAAAGCAGCGTGAGATCATGATATCTGGCGGATGCGCTCGCGTCGCGTGGGCGTGACAGAGCACCGACTGACCGAGTTGGCGGTTCGCGCGCTCACGCCTCCCGGCGGAGCCGAGTCTGTGCCAGTAGTTTTGCAGGACAATATGTGATGCGTATCCTTGTTCTGGGCGGAGGCGTTGTCGGCGTCACGACGGCTTATTATCTCGCGCGCGATGGACATGAGGTCGAACTTATCGACAGACGAAATGGTCCGGCTCTGGAAACCAGCTTCGCAAACGCCGGGCAGGTATCGCCAGGATACGCCTCACCCTGGGCCGGGCCGGGCGTGCCTCTCAAGGCTCTGAGATGGCTGACAATGCAGCACGGTCCCTTGGTTGTTCGGCCCGTACCCGATCCACGCATGTGGTGGTGGCTCTTGTGCATGCTGCGCAACTGCACGCCCGCGCGTTATGCCCGCAACAAGGCGCTCATGCTGCCCATAGCGCAATACAGCCGCGACTGCCTGCGCGCCCTGCGCGAGGAAACCGGCATTACGTATGACGAGAGGAGCTGCGGCACACTGCAGCTTTTCCGCACGCAACGGCAGTTCGACGACATGGCGAAGGACGCCGCGATCCTCAACGATCAGGGCGTGCCCTTCGAAACGCTCGACGGGTCTGCCTGCATCGCCGCGGAGCCCGGCCTTGCTCGATCACGTGCGGACATCGCTGGCGGTTTACGCTTGCCAGACGATGAGACGGGAGACTGCCATGTCTTTACCACCCGTCTGGCCAGCCTAGCCGCAGAACGGGGCGTGCGCTTCTCGTTTGGCATCGATATCCAACGGATCATCCGCGATGGTTCTGCCGTCAATTCTGTCATCACCTCTCAAGGCCGCAAGAACGCCGATGCCTATGTCGTCGCTCTTGGCAGCTACTCATCCGCGCTCCTCAAACCTCTGGGCGTCCGGATCCCGGTCTACCCCGTCAAAGGATACTCGCTGACGGCGTCAATCCTGAACGATGAGGCCGCGCCTGTCTCGACCGTGATGGATGAAACCTACAAGACGGCGATCACGCGCCTCGGCAAACGCGTCCGGATAGGCGGAACAGCCGAGCTTGCCGGATTCGACCACAAACTGCGCCTTTCGCGCCGTCGCGCACTGGAACACTCGGTTGGAAACTTGTTTCCTGAATCGTGCGATCTCAAACACGCCTCGTTCTGGTGTGGCCTGCGACCCATGACGCCGGATGGCCCCCCAATCGTCGGACGAACACCGATCGACGGTCTCTATCTCAACACCGGTCATGGCACCCTTGGCTGGACTATGGCCTGCGGCTCTGCGCGCGTTCTGGCCGACATCATCCAGCGTCGCCCGACCGATATTGACGTCGAAGGTCTCGCAGCGTCTCGATACGCCTAGCGGCAGGGTATCAACCGCCGCCCTCACCTTCTTGTCGGCGCCGTCAGCACAGCTGCGTTGAACTGGCCGTCGTAGCAGAGCGCCAATTACGCCGGCCTTCGGCGCTGCATGAATGCCTGCGTCATGAAAATTGCGAACGATAATACGCCGATCGCGAAGACAATGTCGCCGGGGACACGCGCCCAGACCAGGAACTGCATAATGGACGAATGGATGGTTTCGGCGCTCCGCGCCGTTGCGTAGTCCTGTGTGTAACTGATGTAGGTCTGCCAAAGGCCTTGCGGGAACAGCGACAGGAAAACCATCATCGCCAGACCGATGTTGAGACACCAGAAACTCACTTTGAGCGCGCGATTGTTCCAGCGCACCGGATCAGTCAGCCCGCGCATGCAGAAGAGCACAAGTCCGAGCCCAAGCATTCCATAGACGCCAAAGAGCGCTGCGTGACCGTGGGTGGCCGTTGTGTTGAGACCTTGCATATAATAGAGCGCCAGCGGCGGGTTGATGAGGAAGCCGAACAGCCCTGCACCGATCAGATTCCACAGAAGCACTGATGCGAAAAATCTGAACGGCCAGCGATATGTCTGTTGCCAGTCACTGCCCCCTTCATGCTTTGCACGGCTATAGGCTTCGAAGCCCACCACGACGAGCGGCACGACTTCCAGTGCGGAGAACACGCTGCCAAGCGCGATTACGCCGACCGGCGTACCGCTCCAGTAGAGGTGGTGGAAGGTGCCAAGGACGCCCCCGCCAAGGAAGATGATCGTGGCGACCAGCACCGATGTCGTGGCCACGGATACACGCACGAGACCCATGTAGACGAAAAGCGCGGAGACAATGGCCGTGGCGAAAACCTCAAAGACGCCCTCGACCCACAGGTGCACGACCCACCAGCGCCAGTACTCCATGATCGAGATATGCGTGTTCTGCCCGTAAGCGAGGCCTGCTCCAAAGAGAAGACCAATCGATACCGTGGCCACGACGACCAGATACAACAAGGATCGATTGCCCTCCGTCTCGAGCGCAGGCCACAACCCTCGCAGGACGAGGACGACCCACAGCAGCAGGCCGACAAACAGATAGATCTGCCAGAACCGGCCGAGATCGAGGTATTCATAGCCCTGATGGCCGAACCAGAAATTCTGCGTGAGATCAGTGATGACCCGGTTGATCGCAAGCCATTCGCCGGCGAAGGAGCCGACAACGATGATCAACAGACTGAGGAAGAGAAACCAAACCCCCGCAGTCTGAAACTTCGGGTCGCGTCCTCCGAGGAGCGGCGCCACGTAGAGGCCGGTCGCAAGCCAGGCGACCGCAATCCACAAGACTGCCAGTTGCGTGTGCCAGGTGCGCGTGACCGAATAGGGGAAGTATTCCGACAGGGGCAGTCCGTAGAGTCCCTGCCCCTCTACCGCGTAATGGGCGGTAACGATTCCCAGCCCGACCTGCGCAACGAATAGCGCAGCGACCACCATGAAGTACCAGCGTGTCGCGCGCATTGAGGGCGTGACCACTGCAACGTCCATGAAGTCGCGTTTGGCGAATCCTTCGACAGGCTCGGAGTCCTGACGCCAGACATCGAACTCCTTGGCATAGTACCAGACCAACGCGCCAATTCCCGCCAGCAACACGAAGATCGAGATGAACGTCCACATGAAGATGGCGCCGGTCGGCGTATTCCCGACAAGCGGCTCGTGCGGCCAGTTACTGGTGTAGCTGATCTCTTCGCCTGGACGGTTGGCAGCCGCCGCCCAGGACGTCCAGAAGAAGAATGCGCTGACGGCCTGCGCTTCTTCTGCGGAGAAGGTTGCCTTAACCGGGAACGCATAGCGTTCTCTCAGCTCTATCGCCTCTGGCGTACTTGCACCGAAGAGATTCACAAAATGTCGGCTGACCGACGAGACGGCTTGAGTTCGCGCATCACTCAAGACGAGGGTGTCGCGCGTTGCGTCATAGGTGTTCGTGCGCATGTCCTGACGCAACAACGTCTGCAGGCGCGCTTGATCGGGCGCATCCAATGTCGCGTATCGCTTTCCACCTTCGGATAGCGCGATGAGATCGAGCAGAGCGAACGCTTCGCGGTGCAGCCAGTCGGCGCTCCAGTCGGGCGCGACATAGCTGCCATGTCCCCAGATCGAGCCCTGCTGCATGCCTCCCATGGATTGCCAGAGGCTCTGCCCTCGTTCGATCTGAGCTCGCGTGAAGATGGTCTGGCCCGAGGCGCTTTGAACGACATTCGGGATCGGGGGTTTGTCCTGATAGATCTGGCCGCCGAAATAGATCAGCGTCCCGAACATGAGGATCATCGATACGATGAAAATGGTCCAAAGCCGGCGTATCGAAAATTCCGCCCGGTAGTGCGCCACGAACGCCCCCTGATCCGCCATTACGCCAGCCAATTCTTGGCCCAGTTGCCCCGTGATCGTCTTGACTTTAGTCAAGACACACGAGGCGGAAGGATCGGATGACACTCGACGACCGGGACCGGAAAACGGCGCACAGCTGCGAGATTTTTCGCGAAATGCCCAAGCGTTTCGTCCACGAACTCCTGACGGGCCGGCACGCAATGCCACTGCAGAAGGGCCAGATCCTTTTCCATCAGGGCGATCCGGCTCTGGCGTTCTTCATCGTTCTGGAGGGATGGATGAAGATCTACCGCAACGGTGCAGATGGCGTGGAGACCATAATCCACGTCGCCAAGGCTGGTGAGTCGTTTGCCGAGGCGGCCATGTTCATGGAAGGCGTTTACCCGGTTCACGCCGAGGCGATCACGGCTGCTCGTCTGTTGCGTATTGAAGGCCGGTCGATGCACCAGCGCATTAGAACGGACCCCAGTCTTGCATTTGCAATGCTCGGAGCGATGTCGTTGCGGCTTCGCGCCCTTGTAAACGAAATTGAACAATTGAAGCGACGCAGCGCGACCGAGCGAGTCGCCGAATTCCTGCTGTCGCTTTCTCCTGCAGACGATGTCGATCGCTCGACTGTCAACCTGCCTTTCGAGAAACTGGTCATTGCCGCGCGACTGGGTATCAAGCCGGAGTCATTCTCCCGGGCTCTGGTTCGGCTTAAGACCCTCGGCGTCTCGGTCGATGGCTCTCGCCTGTCGATCGCCAGTCGCCAGGCGTTGTTGAACTTCCTGAAGACCGACAGCACGATAGCACAGTTACCATCCCCGGATGATCCGTCGTGATCAGCCACCCCGCTCGCTCCATGTCGCGTCGATAGCACCAAGCAATCCAATGGATGCATTCTACAACGAGATCAGGACGGTCCACATTGCCGCGGCGCTGGCCAGTGGCGCGCTCTTCGTGCTGCGCGGCGTGTCCATCAATGGTTTTGGAGCGCTTTGGCCGATGTGGGCGCCAGTCCGTTATGCAAGCTATGCGATCGATACGATCCTGCTGACAGCTGCGGTGCTGCTTGTCGCGACCACGCATCAATACCCCTTTGTGCACGCATGGCTGACCGTGAAAGTTCTCCTCGTGCTCGCTTACATCGTTCTGGGCAGCTTTGCGCTCAAGCGCGGCAAGAGCCGAACGTCCCGTTGGCTTTTCCTGATAGCAGCGCTCGGCGTATTTGCATTTGTCGTCACGATCGCACGCACGCATGACCCCATGGGTGTCTTCAGCGGAACCTACATTTTCCCTTGAGCACCTAGAGCAGATATTCTTCGCGACGCGCGTGGGGCCGCGGACATGAAGCCCACTGCAAGCAGGCAAGCCAGCTTCACCACTTCCAGCGCAAGGAACAGCGCGTGAAGCACGCCGTTGCTGGCTCCGCCTGCCATGACGTCCGACGTCAGCCGATCGAGAAAGACGAGCACGATCAGCTGAGCAGTGAACGACATGATCGCAACGCCGCACACGCGCCATGCAAACCCTCTCGCCCAGCCAAGGCAGGCAAGCAGCAGCGCGCAAATCATGAGTTGCGCGATATTCATCCAGAAGAATTGTGCGCGACCGACCTCAAGCGCTGTTGCGAGCGACAATGAGGGCGCCGTGAACTTTGCCGGCGCTGCGATCCAGACACCGCCGATGGAGAGGCCGGCCCAGATCAAACAGACCTGCCTCGCGAACGTTGCCGCCTTGCCTCCTCTGCTCGACTGATCGACGGCGCTCGAGACGATCATTTACAGCAACATCCCTTTCACGATTGAAATCACTCGACAGAACGGAGGCCCGGCCGGCTGGGGATGACTAAGGCTCGCGATTCAGATCAGGCGGCTCGTTGTAGAAATCGACCTGGACGCTCACGGGGCCGCATACTTCGACGAGATGCGGCTGGTCCGGAAGAACGAGCCCTGGCGTTTGCGGGGCCAGCATTTGCTCCTCACCCGAAGGAAGGAAGCGTAGCTTGAGCCGGCCTTCGAGCACACGGATCACGCCCCACACGCCTACCTTGGTCCTGTGCTCGCGCTGAAGCGCAGTGGGAAGCGAGCGTTCGTCGAAGATCGGGCTCGACCGATAAGGAGACGGCGAGGACTTTGCACTCATGCGGCAGATCCTTTGATTGGCAGGCCGGGGAAACCGAACATCGCCAGCTGCAGGCTTTCAGCGATCCGTTC
The DNA here is from genome assembly GCA_044224605.1 of Hyphomonadaceae bacterium. Lineage (GTDB taxonomy): Bacteria > Pseudomonadota > Alphaproteobacteria > Caulobacterales > Hyphomonadaceae > UBA7672. Next base: position 10,544 of record JBGAKC010000012.1, read on the forward strand.
TGCGCGCTCCATGAAATAGGCGACCGCCTCCGCGCCTGGCGCGGTGTCTTCAAGCGTCGAGCGGAACATTGTCAGCCAATGCTGGAAATGAGCTTGTTGGACGCGCGTGAGTTTCTTGTGCGCTGGAACAGGTTGGCCAGAATAGGTTCCCGCGTTGAGCGCCACGGACGCCCAGAAACTCTTCATGCGCGGAAGATGGTGATCCCACCGATCTCCGATGGCTTCCTCGAAGATCGGGCCAAGGATGCTGTCGCTCCGGACGCGGCGGTAGAACTCATCGACCAGCAGGGAGATATACGCTTCGTCTATTCCGATGGCGTTGGCGCGGCGCTGGATCTCCATGCGCCGTTCGCTTGCAGACCTGACAGTTTCACTCATCAGGCTGCCTTTCCGCGGAGAAGAGAAACAAGTTTCGGATTCGCCGCAAGGTCCGCGAGCGTGTAGCGATCAAGAACGGCGAGAAACGCCAACAGCGCTTCGCCGAGAACGCCTCTCAAACGACAAGCCTTCGCGACCACACAGTCTCCGTTGGGGGAGCCAACGCAGCCGACGAGTTCGGCCTCGCCTTCCATGAAGCGGAACACTTCCCCGACCGAGATGTCGCGAGCGCCGCGGGCGAGCCGCAATCCACCTGCCCGGCCGCGGACTGTCTGGACGAAGCCTCCCTTACCGAGGAGAAATGCCACCTTCATCAAATGCGCCCGCGAAATGCGGAAACGGTCGGCGACCTCGCCAATCGTGGCGAGCCGGTGCGTATTGGCAGCCAGATGCATCAACAGTCGCAGAGCAAAGTCGGTTTGCAGGTTGAGACGCACTGTCGCTCCTAAAGTGGTATTTAGAATATTGCTTTTAGACCGTCGGGATGCAACCTCTCGCTGCGGCGGCAAGATGTCCCTGCCGCCCCTGAAGGGAAGGCGGAAAGAATGTTGCGCTGGCTCATGCGACCATCGAATGCAGTGTGCGACGCAATCGGCATCTCGGATGAAGCCGAACGCGGCGTTGTCCGCATGCTCGTCAACATGCTTCTACTGTCGCTCGTCTTCTTCCTGATCTTCGTGGCAGCAACGGCGGCGCTCTAGCCTTCGCCATCTACTGTCCCAACGGAACCCGTGGCTCGGCAAAATCGCGCGCGAGATTGCCTGGGTGTTGTTATGTTTTATACTTTTGAGCTGGACCGGAGCGAGAGAGGGCAATGATTTCAACACTGACCCGAGCCGAGCGCTTTCTCGCCCTCTGGATATCGATGGCTGTGTCCATTTGCGGGATGGCTCTGGCGATAGCAGGCCGCGGCGACCCGCTATTTATCCACGGGCTCCTGATCGTGCTCTTCGGGCTCGTTTGCGCCTACATCGTCATGTTCGGCTACGAAGAGAAGGCTCCGGGAACGGAACGATTCTCACTCTATTACGACTCGCCGATCAAGGCTGGCGTCGTGTTTGCCATGATCTGGGCCGTGTTCGGCATGTTCATGGGTGTCTGGGTCGCGGCGCAGCTCGCCTGGCCTGATCTTGCCTTCGACGCGCCCTGGTCGAGTCTCGGACGTCTTCGTCCAACACATACCGCTGGCGTCATTTTCGGGTTCGGCGGCAATGCCTTGATCGCAACGTCTTTCCACGTCGTCCAGCGCACGTCGCGCGCGCGCCTGCCCGATCAGCTTTCTCCCTGGTTCGTGCTTGTGGGCTACAACATGTACTGCCTGATCGCGGTGTCCGGCTATCTGCTCGGCATCACGCAATCCAAGGAGTACGCCGAGTCGGAATGGTATGCTGACATCTGGCTCGTCATCGTCTGGGTGACCTACTTCGTGCTCTACATCCGGACGCTCGCACGGCGGAAGGAACCGCATATCTACGTCGCGAACTGGTACTTCCTGGCCTTCATCCTCGTCGTCGCCATCCTTCACATCGTAAACAACCTCGCCGTGCCCGTCTCTCTCGGACACGCCAAGAGCTACACGGTCTGGCCTGGCGTTCAGGATGCGATGGTGCAGTGGTGGTACGGCCATAACGCCGTGGCTTTCTTCCTAACCGCCGGCTTCCTCGGCATGCTTTATTACTATCTGCCCGTCCGAGCGCAGCGACCGATCTTCTCCTACCGGCTATCGATCCTGAGCTTCTGGGGCATCACCTTCTTCTACATGTGGGCCGGCTCGCACCATTTACACTACACCGCTATGCCCCACTGGGTTCAGACGCTGGGCATGACCTTCTCAGTCATGTTGCTGGTGCCCTCCTGGGCCTCGGCCGGGAATGCCCTTCTGACGCTCAATGGCGCCTGGCATCGCGTGCGTGACGACGCAACGCTACGGTTCATGATGATCGCGGCGGTGTTCTATGGCCTGTCGACGTTCGAAGGCTCGTTCATGGCGATCCGGCCGGTGAACTCCCTCTCCCATTACACAGACTGGACAGTGGGTCACGTGCATGCCGGCGCACTTGGGTGGGTGGCGCTGATCACTTTCGGTTCGTTCTACACGCTCGTCCCCGTGCTGTGGAAACGCCGTCGCATGTATTCCCCGGCGCTGGTCGAATGGCACTTCTGGCTCGCTCTCGCCGGCACGCTCATCTACGTCTTTGCGATGTGGAACTCGGGCATCATCCAGGGCCTGATGTGGCGGACCTACACGGAGGAGGACACGCTCGCCTATTCGTTCATCGATTCATTGAAGGCCATGTGGCCGTACTATGTGGCGCGGGCGTTTGGCGGCCTGTTGTTCCTCATCGGCGCCGTCATCGGACTCTACAATATCCTGATGACGATCCGCTCGCCGGACAAAGTCGAAGCCAAGGACGATGTTCCGCATCCGGCGGACCTTGCATTGGCAGGAGAGTAAGATGAGCGAGTTCTTTCATCGCAAGCTCGAACGCTCCGCGATCGGCTTTGTCCTGGCCATCATCGCCGCGGCGAGCGTGGGCGGCATTGTCGAGATCGCGCCGCTGTTCACGATCGACGAGACGGTGGAAGAGGCGCCGGACATGCGGCTTTACACGCCGCTCGAACTCGCAGGACGCAACATCTATGTGCGCGAGGGGTGCTACGCGTGCCATAGCCAGATGATCCGCACCCTGCGCGACGAGGTGGAGCGCTATGGTCCCTACTCTCTCGCCGTGGAGTCGAAAAACGATCACCCCATGCTGTGGGGCTCGAAACGGACCGGGCCCGATCTTGCGCGCGTTGGCGACAAGTATAGCGACATGTGGCACGTCGCCCACCTCACCTATCCACGCGATGTCGTCCCTGAGTCCAACATGCCCGCCTATCGCTGGCTGGCGCGCACGGATCTGAGGATTGATGATCTTTCGGAACACTTGGCCGCTCAGCGCGCCGTGGGCGTTCCCTACTCAGAAGATATGGTCAAGAATGCACCCGCCGATGCCTATGCGCAGGCGAACCCCGATACCGAAGGCGTGCCAGGCCTGACGCAGCGCTACGGGGAAGAAACGCAGGTGCGCGCCTTCGACGGGGTCACCAGTCAACTCACTGAGATGGATGCGCTGGTGGCCTACCTCCAAATTCTCGGGCGGCTGACCGACGCCGCCTACAAGAACACAGCGGCGCCCGAGACCGCGCCGACGCCGCTGGAGTGATGGTCATGGATCACGAATTCTTCGTCGCATTCTCGAAGAGCTGGGGCCTTTTCTATCTGATCGCAATGGCGATTGGCGTCGTGATCTATGCGTTCTGGCCCTCGAACCGTCGTCGTTTCGACGATGCCAAGCGTTCCGTCCTTGAACGGGAGGAAGACCATGAACGCTGAAGAACGCGATCCCGTCAGCGGCGAGCGACTGACCGGCCACGACTGGAATGGGATCAAGGAACTGGACACTCCAGTGCCTCGCGGTGTTCTGCTTTTTCTGATCATCACCCACCTCATCGCCTTCGTTCTCTGGATCCTGACGCCGGCCTGGCCAATCGGGCGGACCTTCACGCCGGGCGTGCTGGGCATCGATCAGAGGAAAGCCGTGGAAGAGCAACTCGTCACGTCCATCACCGACAAAGCATCGTGGACGAGAAAAATCGAAAGCTCCGATTTTCCTACGATCCAGGCCGACGAACAGATGATGTCGATCGTCCGCAGCACAGGACATCAGCTCTTCGGCGACAACTGCGCCGCCTGCCATGGCATCGATGGTAAGGGACGCGCAAACTACCCCAACCTGACGGACGATGACTGGTTGTGGGGCGGAGATGCCCAGCGGATCGCGGAGACAATCAGCGTTGGCGTCAACTCGGCGAACGCCGGAAGCCGCCTTGCCGAGATGCCACGCTTCGGGTTGGACCAGATGTTGCCGCGGGAAGACATCGAGAAGGCCGCGAACTACATCTTCTCACTCAGCAATCCTGAATTCTCGCAACCAGGAAACATCGAGACGATCACCGCTGGCCGGGATGTCTTCCTCAAGAACTGCGTCACCTGTCATGGCGAAGACGCGCGCGGCAAACAGGATGTCGGCGCCCCCAACCTCACGGACAAACGCTGGCTGTATGGCGGCGACCTCGAAACTATCATCACGACCATCCATGGCGGCAGGCGGGGACACATGCCGACATGGGACCAACGCCTGACGCCTGCAGAGATAAAGATACTCGCACTCTACGTGCACGCGCTTGGCGAAGGCGACAGCTAGGATCAGGGAGTTCACGGGTCATGAGACTCAAAATCTGGATCCTGATCAGCGCGGCTATCTTCGTCTTTGCTGCCGCGAACATCCATCTTCTGTATGTGGCGCTGACCTCCCAGCCAGCTTGCGTGCCGCACGCCAAGGGTGCGGGCGAAGGTGGGTATATCGCTGCGAAGTCGGCATGCTAGGACGCGACGAACATGGCTGAGAACAGCGAGAACTACGGCCTCCTGAGCGAAACATCCGGCGTCGAACGGACGCGTGACGTTCGTATGCAGCGCAATCTGCCGCTGGACGTTGGTTTCAAGTGGCTTGCGATGGGCTGGCGCGACCTTATGCGTCAGCCGCTGCTCAGCCTGCTTTATGGTCTCAGCATCGCGATCCTGTCAGCGCTCTTTGTCGGCCTGCTGATTACCTTCGAGTATGACTACATACTTTTCCCCGCGCTCGCCGGATTCCTGATCGTCGGCCCGCTTCTGGGCGTCGGCCTCTATGCCAAGAGCCGGGCGTTCGAGGCTGGGAGAACGGCGACACTCAGCGAGATGATCTTCCCGAAGCTGAACTCCGGGGCGCAGATCTTCTACGCCACGCTTCTCCTTTCGTTGTTGACACTCCTCTGGATGAGAGCCGCCGTCCTGCTTTACGCGCTCTTCTTCGGCGTGACGCCCTTCCCCGGCCTTCCGCATATCGTCGAATTGCTCCTGAACGAACCAATGGGTTGGGCCATGCTGGGTGTTGGCACGGCCGTTGGCGGACTCTTCGCGTCCTTCGCCTTCGCGCTCAGCGCCTTTTCCATTCCCATGCTTCTCGACCGTCGCACTGACGCGCTGACGGCCATGGGCACGAGCATGGCCCTGGTCTGGAACAATGTGTGGCCGATGATCACCTGGGGAGCGATCATTCTCTTGCTCTGTGCGGTTGGCCTCGCAACCTTCTTTTTCGGCTTCATCCTGATCTTTCCGTTGCTGGGCCATGCGAGCTGGCACGCTTACAGGATGGTGGCAGATAAGGAGGGGTAAAATGGCTCGCGACGGCGATCTCGCCACAAGCGCCCCCGTCATGCCGCCTCCGGCGGAAGCGGAAATCCTGCTCGCAAGCCGGAGTCTCGCGAACGGGCTGATGGAGACCGACCTCGTTGTTCCAACGGCGCGGTGCGCCGGTTGCATCAGATCCATCGAAGGCGCGCTCATCAAGCTGGAAAATGTCGTTGATGCGCGGGTCAACTTGTCGACGCGGAGGGTGAAGGTGAAATGGCGCGCGGGGAGTTCACCCCCGCCGCTCGTCAAGACACTGACGCAGACGGGTTACGACGCCACGCTGTCTTCGCTCGAAACCGAAACCCGCGATCCGGAGATGGACCGCCTCGTGCGGGCAACAGCCGTCGCCGGCTTCGCCATGATGAATATCATGCTGCTCTCGGTGTCGATCTGGTCCGGCGCCGATCCGGCGCTTCGCAATGTCTTCCATGTCATCTCAGCCGTTCTGGCGGCGCCCGTTGTCATCTATTCGGGACGTATATTCTTTGAATCGGCCTGGGCCGCCCTCAAGGTGGGAAAGGCCAACATGGATGTGCCGATCGCCGTCGGCATTCTGCTCACTTTTGGGCTCAGCGCCTACGACACGCTGCAAAAGGGTCCGCACGCATATTTCGACGCGGCAACGTCACTTATCTTCGTTCTGCTGGTCGGCCGCACGCTCGACCACATGATGCGGCGCAAGGCGAGAACGGCTGTGATGGGTCTCGCCCGTCTCATGCCGCGTGGTGCAACCGTCGTCGCTTCCAGTGGCCAGCGCGCCTACACCTCGACCGACCTTATCCGCACGGGGGAGGTTGTGCTTGTGCAGGCAGGCGATCGGATCCCGCTCGACGGCGTGATTCTGAAAGGCGACGCCGATCTCGATACAGCGATCGTCAATGGCGAGAGCACGCCCGTCCGCGCGGGACCTGGCTCCGCCGTCCTGTCGGGCATGCTCAACATCAATGGCAGCATCGAGGTGCAGGTCAGCCGCGCGATGCCGGATTCATTCATCGCCAGCATGATCGGCATGATGGAAGCGGCGGAAACCGGTCGCGCAGGCTACCGCCGTCTCGCTGATCGTGCAGCCTCTCTCTATACCCCCGTCGTTCATGCGCTCGCCGCCGTCAGCTTCATGGCCTGGATGCTTGCGACGGGAAGCTGGCATCAGGCGCTCACCATCGCGGTCGCCGTGCTTGTCATCACCTGCCCCTGCGCGCTGGGCCTTGCTGTACCCATGGTCCATGTGATGGCGGCGCGGCGTCTGTTCGAACTCAGGCTCGCCCTCAAGGATGGCAGCGCGCTGGAGCGCGCGGCCGAAATCGACACGATTGTCTTCGACAAGACCGGCACGCTCACCTTTGGCATAATGCAGGTCGTCGCGCACACGCTCGCGGAAGACGATCTGCGCGCCGCAATCGCGCTGGCCGCCTGTTCGCGCCACCCCGTGTCGCGGGCAATTGCCAGCCTTGAAGCGAATGGCGCCCTGCTAACCGTTGAGAGTTTCCGCGAGTATGCGGGCTTCGGCGTCGAGGGCCAAATCGGAGATCACGTCTACCGGCTAGGTCGCCCGGACTGGTTGCAGGACGCCCCCATTGGCGCGGGTGTTGTGCTCACGAAGGACGCAAGAGTCGTCGGACAATTCGAATTGGCGGACAGGGTGCGTCCTGAAGCTCGCGATACGATCGCGGATCTTCGCGGGCGCGGCTATCGCATCGAGATCCTCTCGGGTGACGGTGAGGGCGCGGTTGCCAGCCTCGCCGCCTATCTCGGCGTCACCGATTTTCGTTTTGCGATGAAGCCGGGAGACAAGGTTCGCCGTCTCGATGACCTTCGCCATGCGGGCCGGAGAGTTTTGATGGTGGGCGATGGTCTCAACGACGCCCCTGCCCTGTCTGCCGCTCATGTCTCCATGGCGCCGGGCGAGGCTGCCGATATCGGGCGCGCGGCGGCGGATTTCGTTTTTCTGGGCGGAATGAAGTGCGTTGCCGACGCCTTGGAGATTTCCAGGAAGGCTCGGCGCCTTGTTCACCAGAATATCGCTCTCGCCGTCATCTACAATGCCATAGCTGTCCCATTCGCCCTCGCAGGCCTCGTCACACCTTTCCTTGCCGCGATTGCGATGTCCGCGTCCTCGCTGACGGTCGTGTTCAACGCCTTGAGATTGTCGCCGGCTTCTCGCCAGAGCGATGCAAGCCGCTCATGGCGGGCGAGCCGGGCAGTTGCGGGAGTTTCGCCATGAGCGTCCTGGTCTGGCTGGTGCCGATCGCACTTCTAATGGGCGCCATAGGCCTCGCAGCTTTCTTCTGGTCGCTCAGGTCTGGACAGTACGAAGACCTGTCAGGCGCCGCAGAAAGAATTCTGCTCGCGGAAGATGATCATCCGACTCCGTCGCCCCAGGATACGGGGCAAGCCTCCAATAGAGACCCCCGCGTTTCGGTCCAGCCTGCAACAGGCAAGAACGAACGCCGCCATCGAGGATCCAACAGATGACAAAAGCCGCCAGGAAGAGGAAAGCAGGCTGGATCGTCACCCTGGCGGTCCTGTGCGGCGCCGCCGTTATTGTCCCGAGCATGATCTCGCTCGGCATCAGCGTGTTTCAGGCGGTGGTCGACCTGATCTCATGATTGCCATTCCAGCACACAGCACAATTCCTCACAGATCATCAGCGGCGCGTATCATGGCTGCATAAAGCTCCCGGACCAATTCTCGACCCTTCGCGCTTTCCTCAAACTGTTCCAGCGCAGAACTTGCGATAATCCGGCCATGCGCCGAACACTCAACCGTCCAGCCCCGGTCGAAGATCAACGTCCATTCGAACGCCTCTTGTTGTGCGATACGATATCGCTTGATCCGCCTGCCGCCCATCCATCATGCTAGCCACCGATGGGCGCGACGTCCATTCACAGGCGCTTACGCGCTGGGAATTGCCGTTGCAGCCGACAAACCCGGCATCTCGCCAAGCCTGAGCGCCATTAGGCCGCACACTTTCTGACCGCCTGCGACAAAAGACCGGTCAGGCAGCCGAGCGGGATTAGCTAAATTGCAGCTTCGGCGTGCCATGACGGTCTTCGCATGACAAATGAGATGCCCCTAAAGGCGGTTTGGTCAGAGATCGCTGAAGAAGTTGCTGGCATCGGCTTCTGGCGGATGGACTTCGCCACCGGTGTCGTCGACTGGTCGCCGAACATGTTCCGATTGTTCGAATTCCCGTTTGGCCCTGCGCCCAACGCCGAACAGACGATGAGCCGCATTCATCCCGACGACCGCGCCGACGCTTATATCGATCTGTCTTCCAACCTGCAGGTTGGAGGCCACATTACGATTTCACGCATCCTGCTTCCATCCGGCGGCGTTCGCGTGGTCGAGTCGCGCACGCTCGCGCAGAGAGACGCGCTGGGCGAAGTGATCTCCATCGTCGGCTCGGTGCAGGACATCACCGACCGGGCAGCACGAGAACGCAGGCTTGTGCATGGGAACGAACTCACAGGCCAAGGTGCATTTCAACCGCAATCCATGGCGGCTGACCTGAGCCACGAAATGCGCACGCCGCTGATGGCGATCATCGGCTATGCGCACCTGTTGATGGCCAGGAAAGACATGCCGGAAGCTGCCCGGCGCGACCTCGAAAATCTTAATCAATCCGGTCATGCGCTCTTGTCTGTCGCTAATACCGTCCTGGGTCGCGCCAAGGCGGCCACCCTCGCTGCGACCGCGGCTGCGCCAGTGGCCATCGGTGCCCTCGTTGACAATGTGCTGGATGTTTTCTCCCAACAGGCCGCGCTCAAGGCCATTGCGCTTCGACATATCGCTGATGCCGACTTCCCGGCTTTCCTCGAAACGCACGCGGATGCGCTCACCCAGATCCTGATCAATCTGGTCGGCAACGCCCTCAAGTTCACGGACCGCGGATCGATCACTGTTTCGACCGACTATGACGCACATTTCGGCACCCTCTCGATTGTCGTGGCTGACACGGGGCGGGGCTTTGACAGCGCGACTCGCGAGGCCTTGTTCCAACGCTTCTTCCAGGGCGTTGGCGCGTCCGCTCTTCCTTCCGGCACGGGCCTGGGCCTCTCGATCTGCAAGGGCCTGGTTGAAGCCCTAGAAGGATCGATCGAGGTGGAGAGCGCTCCAGGCTTGGGGGCACGTTTCACCGTCCGGCTGCATGCTCAGGAAGCAGCGGCTCCCAGCAGCGCGGATTCGGGTCGCGCGACAGCCAAAGTCCTCATCATTGACGACCATCCCGCAAATCGCGAGATCGCAGCTCGGATATTGGCGGACGCGGGCGCGTTGGTAGTCGCGGCGGAGACTGCGTCGGCGGGTCTCGAGGCTGCATCAGCCCAGCCCTTCGACCTTATTCTTCTGGATCTCAATCTTCCGGACATGACCGGCGCCGAGGTCGCCAGAGCCATACAATCCGGCGCTGGGCCGAATGTCCTCACCCGTGTTTGCGCATTCACGGCCGCGGATATCGAAGCGACGTCTCTTCCCCAAGGCTTCGCCCGGCTTCTGAAGAAGCCATACGATCCGGTTGCGCTTGTTGAACTGGCGTTTGGGCATCAATGACATGATCAGCTCACTCAATCGCCGCTACGCGGACATTGGTGAGACGACAACACGGCGATCAATTGCCCAATGAGAGATGCTGCGGGCGGCGGCGCAACAAGAGCTAATGCCGTCGGACTTCTGGATGACTGAGGCTGGCCAGAACTGCCTCGAGGCCAGCAACAAGCGAAGATTGCAAGTTGGGCGTGAGCGTCGTGATAGCCGCAGCTAGACGAAGCGATGGGTCGTGCGTGAGGATATCTCGCCCGGCTTGCGTGATGTCCAACCGGCGCTCTGCGGCCTCACACACTAGTCCGGACATGAGAAGACGATCGACGATCGCCGCGCATGCTTTGTCGTCGACACCCAGAAATCGCTGCAGGCCCGCACGCGTCCGCGCTTCATTCCCCGCTTGAACGAGAAACCGTAGCACCGGCCAGTCCGTGAGGTGTCGTTCATCCGCTCCAGAGCGAACATAAGCGCTGCGAACCGCCATCTCTAACAGGCGTGCGATTGCAGGAGCTCGATCCATGTTTGCCATCCAAGCACCTTCATCTGCGCGCTATCACGGCAGCTGATCCTTCCGCATGCTATCGAACCAGCGGGCAAAAGTTGTCTTAACGTGGTTCGATTATCACAAAAGGGCCGCCAACTCTTCCTGAATTCATCCCAACCGGAATTGGACGGTCAGTCGGCACTGGCCCACTGACGAAATGAGGCGACGTTCGGAAGACAGATGGCTCTCATGTCGCACGAGGCGCGTCTACGCCGCTAGCGCGACGCGCCTCAGACGGACGCCCGCCCGGCCCCAAGGCCGGGCGGGTTCATCGTCAAGCCGCAACCGTCTCCTCCAACGGGCGCGTGACCGTGTATGCGCCTTTGGCCGGCTCAATGATGAATATGTCCGGCACGTACAGTTCCCTGGCGTAGGCTGCGGCCGCGCGGCTCGCGAGCTCGTCCTTCTTCAGTTTGCTCAATGCCTTCAATTGCGCGTCACGCTGCTTTTCCTTGAAGTTCTCCATCGGCGGGCTATCACGGAGAACCTGCAGAAGTTCCGCTTTCGGCAGACGTGACCAGAACTGGTCGTCGGCCTGCCAGAACTCCTTCATGTCGACGCGGAGCGCATCACACAGCCTATCGGCAATCCCTTGCCGGGCGCGGTCTCCCGGCCCACCCCGCTCATGGGTGAGATCAACGCTCTGCGCGGTCAGTACAGCCAGCGTACTCAGCAACGTCTCGCGCGATTGCTCCAGACACCATGGGAGAACGTCAGCCTCGTCCAGCGGAAGCCTGCCTTCCTGCTGCGATAGGACATCCTGAAGCTCATCGAAGTCTTCGACATTCGCCGCGTGAGCCGAGACGTCCACGCCAGGCATGGCCACATGGAGACGTTGGCGCTGGATCATTGCGGCCACGGCAAGCGCCAAGGACGCATCCACGTCCGTCGCAAGCTTGAAGCGGATTGCACGCGTTCGGGCGAGAGACAGGTCACGGATAAGCGCCTTCGGCAAGCCCGACTCGACGACCGGTTCGTCGGGTCGATCCGGCCCAGCATCGTCGTCGACCTCGGAAGCTCTGTCTTTCTGTTGCGCCTTCCGGATTTCGCGGACCGCCTTCTCATCGCTGGCGCGCACAACACCGCAAACGGTCGCGAGTTCGCCGTCATAGGAAATCGACAGAACGACACCAGACAAGGCCATAAGCGCGGGATTCCACACACGCGCTGCCTGCCGGATCGTTTCAATCTGCGCGGCCAGATCGTCGCGCGTGTCCCAGCGGGGGTCTTCTTCGATGCTGTCAGCGTCAATCGCCTCGTCCAGCGCTTCCATCTCGCTCCGAAGCCGAGTGAGTTCTGTCTCTTCCTCCGGCGTGTGGTCGCGCCAGTCTGGTTGAAGTCGCGTCCCGCCAATCGAGCCGCCGCTCAGGCTCACGTCCACCCATCCCCAACCCGCATCGGCAAACGAAGCGCGATAACCTTCCAGCTTCTGCTCAGCCAGCTGTGTGATCAGCGCAGGATCGCCGATGTAGACGGCATCCTCGTCAAACAGATCCCGCACGATAGCGCCTCCGGCGACCTCATAAGCTTCAAGGCCCACGAAGATCGCAAGCCGGTCGCCTGCGCGCATGCGGTCGCCCATCAGACGGGCGCGAACGGTGGAGGCGTGGGTGACAGGTTTACCGAGGGACTTGAACACGGCATCCTGCTGAGCGTGATCGTCCACCAGGCAGAAGGCGCGTGCTGCATCGAGCGTGACGTCACCACGTTTCCACGCTGCCTTGATCTTCGGTGACAGCTTGGCTAGCGCCAGACGCTGCTGCACGTGGCGGAGGGTGACGCCAAAGCGGCGGGCGACCGCCTCGGGGCTGGCGCCTTCGTCAACCAGCTGGCCGTAGGCGTCCACTTCGTCCATGGCGTCCATGTCCACACGCTGAATGTTCTCAGCGAGCGACGCTTCTCGCGCCTGCTCGTTTGGTAGCACCCCGCAAGGCACGGCATAATCGCGCGCAATCGAGCCTGCCTTGACGAGCGCCTTGAGGGCGGCGAGCCGGCGACCGCCGGCGACGACTTCGAACTTGCCATCCTCGCTGGCGACGACATTGAGGTTCTGGAGAAGCCCATGCGCGAGGATCGAAGCGGCAAGCGCATCGATGTCGGCCTTCCTGTCCTTCTTGCGGACGTTCAGCTGCGAAGCCATCAGCTTGTTAAGCGGGATTTGCTGAAGAGATGAGGATTCAGACACTGGAAGCTCCTTGAGCTTCCCGGCTGCAGAATGCGACACCGGGGCCGCTGTCGCGGCACGTCCTGTCACGCCCGACGGCGCGTTCGGCGCTCAAGGGCGAAGAGCGCAGCGTCCCTTGAAGGCCGAACGGTGGCGGGCGAGGACGAGCGGTCAGCGACGGCACTTGTGAGCATCACGCAGCTGTCCGAACCAGTAATGCCCAGCCAGGGTCCGGACGCGTGGCAGCTCTAACAAAATGACGTCTCAGGAAGCCGAGGCCGTCTCTTTCTCTATGGCGTGGACTGCCCACCGCCACGATTTGGCGCGTATGTAAGAGTCCGCAATCATCCCTGATTGAATTCCAACCGCGCGCAAGTGCGTTTCGGGAGTCCACAATTTAGCGGGCTCTGCAGGCTGATACGACCAAACCGTACAGCCACTCATTCCACGCAATCGTGGCAGCCTTTTGAGCGATCCATCGTCATCGCGACCTTGGCTATGGTGGGCAAAGAACAGGTCCACATCCGCTAAAATGGGCTCGCGATGCTGATTGTCGATTGCGTCCTCAGGCGGACGCAACAGGCGATTAGTCAGGATGGCAAAGGGCGGGTGCTCAACGTCCGCGGTCGTCGGTTGCCGATTCCGCACGTCGGAGGGGTAGCCAATTAGCAGGCACGATCCCTCCTCAGGGCACTCGGCAACCATATCCGAAGTTATAACCGTCCATCCCTTTCGGAGCTTCTGTCCTGATTTTTCACCGAGGATTTCAAGCACCGCGACATCAAGAAAGGTGTCTGCCGGCCGCGTCACTCTCAGATTACCGAGCGTAATAAGATCCGCCTTACCTTCATGTCGATGAGGAATTACGATTCGTTCGATCGCCGTTCCGTCAAGGACATGATTTGCGGTGACGAGAAAAAGTCGCGACGCATGGGAAAATAAAGTTCCGGTCCCTATCTCGTCAAAGTCCTCAACATCTTGCGAGGAGCCACGGTAGGTGAACAGCGGCACGGCGACCCGCTCCGCATAATTTCGAATGGCCCGCTTTTCGAACTGCTCAATCATACGGTCCAATATTCTGCATAGGCCTCTTCCATTCAAGATGGCGAGGCCTCCTGACCAACCGTCAGAAGGTCATGATCGAATGAACCGGGCCGACTATATCGACGGCAGAGGAGACGCCAAAGTATCTTCCGTCAAAAGAGTTGTCTGCATCGCCCAGCAGGAACACATCGCCGATCTCGAGCACATGGCACCCAGACCAGGACGGCAGAAGTTGATCCTGTCGCGCCAAGGCAGCCGCCACGCCGTTGATTGTGACCTCTTGGCCCTTCCGGCAAACCTCGTCGCCTGCATCGGCTGCAACGCGCTTCATCAGAAGCCGGCCGTCCTTGAGAACCCCGGATGCTCGCAACAGCTCCAGTAGATGACCGGACGGCTTCAACGCAACACGGTCGTCACGGCGCCAGTCCCTGTCCTCAATGATGTAGAGTCCCGTCGGTATGCTCGGCGTGAAATTCCACACCAGGCGCGGGTTCGAGGTCGTCATGCTTACACCAAGCATGGCAACTGCGATAACGGATACGACCAGCAATGCGACTTGCTTGGAACGGCGGCTGACAAACCTGGCCAAGGGCCACCCAAGGCTCACAGCATCAGTCGGCCTGAGCCTGCCTCTTCGTTGAACTGCGGCTCAGGGGGGAAGTACACTTCCCGGAAACAGGCGTGCCGCTTCGGATCGAAACACGAGCGTATCCACTCCAGCACAGGCTCGCTCGCCTTCATGTTGCGAACCCGCTCCGAGTACGCCAACCAGAAGCGCACGGTGGCGAGCGGCTTGATGCCGATCAGCGGCCGCAAACGTGACTCGCATTCTGACACGTAGCTCGGCATGACCGCGATGCCGGCTCCAGATGCGCAGGCTTCCATTAGAACCGAGCTTGTATCCGTTTCCATGGTGCTTGGCAGAATGGCGCCCCATGCGGCTGCCGCTGGTTGCCAACGGTCCACCTGGTATTCCTCGCCGGCCAATCTGAGGCACCGATGCCCCTGCAGGTCGGACATGACCTTCGGTTCACCATTGCGAGCCAGATAGCTTGGCGCCGCGTAAAGAATGTAGTGAAGCCATCCGAGCTGGCGTGCGACGACGTTGGCTGTGCTGGGTGGCTCAAACTGGATAGCGATGTCGCCATCCCCTTCGCCGAGATTTGGCGTTGTCGGCAGCACCTTGAAGAAGATGCGGATGTTAGGATGGGACCCGTACAGCTCAGGAAGATGGCGCGCCAACCAGTAAGTCGCGATGCCGTCACGCGCGCAGATCACGATATGGTTCGGATCTCGCTCGTTGGCGCGATCGATAATGGACTGCACCGAGTCAGACATCGCGCGCGCTGATCTCAGAATGTCTTCACCGACAGCAGTCAGTCCCAGACCACGATGCGATCGCTCAAACAACTGATGCCCCAATGCCCGCTCTAGCTCTTCAAGGTCCTTGGAGACCTTCCCGTAACTGCGGCTCAGCGTCTTTGCAGCAGCGTTGATGCTGCCTTCGTCGGCCACGGTCTGAAAAACCTTTAGCCGATCCCAATCGATATTTGCCCCACCCACCATTCGCTCCTTTTCGACGACCCCTTGTCGAATAAACTGCGAAGCGAAACCGCACCGTCACGTCTAACGCTAGCCAATCGATTGGCTGAGCGTGCGCAATGGACCGGTATCTCCCCCAGTTAAGATGTTATCCATGCAAAGCCCGAACCAGCTTCGCCTTTTACGAATGTAAACGCGGAGCGAGCGTACTACCCGGTCTCAAATCGTGGCTGCCTTCGCACGAGCTGATCGCATGAGCGCGGGCCGCATCTATTGGGGGCAGATTGTCTTTGTACTCGGCGCGATCGCGCTCGGCGCGATCGCTGCCACGCAATGGACGGCGCACAACCTGGGCTATCAACCAGCGCTCGGCGCACCGGATGCACATGTATTCGGCTGGCCATTCTACGCGCCGTGGCGCTTTTTTGGGTGGTGGTTCCAGTACGACAGCTACGCCCGCTCCATCTTCGAGCAAGGCGGGATGATCTTTCTGTTGTTCGCTGCCGGCGCCGTGGCGACATCGTTCGCCTTTTCGCTCTGGCGCGCGCGTGAAGCGAAGTCGTCTGACACGTATGGCAGCGCCCGCTGGGCGCGCGCTTCGGAAATCCGAAAGCTCGGACTCACACGCGGCGATGGCGTCATTCTCGGCACCTGGGAGCGCGAGATTCTTCGCCATGATGGCGACGAGCATGTGCTGGTTGTTGCGCCCACAAACACTGGCAAGAGTGTCGGTATATCCCTCCCGACCGGTCTGGTGTGGCGCCATTCGTTCGTAGCCCTCGACCTGAAAGGCGAAAACTGGCGCATCACATCAGGCTTGCGTGCGAGTTTCGGCCCGACTTTCCGGTTCGAGCCGACCGCCGCTGCGACGCACCGCTACAACCCGCTGACACAGATCCGGCGGGGAGAAGCCGAAGTACGCGACGCCCAAATCCTTGCGGACATGCTGGTGGATCCGGAGGGCGCACTCGGCACGCGCAGCCATTGGCAGTTGCGGGCCTTCGAACTTCTCGTCGGTGTCGTGCTGTGGGTGCTCTATGTCGAAAGGACCAAGACTCTCGCACGCCTCGCCGAGCTGCTGGCAGACCCCCAGCGACCAATCCTAGAGCTTCTCGAGGAGATGCTGCGGCGGCCGATCAAGGACGGCGCGGTTCACCCGGTCGTTGCTGCATCCGCCCGGCAGCTTCTCGATATGGCCGAGGCCGAGAGATCGGGCGTCGTCTCAACCGCTCTGGGCTACCTTGCCCTCTATCGCGATCCGGTTCTCGCGCGCGCAACAGAGGTCTCCGACTTCAACATCGCGGACCTGATCGAAGGCGCGCGCCCCGTCTCGCTCTACCTTGTTGTACCACCCGAAGAGCTCTCCCGTCTGAAGGCGTTGCTCCGCCTCGTGCTCAACCAGGTTCTTAAGCGTCTGACCGAGATCGCGGGACAGCATGTCAATGCCGCGGACGGTAGGCGCGTCCTCCTGATGCTCGACGAATTCCCGCAGCTTGGCCGGCTGGACTTCTTTGAGCACGCCCTCGCTTACATTCGCGGGTATCGGATCAAGGCCTGCCTGGTCGCACAGTCGTTGAATCAGATCGCGCAAGCGTATGGCGAGCATTCGTCCATTCTCGACAATGCCCACATTCGCGTTGCCTTCGCCTGCAATGACGAGCGTACGGCCAAACGGCTTTCAGACATGCTCGGCGTCACCACCGAAACACGCTCACAGATGAACTATGCCGGTTCGCGCATGGCGCCTTGGCTCGGGCATACGATGGTGTCGCGGCAGGAAGTTCCCCGCGCGCTGCTGACGCCGGGCGAGGTCATGCAGCTCCCGCCAAGTGACTCACTCGTCTTTATCGGCGGGTCGCCTCCGATCCGCGCGCGCAAGCTGCGCTATTACGCCGAACCGACATTCCAGGGCCGTGTTCGCCCCCCGATCGTCGTACCTCCCCCGCGGGGTCCCGGCGCTCAGAACGACTGGGATACGGCTGTGCCGCCGCCCCTGCCACCGCCTGCCCCCAAACCCGCGACACCGTCGATCCGACCGCGTCGCGGCGGCGCCCGAACGCAGGATGCCAAGCAACAGGCATTTGCGTTTACGCCTGCGGTTGCAGCGGCAGCTGCTTCAGAGATTGCTCAGCCTGTCCTCGAACCGCCGGTTGCAATCGAGGATGACTTGGGCGCAGCGATCGCCGGACCGACCACAGCAATCGCTGCGCAGTTCGCGCTCGATCCCGACAATCATGATCCGAGTTTCTGATCATGGCCGTCAGAGAGAAGATCACCACCTATATTCCGAAGGATCTGGCAGACACGCTGAAACGTGTCGCGGCTGTCAAGGATCGCAGCGTCTCGGACATTGTCGAGGACGCGATCAACAAGGCCTTCAGCAACATCGACCGGGATGTCGAGCACGCCACGGTGATGGCGAAGCTCGACGTCATCCACCGGGCAATTGGCGTTGTTGAAAAAGGCCAGGAGACGCATTTCGAGCTGTCCGCGCATGCGGCCCGGTTTGCGATGAGCGTCACGCCGGAGATCGCCGAGAACGAAAAAACGGTCTTCAACGCCCGCGGCGCCGAGCGCTTCCGTAGTGTGATCGATGCCATTGTCACACGTCTCGGCAAGGGCCGCAGCGTCTGGCGCGACCATTTCGCCGGAGAAGGCCCGGCGATGGCCCAGCCTGCGAGGGCCGCCGAATGAGCGCGTCCTCTGCCTTCGATCCGACCCGTGGTCTCGCCATGCTTGCCACAGCCTTGGGGCCTGCCCTTTCGTCGGTGCTGGACGCGCGAGACACGATCGAGGTAATCGTCAATCCCGACGGTCGGGTATGGGTGGAGCGTGTTGGTCGCGGACGCGAGGCCACCGACATCCGAATTGAGCCCGCCGAAACCGAGCGCGCCATTCGACTCGTTGCGACGCTTACCGGAACCGAAGCCACCCGCCTCAAGCCGATCGTCTCCGCAGAGCTTCCGCCGCGCGGCGAGCGTTTCGAAGGCGTCCTGCCTCCGGTCGCCAAGGGTCCATGCTTCGCAATTCGCAAGCCCGCAGGCCAGGTGATCCGGCTGGAGGCTTATGCCGACGCCGGGATCGTCACACCCGCCCAGGCCTCGGCGCTGAAGTCCGCCATCCGAGATCGCGCCAACATCATCGTGGCGGGCGGCACGGGCTCCGGCAAGACGACGTTGGCCAACGCACTCTTAAGCGAGATCGCCTCTCTAAACGAGCGCGTGGTACTTCTCGAAGACACGCGCGAGCTGCAGTGCGCGGCCGAAGATGTCGTTGCGCTGCGGACGCAACCCGGTTCGGTCAGTCTGGCGCAGCTGGTTCGCTCGACGCTGCGGCTCAGGCCGGATCGCATTATCGTGGGCGAGGTACGCGGCGCCGAGGCCCTCGATCTTCTCAAGGCATGGAATACCGGCCATCCCGGCGGGATCGCCACGCTACATGCCAATTCCGCGCGCGCCGCCCTCTCGCGTCTCGAACAGCTCGCCATGGAAGCCTGCGACAGCCCACCCACGGCGCTGATCGCAGAAGCGATCGACCTTGTCGTCTTCATCGAACGCGGAGGGCCAGCCGGCCGCCGCATCAGCGAAATCTACGCGCCCAAGCTTGCCAAGCCTGGATTGCGAGACCCCGCCGCGCCCGGGCCTGGCGTGCATCGAGTACAAGCAGGAGCCATGACGTGAAGACCAGCACCCGCGCACTGTTGCGCATTATCCCGCTCGCCGCGATTGCGATCGCCTCAGCAGGCGCCGCTCACGCGGCAACCGGTGGGGCAGGCGGCGCCATGCCGTGGGAGGGACCGCTGACGGCGGTCATGGACTCGATCACCGGGCCGGTGGCCCGGGTCATCGCAATCCTCATCATCGTTGCAACTGGAATGACGCTCGCCTTCGGCGATGTTGGCCAGGGTTTCAAGAAGCTTCTCCAGATCCTGTTCGGTCTCGCGATCGCTTTCGCCGCGACGAGCTTCTTCCTGCCGCTGGTTGGAGGCGGCGGCGCAACGCTGCCCTGATCCTTGAAGGACAAGCTCGATGCGCGATCCCCGCGATGTTCCCGGCTATCTGGCGCCGGTCCGTCAGGCTCTCACTCAACCTATCCTCATGGGTGGAGCGCCGCGGCCGTACGCAATCCTCAATGGCACGCTGGCGGCGGTCATCGCCTTCGCCGGCGCGCCCTTGATCGGCGTGGCCGTGGGCATTGTGGGGCACATCGTCGGCGTCTTCCTCGCCAAGCGCGATCCAGACGCCATCGATGTCCTCAAGCGCGCGATGCGTATCCCGAACCGTTTCGACTGACCCGCACGATAGTTGGACAAGCATCATGATGAGTTTTTCTCCTTACGCCCACCAACCGAGCCGTCTTGAAGACTTCCTCCCGTGGGCGCTGCTGGTCGGGCCCGGCGTCGTCCTCAACAAGGATGGGTCATTCCAGAAGACTGCCCGGTTCCGGGGGCCCGATGTCAGATCGTCGACGCCCGATGAGCTCGTGTCATTCGTGGCGCGCGCCAACAATGTGTTCCGGAGGCTGGGGTCCGGTTGGGCAATCTACATAGAAGCCGAGCGGACAGAGGTCACCGACTATCCGACAGGCGTATTCGGCGACGACCTGTCCCGCCTCGTCGATTCCGAGCGTGCCGCCGCCTTCGAACAGGCCTCCTCCCAGTTCGAAACCATCCATCACCTGACCCTGCAATGGACGCCGGCGCCGGATGCCAGCCGCAAGGCATCTGCCTTCTTCTTCGAGCTGGATCAGGCGAAGCAGGCCCCAACAAAGCAGGCGGACAAGTCGCGCAAGGCAGGCGGCGCCATCGACCGGCAGGTCGCCCTCGACGCGCTGGAACAGTTCACGACCAGCTGTGATCACGCCTTCGGTCTGTTCGCGGCAGTGGTTGCTGAGTTCCATCAGCTCGATGATGACGAAACGCTCACCTATCTCAAGCGAGCGGTATCCGATCGCCAGACGCCTATGCGCGCACCGGCGGCGGCTGCCTTCATCGACGGGCTGATCTGCGATGCGCCCTTCATTGGCGGCGTTGCGCCCGTGCTGGGCGGCAAGCACCTCCGCCTGCTGACCATCAAGGGCTTCCCGCCCTTCACGAACCCCGGCGTGCTGGATGACCTCAACTCGCTCGGCATGCCCTACCGCTGGATGACGCGCCATCTCTGCCTGGACCGCGCTGAGGCGGAGCGCGAACTCACCAAATGGCGGCGCCTCTGGTTCTCAAAGCACAAATCGCTGTCGGCGCTGGTCAAGGAGATGCTGACCAAGGAACAGGCCGCCTTCTCCAACCCCGACGCCATCGCCAAGACCGAGGAAGTCGATGCGGCCTTGGCTGAGGTAGGGTCAGAACTCGTCGGCTTCGGCTTCTTCACGTCGACCCTCGTCATCCTGGGCGCGACGCCACATGAAGCAGATGAGCGGCTCCGCCATGCCGAGCGTGTCATATCTGCCCGCGGCTTTGCCACCGTCACTGAAACCCTGAACTCCGTTGAAGCGTGGCTGTCCAGCCTGCCCGGCCATGCCTGGGCCAATGTCCGCCATCCAATGATCTCTACGCTGAACCTCGCCCATATCGCCCCGCTGGCGACGCCTTGGGCGGGCGATCCGTGGAACCGTCACTTCGATGCGCCGCCGCTCGCGGTCACGCGGACAGATGGTTCGACGCCCTTCCGGCTGGACCTGCACGTCGGCGATGTCGGCCATACGCTGGTCATCGGACCAACCGGCGCCGGCAAGTCGGTCTTGCTTTCCTTCCTGGCACTGCAGTGGCGGCGCTATCCAGACGCGCAGATCTTCGTCTTCGACAAGGGCGGATCGGCCCGAGCGGCCCTGCTTGGACTGGGCGGCGACGCGATCGACCTTGGCGGCGGCGCAAGCCCCGCCTTCCAGCCTCTCTCGCGTATCGACGATCCGGCCGCCCGCTCGACCGCGCTCGAATGGGTCATGGGGCTCCTGGCACAGGAAGGTGTCGAGCAATCACCCGATACGCAGGAGCGGGTCTGGTCGGCCCTCGGCAGTCTCGGCGGCGCCCCGCGCGAGCAGCGCCACATCACCGGGCTTCGCCTTCTCGTCCAGGACGCCGCCCTGCAGTCAGCGCTCCTCCCCTACACGCAGGAGGGCGCATACGGGGCGATCTTTGACGGCGCGGAAGACAGGTTGAAGCTCTCCGATACCGTTCTGTTCGAGATGGAAGAGATCATGGCCCGGCCCAAAGCCGCCGCGCCCGCCCTTCTCCACCTGTTTGATCGGCTTGAAGAGCGTTTCGACGGCCGCCCGACCCTGCTCATCCTCGACGAAGCCTGGCTCTTCCTCGACGCGCCGCTGTTCGCCGCGCGTATTCGCGAATGGCTCAAGACCCTTCGCAAGAAGAACGTGGCGGTCGTCTTCGCTACCCAGTCCCTCGCCGATGTCGCGGACAGCGACATCGCTCCGGCTCTCATCGAGTCCTGCCCTACCCGGATCTATCTGCCGAACGAGCGCGCCTTCGAACCGCAGCAGCGTCAGGCCTATGAGCGGTTCGGTCTCAATGAGACCGAGATCGACTTGATCGCAACGGCCCAGCGCAAGCGTGACTACTACTATGCCAGCCCGAAGGGCCGACGGTTGTTCGAACTCGCGCTTGGTCCGGTTGCGCTGGCCTTCTGCGGCGCGTCGGATTCAACAGCGCGCGAGCTGATCGCCCGTCTCGAACGCCAGACCAGTTCCGTTCCCTTCTGGCGCCGCTTCCTCAAGGCACGCCAACTGGCCTGGGTCCTGGAAGCGCTCGATGAGCCCGACCACACGCCCGCGCCACGCACCCGCATCACCGAACACGCAAGCTGAATAGGACCTTACCCATGCCCCGCTTCTCACTCTCATCCGTCCTCCGGGTCGTTCTCGCTGCGGCTTTCATCGCCCCCGTGGCGGCGCCGTCCCAGGCCCAGATGGCGGTCATCGACCCCTCCAACCTGATCCAGAATGCCCTGACCGCGACGCGGACGCTGCAGCAGATCAACAACCAGATCCAGCAGATCACCAACCAGGTGAGAAGCCTCGAGAACGAGGCGCGCAACCTCACCAACCTTGGCGAACGCTTCGCTCCCGAACTTGTCCAGCAGCTTCGCGAGCTCGACGAGCTGATCGACACGGCCGGCGGCGTTGCCCTCGAAGTGCAGCAGACACGCGACGCCCTGCAGACGCTGTTCAGCGGCAGGTATGCCGGGACAGACTTTGCGACACGGGCGCGGACTGCGGTCGAGCAGATCGATGCGAGCCGGGCCGCGCTACGCAACTCGCTGGTCGTGCAGGCGAAGGTCACCGAGCAGCTGCGCGCCGACCAGGCCATTCTGGAGCGCCTCTCGGCTGCGAGCGCTAATGCGACCGGCGCGCTCGCCGCCACGCAGGCGACCAACGAGTTCCTGGCCTTTCAGGCGCAGCAGAGCATGCGGCTGCAAGCCCTGCTTGTTGCGGAAAGCCGGGCCGAAGCGCTGGAGCGTGCGCGGGAAATGGAGGTCCAAGCGCAGGGCCGTGCGCAGAGCGCCTACTTCTTCGCCGGCGCGCGTACCGCCCACCCCGGCCAGAAGCCCTGGAACTAGCTGGACTGCTACCGGCCACACACAAGGGACGCCGCCGTGAACGACTTCTCAGCCATCGATGGATTTCTCGATACATTCATTCGTTACATTGATTCAGGTTTCGGCCTGATCAGCGGCGACGTCACATCGCTGGCCGCAATCCTGATCGCCATCGATGTCACGCTGGCTGCCCTGTTCTGGGCGTGGGGCTCCAACACCGACATCATCCAGAGCCTGGTGAAGAAGACGCTCTATGTCGGCGCGTTCGCCTTCATCTTCGGCAACTTCGCCATGTTGTCGACCATTGTGCTCGACAGCTTCGCAACGCTGGGTCTCAACGCGTCTGCGGCGACCCTCTCCCCGGCCGACCTGATGCGTCCCGGCCTTGTCGCCGCTGAGGGGCTCGCAGCATCTGCGCCGATCTTCGACCACATCGGCGACATCGCGCCAGGACCGCTGGAGTTCTTCGCCAATATCTCGGAGATCATCCTCCTCTGCATCGGCGGCATCATCGTTATCGCGGCTTTCTTCGTCCTCTCGATCCAGCTGTTCGTCCTGATCGTGGAATTCAAGCTCACGACACTTGCCGGATTCGTGCTCGTGCCGTTCGCCTTCTGGAAGCAGACGACCTTCCTGGCCGAGCGAGTTCTCGGCAACGTCATCTCGTCGGGGATCAAGGTGCTGGTGATCGCTATGATCATCGGGATCGGATCCACCATGTTCTCGACGCTTCGGACGGCCCTCGACCCCGACACAATCACGATCGAACAGGCCTTCGCCGTCGTGCTTGGCTCTCTCACACTCATGGGGCTCGCTATCTTCTGCCCGCGCATCGCCGCCGGCCTTGTCTCCGGCGCCCCACAGCTTTCGGCGGGCGCAGCGGCCGGAACAACGCTGGGTGTCGGTGCTGCTGGACTTGCGGCTGCATCGGCGGGTGTTGCCGTGACACGTGCGACGGCGGCCGCAGCTGCAGGCGCCGCGAATGGAGCTGCGTCCACGACGGGCGGGCTAAGGGCGGCGACCGCGCTGGGATCGCTCCGTACCGGCCTCAAGGGCCCTGCTGCGGCCCCACTCAATGCAGCGATCGGCCTTGGAGCGGCTGCGGTTGGCGGCGCGCGTCAGGCGGCGTCTCGGGTTGCCGGTCACTTCCAGACCCGCAGCACCAATGGCGCCCGATCCGTTACGCGATCATCCGGCGTGGCGGCGCTCGCTCCGGCCTCGACCGGCGGCGGTGCAGCTGGCGCCGCCGCCGGTCAGCCTGCATGGGCGCGGCGCTTCCGCCGCTCGCAGCAGTTGCGCGAAGGCACGCTCGTCGCCGCACACACACTCAGCGCCGGCGACGGCGGCGGCGCATCTGAAGGCCCCAATCTCAAGCACAGGGAGTAGACCATGTTTGCCGCACCTCCGTTCGTGAAGGGGCGTCCCTCACGCTTCCAGAAGACGACCGAGCCCGACACGCCCTACCGGCAGGCTCACCAGCTCTGGGATAGCCGCGTGGGCTCTGCCCTTGCCCATTCCCGAACGTGGCGGACGGCTGCCTTCTGTGCGCTTGGCCTGTCGGCGGCACTGGCTGCAGGTGTCATCGCCCTTGCCCTCCGACCAGCCGCAGTCCCGTTCGTGATCGAGGCCAACCAGAGTGGCGAAGCGCGGCTCGTAGGCCCCGCAACGTCGGCCTACGAGCCGAGCGACGCCCAGATATCCTGGCATCTCGCCCGTTTCGTCGAGATGGTCCGCGGCCTGCCATCCGATCCGATCGTGGTCCGCCAGAACTGGCTCCGGGCCTACGACTGGGCCACGCAAGGTGGCGCGCAAGCTCTCAATGCCATAGCGGAAGCGGACGATCCATTCGCCAAGGTCGGCAAGACGACGATCGCGGTCGATGTCCTGTCGGTCGTCCGCGCCAGCCCCACCAGCTTCAACCTGCGCTGGCGCGAGTCGACCTACATGTCGGGCACGCTGACGCACGTCGAACGGTTCAGCGGCGTCGCCGGAATCGTGATCGAGCCGCCTTCGTCCCCCGAGCGCCTCTCCAAGAACCCGCTCGGTCTTTATGTCCACTCACTCACCTGGTCCCGGGATCTGCAACAATGACCTACCGTTCCCTCATTACCGTCAGTTTCGCCGCGCTCCTTCTTGCAGCGCCTGCCAATGCCGGCCCTGAGCCCAAGGCAAAGCCTCAGGGCGACGTCGCATCAACCAACCAGGCGGCGCTTCGCCAGCCCGCTGACGCCTCACTTGTCGGGGCCCTGCACGAGTTCGCCTACGAACGTGGCGCGCTCTACGCCATCCAGGCCTCGCCCCAGCGCATCACCGATATCGCGCTCGAACCCGGCGAGACGCTTCTGTCTGTCTCGGCAGGCGATACGACCCGCTGGATTGTCTCAGATGCGCGCTCCGGCGCCGGCCCGACCGGACAGGCCCATGTCCTGATCAAGCCTAACGCCACGTCCCTCGCGACCAACCTTGTCATCATGACGGACCGTCGCGTCTACCATGTGGAACTGAAGAGCGTGGCGGGTCCGGCCATGGCTGCCGTCTCGTGGCGCTATCCCGGCGATCTCATTCTGCAGAACCAGGGACTACCGGCAGCACAGCCCGCACCACCTCCTCCGGCACCCGCCTTCACGCCCGAGAAGCTCAACCTTCGCTACAGGATCGATGGCGACAAGCCTGACTGGCGGCCGTTGGCGGCCTTCGATGACGGCCAGCAGGTTTTCATCGAGATGCCGGAGAATATCCACACGATGGAAGCGCCGCCGCTCTTCGTCGTCGGCGATCAGGGCCTTGAGGCCGTGAACTACCGGCTTCAGGGAAAATACTACGTCGTCGATCGCCTCTTCGCCAAAGCCGAACTCAAGCTCGGCTCAGGCTGGGGTTCAAAGACGGTCCGCATCGAGCGCCAGACGCCGGTCAGCCGTGGAGGCTCCAATGGCTGATGGTCTCCCTCCAAAGCCGCCAACGGACGAAGCAACGCCGGGCGCAAATACGCCGCCGCCCCCGCTCTCGGCGATCCGCGTCAAAGGTCCTGGTGCGAAGGGCCTAAACAAGCCTGCGATCCTGATTGCGGCCAGCGGTGGCATCGGCCTGGTGCTCATCCTCGCTTCGGGGGGGCTCACCAGCGACCCGGCAAAGAAGCCGTCCGAGACACGGCCGATGATGTCTGACCCAGCCAGGCCCGAGATGGCCCAATCCGCCATCCGGCGCCTGCCGACCAACTATGAAGAGGCAGCCCAGATCGAAGCCTCGCGTTTGCCGGCCCAGCCACCCGTCCTCGGTCCGCCGATGGCCGGCGACATTGCGGCGTTTGCGCCCTCCGATAACAGCTACCCCGCCGCTGACGCATCGTGGAGCGGCTCACCGAACGAAGATTACGGTGCCCCACCGCCACCCGATCCAGCCGAACTAGAAGCGGCACAAGCCGACAGATCCGCTATAGGGTTTGCGCTGAAGCAAGAGCCTCAAGCCCAACCCGCCGCCGCTTCACCTCCGCCTCAACCGCAACAGGGCCCGCCGACGGCCTTGCGTCAAGCGCCAAATGACCAGCAACCTGCGTCTTCCGCTCCTGCCAACAACCGCACGCTGCACCCCGGAGCGATGATTCCGGCCAGCCTTGTGACGGCCTTGAACTCCGAAACGCCTGGACCCGTCATCGCGCAGGTGACGCAGTCGATCTACGACAGCGCCACCGGACGGACACTCCTTATTCCGCAAGGCGCCCGACTGATCGGCGACTACAAGTCGTCATCCCGATACGGACAGAGCCGCGTCGCGATGTTCTGGTCGCGCCTGATCATGCCCAATGGCGATGAGATTGCACTCGACGAGGCCGCCGTCGATCCATCAGGCGCCGCCGGCATCAAAGGCGATGTCGACAATCATTGGGGTGAGGTGTTCGGCGCGGCCGCATTGGGCACCCTGATCAACATCGGCGTCGCCACAACGGAAGAACGACCCTCGCTGAGCTTCAGCGGCGTCGGCGCCGTCTCCAACTACGACCCGGTCGACGACGCTCTTCGCGACGGCGTTCAGCGGAGCGCGAGTGTCCTCACAAACCGCGTTGTCGACCGAAGTCTCGCCATCGGTCCCTCGATCAGACTGGACGCTGGCACGAAGATTTCAGTCATAGTGACGCGTCGCGCGACATTCTAAGGGTCGCAGGGGCTAACTCAAAAAGACGTGTTCGTTGTGCCAGGCCAGCGCTTCGCGTTCGGGATGTCGTTCTGCAAGGTCAGGCACCGATATCGCTTGTCCATGTAAGGCGTAGTAATGGCGACCGTTCTGAAACTC
The DNA here is from genome assembly GCA_044224605.1 of Hyphomonadaceae bacterium. Taxonomy (GTDB): domain Bacteria; phylum Pseudomonadota; class Alphaproteobacteria; order Caulobacterales; family Hyphomonadaceae; genus UBA7672. Next base: position 37,873 of record JBGAKC010000012.1, read on the forward strand.
CTCGCGGATGCGCCCGCTAACTTCAAACCGCCTTTGCGGTGTAACCGTCACGTAACCAGCATCGAAAAGACTATGGAGATCCCGGCGCAGAAGCAGGCCGTTCGATGCATCGTGCGAGCCGCCGGCGCCGTAGGGGCGGATGTGGGCAGCATCTAACGCTGGAAGAGTCTTCTCGCCCGTGACCGAACATCGACGATGGTAGCTGTCAGTAACCAATACACGGAATGCGCCTTGACCCAAGCGCGGGCGAACAAGAATGGGCTCACCGAAACGCGCTGTATCGTGACGTGGGGGAGACGATGCCGTCGCCGTTGCCCGGCCTTGCACGGCTTCCCATAGACGCAGTCCATCTGACTCATCAGTTGAGTAAGTCTTGAATGATACAATGTTGGAGGACCAGCTCGCTGGAACCGGAATCCACTCCGCCTCCGGAAGAAAGAATGGCTGCGTCAGTATCCGGCATCCGACTTCAAAGTCAGTCCGCTCAGCCGGCGACACGCGTCGATACTTTGCAATACGGGTCCGCATTTCGGCGGCGGTAGTCGCGCCGTTTTTGTCGGCAAAAGCTTCCCAGGCCAGTGTGCAAGGAAGCGTCGTCGAGTAAGCAAAGATCCCGCCGCCGACTATGAAGTTTCGCGGTGCGTGAAGTTTGAAAAGGAAGAGCTCTCCGGGCTGCAGAGCGCGGAAATTGGATGGCGACGGCGACCAGAAGTTCGCTTCTTCAAGATTGGGAATGCTACGCAGATGGTCGAACCAATCTCCATCCGTCACCGCGACAATCAACTTTACCGGCATTCGCGTTATGCACCTTGATACAAAGTCACTTCGCGTGAAGATGTTCAAGAGGTGGGCTGAACATACGCAGGACAGCGTCAACAACAACAGCAACCGGCGCGACAGCACTTCCTTCTAGCAGGAAACCACATTCCAGGTTCACCTCTCTAGACCGGTAGAGGAAGTTCGCGGACCCGACGTAGGCGGCAACACCATCGGCAAGCACAATCTTAGCGTGAAATGTCTCAAGTTCCGGCCTACCGTCGGCGTCTTCCGTTTCAAATCGATAGTTGTGAAGTTCTGTAACAAGGCTGCGGAGTCGGTCTGCCGCAAGGCCAAGACGCACGATTTGATCGTCCCCTCTCACGATCAAGACTCGACGCGGTGCTTGTGTGCCTGCGAAAAGATCGACCGCCCAATCGAGACCGGCGGCATCGATGTATGGGGTCATCACCACAAGTCGCTCTTTCGCTCGCCGAGCAAGATGCAGGAAAGCATCCTTGGTGTCAGTCAAGACAGTGAAAGAGGAGCCGGCGGCGCGCTGCAGTTCCCGCCCGATCCGGCTCGGTTCAGGCGGCAACGTTACAACGAATTGAGCTCGTGCCGATGGTGCGACCAAAGCATCAGTCATGAGCAAGCCTCGGATCAAAGAAACCGATAAGCGGTGGCGCGTCCTGCGGCTCCCAAAGCGGCCCGTGCCCTCCGCGCAAGCTGGCACGGCTCAACAAGTTATTCCCCGCGATGCAGCTGACTTCGGAGATCATAATGCACGCCGGGCATGCGCCGCCGCGCGTATCGCACAGCGTGCCTGACCCACAGCGCAACAAGCGCGGATCGAACATTCGGCGAAGGAAGTCGCCGGCATGATTGCGCCACATCGCGGATATGTTTCCGAGATCCGGGGTCATGCCCTTTCGGTAGATGACGAAAGAATAGTCCGCCGGAAAGATGTGTTCGCCCAGGCCATCGCGATCCAGGCCGGACGCATCGGCCAGCGCATGCATCGCCTGGTGCGCAAGGCTGTGCAGCAAAACATAAGAGTAGGTCGTGAGCGCTCGCTGCGGATTTCCGAGACCTTCCCTGCTCTTGAACTGATCGAGGAAGGGTTCGAAATCCTGATAGGTTTCGATGTAAGCCGCTCCCAACGACTCTTCGGCCGGGGGCATATCAACGATGCCGTTCGACTGCAGCCAGCGGCGAACGCGACTCTTATCGAGCTTGAAGAAGAGAGCCTCGTTCCGCTGCTGCGTCACGTAGATGGGATGCCTTCCGTTTGGCATGCGCGGAAATGCATTTAGCCTGACGGGCATTGACACATTTTGGTTGTTGTACTCGCGAACGTACACCGGCGTCGAAGAAACACGCGTGTATCCGAAGCTAAACTCGCAGATCGGGAGTCCGCGAATGAGGTGAAGTTCACTCACGCCAAGATTTTCGAGCAGTGCGCCAATCTGCTGCCTGTAGCGCTCCATCCGGGCCGGATCGCCGTAAGCATCACAAATCAGGCGATCAGGATTCATGACGTTGACCGCTTCATGTCTCTCCGCCCGCGCGACGATATGCTCGGCCACGAACCTGTCGTGCTCTATCGTCAGACGGATTGGGTCGTAACGCTTTGCCCAGCCGTCCCGCTGAACGACGGCCGCGGCCATTGCGGCGCTATCGACAGTGCCGCGGCTGACTGTGTTGTCCGAATACCAAGTCGCACGGAGCTGCTCCGCCTGGTCGCGCAACTGTGCCGCTAGGCGCGGCGCTGAGGCCTGCTCAGCGAAGCGCAACATCTCACGATAATTTTGCCATTCTGCGGCCCGCTCTGCAGCGGTCAGGGCCGCCTCCACCTCTTCCTCGGTCGGTCCAACGAACGGCACGCCGTGGATTTCAGCGACAAGCTGGAGTAGGTCGTTCTGTCGCTGCGGCAGGAGAATGTCGACCACATTGCGGTCGGTGAATTCGATGAACGTGCCCTTCTGCGGATAGAATGCCGCATTCGCGCGATAAGAAACGGGCAGCATGTTGGTTTCGATGAATTGGAAGTTGCGGCCGCCGCCGCGCCGCACGCGATCCAGCACTTCCCACGACCGCGGATCCGGTTGTTTTAATTCACGGCTGACGCCGCAGCCTTCGCAAACGAAACGCCACTCGGAAAACACTGGGCTCTGGTTGAGAAGACGAAAGTCACGCCCGCCGCAGGTGCAGACGCGAATCGGTGACACAGCTCCCTGAGCGTCAATGTTGTTCCGGAACGGGCTCAGCGGTTCTAGATTGCCGGACCAATGCACATAGACGACATCGACTTGGGTCCAGCGCGCATTGTGGCCGTTGCAACGGGCTGGAAGGGGCCGCTCGGCTTGTTCATGGATCGACTCATACTCTTCGAGATGGCCGCATTGGGCGCACCGATAGAGCAGCGGGTATGGCACGTACCCTACGACTCCGGGATCGGTCAGCTGAAAATCCTGAAGCCAGTTCGGTTCTATAAGTCCGGTCTGGTGATTGTAGAAATCGTCATCGAGGATCAGTTCTATAGGGACCTGATCGGGCGCGCGGATATTCGACGCGCGATGGAACCAGTTGGACGCAACTTCGGTGACGCCATCGAAAATCAGCTGCCGAGTCGCCCCGCTCGGCGAAACCTCATTCTCAATTGGGACAGCCCTGCAAATTCCCTTGGCTCCTTCCCACGTGAACAATGCAGCAGGCGCATAGGTCGTTGCCAACTGAACCCGCGAACGGGACATCGTTGGCGGGGAAGGTCGCCGGTTATCACTGTCGCCGCCATCGCCGGGCGGCGGCCGTCTCCTGCCAGGTCCGGCGCGCCAGCCGCCACCGCCACCCTGGTTCCTCGGCGCTCGTGTCATTGCGCCCCCCGTTCCGGAACTTCCCCGTCCGTCTCTGCAACTACGCCTCGCTGACTGCGGATTGCGCGCATAACGCGCATCAGATCGTCTTGATCGATGCGCTGTCTCCCTTGGCGTGCGCGGGCATCATGGAAGCCGGCTGTGATGATCCCAGCCTCATCGACGTCTCGTAGGGATGTCATCGGTGGCTTGAACGTCGGGCTATCGGCCCAGTAGTCGCTGAAAGCCTGCGGCGACGCCAGGTCACGCATCGCGCGAGCGAACCGGGTCACTTCTTGTCCGACCAGATTTCGGTAGAGGTCCGCATACACTGGCTGGCCGCGATGTCCCGGCCCCCGTCCATCGAACCCTATTCCTCGCAGTATAAATCCGCCGACTTCGTTGACGAAGGCGGTTTGGTCATTGCGCGCGAGTTGGCTCACGGGAGAAATCGTCGTGAATGATTGCGCGCGAATTTTTTGATCGTCCGGCAATTCAATGAAACCCTCCGCCTCCCGGAGGATGGCCCACGTCTGAACAAGGGAGGCCAGCACACGGCGGATGGCATTTTCGGCCCAACGCTCCACCGCAGGGGGCGCGATCATCCTTTCGAGGAACCGGTGGAAAATATCGTGGGTCTCGACGACATACCGATCCCGCCGGCTCTGCGGTGTCGGCAGGAGCATGACAAAACCAACATGCGTCCGGCCTACTCGACTTGAGGCTTGGATATACTCGGCGATATCGGATGGCAGACCGGCGAAGAACATCGAATTGAATCGATCAACATCGACCCCGTGACTAATGGCCGACGTCGCGACGATGTTGCGAACGCGTTCGCTCAGTTCCGGATAATTGCGGCCCTCGTTGTCACTTTCTGCTTCTGACATGATGGACTGGATGTCCTTCATATCGATGCCGCCAGAGATAAGGCGGCTGATGAAGTTGGACGCAGGAAGCCCCGCCACCCTGTGCCGCTGATGGATAGCGGAATCCAGGGCATCCATCACTTGGTCGCCGCCCTTCTTGTTTGTGACATAAGCGAGAGCGATCCGGTGAAGATCCACGAGAGCCATGATTTCAGCGTCTCGGCCGCCCGCGAGAGCGCGATCGATTGCTGCTTGCCGCCAAGCGGCAGCAGCGTCAGAGCCTTGGGCTGCGCGAAGCCGCACAATCGCTGATGCACGCGATGCGGGATCAAGGAGATCCCGATAGAGGTTCGTTATGACAAGATGGAAAGCGCTAAGTGTCGCAACGGCTGTCACTGTGTGCGAGGCGTCGTTCGTCATCAGCGAGACGAATAATCTCATCCACGGGGAAGTAGTTTCGGGATCGCTCGAACGAGCGGCGATTCTACCGCGCTCGTCATTTACGGGAGGTGGCGGCGCCGGCTCAGCGAAGAACGATCTGTAAAGGTCGGGACCGGGATACGGAAAGCGAAGCGGCTCACGCTGGTAGAGAACCTCCAGCTGTCGATCAGGATTTGAAATTGTTGCTGTAGCCGCGATGATCTTTGGCATCCGCGGATCACGATACTGGCCATCTTGCCAGACGCGCGAAACCTGCAATTCGTCGCCGACAAGGCGATCAATCTCACGAAGCGTCGTTTCCAAGAGGCTGTCGAACAGCCCGCTAAATGTGCCGAGGCTTTCTTCCAGCAAGTGCGCTTCGTCTTGGATGATGAGCGACGGAAAGGGATCGACGAAGACTCTGTCGCCTTGGGCGAACGCGGGAAACACCGAGCGGTGGCCGCGATCTGCCAGAAACTGCTGGATGTCAGCGTCGATCGGCGGCGTGTATAAATGGCCAGTAGGCCCAATCGTGCGGGCAAGGCCGAACATTCCGAGGACCTGCCGTATGGTACTGGTGTGCTGGCCGAGCATGGCGAGCTTATCGACGGTTCCGAGGACAATGGCTGGCGCTCGCTGATAGATCGTATCGTCCGTTAACAAGAACGGAAGCGGGCCGCCGACTTCAGTATTCCAAGTACACCGAGCGTTGAAGCAGGTAATTCCTAATCGGCCTGCTTCACGGTCCGCGCCTTCATAACGTCTTAACCCGGTCTCCTCCCCACAAACAGGACAGGACGAAACCTTGTTGTATGACGCCCGGTACTCCCGATATCGGATACCGTCCTCGATCTCATCCTCGGACAAGCCCACTGCGTCGTCCTCAAGCCGCGAGTCATCTGGGTGAGTATGATCATCAGCCATTGGTACCATCGACGGGGGCGGTCGATACCGGTTCGGCGTGTTCTTGCCTCCAACCCAAAACCCAATCTCGAACGGCCACTCACCGACATTCTCGCGAAGGCGGACAAGTTCGGCATGGGCGATCAGCTTGAGAAGGCGCTGCCCTTGCTGAAGTGTAAGGAGCCTCAGAGGATAGCGGATGAGCGCAGTCACACCCCGTTGCTTCCCGCGTAGCCGATCGAGAAACATCGCGTAGAGCAACGCTCCATAGAAGGCCTCGGACTTACCGCCCCCGGTCGGGAAGTAGAGCAGGCTGGCGGCTTCTTCATCCATCCGGTGATCTTGAAATGATCGATACTCATCCATGCGCGAGCCAAAGGTCGGCACATGGGCAAGGACGAAAGCGAGTTGAAAGAGGCGCCATCCTCGTTGGGCGTCGTTCCCGTCCCGAACCAAGAACGACCGGTTCATCAGCAACCAGGCACGATAAGGGATGCCCCGGCGGTCGGCGGGCGAACGCCTATAGGCCGCCTGGGATTCCTCAAGAAGGCGAATACCCTGCTCTATGAAGCGGACCTCTTGTCTCTGACCCGCCAGATCGGTGTTGAACCGTTCTGTTTCACGATGCGCATCGGCGGCATTGAGGCCCTGGACGATAACGGTCCTGAGCGAGTTTTCGTGCTCGATGATCCACTGCTCATACGTCCGAGGAAGAAGACGAAGATCGCTGACCAAGAACTCATCCGAAGCCAAGCGGCTGAATTGCACCGGCACGACGCCCTCGCGCGGAATGATCCGCGGCTGCACGAAAGTGGGTGACCACGTTGTCCTTAGAGAAAGCGCTTGCCCGGTCGATGAGGTTGTTACGCCGCAATTCAAGCCAATTGCGGGATAGTCCAGGTACTGTCGAAAGCGATAAGACGGCTCAACCCGGTCAAGGTGCAGAGGCCGATGGATGTTGGCGGGAACGGTGACATCGATTGACGTGTTGAATGCAGCATCGCAACGCGTTTCGGCCTCTTGGCGCGTCGCTTCGGGGGTACGGTTGTCAAGAACAACGCGAACCGATGCCGTACCCGCTTCAGTCAAATCGATGATGCGATCAATCTGTACGACGATCCCATCGACCTTCGGAAGAAGTTGCGGAACGGGGACGGGCATCTGCGCTGCCCTTGCTCGGTAGGCTAGCCATGCGACTTCGGAGGTGACGTCTTGGGGTTGGACATCAAGGTCTCGCCACGTCGCAGCAACTCCTTCGCCGGAGGTGAGCCAGGCCGTCGCCGAATCTGTCACCGCCTGGCGGAGGCGGTCGTTGTAAAGACTGAGGTCTGCTTGAAGGGCGTCAGCCGACGCACTCAAGTTCCAATCAAACGCCGGAAGGTCGAGTGCGAGACGTCGCCACTTTGCAGGCGGTGGCGCGCTCTGCAGGAGTTGGAATGGGATTCGTCGTCCGCCCTGGAGCAAGCGACTAATCGGGAGAACTGGTTGCGCGGCCGCGACCTGATCGTCCGCAGGGGGCGCATTTGGGTCATTCGCGGCGCCAGCTGCGTCAGCGGGCATCATCAACTGATCATCTGCCGCGAGAAGCTCAATTCCCTGCTCTCGGTAGGCTTGGCGTCGCACCTCAGCCTGAATTGCAGTCCGCTGTTCCCGAACACGTTGCTTCTGCTGAGGCGTCAAAGTCGCCCATGCCGGGGTGGCAACATTCTCGGCCCTAAAGCGCTCGTCACGCAGCTGCCGAATACGCGCATCGACCGCCGTCTGAACTGATCGCTGCAGCTCGAAAGGTATTTCAAGGCCGAGGTTGGCATTCTGCAGCTCTGCCCAATCCGGCAACACGCGGACATAAACCGAGAAACGAGGCTGGATCCTTCCAACGCCGGCACTGTCGGAAGCAATCCGAAAGTCGAGGCCAATAGCAGCGATACGAATGTCGGACGATTCATCGGCTTGGCCGCCAGCATCGAAACGTGGGAGCAGCTGGCCGGATACAATCGAACGCCGCGGTGAGATTCCGTGGAGGATTGCGCTTTCGGCATCGCTGCCGGTGACACGGCTCACGGCAAGATTTACGACGCCGGCACAAACCGCCTCTTTCAGTTCCTGATCGATAGCGCGCAGCGCCAACTGGCTAAGTCCGAGCATCGTCCCCCCTCAGCTCTATCTTTCTTCGAACGCGACTGACGAAATTCTCGGCGCCAGCGCGCAGACGACGAATTTCGTGCGCGCGCTCCGGATTGTCTGATTGAGCGGAGTAGCTGTCGATCAATATACCGCGATAGGCATCGTGGAAGGTGAAGGCGGCGCGCAAGCGGCTGCGGCGTTGCGCGATGACTGCCCACGTCCAGAACTGCTGCGCTAGCGAGTCGGCTACCTGCAGCGCACGCATAAAAGCCAAGAATGTTTCCCAGTCCTGCGGTGCGTGGGGCACAACATCGGCGGTGGCGATGTCGAGCTGGTCTTCGAGGTCAACCCAATACAGAGCGCGTTCTTGCGTAACGTCTTGGCGTCCCATGCGCGCCACGAGAGTTCGCAGCCTTTCTGGCCTTGTCAGGCCTTCGAGTTGGGCAAAGCGCTCCAAGACCAGTTTGTGGTAGTACCTGATCTCTCCGGCCGCATGTACGGTGATGTTGAGGATGGGCCGAGCCATAGCGAGGAACGCATCGCCGATGACGCAGACACGATCCCCCTCTTCGACCGACCTTGCTTCATCTTCGGAGAACGTCGGCACGGCCCTTGAGCGGTCCTGAACGACAAGCTTTGTGCCAGGCCGCGCGAGGACGATTTGTCCGCCATCCATCTCGAACCGAAGCACCGGTTGATCACTACGGACCCGGCCGGCCAGGTTAACGACTCCGCTGACGGGAAAGTCCAGGTCGTCAATCGCTTCCACTTCGAGGATGACCTGCGTACCGGTTAGCCGGTCAACGACTGGACGAGCCTGGTTTGCGAGCACCTTCATTCTGTCGGCCAGCATCGCCAGTTCAGGTAGATCGCCCAGCTGCTCAGCATCCCGAACGACCGCGGAGAGAGTGTCGGAATCGCTCAGAACAATGAGTTTGTCCGGCAACCATTCGTCGGTCATGAGGGAGATCAAACCTGAGCGGCTCGGCGCAACCACGATCAGGGTTTTGATGTGATTGCGCTCGCGTGGCGGAAGGCGCGTTAGATCCTTCAAGCCGTCGCGATCCGTAAAGATCACCATGCCCTTGTCCATGCGGCCGCGAATTGCTGCTCCAATCTGCGGATCGGATAAAACGATATGGGCGGCAAATTCGGCGACCATGTCCTTCGGAAAGATGACAACCGTTCTTGAACTCTTTGCCGTGAACCCTTCGATGACCTGGTGGAACAGAGGCGCCATCGGCGTGAACTGGGCGACATTTCCCGCGAGCCGCTCGGCGCGGGCACAAAGGTCATTCAGATCGGCACGATGCAGCTGGGCGTATGCGCCCAAATCTGCCCGCAACTCTTTGAGAATGGGACCGATCCGATAAGCGGCCAGAAGGTCTGCTGCGGCTAGCGCGCCGTCCGCCTCATTTGTCACGTACTCGTTGAGTTCGGCCACCGAACCAGGAAGTGCGGCGCACCGCCGAATTACCTGACAAAGATCACCAAGCAGGGTCGCACACGGGCGGTCTGACTGGTCGAATGCTTTTCGCCGCGCATCCCTTAGGTCGGTCAGAAGCGCCGCTGTTTCTCCAGCGTATCCGAGGATGTCGATTGACTCGCCACCGGAATAGGACGTCGGCAGATACTCCGAAGATGCGACGATATCGGGGCTGGGCGCGAAGAGCACTGAAGAGCGTCCGGGAACACGCCTTCCTCTCTTCCCTTCCTTCTGGCCGAAGGGGCCAAAACGTAGAGTATTGTAGGTCCATGGATCGTCTGTCATCGCGAGGATTGGTAACGCGCCGAACCGCTCGCGGAGCGCTTCGACGACCTCACTGACGCGGCGCTCCCAATCTTGGCCAAGTCGGCCGCGCCCTGTGCGATCGAGATCAAGGAACGCCAAATCCAAACCGCCCTTGATATCGCCAAGCTTGCGAAGGCCGTCGCGCTCTCTCAATCCGAAAATGTAAAAGCTGGCTTTGGCTGGATCATCCGCCTGACGCGTTCGGCTGATCGCTCGCTGTCCTCGCCCCAGATCAGTCTTTCCACCAACTCGCCAGAGGAGTTCGCTCCGACCATCTGAACCGTGGCAGGGTCCGGATGGCATCAACTCGTCCAGGCAAGGGTGCTGAAGTTCGAGGTAGGTCTGCCCGTCTGGCCCGACACCCTTTAGCGAACGCGAGCGCGCCACAGTCTTATGGTAGTCTGCGAACGCCGCCTCGGTTTCTGGTCCTCGCCTAAGCTGATGCTTGATGTGCAGATCAGCAAGATAGTCCTTGTCGACATAGATGTGGCGAAGGGGTCGATGCGCCGTTCGGGCGTAAGGATAAATGAGCACCCGCAACCCCATCGGCGCGCTTAACGCCGGGTGTCCGTCGACTTGGATTTCGTCGGTCGCGCCGCATGACGACAGCGCGATCAGAGATGCAACTGCTGCCGGGGATGGATCCGAGTGCGGCCAGCAAAGGAGCACCTTGGAATCTTCGTTGTTCAAGACGTCCACGGCTTGCTCGGCGAGCTTCCGATACAAGGACGTGGCGGTGAGCCGCGTCTCGTCGCCAATCACGTAGAATGGCACCTGGCCAAGAGCGCCTGAATAGCGCTCTGCCGAACGCTGTGGCCTGCTTGCTCGCCGTGCTGCGTCGTCGCTTGCCTTTTGAGCGCGCTCCGCTGCGATCTGTTTGAAGCGATCCAGCGCCGCTTGTCGTGCTTGATCCGATTGGGACCGGCGTGTTTCTGCAGACCCGGTGCGCGGTGGGTTTGGTGGTGGAGGCCCTCCGCGCCCTCTGCTCATGCGCGCCGCTCCACCACTGCGTCGACGGATTGAAGGTAAGCCTCTTCTACCGCCTTATCTGTATAGCCCAGCCTGTCGAATGCTCTTGCAAGGACATCAGGCTTAGGAAGATCCAGGGTTCTTAACAATGTCACAGCGATGCTCGCGGTGCCCGACAGCTGGCGGTAGCGGTCGTCGACTGGCTTCGAGTTTAGCAAGGCTAGGACGCGTTTTAGCATCACGGTCTTTGCCGTTGTGATGACGATCGTATGGTTCTCTGAGACCACGCCGCCATGTTTCTTTACACTCGCCGGATCAATTCGAGCTGCCACCAGCCGACGCGGCTGAGAACTAGTTGTTGTCCGCTGAAGAACCAGCGCGTCTGATCGAATTATCGACGGGCTGTCTTCTTTGAATCTGACGAAGTCGGTACCTTTGCCTTTCCTATCAGCGGGTACGCACAATTTGCCTGCGCGAATGTTCTTCGCCCAGATGAGCGGGACCGTGAGAGGCTTTGCCCCCTTTCGTTTCATCCGCTCCTTTTCGCGGTTCCAAACGAAGTAGCCGGCGCGGACTGTTGCCCCATAGTCGTTCAGGGTCGCACCACCTTTGGGGAAGCGTGAGCGCGCTAGCGGTACGAGCCAGGATCCGCCTTCTTCGGCGGGCAGGCGTGACGCTCCCGCCGACTTGTAAGCATTCCGGCCGGCAAACCGACCAAAGCTGACGTAGGAGGTTGCTTCGTGAGCCTTTCCCACGCGCGCAAGCAGCACGGCGACATCTTGGGCGACGTCAACGAAAACGTCGTCGCGGTCAATGACCGAGGCCAATAACTCAATCTCTGCCTTTGATCGGATGTGACTGCGGAGGCGATCGTATAGTGGGCCACCCATGACGCTTGCCGGCACAACGAGCGCCATCAGCCCTCCTGGCTTTGCGAGGCGAAGGCAGAGCTCCGCAAACAAGGCATAGCGGTTGATGTGCCCGGAATGTGTGACGCTTTTCCAGCGAGAGCCAACGGTGTCCGCGAGCGCGATCCGACCGTAAGGTGGGTTCGCCACGACAAGGTCGAATTGCCCGATCCCGCGCACTCTCAATGAATCACAGTGGCGAACGATAGAAGCTGGATCGACCCCGACTCCGCCCAACCGCTCCCCAACCAGTGTCTCGGACAATCGAGCCAGTCCCGACTCGATCTCCATGCCCCTCAGTCGCTCAAGGATCGTACCTGCAGGCAGTTTGCTTCGACGCATCGACGCAGCAATGGTGGAGAGAAATGCCGCCCCTCCAGCTGCCGGATCAATGACTGTGTGAGTTCCCGGCTTGAAGCCAGCCTCCTGAGCGAGCGCGATGATATTGGTGGTTAGATGAGGAGGCGTGAAATACGCGGCGAGCGACTGCCGCTCCTCACTCGCCAGCAGTAGAGTGTAGAAAGTACCTATCCAGTAGTGACGTTCGTCGATCGTCAGGTGGACCAAGCGACTACGGAAGTCTTCAAGTGGCTCGTCTATGGCCGTCCGCGACAACAACTGCCGGCAGAGATTAAGACGTTTGGTCGGTGTAATTGCTTCATCGCGAAATGACTTCGCGATCTTACGTGCGATCGTAAGCAGCTCTCGCGCCTCGGCAATTGCTTTTCGATTCGACAATCCAGCCTCTCGATCGGCTGGGCACCATGCGCCAATGGCTTCGGCATATCCGAGCGACAGTGGCTGGCAACCCCCCAAACTATTAGAGAGACTAGCGTGGAACTCCGATTCAGTAAGCCGATATTTTCAGGGAGAATCACTTCGTTTTGTGACCTCGCTCCAATTAGGAAGCGGGTAAAGTCCGCGGCCGCTCACAGGGCAGCGTCCCAATCCTCTGCTCCTGAGTGCACAATATCCCCGAGGCTGCGATGCAAGCCTTAACGCCTCAGCGATTCACCCGCCAAGGCGAAGACCCGGCCACCGGCCGCGGCTTCGGGCGCATAGCGCCTAGAACGTGGGCCGAAGGCGAGGCCATCTACCTGCCCTGCTCAAGAAACACGCCGAGTTCGTCCGCACCGCCCTGCAGCAACTCGAGCGCATGATCCTGCCAACCGTACCGCCCCTGAACGCGCAGCCCCAGCACGACCTTCGCCAAGGCTCCCCCAACGCTCACAGCCCGCATCAATCTGGCCGCCTCAGCCAAGTTAGCAAGTTTGCGATGGGACGTCTCCATCTTGGCATCGAGAACACGCATCGCCCGCGCCTCCGGAAGTCCTGGCTCACGCGCGTCGTCCATGTCGACGCCCAGCGCTTTCGCCCTGCCCATCAACTGCGTCTCAAGCCGTTGCCGCGCGAACGTCAGCGCATCGAGCCGCTGTCGCTCCGTGATCCAGGCTGCCGCCATCTCAACAAGCGGATCTGGCAAGACGCTGCCTTGATGGAGTCCAGACCCGCCTATCGGCATCATCGACATAGCCGGCAAGCCGAGTGGCGCCGCGATCAAACGGCGCCGCGACACACTATGCCGATCCCCGTTTGCCATCACTGCGGCTCCACCTGAAGCGCCGTCAGCTGCCTGAGCTCCGCAATGCCTTCCTCCGCGAGTTCAAACGCATGTTCGCTCCAATCTTCATACTGAACGTGCAAGCTCAGCTCTATCTTCGCAATCGCGCCGGCGACTGTAACCGCGCGCATCTTCCGAATGTCACCTGTCAGTTTCGCGAGTGACCGACAGGCTTCATCAAACTCCTGCTTCTTCGCGCGCCACGCACGCGCTTCCGGCATGCGGCTGCGACATGCCTTGTCGCCTTTGATGCCCAGCGCCCTGGCTTTGTCGAACACCTTGCCCTGAAGGTCATCTGCCTCGACGGACAACGCGTCCACGCGAGCGTTGTTTACAATCCATTCCTCGGCGCGGTCGATCACAGGATCGGGCCCAACGGCTACAGGCACGGCTACAGCCTTCGCCTTCGGTGGCGAAGTCACAACCGGCATCGCGATCGCTGCCGTTATCAACCCACGGCGTGACAGTGAAACCTTGGACATGCACCACTCTCCATTGGCATTCTCCACCAATGAATAATTGAACGCGGCGCGGCTCTCGTCCTCTAAACGATGAAGAACATCGATTTATTTGCTCAGCCACACCAGTCCGGCTTGCGCTCGCCGCCATCGAAACTCCAGCGCTTCAACTTGCCCGAAGCGACGAGTTGATCCGCCACATCCTTGCCGCCTGCCGAGAGGTCGACGATCTCACGCCCATAGATATCGGCGCCGTAGGTGCGCGACACGCGAACGGTCTTGCCCTCCGTGACGCTGCGAGCCGCGTTACGAGCGTCTCCAGACAGCGTGCGCTCAAGCGCACACTTCGCCCGCTGCGGACTGCCCTCAGGCGCATCGACGCCATGCAGCCTGAACTCGCGACCATCAAGCCTGCCGCTGTCGCCATCTACCCAGGTCACACGCACAACCTCGTTGTCCGCCGTCCCCGCAGACCGCGAAGCATCCGGTCCCTTACCGTCAATCAGGGCGACGCCGGCCGCCGCAAGCAGAAGACCCACGATCACCGCAGGCGCGACCAGGCGCCGGAGTGAAGCGAACGGCCCACGACGGAAGCGGCGCGCCTTAGCGGACCGCTTGCGGAAGTGCACGACCTTTCCACGTTTCCGCATCCGCCCCCCAGCCGCAATCTGACTCGCCGCCAAGAAAGTCATCCAAGCCGCCACGCTTGTCCACAAACAGCTGCCCGCCGCCGTTTGCCGTGACCGACAAGCCGTGAGAGACCGCCGCCATGTCCGAGAAACTCATAGTCGGCGACCGTGTCCGCATCCGCACAAGCCAGAAGATCTATGTCGTCGCGGAGATCGATCTTCCCGGCGCGACGCCGCTGGCGCCGGCGACGCAGGTCGTTCTCCTTAGGCCGGAAGATGGCAAGGGTCCTGAGCAACGCTATGGCAATGCTGTGCTCGTGAAGGTCGCCTGACGTTCGAACGCGCGGCTAAGCCTCGCCCTCGCCGGCCCTATCGAAGACGGCCTGCAGCTTCGAAGCATTGTCAGCGCGCTGAGCGTCGGTCAACGCGGCAATGTTCTGCAGGCGCCATTTCACGGCCGGCAAGTCGGCTGCTCCTGCGACGCCGAGCAGCGTCCAGTCAGGCGTGCCACGTTCGACCGATAGCAACAGGCTCCGATGCGCCTCCGGCATCTGCCTCACCAGACGGTCGACCAGGTCGATCCGTGTCGCCTCAAGATCAGCGACCGTAACGGCTTCGTCGGTCATGCCAGCAAAGTTGGCGTCGAACTCGACCTGCAGCGGCTTCTCGCGGCAGGCCAGGATTTCCGCAACGGGTCTGCGATGACTGATGAGATAGACGAGGAAGGCCCTGCGCAGCCGATCGTCGATCCCCTCCATGCGAACAAGATCCCGCGCATCGAACAGGTCGCGCGGATGCTGACGGTCGAGGGCCGCCACGAGCTTGCCGGCATAGAGGTCGGCGAAGTCGAGCACGGTGATTTCGGCAAAGCCGAAGGCGTCCTCGACTTCCTCGCTCACCTCCTGCACTGCCGCGGCGTAGACGGAGCCGCGAAGCACCGGGGTCACCTCGATCTTGATCTGCGCACCGGGAATGGTCACAACAAGTTTCACGACGGTGTTTTCAGGCGCCGTACGCGATGTGGTGACAGAAGCCGTCGACATTCCCGCTTCGATCGCAGCCTTGATGCGAAGTAGCGCCGCTTCGATCGCGGCGAGTGAAGCGGCGCGATCTGCAACCGGCAAATAGGCGAGATCAATATCGACCGAGAGCCGTGGGAGGTTCCGGACGAAAAGGTTGATGGCCGTGCCACCCTTCAGGGCGAAGCACGTCTCGGCCGCCACGAAGGGAAGCGTGCGGATGAGCAGCTGGACCTGTGCGCGATAGGCTTCAGAAGGCATCTCGTCCCTTTATCAGGAACTCTGGCACTGTGATCTGATAGTTTGGATCATAGCGTCCCCCATCAGCGATCGCCCGCTTCCCCGCCCCGAGATCGATCGTGCTCCGGTCAAGCTTCTTGAACCAGGCGTGGTTGTGGCGTTCGGCGTAGAACATGAACAACCGTTTGGCCTTTATCGACCGGCAGGCTTCAAGAAGGTGTTGCATCCGGCGAGGGCTCAGCGACACGAGTCCGCCAAACATCTCATCGACCTGCTCGAACGACTCCCGGTCGGGCAGCTGGTCGACCAGTTCCAGCGCGGCGCGCTCCGGTGTTGAGAGCTTCAGCGGCCAGCCTGCATGGCCCCAGTGCTGGAATGTGAAGCTCGCGCTGCTTACCGGGCCGACCCGAACCATTCGGCCATCAACCATTTGCTCTTCCAGGCCAAATAGCCGGAGCGTCAGATGGGTGACCCACTTAGTGTTGACGCGCACAGCGTTCATCCAGGTCGGGAAAGGATCGACCTGCGAAAAGAGATGAACCTCCCGCATGCCGGCGGCCGGAAGGTAGTGGCTGAAGCCTGTGAGCTCCAATGCGCTGCGGCCGCCTATGTGTATTCTCTGCCCCATCAGGTCCTGCAGCGAGATCACGACGCGCTGCCATTCGACGCCATCGCTTGGTCGCGCGAAGGTCAGCCGCCCCGGAGGCCGTTGGTAGAGCCCTCGCGCCACGCGCTCGAGCCAACCGCTTTTGAGATACTTGGCGCGCAAGGACTTCGAGACGCCGAGATCCTCAAGCCAGGCAGCATCGACCATCAGGCCCTCGGGAAGGGTCCGTTGCAGTTGGTTTAGCTTTTCGTTCTTGTGGGCTACCATTGGTATACCGTAATGGCACTTCGCTAAACTAGCGTCAAGTTTGGCGAACTGCTTAACTGGGGCACCATCGGTATCCCTAAAGCTGGAATATTAAACTAAAAGCCCCGAAACTGGGGATCAACCGCTTTCCCGCTTTCCAACCCACGAATGTTCGCTATTTGTTCCGCATGGGCGGCTACAAGGGCGATAACACCACCGGCTTTCAATCGCCGGCGCAGGACTATGTCGAGGACGCCATCGACCTGGCGGCGATCCTCGACCTGCGCCGTCCGGGCCGGTACCCCGTGCGCGTCAAAGGTCAGGCACTCGCTGCACGGGGCATTCGCGATGGCGACATCCTAGTTGCGGACGCGGCCGCCGAACCGAGGCCGGGGAAAGTCTGCGTCGCCATGGTTGGCGGCGACGTAATTCTCGCAACCCTGACGCGGCAGGACGAAGCCTGGGTGCTGTTGCCCTCGTCCGGAGCGCTCATCACGATCGCCGATGACGTCGAGGTCTGGGCAATCGTCGAAGCCCTCATCCGCGTGAAGATCTGATGTTCGGTCTCGTCGACGGCAACAGCTTCTACTGCTCTTGCGAGCGCGCTTTCGATCCCACGCTTCGCGGCAAGCCGCTGGTTGTGCTCTCGAACAATGACGGCTGCATCATCGCCCGCACACAGGAGGCCAAGGACTTCGGCCTCAAGATGGGCGAACCTTGGCACATCGCCTCGAAGCGGCCGGGGCTTGAACCCGTCATCTGGATGTCTTCGAACTACGCGCTCTATGGCGACATGAGCCGCCGCATGTGTGAAGTCTTGAGCGCAAACGCGCCTGCCGTCGAACCCTACTCGATCGATGAGATGTTTCTCGACCTAACTGGCGTGCCCGACTTAGCGGCACTGGCCCATGACATCCGCGATCGTGTGAGGCGGATCGCCAAGATCCCGACCTGCGTCGGTATTGGCCCCACGAAGACGATCGCAAAGCTCGCTAACAAGGCGGCCAATAGCTACCGCACGGGATCGGGCGTTTGCGACCTCTCGACCGAAGAGGCGCGCAGCGCGGCCTACCCCGGTATCGCGATCAGCGACATCTGGGGCGTCGGGCCAGCAGCGGCGGCCAAGCTTGGCGCGCGCGGCGTCAGCAGCGTCGCGGACTTCGTCGCCATGCCGCGCGACGAGGTGCGCGGCCTCCTGACAGTGGTTGGCGCGCGTACACATGCGGAACTGCTTGGCATCAGCTGCATGGCCTTCTCGGAGACGCCGCCAACCCGGAAAAGTCTGGCCGTTACCCGTTCTTTCGGGCGGGCCGTGACTGATAGGCGCGAGCTTGAACAGGCGATTGCATCGTACGCGACGCGCGCGGGCGAAAAGCTGCGGCGGCACGGGCTGGTTGCAACCGCCATGCAAGTGTCCGTGCGCACCAACGAGTTCAATAAGGACCCGAAATATTTCAATCAGGCGACCTTCGACATCGAGCCAACGTCAGACACACTTGCCCTGATCAAGGATGCTCTTCGCGCCGGCCGCCGGCTGTGGCGGCCGGGATTTCGCTATGCGAAGGCTGGCGTCGTGCTTCTCGATCTTGCGCGCAAGGCTGAGCGCCCGGCCGACCTGTTTCCGAGCGTCAATGGCGAGGGACGCGGGGGCCTCATGTCGGCGATGGATTCCCTGAACCTCCGATATGGCAGTCGAACCCTCCGGCCCGCCTCCACCGGCTTAGACCAAAGATGGGCCATGAAACGCGGGAAACTCTCGCCGCGCTACACGACAGCGCTGGACGAAATTCTGTTGGCTGCAGCGTGATGCAGGGGGTGAGGCGCCGCAAGATAGATACGCCCCTAGCCTGATGCCAAAGGCTGGAGAACTGACGGGCTAGAAGGGCTTGCATCTCGGCTATCTCCCGCAGCTGCGAGTCAATGATCGTCCGGCAGAGCGATTGCACCTGCGGATCGGTGAAATCGGCCTGCTCGCAGATGAGCGCCCACGTCTAAGGGATCGGTCGTTACCTTGCGTATTCTGGAAACGTGGTGCGCGCTCGAGTTATCAGCGCCTGAAAATGCCGACGAGTTCCTCGATGACTTTTTCCTGTTCGGCCGCGTTTTTCGATTTTATCGCGCGGTGGACGCAATGACTGAGGTGCTGACGCAGAAGATCGCTCTCGATGCGCGCAAGCGCCGCCCGCGCGGCTTCGATCTGCGTCACGACATCAATGCAGTAACGATCCGCCTCGACCATCTGGGCGATGCCGCGCACCTGACCTTCAACCCTGTTAAGGTTCTTCAGAACCTTCTGGGAAACCGCCTTGTCCATATATACCCCTCCAGGGTACTTGAATTGATACCCCTATAGGGTATATACTCATCGTGTGAAATGCAAGCCCGGAGGGCGCCATGACCCCTGATCCTTCTGAAAAACCCGCGCTGACAGATCCGGTCTGCGGCATGACGGTGAAGCCCGACACTCCGCATCGCACGACGCATGAAGGCCGTGACGTGTTGTTCTGCAGCGCTGGCTGCAAGACCAAGTTCCTGGCCGATCCGGCGCGCTATCTGAAACCGGCGGCCATGACGGATCATAGCTGCTGCTCGGCCGGAGGAGCCAAGGCCGGTCATGGCGGCGATGAAGATAATCACCACACTCACCATGGCCATCATCACGCAGCAGGCACACCGGCAGCAGCCGCTGCGGCGAGCGCCTCCGCCGACGCTAAGTGGACCTGCCCAATGCACCCCGAAATCGTCCGCGATGGTCCGGGCTCCTGCCCGATCTGCGGTATGGCGCTCGAGCCAATGATGCCGACCGCTGACGCGAGGCCAAACATCGAGCTGCGCGACATGTCGCGTCGTTTCTGGGTGGGTCTCGCGCTCTCACTGCCCGTGCTCGTGCTGGAAATGGGCCGCCACATCTTCAATGTCGACGCGCTTGTGCCGCCGCACATCAACGCGTGGATCCAATTCGCACTCGCAACGCCAGTGGTTCTCTGGGCGGGCTGGCCGTTCTTCGAGCGGGGCTATGCTTCGCTCGTCAATCGCAGTCTCAACATGTTCACGCTGATCGCCCTCGGCACGGGCGTTGCGTGGACATACAGTGTCGTCGCGCTGCTCTTCCCCTCTGCCTTCCCGGCAGAGTTTCGCGGGCCCCATGGCGACGTCTCGGTCTATTTCGAAGCGGCCGCCGTTATCACTGTTCTGGTGCTTCTCGGTCAGGTGCTGGAACTCGGAGCGCGCGAGCGCACGGGCGGAGCGATCCGCGCGCTGCTTGACCTCACGCCGAAGACGGCCCGGCGTATCAGCAATGGCGAGGAATCCGAAGTGCCGCTTGATACGATTGTCGTGGGCGACAGGTTACGCGTCCGCCCGGGCGAGAAGACGCCAGTCGATGGGGTCGTACTCGACGGGCGCTCGACCGTCGATGAATCCATGGTGACGGGCGAGTCCATGCCGGTCACTCGCAGTGTTGGGGACAACGTCATCGCCGGCACACTCAATCAGACCGGCGCGCTTGTCATCGAAGCCAAACGCGTCGGCCGTGACACCATGCTCTCGCAGATCGTCCAGCTGGTCGCGGACGCACAGCGCAGCCGCGCCCCGATCCAGCGCCTGGCCGACAAGGTGTCCGGCTGGTTCGTCCCAGCGGTCATCGCGATCGCCATCCTTGCCTTCATCGGCTGGTGGGCGTTCGGGCCGCAACCGTCCTTCACGTACGGCCTCATCGCCGCGGTCTCGGTACTCATCATCGCCTGTCCCTGTGCGCTCGGCCTCGCGACCCCCATGTCGATCATGGCGGGCGTTGGCCGCGCCGCACGTCAGGGTGTTCTCATCCGCAACGCCGAAGCGCTGGAGCGCTTCGAGAAGGTCAACACGCTGGTGCTGGACAAGACCGGCACGCTGACCGAAGGCAAGCCGGGTGTCGTCGCGATCAAGACCGTTGCTGGCGTGAGTGAACCAGACCTGCTGCGGGCGGCCGCAAGCCTAGAGCAACGGAGCGAACACCCGCTTGCAACCGCGATCGTCGCGGCCGCCAAAGAACGCGGCATTGCGCTGGTCGAGCCGACCGAGTTTGACTCGCCGACCGGCAAAGGCGTCATCGGTAAAGTCGAAGGTCGCGCCGTCGCGCTTGGGGCTGAGCGCTATCTCGATGAGCTCGATATCGCAACGTCTGAGCTTGGCACCGAAGCCGAACGGCTACGCTCAGACGGCGTCACGGCCATCTTTGTGGCGATCGACGGCCGCTTGGCCGGCGTGCTCGGCATCGCCGACCGGATCAAGGCGACGACGCCTGAGTCCCTCATGGCTCTGCGCGCGCAGGGTATCGATCTGGTGATGCTGACGGGCGACAATCGCACAACAGCAGAAGCCGTCGGCCGGACGCTTGGCATAGCCAAGGTCGAAGCCGAGGTCTTGCCCGAGGACAAATCACGGATTGTCGAGCGCTTGGAGCGCGAAGGCCGCATCGTTGCGATGGCAGGCGACGGGGTCAATGATGCGCCAGCCCTCGCCGCCGCCGATGTCGGCATCGCCATGGGCACCGGCACGGATGTCGCCATCGAAAGCGCGGGCGTAACGTTGCTGAAAGGCGACCTGTCAGGCGTCGTCAAAGGCAGGGCGGTGTCCCGAGCGACAATGGCGAACATCCGCCAGAACCTGGTCTTCGCCTTCGGTTACAACGTGCTGGGCATCCCGGTCGCCGCCGGCGTGCTGTACCCGCTGACGGGCCAGCTGCTCTCACCGATGATCGCCGCGCTGGCGATGGCGCTCTCGTCAGTGTCGGTAATCGTGAACTCGCTGCGGCTCGGCGCCACACCGGCCGGCGAAGCGGCCGGCCCCCGGCCGCTGCCGCCGCCTCCGAAACAAAGCCATTCCGGCGCGAGCTGTCACTAGCAACCCAAGCGACAGACCCTCATGAGGGCTTCGCCCCAAGGATGCGTACTACAAATGAGCCCCTCCCGGCCGCAGCGGACAAGCGGCCCAACCAAGGAGTATACAATGAGAAACAAGCTTCTGACGGCCCTGCTCGCGGCAGCGCTTCTCGGCGCATCGCCCGCCTTCGCCCATGGCGGCATGATGGAAACCAGCATTCATGACAATGCCAGCTTCGCGCAGGCCCCGGCCGACTTCAAAGTGACGTTCGAGCATGAGAGCGCCATCACCAACCTCATGCTGATGACGGCGGACAAGAAGATGATCGCCGTGAGTTTCAAGCCGTCGAAGACGCTCGGCAAAGAGTTCACGATCCCGCTGCCGAAGCTCGACAAGGGCTCCTATACGTTGTCGTGGAAGTCGATGGCGAAGGATGGCCATGCCATGCCGGGTGCTGTGCGCTTCACGGTGACGGGCCAGTAAGAGCGTGGCCGGGGACGGACTGTCACTGCTGCAGTTCGCCGACCGGATCGGTCTCAATCTCTTTGCCCTTCTGACAATCGGTTTCGCGCTCCATGCCGCTTCTGGCGTTGTGGAGCGCGAGGCGTTCAAGGGCCTCCGCTTACGCGTCGCGTTCGCGAGCGTGGTTCTTGCCCTCTTCGTCGCCGTTCGCCTCGGCGTTCTGATCGCGCAGATGGGTGACGGATCAAATCCCTTCGATGTCGAATTGCTGCCCCTGGCCTGGATGGCGCTCGGCGACTCGACCCTCCTGATCGTCGTGGGCGCGCTCGCCGCCGCGGGCGGCGTCTGGTTCGGATCACGGATCGTCGCCGCGCTTGGCGCGATCGTGGTCAGCGCGGGCTTTGCTCTTACCGGGCATTCGCAGGGCCTGGCAGACCCGGGCCTTGCTCCGGCGATGGTCGCCGCGCACGTCATGATCGCTGGCTTCTGGGTTGCCGCGCCCTTCAGCCTTTATCCCGCCAAGGCGCTGCCAGACGCCCAGCTGCTCGCGCGGCTCAACCGGTTCAGCGCGATCGCCATCGCCGCCATCCCGATCCTCGTTGGCCTTGGCGCGTGGCTCGCGTGGATCCTGACCGGCGGGCCCGAAAAACTCTTCGGCACGACCTACGGTCTGCTCTTGCTCGCGAAGCTCGTAATCGGCGGCGTCGCAATGGGGCTTGGCGCGCTCAACAAGCAGATCATCACGGCCAAGGTCGCGGCTGACCCGGCTAACGGGCGCACATGGCTGCGGACGACGCTGCTTCTCGAAACGACGCTGTTCGTAGCGGCGATCATCGCGGTTTCCGCCGCCACAACGATTGGCGGCCCGACCGAGTAATAGCCCGCCGGCCGGACGGCCGGTCGATTCGCCGCCAGCCTGCGTCCAAGGCCTGCCTTAGGGCGCTGCGCAGTCTTTGCGTGAATTTTGGGTCAGCTGCGTATAAACTAGCAGGGATGGACTTTACGGGAGATCGGCATGTCGCCTGCCCTTGAACACTTGCTTGCCGAGCTTCGGCAACACCCGCTGGACCATGGTCTTGACGCGGTGACGGTCGATATCAACGAACGGCTGGCGGAGCACGCGGCTCTCAATGGCCAGACCTGGCGGCTGCGCGCGGCGGCGGTTGCCCTCCTCGTCACCGGCGGCGCCTTTGTCAGCGCCTCGACGGCGTCCGCCGTGGCGGTGCCGCAGTCACCTTTCGCGGTCTGGTCCCAGCTCGCGCCCTCGACCTTGCTCGGGCACGCCGAGTGAAGGTTTCGGTTCGCAGCGCGATCATCACGGTTGTTCTCGCCTTTGTCGCAGGCATCGGCGGCATGTGGCTCGGTCACCAGGTGCTAACCGCTCCGGCGCACGACCACTCCTTGCATGCCATGGTGCATGACGAGCTTTCTCTAACGGCGGACCAGGAGCGAGATCTGGAAGCGCTTGAGGCCGCTTTCGCAGCGCGGCAGCAAACATTGGAAGGCGAGATGCGCAAAGCCAACGCGGAGCTTGCCGCCGCCATCCGCGCGAGCGAGTCCGCCGGGCCAGCCGTCGAGGCGGCGGTGTATCATTTCCACGACGCCATGGGCGCGCTGCAGACGGAGACGATCGAGCACGTCTTCGCCATGCGGAAAGTTCTGACCCCCGATCAACGCAAGCGGTTTGATGACAAGATCGGCCAGGCGCTGACCGCCGACGCTGAATGAGCGGGGCGCGCCCGGACGACAGCGACGCCGCGCTGGCTGCGCGCGCGGTCAAAGGGGACCGTCCCGCTTTCAACCGTATCGTCCAGCGCTACCAGGAGCCGCTTTACCGCTTCATTCGCCGGTATGTCGGCGATGCCGATGAGGCTTACGACCTGCTTCAGGAAACCTTCGTTTCGGCGTGGCAGGCGCTCGGCCGCTATGATCCCGGGCGTCCGGCCGCGACATGGCTGCGTCGCATCGCGCTCAACAAATGCCGCGACTGGGGCCGCCGCCGCGCAGTTCGCCGCTTCTTCTATGGCGCGACATCACTCGAGGGCTCGCCAGCCGCCGCCGATGCCGCCGCCGCAGTGCCTATCGATGACAGCAATGAGACCGCGTTGACGAACCTTGACCGCGCGATTGCGACGCTGCCGAGCCAGCTGAAAGAACCGCTGCTCCTCACGGCTTTTGAGGGCCTGTCGCAGATCGCCGCCGGTGAAGCGCTCGGCATCTCGGCAAAGGCCGTCGAAACGCGCGTCTATCGCGCCCGCAAGCTGCTGGCAGAGGCGCTCAGGGCCGATGGCGTGGATGTCGACGAGCCCTGATAATCACGCCGCCGCGCGGGATGACCAATGGATGTGGACAATGCGCCACCCTTCGGCGGCCTAATAAAGAATCGCGGCGTCGGTCGTCACACGGTCGACCGGCTTATCCTTGTAATTTCCCGTCGTACGCCCTTCGCTGGTGATCCAGGCATCCACGACCTCCGCGGCTTCTCGCGCCTCAGAGGACATTGCGGCGATGATGGGGACCCCGGTGTTCTGGGCCGTCGCGACAAGCGGTGTCAGCACCTGAAATGATCCGCTAGAATCAACCGGAGGCTGTTGCGGGTCGGGATCTTTGTCGTCCGCCAAGTTTTGCGCCCAACTGGCAATTCCTCGCTGAATTCACCAGAGACCACAGTCCTCCAGGATCCTGTGCTCAGTAAATCTTGAGGCGACCAGCCGCAAAACGCCGATCTTGACCGCCCAACCTGGCGGCTGATTTCAAGTGGTTCATGCTCGTTCGGCACCCCGCATCTCAAAGAGATACGAGCAGCGGGAGACCGTCGGACGGCGAACGCGTCCTCTCAGTGTGGCATAGGCGCGATGCCCGCGAGGTTGCCCTCCTGTCCGGCGGGTATCAGTTCGTAATAGCCCGCAAGCTCGAGGCGAATGGTCACTTGCTGGCTCGACCGGTTCCGGAAATACCAGCCATGGATGCCCTCGATCGGTGAGATCAGGGAGCCGTTCGCTTCGCCCCCATTGCCACGCTCATAGTCCGCCACGCTGACTTTGGGCTTGGATGCATCGGCAACCGTATGTCCGTGGAAGTCGAACATCAGATCTTCCGGGACAGGCAGGGGCTCGGCACGCCAGCTATAGACCAGCACTGACCCTTTTTTCATGTTGACCTTGAACTCGAGCGCATTGCGACGGTCCTGATCTCCGTCCGGTGCAAGCGTGACCTCGAAACTGTCCTTTCTGAACGCGGCAGACTCCCGACGCGCCAGCGGGCCGCTGGCGGCGTCCGCCGGAACGACGACCTCCTCAGGCGCCCATAGCCGCGACAATCCCGTCACTCGCCCGAGGCCGAGCGGATCCTGATTGTATTCTGCCGGTAGTATCGCGGCGAACGTGATCACAACCGCGATCAGCGCTGCGCCGCCCACGGACAGCAGAAGGGTGCGCTTCGAGGGAGCGATCTGCGCTGGGGCCGCAGGCGTCGCGGGATGAAGGTCTGGCATCAGGACGGCCCTCCATAGACGAAACCTCCAAGCTGGAGGCCGATGAGTAGAAATCCGGCGGTCATCAGCAGAAAATTGGCGGCGATGGCCATGCGATTATATCCGGGCAGCGAGCGCCAGATGAGAATGAACGCCAGCATGAAGGACAAGGCAATCAGCTGGCCGATCTCAACGCCCACGTTGAACGACAGCATGTTAATGAGCAGCCCGTTCTCGGGCAGCTCCAGCGCCTGGAGCTTGGTTGCGAGCCCGAAGCCATGGATCAGGCCGAAGCCGAAGACCGCCATCCGCGGATCTGGCTGTATGCCGAAGAACGTCCGGAAACCGCTGAGATTGTCGAATGCCTTGTAAGCCACCGACAGGCCGATGACCGCATCGACCAGATAGGAATTCACTTCGATGCGGCCCAGAACTCCCGCCAGCAGGGTCAGCGAATGGCCGAGCGAGAACAGGGTCACATAGATGCCGACATCCTTCAGCCGATAGAGGAAGAATATTACGCCAAGGATGAAGAGCAGATGGTCGTAGCCTGTCACCATGTGCTTGGCGCCAAGATACAGGAACGGGATGATGTCTGGCCCGGTCGTGCCCGCGACAAACGCTGCGTCCTTGCCGCCAAGCCCGTGGGCTGCAGCGGGCCCCGCTGCAGCCGCGACCGCGGCGACCAGCAGCACGAGCCTCAAGGCCGCTCGGCCGGCGGCTTGCCTGGCAGGGCGGTGCGTGTTCACGATCATCGGAGCAAGGATTTATGCGAGCGCGGCCTCAGCCGCCCTTCCCCGGTTCATTGATTACGACATCGAACGCGATCAGATCCTTGAGGCTGTCGCCAAATCCCAGGGCCTTGACGGATTGTCCGACCTTGAGATCGCTGACGCCGAGCCGTTTGCCTGCGAGCGCCACGCGCGTGTTGGCGTCCATCTCGAGCACGACGCTCTGGCCATCCTTCATCTTGATCTCGAGCGTGGTCGCTGTGACCGCTTTCACGATGCCGACAACGGCCATTTCATCGTGCGCGGAAGCGGGCGCGGCGCTGAACAGCGTGGAGATGGCGGCGGCGAGCGCGATCAGGGATTTGCGCATGGGATCCTCCAGGGGGCGTAATGTGGAAAGAACGTCTTGGACGCTGACAGTACGCCAGCATCAGCCAGTGGCCCGCCCGCTGCAACCGCGAATGCCAGTTGGCGGCTGTGCGAGTACCGCAGTCCAGCGGTTGGGCGCTGTTTCACCAGTTAGGGTCCATGTTGGAGACGCCCGCGAAGTGGATGGCCTTCTCGCCATAGAGCGGGTCATAGTAGTGGCCGCCATCCTTGTAGTCAGGGTTCCACAGCTTGGTTCCATCGCTCTGCAGACGGTAGAGGTATGGGGACATCAACAGACGATCGAGGTGCCAGCGTCCTTCGACGCCCGAGGGAATATCCTCGCCTGCCCCGTAGAGCATCAGACCACCGTCCGCATAGACTTCGTGCGCGGGGCTGGTCGTCTTGTACTCATGGCTGACGTTCATGACCTTGTGCCCGATCTCGTGGGCGATCGTCCGGCGCGCGCGCGATGGCGTCGACAGGTTGGTGATGGTGATCACGCCCCGGTATGCACTGGGGATGGTGCCATAGTAGGAATAGGACGGGAACGACAATCCTCCGGTCCGCACCATCTTGACCGTCCAGTTGCGCCCCTCCGAAACTTCGAGAAACGGCATGATCACATCCTGTAGTGCGACAAGATAGATCGTTCTGGAACTGTCCTTGCGGGGCTCAATGATGCTGTCGAAGGCGTTGCGCGCCATCTCGGTCAGTTCGCTCGGATGCAGTTTGTTGGCCTCGTACATGTTCATGTACTCGGTGTCCGGCAGGCGCGGGATCTCGTTGGCCTGGATCGCAAAGAATCGGGGATCGACGGCGCCGGTCTTTACCGACACGAGATTGATCTGAACGCCCGTCGGGCGATAGATTTCCTTTGCCGACCGAATGCTCTCGAGCATTTGTTGCAGCGTGATCTTGTTGAACCCCGGGCCGAAATTGGATGGGAAGTAGACAACCACATCCATGGTCGGCTTGCCGGCCACCAGGTCCTTGTTGAAGTCGGCAAGGTCGACTGTATCCGACGCCTTCCATTCAACACGCTTCACCTTTGAGGAGGTTGAGTGCGCCTCATCGTAGGATTCGGTGGTGCATCCGGCCGCCAGAGCAGCCACGGCGGCGATCAAAGCGAGGAGACGTTTCACGATGTTGGGTCCCTTCAGTATTTGATCTTCAGGACAGAGTCGAAGTCCGGATTGACGCTGCGTGCGAAAGCAATGGCGGGATCGTCCGGCTTCAGTTCATTGTAGTAGAATACTGCGCCTTTCTTGCGATCCTTGTCGGTTGCGGACTGCATGGCGGTGATGCCGCGATTGAAGATGTCGTAGCTGGTATTCTCGCCCTTGGGCTTCACGACCAGGAGGAGAGCGGGCTCGGAAAATGGCGCTTCCCATCCGGTTGGCATGTTGTCGCCAAACCGAAAGAGCGTTCCGGTCTGCATGACCTGACGCTTGCCCTCGCTCGCCAGGACCCACTTGCCGCGGACCGTGTAGATGATGCTGCCGATGTCGTGTGGGTGTTCTGCCAGGAACATTCCCGGTTTGAGCTCGATGAAGAACGCCCGCGTCTCTTCGGCGAAGAGCAGCGGCCCGAACAGACCTTCGTGGGTGAGGATCGCTGAGGGCGACTTAACGGCGTCCTCGATGTTCGGGATCACTTCCACGTTCGTCGCAAGCTGAATGTAGGACGGCGACACAGCCGTTTCCGGCACCGTGGTCTTGGGCAGAATGTGCGCCGCGGCGGCCTGAGGGTGGGTCGCCTCAGGCGCGCTCGCGCACGCGGACAGCATCAGGATCGACGTCAGGAAGGCAGCTACCAGTTTCACCGGGATACCCTTTTCGTTTTGCGGCCGCCTTTTTTGCGGTCCGACGTGATGCGTTCTGAAACGCCAGACGACTATGTGCCGCTGGGCAAACTAGAATTTGTGCGCCAGGCGAACATAGCCCCGCCGGCCCGCCAGGTCGTAGGTGTAGGTGTCGGTATTGCCGTCTGTGTAGCTGGCGACATAGGGCGCCTTGCGGTCGAAGAGGTTGTCGATACCGACGGTCACGGTCGTCTGTTCGCTTACCCGATAGGCAAACTGGGCGTTGTGATAGAACACATCCGGCATGTGATAGCCGATCGCCGTTGGGGCCGCGTTGAAGTCGGTGCCTTCGCCGATCCACTGGATCGAGTAGTTCGCCGACCAGTTCGTGTCTTCGAGCGTGAAGCTCGTAAGGCCGCGCCACTCCGGGAAGCCGCCGTTGCCGCCGCCGATGTGACCGCGATAGATGATTGGCGCGCCGCCGGGATAAGGAACGATCGTGTACTCATCGAGCTTGGTCAGGCTGCCCTGCCACTGGGCCGCAAGACCGAACAGTTCAAACCCGTAGGTGACGGACGCGTCATACCCGCTCATGGTTTCGGCGCCGACGTTGACCTGCTGCGAGGACAGGAAGTTGATCTCTCCCGTCAGCGGGGTCCGCGTAAAGTTCTGGGGGCTGCAGAATGGGTGGTTCAGACCCGGCGTGTTGTAGCAAACCGACAGTTTCGTCGAGCCGCTGATCGAGCGGATCGCATTGTCGATGTCGATCGAGAAATAATCGAGCGTTGCTGCAAGGCCTGGGACATAGTCCGGCTCCCAGACAAGGCCCACGGTCACCGTTTCGGCATCCTCGGGCGTCAGATTCACGTTGCCGCCCGTAGTGGTGAGGATCGCGTTATTCGGCTGGATGTAGCCGGCCGGCACGCCCGACGCCTGGCAGTTGGCCACGAGAACGGTGTTGGTGCTCGTCGAGTAGCGGCTGCACGGATCCGACGTGGTCAGCTGGCCCTGCGTCACGCCGCTGAACAGCTCGGCGACGTTCGGCACCCGGAAGGCGGTGCCTTGAGTTGCGCGCATGCGCACGCCGGCGCCGATCGACCAATCGAGTGCGACCTTGTGATTGGTTTCGCTGCCGAAGCGCGAGTAGTCGGAGTAGCGAAGCGCGGCGTCAAACCGCAGGGCCTCGACCAGCGGAAGGTTCTCGAGCAGCGGAATGCTCGCTTCCATATAGGCCTCGGTGGCCCGAATGGCGCCTTTGATCGGGCTCTGCTGGTTCGAGTTGGCGATGCCCAGCACGATGAGGTTGTCCGGATTGCGATAGCCCGAGTCCTCCCGATAGGTGATGCCGCCGGCGACCTGCAGGGGTCCGGCCGGCAGCTGGAAGAGCG
The DNA here is from genome assembly GCA_044224605.1 of Hyphomonadaceae bacterium. Classification (GTDB taxonomy): domain Bacteria; phylum Pseudomonadota; class Alphaproteobacteria; order Caulobacterales; family Hyphomonadaceae; genus UBA7672. The sequence goes on from JBGAKC010000012.1 coordinate 67,375, forward strand.
TGCCCGTGGTGTCAAAGTTGACGTTGACCGTCTCGTTGCCGCCCGTGTCGATCGTGGTGGCCATGATGTATTTCACGACGGCGGGCGACACATCGCCCGGCCCGAGGTAGTCCGCGCAAGGGATGGCGGCGCCGGCGGCGAACGAGCAGATCGACGTGTTGAGCGTGTTCGCAACGTTCTGCTTGTTGGCGATGTTGGTGAAACCGTCGGTTCCCGAGTTCGAGCCGAAGTTGGCCGCCAGCTCCCAGGTCCAGTCGGACCAGAAATCACCGCGGACCCCGGCGGTCACCTGATAGGTGTCCGTTTCCTGGAACGCCACGCGGGCCCCGCCCTCGACGAGACGCCGCTGGATCAGGGTGATCTGCTGTCCGGTCGGGTTGGTCGGGTTGGCCGCGGGAATCACGAAGTTCGTCAGCGTGCCCGGCGTCGCGCTCTGCTCGGTCTCGCGGTGCGTGTAAAGGAATTCGCCAAAGAGCTCGAGGCCCTCGGCAAGCTGGTAATCGCCCGAAATGCCGGTCGTCAGGCGCTTGAGCGGGTTCACCGCATTGAGATAGGCGTTGCCCTGGAAGCCGTGGGCGGCCGCACTGTAGGGTTCATAGGCGTTGCCGCCGGTGAAATTGATGATCTGACCGCTCGGCAGCGACGCCCGGCCGCCAGCTGTGGACCCGCTGCCGGTGCAGATCAGGGATCCTGAAGCGCCGCTGAGCGCGCACGGCGCACGGCTCGCCATGTTAATGGGCTGGCTGTTCTGATAGCTGACGGCAAACTGGAGACCGCCGCGGTCATTTTGTATCCCGTAGGCGAGATCAAGCGAGATGTCGGAGCCGGAGCCGTCCTCCGCCGCGCCGTAACGCGCGCCAACCTCGAGGCCGTCGATATCCCGCGTCTTGATGTTCACGACGCCGGCGACCGCGTCCGTACCATAGATGGCGGATGCGCCGTCTTTGAGCACCTCGATGCTCCCGATCAGGCCGGTGGGAATTGTGTTGAGGTCCGGCGCACTGTTCGCGCCCGTTCCGCCGTTGACCAGGCGGTGGCCATTGAGAAGCACCAGGGTGCGGTTGATGCCGAGGCCGCGCAGGTTGACCGTGGCGGTCCCCCACCCGCGCGAGGCCCAGTAGGCGTTCGTCTGGTTGCCGCCATAGCCAGCCGACGCTGGCAGGCGTTGAAGCAACGTCTCGACGTTGACGATGCCCGTCTTTGCGATTTCTTCCTCGTCCAGCACGGTCGCGGGGCCGACGCCTTCGATGTCGGTGCGCTTGATGCGGCTGCCCGTTACGACGACGACATCCTTGCTGGCGCCATCACCCGTCTGCGCGACCGCGACGCCTGAAGGCAGCAACGCTGCCCCGCACACGCCCGCGATCAAAAGATGCTTCCCGACAATTTTCATGACACGTCCCCTTCGATCCCGCGGCCCCGCCCTACCCATCGCGGCTCGTGGCTGTTTCATGAAGGCTGCCGCGCCAGAAATTTGCTCGCAAGTGTTGTATATACATTATCCGAAAATCTAAGCGGCGCCGTCTTGCGGTGATTGGGCGCCGCCGGTCGCTCAACCGGGGTATTCAAGCGGCTGAGGGACAAAACGTGCCGAACACGGGACGCGCGACGCAACTATATTGCAATTTTTGGCGCGAAATATGATTCACGCGCCTGACCGAACATTGAGCACGCGTGCCGCAGCGGCGAATTGAAATGCGGCGATGCGAGTTTGGAACGTGCGTGCGGAGCAGCGCTACTGCGCCTGGGGCGCAAAATGGGCGACGAGATCATAAGCTTCGCCCGGAAACACGAGGCGCACATAGGTGATCCGGTCGCGCTCGCGCCAGGTTCGACGCTCGACAACAAGGCAGGCGGTCGTCGGTTCGACCTTTAGGGTCCTTGCGATCAGGCGGTTCGGATTGGTCGCGCTGATGCGGTGTTCAGCCTGCGTCCAGGCCACGCGGCCGAGGAGCCAGGGCCCGGGCGGGCTTTCGGAAAAGTCCGCATCAACGGCCTCCGGAACGGCGTTTGTGTTGATGAGACGCTCTTCAAGGGCGAAGGGCCGGCCGTCTGCGCGATGCAGGCACCGCAACGCCAAAACACGCGAGGGGGACAACAGCCCCAGGGCGGCGGCATCGCCCGGCGAAGCCTTGCGCAGGGCGCGCGAAAGAAGCTCGTATTTGTAGGCTTCTCCCCTGGCGGTCACCTCGGCTCCGATGTCGGGAATATCCAGGACAGGTGAATGGATTCGGGGCCGCGCAACGAAGGAACCCGCTTTCTTGCGGCGCACGATCAGGCCATGCTCGGCCAGGGCGACAAGCGCCTTGTTGACCGTCATTCGCGAGCAGTCGTACTCGACCATCAGCTCGCGTTCAGAAGGAACACGGTGCCCGAGCGGCCACTTTCCCGAGCGTATGCGCTCGGTAATATCGCTGCGAATACGGCGGTGGAGCGTTGTGTGCTTCATCGGTCCAGCAGCCGTTTCAAGGTTTGGCGATAGCGTGAAGACACGGCATCGCGCGCTACGTGACGGCCTTGTTCGACCAGGCGCCTTCCCCGTCGCCAGACGTACTCGACAGGTCCGCCGGCAAAAATCCAGCTATCCAGCCAAGCATCGCCTGTTCGGGCGGCGTAAGCCTCGCGCTCGGCGGGAAAGCAGACAATGTCAGCTACGCCGCCTTGTTCGAGACGGGGCGCGGGGGCCGCAAGAGCCGTGGCACCCCCTGCCAGCGCCTTTCGATAGAGCGTTGCGCCAACGCTTTCACCCTCGCCGGGGGCCAGAACATTGCGGGCGCGACGATCCAGCCGCTGGCCATATTCCAGCAGGCAAAGCTCTCCGGCTGCATCGATTCGCACGTTTGAATCGGAGCCCACGCCGAACGCGCCGCCCTTGTTCAGGTACGAAGCGGCCGGAAACAGCCCGTCTCCGAGGTTGGCCTCTGTGATCGGACACAACCCCACGACAGCCCCACTGGCGCAGAGCCGACCCAGTTCCTGATCCGTCACATGCGTTGCATGAACCAGGCACCATGTCGGGTCGATATTGAAGCGGTTTTGAAGCCATTCGACGGGCCGTTGGCCGCTCCATGCAAGACAATCCTCCACTTCCTTCATCTGCTCGGCGACGTGAATATGAATTGGCGCTGCAGCCTTGGTTACACTGCGCAGTTCGTCCTCGGTGACCGCCCGCAAACTGTGCGGGGCCACCCCGACGACTGCATCGGGGAGCCCGGCTGCTGCCGCGCGGGCGGCTTCGTGCAGGCGCATATAACGATCGGTATCGTTGACAAATCGCCGCTGACTTTCGGCAGGTGAAGCCGCGCCAAACCCGGAATGTGCGTAGAACACGGGCAGCAGGCAGAGTGCGATCCCCGTGGCGTCCGCAGCTGCGGCGATGCGCGTGGCCATCTCGGCGAGATCCTCGTAAGGACGGCCTTCCGGATCGTGATGCAGATAGTGAAACTCGCCGACGCGCGTGAAGCCGGCCTCCAGCATCTCGATGAACGCCTGCGCGGCAATTGCCTCGACATCCTCTGGCGAAAGCTGGCCCACGAACCGATACATGAGCTCGCGCCAGCTCCAGAAGCTGTCCTGCCCTGGTCCGCGCGCCTCGGCGAGGCCGGCCATCGCGCGCTGAAATGTATGACTGTGAAGGTTTGGCAGGCCAGGGATGGCGATCCCCCCGGTGCTGTCGCCAGCCTGAGGCTGTGCACCCGCTGTCACGCGCGAAATGACCCCATTGCGAACTTCAATCCGCACATCGGCCGCCCACCCAGCAGGTAAGAGGGCGTGCCGAAACCAAAGCGCCGTCTGGATCATTGGCTCTTCTCTGCCCATCTCGCCCCTCCACGGCGACCGCTTATCATGTCTATACAATAAACGGACGCGGCGCTAAAGCTTCCGGAGTTTACCAGGGAGATCTGTGTGCGCTGCGATCGCGTATGGCGGAATGCCCGCCTCGCACGACTGTCGCGAGGCCAGGACCAGGTCGAGCACGGCGTTGTCGCGTCGCTGGGCGGGCGAATCGCCTGGGTTGGGTCCGAAACAGACGCTCCGGCGTTCGAAGCCGTGGAAACCGTCGATTGCGAGGGCCGGTGGATCACGCCTGGCCTGATCGACCCCCACACCCACCTCATCTTCTCGGGTGATCGCGCTCAGGAATTCGAACAAAGGCTGGCAGGCGCATCCTATGAGGCGATTGCCCGGGCCGGCGGGGGTATCGTTTCGACAGTGGCGGCAACCCGGACGGCGTCGGAACAGGAATTGGTCGCGCAAGCGACCCCCCGGCTCGATGCCTTGATAGCAGAGGGGCTCACGACAATTGAGATCAAGTCCGGCTACGGGCTCTCGCTTGAACATGAGCTGAAATCGTTGCGCGCGGCCAGGCGCCTTGCCGAATTGCGGCCGGTATCGGTCACGACGACGTTTCTTGGCGCACACGCCCTGCCGCCCGAATTCGAAAGCAATCCTGACGGCTACATCGATCTTGTCTGTCGCGAGATGATTCCGGGTGTTGCAAAAGCGGGTCTGGCGGACGCGGTCGATGTGTTTTGCGACCGGATCGGATTTTCGGCCGAGCAAACGGGGCGTGTGTTCGAGGCCGCGCATGCGCACGGGCTGCCGGTAAAACTGCATGCTGAGCAACTCTCCAATCAGCATGGCGCGAAGTTGGCCGCGGCGCACGGCGCGCTCTCGGCGGATCATCTGGAGTATCTCGACGAGAGCGGCGTCGCTGCGATGGCTCGAGCCGGAACCGTCGCCACCTTGTTGCCGGGCGCGTACTACTTCGTTCGCGAGACGAGACTTCCGCCCGTTGATGCGCTGCGGTCCGCAGGCGTCCCAATGGCGCTGGCGACAGACTGCAATCCTGGTACGTCGCCCCTGACGTCGCTGTTGTTGACCATGAACATGGCGGCGACGTTGTTCCGCCTGACCGTGGAAGAGTGCCTGGCCGGCGTAACGCGCGAGGCGGCGCGCGCGCTCGGGCGGCTCTCCGAAATTGGAACCCTCGAAGCCGGCAAGCGCTGCGACCTCGCAATATGGGAGATCGAGCGGCCAGCTGAGCTCGTCTACCGCATGGGCCTTAATCCCCTCTCCGCTCGAGTCTTCGGAGGTCAGACAACGTGGACACGGTGACCCTTCGCCCAGGCGGGGCGACTCTGGCTGAGTGGCGCGCAATCTATTTTGGCGCCGACATCGAGCTGGACCCGGCCTGCATCCCCCTGGTGACGGCAAGCGCCGCCGCGCTCCAGCGGATCGTTGCGAAAGGCGCGCCCGCTTACGGCGTCAATACAGGATTTGGCAAACTGGCGTCGGTGCGGATCAGCACTGACGATCTTGCCGCGCTCCAGCGCAACATCGTTCTCTCGCATGCGGCCGGCGTGGGTGACCCATCGCCCGAGCCTGTGGCCCGACTGATGGTTGCGCTCAAACTGGCAGCCCTTGCGCAAGGCGCTTCAGGGGTTTCGCCGGCGACAATCGCGCTTCTCGAAACGCTGCTGGCCAAACGGCTTACGCCGGTGATCCCATCACAAGGCTCGGTTGGCGCCTCGGGCGACCTTGCGCCGCTGGCGCACATGGCTGCCACCCTCATCGGCGTCGGCGCAATCGATGCCGGTGGAGCACGCATACCTGCGGAAAAGGCGCTCGCCGATGCCGGCCTGTCGCTGCTCACGCTCGGCCCCAAGGAGGGGCTCGCACTGCTGAACGGCACGCAATTCTCAACGGCCAATGCGCTGGCTGGCCTGTTCGAGGCGGAGCGGACCTTCCAGACGGCGCTGATCACCGGCGCATTGTCGACTGAAGCGGCGAAAGGATCAGACACACCGTTCGATCATCGCATCCAGGTCTTGCGGCGCCAGCCCGGCCAGATTGAAACCGGCGGGGCGTTGCGCGCACTCATGACCGGTTCAAGGATTCGCGCGTCTCACCTCAAGGACGATGACCGGGTTCAGGATCCCTATTGCCTGCGCTGCCAGCCGCAGGTGATGGGCGCCGTTCTGGATCTGCTCCGGCAGGCGGCCACGACGCTCGGCTACGAAGCTAACGGCGTATCCGACAATCCCGTCATTTTCGCGGAGACCGATGAGGCGCTGTCCGGTGGAAATTTCCACGCTGAACCCGTCGCCTTTGCGGCTGACATGATTGCGATGGCGCTTTGCGAAATCGGCAGTCTGGCCGAGCGAAGGATCGCGATGCTGGTTGATCCGGCGATGTCGGGTCTTCCCGCCTTCCTCACGCCGAGGCCAGGGTTGAATTCAGGGTTCATGATTTCACAGGTCACGGCGGCAGCGCTCGTCGCCGAAAACAGACAGATGGCCTTCCCGGCCAGCGTTGATTCGATCCCGACATCCGCCAACCAGGAAGATCATGTCTCCATGGCGGCCCACGGCGCGCGTCGATTGATGGCCATGGCGAAAAACGTTCAGTGTATCGTAGGGATCGAGCTTCTGACTGCGGCCCAGGGTTGCGACTTCCATCACCCGCTCACCTCCAGCGCGGCGCTGGAGGCCGTTCGCGAGGCCTTGCGAGCGCGTGTTCCGCATCTCGATGAGGATCGCTACTTTCATCCCGACCTGATCGCGGCCCAAAACCTGGTCGCCTCCGGCGAAGTCGTCCGCGCGGCGGCTTCTATGTTGCCGCAGGTCGCATGACCGCCTGGCTTGAAATAATGAAGGGCGATGCCCCGTTGATCGTGAGCTTCCCGCACACGGGAACCACGCTGCCTGACGAGCTTGAGCCGCAGCTGGCCTCGCCCTGGCTGGCGCGCAGGGACACCGACTGGTGGGTCGAGAAGCTTTACGACTTCGCATCGTCGCTGGGCGCCACGACCATCCGCACGGCAATCAGTCGCGCATGCATTGACGTCAATCGCGATCCGTCGGGCGCTTCGCTCTATCCAGGTCAGGCCTCGACAGGTCTTTGTCCGACCACGTCGTTTGACGGGGAGCCTCTCTACCGGTCGGGCGAACCCGACGCCGAGGAAATTGACCGCCGTCGGCGTACGTATTTCGACCCTTATCACGCGGCCCTGGAGACCGAGATAAGCCGTCTCAGAGCCCGTCATGAGACCGTTGTCCTCTACGATGCTCATTCGATTCGATCCGCGATTCCGCGCCTGTTCGACGGCGAGCTTCCCAACTTCAATATCGGGTCGAACTCCGGCGCGAGTTGCGATCCGGCTCTGGCGGCAGCGGTTGAAACGGCCTGCTCGGGTCGCGCATTCAGTGTGATTGCCAACGGGCGGTTCAAGGGCGGCTGGATCACGCGCCGGTATGGTCGGCCGCCGACAGGCGTCCATGCGATCCAGATGGAGCTCGCATGCCGTGGCTATATCGATGAACCGCACGGCGCGCCTATGCCTGAAAACTGGCCGCCGCCCTATGACGCTGAGCGCGCAGCTCCGATGCGAGCCGTTCTCGTCGATGTCCTCAACCGTTGTCTGGAATTCGCAGAAGCATGACCCGCAGAGACACTACCAGAGTTATCCGCCCCGCAACGGGGAGCGAACTTTCCGCGCGGAGCTGGCTTACCGAGGCTCCGCTTCGGATGCTGATGAACAACTTGCATCCGGATGTCGCCGAGCGTCCTGAAGAGCTTGTCGTCTACGGAGGCATCGGGCGCGCCGCGCGCGACTGGGAGAGTTTCGATCGCATCGTCGAAGTGCTTCGTCGCCTTGGCGATGACGAAACGCTGCTCATCCAGTCCGGCAAACCCGTTGGCGTGTTTCGCACGCATGCGGATGCGCCTCGCGTTCTCATTGCAAACTCGAACCTCGTCCCCCGATGGGCGACCTGGGAGCATTTCAACGAACTCGACCGCGCGGGCCTCGCCATGTACGGCCAGATGACAGCCGGATCCTGGATCTATATTGGGGCCCAGGGCATCGTTCAGGGCACCTACGAAACCTTCGTGGAGATGGGGCGCCAGCACTATGACGGCGACCTGTCGGGGCGATGGCTGCTGACCGCCGGCCTTGGCGGCATGGGCGGCGCGCAGCCTCTGGCTGCGGTGATGGCAGGCGCCTCCTGCCTCGCCATCGAGTGCCAGCGGTCGAGCATCGAGATGCGCCTGCGTACGGGCTATCTGGATCGCTCAACGGAAGATCTCGACGAGGCGATCAGCTGGATACTCCAATCCTGTCGCGACCGGGCGCCAGTGTCAGTTGGCCTGCTTGGCAATGCCGCCGAGGTGTTGCCTGAGCTTTTCCGGCGCGGCGTGCGACCAGACATGCTCACCGACCAGACGTCAGCCCACGACCCCGTCAACGGCTATTTGCCCAAAGGCTGGTCGCTCGAGCGCTGGGTTGCCATGCGCACGCAGGATCCCAGGCAAGTGGAGGAAGCCGCCAGATCGTCTATGGCCGAGCACGTCCAGAGCATGCTCGACTTCCAGGCAGCAGGCGTTCCAACGGTCGACTATGGCAACAACATCCGGCAGATGGCGAAAGAAGCCGGGGTCGCCAATGCGTTCGACTTTCCCGGCTTCGTGCCGGCCTACATTCGCCCGCTGTTCTGCCGCGGCATCGGACCTTTCCGATGGGTTGCCCTCTCGGGCGATCCCGCCGACATCGCTGCGACGGACGCCAAGGTCAAGGAACTGATCCCGGACGATCCCCACCTGCACAACTGGCTCGACATGGCCGCGCGCAAGATCCAGTTCCAGGGACTGCCCGCTCGAATTTGCTGGGTGGGCCTGGGCGACCGGCACCGTCTTGGACTGGCGTTCAATGAGATGGTTGCGCGCGGGGAACTTAAAGCGCCGATCGTCATCGGTCGGGACCACCTGGACTCCGGCTCGGTTGCCTCGCCAAACCGCGAGACCGAAGCGATGCGCGATGGCTCGGATGCGGTGTCGGACTGGCCGCTGCTCAACGCGCTGCTCAACACCGCCTCGGGCGCCACCTGGGTGTCCCTCCATCATGGCGGCGGCGTCGGCATGGGCTTCTCGCAGCATGCCGGGATGGTGATCGTTTGCGATGGCACGGAGGCGGCTGCGGCGCGGATCGCGCGTGTGCTCTGGAATGACCCGGCGACCGGCGTCATGCGGCACGCAGATGCCGGTTATGAAATTGCGCTTTCCGTGGCGCGCGAGAAGAAGCTCGACTTGCCGGGAATCCTTGGCTGATGCGCATCCTGCGCGCACGCGATCGGGTTGCAACGCCATGGAAAAATGGCGCTGGCATCACGCGCGAAGTGGCCGTGTGGCCGCCAGATGCAGGCTTTGAGGATTTCGATTGGCGCGTCAGCCAGGCTGACATGAATGCAGATGCGCCATTCTCGACGTTTTCTAGCGTCGATCGGAGCCTGACCCTGCTTCAAGGTCGACTGTCCTTGTCCTTTGACGGTGGCCGCGAAGTGATCAGGCCCGCGCGGTTCACGCCCTTCCGGTTCCCTGGCGAGGCCCCTGTGACAGGCCGGGTAGAGGACGGCCCGATATCAGATCTCAACGTGATGACGCGACGAGGTGTTGTCAGCGCAAAGGTCGAACGCCTGACCGGTGAGCTCGACTTGCCCGCGGCGCCATTCGCGCGTGTTCTTTTTGCCCATGACCCGCTGCAAGTGCACAAGCCGCCGAGCGTGAACCTGGATCGGTACGATGCGCTGCTGCTGGCGCCCGAAGATCCGGACGTTGCCGTGTCTGCGGATCATGGAACGGTCTTCCTTGTGTTATTCGAGCCGGCGGCGGCGTCAACCTGGCCCCTGAAGGTTGAACGCCGCTTCTGAATCCGATCGTCGCCGGCGAGCGTGCGTCGCCGCCGCGTTGCAAGTTTCTTACTCGGCTCCCCGGCGTCAGCCCGGACGCGCCAAGATCCTTAGCGATCGGAAGCCGGAATCAGGTCGAAGAGCAGTTTCAGAGGGACGGACACACAAGGCGGAGCACAATGTTCTTGGCGCCAAAGCTGACCTGCAGTTGCCCGCAGTAGTTTTGAGAGACCGCCTTCGATCTATTGAATCGTCCCGCCACGTCTAGGCAGCGCAGGTTCCGCAATGCCCGCGGACCTCAATGACCGCGCTGTCAGCCTTAAAGTTCACGCGCAAGGCATCCAGCATCAGGCGCCTGGCGCTTTCTCCCGCCACAGCCTCAGCGACCGCACCGCACCGATCGCAAATCAGAAACACAGCGGTATGACCGTGCTTCCAGTGCGCGCAGGCTGAAAATGCCTGCATGCTCTCGATCCGGTGGACGAGGCCCATCTCCTGGAGAAACTGAAGAGCCCGGTAGATGGTCGGCGGCTTCGCTTCGCCATCCTCGCGAAGGTCCTTCAAAAGGTCATAGGCTTTGACGGGCCCTCCCCGTTCGAGCAGAAGCTCAAGGACCGTCCGGCGCAAAGGCGTCAACTTGGCCCTGCGCGCCCGGCACAACGCTTCTGCTTCGGCAAGCGCCTTATCCCTGTCGACGGGCCGGCAGCTCAAATGCGAGGCTATCATTGCGCCTGCCCCCCGGCCGCAGGTCTATCGTTCAATCCAAACATTATCGCCCCCCCTTGCCCTTGCCGGATTTGCTGCTCGCGCGAACCGCCCGCATTGATCGGCGATTGCCTGACACGGCCGGCGACCGCTTCGAACTCTTTGCGCGCCGAATGAGCGCCTCGCCGAAAGCGCGATAGAGCGGCTCCAGCCTGTCCAGCTTGTGGCCGCGCGAGAAGTTCCACCAGGACACGACGCCGGAAAAGACAATTCCATGTCGAAGCCGCGTTCCACCTTCGTGCGGCGTGAGCTGGAAGAAGCGCTTTGTTGAATCCAGGAATGGCCTGGCGCTCAGGAGTTCCGGCCTCTCGGGCGCACGCATCTTCCAAATGATTGCACGTGCGGCGCGCTGGTCGGCGCGCGCTACGGGCTCGCGAGTCTTGATTTTCAGTCCCGCATATGGCTCGGCGCGGCCTTCGATCGTTTGATGCGGATTCCACTCGGTGTAGGCCCCGAAATCTGTCAGCACGTCCCAGACGCGCTCAGGCGTCGCCGGGATATCGAGCTCAACGACGAACACCGGCATCAAGCAACTCCGGCGATCGCGTGCGCTGCATTCCAGGAGGCCGTCCCTGCCGCCAGACCTCTGGGGAGGCGCCGGTCTCTGGCGCGGCGCCTCCCCCACATCCTCGACCTTGTGGAGGGACGTCGTCGAGGACGTCTGCCGTCTGCGGCATCGCGGATGGATAGGGGCCAGCAGACGACAGGAGTTTCATTGACTTGCAAAAGGCGACGATGCCGCGTTGCCTTACCCGCGGTCATCGCTGGGAAGAGACCGGAGCAGCTCATGCGCCGTGCCCCTCGTTGCTGGCGGTCAGCATATGGAGAGCGTCTGGCCGCGAGTCTGCCGAGGGGTCGCGGTAGGCCAGAAGTCTCAGAGCGTTGACGACGACCAATAGCGTCGAACCCTCGTGAAAGATGATCGCGGCGCCGATCTGAAGTCCGAACAAGGTTGACGGGATAAGCACGCCGACAACGCCAAGGCTGACCCACAGATTCTGCTTGATGATGGCGCTTGTCCTGCGGCTGAGACCAACAACAAACGGAAGCTTTGAAAGATCATCGCCCATGAGGGCGACGTCCGCCGTTTCCAGCGCAACGTCCGATCCGGCCGCCCCCATGGCGATGCCGACGGTGGCATGGGCCAGCGCTGGGGCATCGTTGACCCCATCGCCGAGCATTGCGACCTTGCCTTCCGCATTCCGCAATTCGGAGATGGCGGCCACCTTGTCCTGCGGCATGAGGCCGCCCTTGGCGTCGGTGAGACCGACTTGCCTCGCGATTGCGTCGGCGACGTTTTGATTGTCGCCGCTCAGCATCACCATGAGCTGGATGCCGAGCTCCTTGAGGCGCGCGATCACGTCCGCGGCTTCCGCTCGCGGCGTGTCCATGACGCCAAGGACGCCCAGATAGTCCCGTCCGCGACGTACGATCATGACCGTGCGTCCGCCTGCCTCCAGCTCGCGCGCGGCGATTTTCACGGCGTCCGGCATGGCCGGGCCACCCTCGTCCTCAAACAGGCCCGGCTTGCCGATAAGAACGGTCTGGCCTTTGACCTGCCCCTTCACGCCCTTGCCTGTGATGCTGCTGACGCTTTCGGCTTTCAGATCAGGCGCGCCCCCGGTCTTCGCCCTGCCATCGCGCACGACGGCGATGGCGAGCGGATGGTCGCTCAGATCCTCGACGGCGATGGCGTAGGCCAGAAGGTCCGCCTCGCTGACGCCGTCCACCGGCTTGACGTCGGTGAGGCGCGGCTTGCCTTCGGTCAGTGTCCCCGTCTTGTCGAACGCAATCGCCTTGAGGGTTCCAAGATTCTCGAGTGGCCCGCCGCCCTTGATGAGGACGCCGCCCCGCCCCGCCCGGGCAACCCCGCTCAGGACGGCGCTGGGAACAGAGATTGCGAGCGCGCATGGGCTGGCCGCGACCAGGACGGCCATTGCGCGATAGAAGCTCTGCGAGAATGGTTCGTCGATAACCAGCCAGGCCAGCATCAGCAAGCCAACGAAGCCCAACACGGCGGGGACGAAGACGCGCTCAAGTTGATCCGTGAATTTCTGAGTTGGAGAGCGTTGCGCCTGAGCTTCGGCAACCAGCTTCACGACTTTGGCGAGCGCCGATTCCTGTGCTGGCCTGGCGACCCAGATTTCAAGAGCGCCCGGTCCGTTGATCGTACCTGCAAAGACACGCGTCTGAGCCGATGCCCTGGAAAACTCCTCTCTAGGCTGCGGCGCAAGCTCGACCGGCCGCTTGTCTTCCGGAACGCTCTCTCCCGTCACGGATGATTGGTCGACGCTGCTCTCCCCACGCACGACCAGGCCGTCCGCAGGAATGCGTTCGTTCGGTTTGACGACGACGATATCGCCAATCATGAGCTTCTCGACGCCCACGGTCTCGACTGTGTCGCCGCGTTTGACGGCTGCTGTCTCTGGTGCAAGCTTGCCCAGGGTTTCGATCGCGCGTTTGGCGCGGCCCATCGCGTAGCCTTCGAGCGCGTGCCCCAGGCTGAAGAGCGCAAGCAGCAAGCCGCCTTCGGACCAGTGGCCAAGCGCGGCCGCTCCGGCGGCCGCCGCGATCATCAGGGAGTCGATCCGAAACATGCCAGCGCGCAGGTTCTCGAAGGCTTCCCGCAGCGCAAAAAACCCACCAAAGATGTAGGCAGCGACATAGGCGACCAGTTCGAAGCCGCCCGCCCCTGCCCGCTCAAGAATCCAACCTCCCGCTAGAGCAACCGCCGCAAGGATAGCGAAGGCGAGTTCAAACTGGCCGCCTGATGCATGATCGTGGCTATGTGCGGCCTTCTTCGAATGGCCGTCCTCATGCCTCTCGTGGGGGCCGTGATCCTTGTGCTGCGCCATCGGATCCCTCACGCGACCTGAGATAACTCGGCGCGAAGCACGACTGCAACTGCGTTCATGACCGATGCGATCCGTAACGCGGTTTGAACTGTCTCAAGTGAGGTTCCGCGCTTGTGCAGTTCGGCTTCGTGTACGTTGAGGCAGGACTGACAATTCGTAAGCGCCGACACGGCGAGGGCCCACAGCTCGAAGTCAATCTTTTCGACCCGGGGGTTAGCCATAGCCAGCATGCTGAGCCGAGGCGGCTCAGATCGGTAGTCGCGGTTGTGAAGTAGATTCACGGCGCCGTAGTAGACCGTGTTCATTGCCATGATGGTTGCGGCGGCTTTTGCCGCCACCATGCCCGAATCGTCCAGCCGCTTGCGCGCCTCGCCACGGACCGCATCGAGGAGATCCGCCTGTCCGAGCGCGAACGCGCATGCAACGAAGCACCCCCATTTCTGCTGCTCGCTCAGTGTGTCGTCAGCCGCCAACCTGGCCAGGTTGATCTCCAGGTCCTTGGCGTAAGGCGGCAGACGGGTGACGAGATCATCGAAGGCCATGTGTATCTCCCAGGATCAGGATGGGTTGAGTCATTCCGCATGCACCGGCGCCGAATAGGTGGTCGGCATCTCGCCTTCCTTCGCGCGGTGTCCGCTCTTGAGAAGCAGGCGGCAGATCGCCGGCAGCACGTAGAGCGTCAGCAGCGTCGCGGTGATGAGACCGCCGATCACGACGGTGGCGAGCGGCTTCTGCACTTCGGCGCCAACACCGTGGGCGATCGCCATGGGCACGAACCCGATCGCCGGAACGATGCCGGTCATAAGCACCGCCCGGAACTTCTCGATCATGCCTTCATGGATGGCTTGGTCCACCGGCATGCCAGCATCGAGGCGCTTGTTGATGCTCGACATGACGACCAGGCCGTTCAGCACCGCGACGCCCGAAAGGCAGATGAAGCCGACTGCCGCGGAGATCGAGAAGGGCATCCCCGTAAGGAAGAGCGTGAAGACACCGCCGGCGAGCGCGAGCGGAACAGCAGCGAATACCGCCACGGCTCCGCGGAGTGACACCAACGCAGCATAGAGCACGCCGAAAATCAGCAGGAAGCACGCCGGTACGACGAGCGTTATCCGTTGGGAAGCCGACTTGAGGTTTTCGAACTGTCCGCCCCACTCCAGCCACGCGCCGGTCGGGAGCGTTGCTTCCGCCGCAACGCGCCGTTGAGCCTCGGCCACAAAGGAGCCGAGATCCCGGCCACGAACGTTGGCCTGGATGACCACGCGCCGTTTGCCGTTCTCACGGCTGACCTGGTTGAGGCCCTCCGAGAACTTGAACTGGGCGACATCGCGGAGCGGAACGCTTCCGCGCGGCGCCCCTTCGATTTCGGGAAGCATGATCGGCAACGCGCCGACGGCATCCAGATTGTCACGAACCAGATTCGGAAGGCGAACGACGACATCGAACCGCCGATCGCCCTCGAACACGATCCCGGCCTCGCGGCCAGCCATCGCGCTTGCGACTGTGTCGGTGACTTCTTCGAGGGTTAGCCCGTAGCGCGCGATGGCGTCACGATCGAACTGGACGTCCAGGGTCGGGAAGCCTGCCGTCTGCTCCGCCTTGACATCGGCCGAACCCTGGATGGATTGCAGGATCGCTGCAATTTTTCCAGCTGACACGCTCATGGCGTCGAGATCATCGCCGTAGAGCTTGATCGCAACATCGCCACGCACACCGGCGATAAGTTCGTTGAACCGCATCTGGATCGGTTGAGAGAACTCATAATTGTTCCCGACAAGCTTTTGGAGGCTGGCCTCCATCCGCTCGATGAGCTCGGTCTTGGTCTGGTCAGGATTCTTCCATTCCTCCTTCGGCTTCAGGATCACGAAGCTGTCTGATGCGTTCGGCGGCATGGGATCGGATGCGACTTCCGCCGTACCGGTCTTTGAGTAGACGAAGGAGACTTCGTCGAACTGGGCCAGCGTGGTTTCGACCTGCTCTTGCATCCGTGTCGACTGCTCGAGCGATGTGGACGGGATGCGGAGCGCCTGTACGGCAAGATCTTGCTCGTCGAGGGTCGGGATGAACTCCTGACCCAGCGACGTAAACAGCCATCCGGCGAGCACGAAGACGCCGACGCCGCCTGCGATCACCGGCAGCGGCTTGCGGATCGCAAGTCCAAGTGTGGGCTCGTAAGCCTTCTTGGCCACGGCGATCGGCATCACGTCCTTCTCGGAGACCTTGCCGCGGATCAGAACCGCAACCATGGCCGGCACGAAGGTCAGCGAAAGGATGAACGCGGCGCCAAGGGCCAGCATCAGAGTGATCGCCATTGGCGAGAACATCTTCCCTTCGACGCCGCTGAACGTCAGCAACGGCGCAAAGACGAGGAAGATGATGATCTGACCGAACACGGTCGGACGGATCATCTCACGGCCAGCTTCGGCGGTTTCATAGAGCCGCTCCTGCAATGTCAGGAGGCGGCCCTCGTGGTGCTGGCGTTCGGCCAGTCTCCGCAGGCAGTTCTCGATAATGATGACGCTGCCATCGACGATGAGGCCGAAGTCAAGCGCGCCGAGCGACATGAGGTTGCCCGATACCTTGAAGGTGTTCATGCCCATAGCGGTCATGAGCATGGAGATCGGGATCACGAAGGTGGCGATGAGCGCCGCGCGGACATTGCCCAGCAGCAGGAAGAGCGACACAGCGACGAGCAAAGCGCCTTCGAGGAGGTTTCGCTCGACGGTCCCGATCGTTGCGCTGACAAGCTTCGAGCGGTCGTAGACAACCTTCGCCTCGATGCCGGTCGGGAGCGTTTTTGCGATTTCCTGAAGCTTTTCGGCGGTTGCAGCGGCAACCGTTCGGCTGTTCTCGCCGGTCAGCATCAGCACGGTGCCGACAACGACCTCGGTGCCGTTGGAGGTTGCGGCGCCCGTCCGCAGGGCGCCGCCCAGTCGGACCTGTGCCACGTCCCGCACGGTGATCGCCACGCCCTGGCGGGTCGCAACCACCGCTTTTGAGATCTCGTCGGCGGTACGGATGCGTGCATCTGCGCGCACGAGGAACGCCTCGCCGCCCCGCTGGATGAAGTTGGCGCCGACAGACAGGTTGGCCGCTTCGAGCGCCTTGGCCAGCTCAGAGAAGGAAATGCCGAAGGAGGCCAGCGCTGCCTGATCCGGTTCGATCACGAACTGCTTCTCATAGCCACCGATCGAGTCGATGCCGGCGACGCCTTTGACGCTTCGCATCTGGGGGCGGACGATCCAGTCCTGGACGGTGCGAAGATACGCCGCCTGCGAAACAGCGTCCGGCAGAAGTTCACCTTCAGGCGTCAGGAATGCGCCAGTGGATTGCCAACCTGGCTTGCCGTCAACCGCGGTCTTAGCCCGCTCGGTTGCTGGCGCGTAGGCGATGGTCCACATCAGAACCTCGCCCAGGCCGGTCGAGATCGGACCCATCTGCGGTTCGACACCGCCCGGGAGACTCTCCCTCGCCTGCCCGAGGCGCTCTGAGACCTGCTGACGGGCGAAGTAGACGTCGACAGTGTCGTCAAAGACGACCGTGACCTGACTGAACCCATTGCGTGAGATCGAGCGGGTCGACATCAGGCCCGGAATGCCGGACATCGCCGTTTCGACGGGAAACGTCACGAGACGCTCGACGTCCAGCGGACCAAACTCCGGTGCGACCGTGTTTATCTGCACCTGCTTGTTGGTGATGTCGGGCACTGCATCGATTGGCAGGCGCATGATATTGTAGACGCCGACTGCACTAACGAGCAGCGTCATTGCCAGGATCGCCCAGCGAGCCTTTACGGCGATGTCAAAAATACGCGAGAACATTGTCGGTCAATCCTGGGATGTGTGGCTCAGTCGTCGTGGGCGGCTTCGCTCTTGCCGAGCTCCGCCTTGACGAGGAATGCGTTCTTGCCGGCGACCTTTTCGCCGTCCTTCAGGCCCGAGAGGATCTCGGCGCGACCGCCAGAGCGAACCCCGACCGTTACCGGGCGAGCTTCGAACCCGGCTGATGTGCGCACGAAGACAACGTCCTTGCCCTCAAAGGACTGAACCGCTTCGTCCGGCACCACGAGTGAACCGCCAGCGGCGGCGACCCCCTTTGGCGTGATCCTGACGCGCACAAACTGGCCTGGCTGCAGATCGCCGTCGCGGCTCTGGAGGTTGAGAACAGCCGTCGCAGTCCGGCTTTCGACGTTGAGGCCCGGCGTCACCGAGCGAACCACCGCCTGCAGGGTCTTGTCCTTGAGAATGACGGAGGCCTGATCGCCAGGTTTGACGCGATTTGCGTCCGCTGCTGTGAGAGCCGTCTCGACGTGGACCTTGGTCGGGTCGGCGACACGGAACAGTTCCGCATTGGCCTCGACAAAGGCGCCGAGCGTTGCGTGAGCGCTGATCACACGCCCGGCGATCGGGGAACGCACGAGAACGTAGCGGCCGTCCGCCGATACGCTGGCTGCCGTCATTGCAGTTTTGGCGCTGGCCAGTTCTGCTTCGGCGGTCGTGAGGGCTTCTTGCGCCCTCTCGTAGTCCTGACGAGCCGTCACATTTGCCTCGAAGAGACGCTTTTCGCGCTCGAAGGTCGACCGCGCGAGTTGGGCGCGGGATTCGGCAGAAGCGAGCGCAGCTGCGAGACTGGCCCCCTGGCCGCTCTCGATCCGCGCGAGGATCTCGCCCCGCGCAACGGGATCGCCAAGGCGTTTGGAGATAGAGGCGATGCTGCCTGCGGACCGGGCCGAGAGAACGGCAAGGCCCTCAGGCGCCGCCGCGATCGAGCCCTGCGTCTCGACGCCACCCGACATGACGCCAGCCTGCGCGATGGCGATCTCAATGCCCGAGGCATTTACCCTGTCGAGAGTCATTTCGACGCCCTCGGCGCCGGCATGCTCCTCGCCCTCATGTGCTGCGCCCTCTTCGGCCCGAGCGGCGCTGTTGGACCCATGCGAGTCAAACACGGTCTGGCCGAGCAAGATGCCCGCGCCTCCCACGACAACGACGCCAACGGCGACCGCGGCGATCAACTTGTTCCTGGTCATCCTCGTCTTCCTTACTGTGCGTTCGCGCGGAGGAGCGCGGCCTGTGCGCGAGCACGGGCGAGTTTGGCTTCAATGGCGGCGTCACGAATGCTGGCGAACGCTTCCTCGGCGTCGAGCACATCGATGAGTTGGAAACGGCCGGCCTCGTATCCGACTTGCGCCAGATTGAGGGCTTCGGTGGCCTGCCGGGTGGCTTCTGCTTCGAGCGCCGTGGCGCGCGCGTCTGCCGCTTCGAATGCTGACCGCGCATCGTTGAGACGCCTCACCGCGTCGGTCAGCGCGATCGTGAGCTCAAGCTCGGCAGCGCGATCTTCCGCGCGCGCGGCGGCGATGGCGCCGCCATTCATGTTCTGGATCGGGATGGGAACGCTGACGCCAGCGATCCATGCCTGCTCACCGGTCGCCTCGAATCTGCGGAGACCTGCGCTAACCGTAACATCGACCCAGCTGTTGGCCTTTTCGAGGCTCAGCACCGCCTCAGCCGTGTCGTGGTTTGCGACCGCGAGGCGGTAGTCGAGCGTGTCGTTCGGAGCAGTGGCGGTTCCCTCACCCTCGCGACGGAACTCCCACGGCCCGACCGCGTCGATCGTCTCCGGCATGCCGCCAAGAAGTGCGGCCAGCGCGCGCTGAGCCGCCGCCACATCGGCAGAAGCGATATTCAATTGCGCCTTCACCGTGGCCTGTAACGCTTGCGCGCGCAGGACACGCAGGGGCGGTTCCCGTCCGGCATCGACAAGCGTTTGCGCAAGGGACGTCAGTTTGGTCGCGCGTTCGACGGCGGCGCGGGCGATCTCCAGTCGCTCTTCCGCTGCCCCCAGCTCCGCAAAACGATCACGCACGCCATGATCGAGATCGGCCCGCGCAATGCGTGCCTGGATCGCCGTAGCGTCTGCCTCTTTACCCGCAGCGTTGCGCCTCGCATCCCGTTTGCCGCCAAGCTCGAACTGCTGCGATAGGCCTATGGTGGACTCGGCGTTGCTCCTGCCGCGAAATGCGCTGTCGCCGGAGAAATTCTCGACTGTGTAGCTTGCCTCGGGATTGATCCCTGCACCGGCCTGCTTCTGCCGCGCCCTCGCCGCCTCGAGCTCGGCGCTCGCGATCCCGACGATGGGTGAGCTCGCGCGCGCATGATCAAGCGCTTCAGCGAGCGTCATCTGTTTGACAGCGGGTTGCGCCCACGCTGCTCCGATCGGAGCCATCGCCGCCAGCGCCGCCATGAGCGCCACGCGTCCGCAGACGCGAAAGTTCGAAGACATAGGAAATCCCTGGAATCAGAGTGTTAGATCACGCGCAGCGCGCGTTGCTTCTCACTTTGACTCAGGCCTTGGGGGGCCGCTCTTGCCCTGTCGTGACGTATGAAATGACATCGACGAACACATGCGGCACGATAGCCGCAACCTCCGGCACAAGCACCGGCTCCTCATGTGTCGCCTGAGGCGCCACTGGTTGGTGGCAATGTCCGTGCACGCAATGTTGCGCGTCCGACGGGAGCGACGACGAATCGTTGGGCATCGGAGACGAAACGCCAGCTGCAGGCTCTAGAACGCCGGGCTGGCCTGCCGATGCTTCATACGAAGAGGAAGAAACGGGTTGCTCGATGCCACAAGTCGCCGCATCGGCTATCGGCACCCAGACAAGGATGATCGTCGCGAGCGCTGCACGCACAAGCCCGATCCCTCCCTGCAGTGCCGACAAGATAAACATTGCGATCCAGATAGTGGCTAAGTCAGCGATGATCTAGCTGTCATTGCTTAAGAGCGCCATAAATATCGACAGGCGCGGCAACCTTCCAGTTCACGCCGTGTCGCAGTTGCGTGTGCTAAGCTACGTTATAACGCGGCGAACGCGCAAGGCGATCCGCACGATCAACCGAATGATGCGACGCTGGTCTAGTGGCCATGGCTATGTGTGTGGTGCAGGTCGGGGTAATGAGGATGCCTGTGCGTCATCGGCGCATGCCGATGCCAGTGTGAGTGTGGATCGCCAGGCGGATCGTCGGGACCATGTTGGTGCTGATGATGCTCATCATGGGTGTGCGCATGTTCGTGCTCCATCTCCTCGTGATCATGCACGTGCTCGTGACGCTCGGTGAGGTGCAGATAAACGCCCAGCCACATCAGCAACGCCGCGATGACGAACTGGTAGGTGATGGGTTCAGACAGGAAGGCGATGCTGACGACGGCGCCAATAAAAGGCGCTGCGGAGAAATAGGCGCCGGTGCGCGCGGTTCCGAGATTTCGGAGCGCCAGAACGAAAAGAATGAGGCTCAGCCCGTAGCCCAGAAGACCGACAACGCCCGCCGCCAATGTCGTCCATGCCGAAGGCAGCTGAGCGCCAAATGCCATCGCCAGACCGAAGTTCACCGCGCCGGCGACAAGCCCCTTTATCATCGCGATCTGGACCGGGTCGGAGGCGGAGATCTTCCGGGTCAGATTGTTGTCGATGCCCCACGCAAGGCATGCGCCGGCGATGAAGAACCCGCCAACTTCGAAGCTGAGGCCACTCCCCCGCCAGGAAAGGGCAATGGCGCCGGCCAGAATTGCAAAAGCGCCGATGACGATCCGCGTTCCCGTCGCCTCGCGAAATGCCAGCCATGCGATGGCCATTGTCGCAAGCCCTTCGAGATTGAGCAGCAGGGCAGCCGAGGCGGCGGGCGTTGTAGACAGCCCGAGCATGAGCAGCAACGGCCCGGCGACGCCGCCGGCCGCCACTGCGCCTGTGAGCCATGGCAGGTCTTTCCGGCGCAGTGGCGTTTCGATATGCGCCCTGTTTCCTCTGACCAGGGACAGGACAAGCAGTCCGATGCCGGAGCCGAGGTAAAGCAGCCCAGCAAGTAGCCATGGGCTTACCGATCCGAGCAAGCCCTTCGCCAGCGGCGTGCTTGCGCCGAACAGGGCGGCGGACGCGAGCGCCATGGTCGCGCCGGTCCATCCTGACTTGCCCATGACGCTCTCCCGGGGCTTCTATTGCGGCGGCTTGAAGTCCGGACGCGCCTGCGCGGCCGGAACGTTGGCGACGATGCGCGCCTCGTTACCCGGTTCACCAGGTGGAACGAGGTCATAGAAGCCCGTCAGTTTCACCCGGATCACCACAGGCTTCTCACCGGAGTTGGTGAACTGCCAACCCTGAATGCCATCGAACGGCGCCGCGAGCGCGCCCTTCTGACTAAGGCCATAGGCCTGCTTGTACGTCGCGACGGTCATCTCCTCCCGCCCTGTCGGGGTTGTATGGCCATGGAAGTCGAAATGAATATCGTTCACGTCCGTGGCGCCGACGGCTTCCCATTCGAAGACAAGCGTCGCGTCTTCCTTCATCCGGACCTTGTATTCGAGCTCGGAGCCCTTGGCGCCGCCCATGAAATCGGTGAGCGGAATTTCGACTACGTCGGACCGGAGGGGCGTATCGTAGTCGCGGGCGAGTGGCGCGGAACCGGCATTGGCATCCACGGTCTTCTCCGCCGGCGCCCACAGGCGCGCAACGCCGGTCAGGCGGCCAACGCCGAGTGGATCTACCTTGTACTCGGCAGGCATCACGAAGCCCAGGACGATCAGCGTTCCAACGACGAGACCGCCGCCGACGATGAGCGCTAGCGTTTTCGGATTGACAGTCAGTTGGGCGGGAGGGGGTGCGTCGGTCATGCGTTAGCCTCCAGTGATGAAGTAGCCCGCGATCTGCTGGCCGGCGAGGACGATCCCAGCCAGGAACAGCAGCGCATTTGCAGCCGCCGCGAGACGGCCAAAGCTTGGCGTGAGACGCCACAGCGTGATGGCGCCAAGGATGATGGACAACGCGATCAGCTGGCCGATCTCCACGCCAACGTTGAACGAGATCAGGTTTACCAAGAGGCCGTTCGGATTGAGATTCAGCTCCTGCAGCTTTGTCGCCAGCCCAAAGCCGTGCACTAGGCCAAAGCACAGAACAGCAATGCGAGGATTGATCTCGAAGCCAATCTGCCGAAAGCCGCCGAGGTTCTCGAACGCCTTGTAGCAGACCGAGAGACCGATCACTGCATCAACAATGAACGGTGACACGTCGATCTTGAGCAGCACGCCCAGCAGCAGCGTCGTGGAGTGGCCTAGCGAGAAAAGGGACACATAGAGCAGCACGTCCTTCATCCGGTAGAGAAAGAAGATCACGCACGCGAGATACGCCAGGTGATCGTATCCCGTGACCATGTGCTTTGCGCCGAGATAGATGAAGGGGAACGGGTCTGGTCCGTTCGTCGCGGCGACAAAGGCTGCATCCTTCCCGCCAATCGCATGGGCGCTGGCGGCGGGGGCGAACACCACCGCAGCCAGCGCGAAGGCAATCAGCCAAAGGCCCGTGGTTGAGCTTCTGCTGTAATGCATCAGAGACGACCACTCTGGCTGGCATGCGCCGCAAGTACTTCGTCCCCGGCAACAGCATGTACTGGCTTGGCGCGATGCACCAGCCGGTAGAGCGCCGGGAGGACCAGCAATGTCAGGATGGTGGACGAGATGATGCCGCCGATCACGACTGTGGCGAGAGGACGCTGAACCTCGGCGCCGGCGCCGACGTTGAAGGCCATCGGAATGAAGCCGAGGCTTGCAACGAGCGCCGTCATAAGGACAGGCCGAAGTCGCGTGAGCGCACCCTCGCTGATCGCCTCATCGAGCGTCCTTCCCTGCTCACGCAGAGATCGGATGAAGGTGAGCATCACGACGCCGTTGAGCACCGCGACGCCGGAGAGAGCAATAAAGCCCACACCCGCCGAGATGGACAGCGGCAGGCCCCGCGCCATCAGCGCCAGCACCCCACCCGTGAGAGCCAGAGGCACGCCGGTGAAGACAACCAGCGAGTCGCGGATCGAACGGAACAGCGCAAACAGAAGCGCGAAGATCAGCAGCAAGGCGACCGGAACCACGAGGGCCAGACGCTGCGCTCCTGAAATCAGCTGTTCGAACGTGCCGCCATAGCCGACCCAGTATCCTGCCGGAATGCTGATCTCGTCGTCCACGCGTTTCTGGAGCTCAGTGACGAATGACCCAAGGTCACGGCCACGAACGTTGGCCGTGACGACGACGCGTCGCTTGCCGTTTTCGCGGCTGATCTGGTTGTGGCCGATGGACACCTCGATGCTGGCGACTTCCTGCAGCGGCACGAAGCCACGCAGGTCATTGCCTCGCTCGGGCAGCGGGATTCGAAGCTGGCCGATGGCGTCAACATCCGAGCGGAGCTGTTCAGGAAGCCGAACGACGATATCGAAGCGCCGGTCGCCCTCGAAAATCTGCCCTGCCCTCGCGCCGCCAAACGATGCGCCGACAACGTTCTGGACATCAGCCACATTCAGCCCAAGCCGCGCAAGTGCGGCCCTGTCGGGCGTGATCTGAAGGACAGGCAGGCCCGTAACCTGCTCGACTTTTGCGTCCTGCGCTCCGGGAATGGTTCCGATCAGACCTTCAATCTGCTGGCCAATCTCCAGCAGCTGGTCGAGATCGTCGCCGAACACCTTCACAGCAACGTCCGAGCGGACACCGGAGATAAGCTCATTGAAGCGCATCTGGATCGGCTGGGTGAACTCGTAGTTGTTGCCGGGAATGCGTTTCACGGCAGCCTCAAGCTCGGAAACGAGTTGCGCTCGCGGCTTTCTAGGATCGGGCCATTCCTCCCGGGGTTTGAGCAGGACGAACGTGTCGGCCACGCTTGGCGGCATCGGGTCCGTAGCAATGTCGGCAGTTCCGATCTTCGCAACGACACGCTCGACTTCCGGCATCTGGCGGATACGTTTTTCGAGCGCTTCCTGCATGCGGACGGCCTGGGACAAGCCCGTGCCCGGGATGCGGAGCGCGTGCAGGGCAATGTCGCCTTCATCGAGATTCGGGATGAACTCCGAGCCCATGCGAGATGCGAGCAGGCCCGCAACCACGACCAAGCCGACGGCCAGCCCGACCACGAGTGTGCGCATACGCAGCGCCCAGATCAGCGCCGGCTCGTAGATGAACCTTGCGCCGCGCATCACAGCGCTTTCCTTCTCGGCGACCTTACCCGTGACGAAGAGCGCCACCGCTGCCGGCACGAAGGTAAGCGAAAGCAGAAGGGCTGCAGTCAGAGCAAGCACGACCGTGAAGGCCATCGGATGGAACATTTTCCCCTCGACGCCAGACAGGGCGAAGATGGGGACGTAAACCAGCGTAATGATCAGGACACCGAAGATCGACGGCTTGATGACCTCGATGGTCGCAGCTTCTGCGGCGGCGAACCGTTCGTCTCGTGTCAGCAGCCGCCCAAATCGGTGCTGATCCTCGGAAAATCTCCGTAGGCAGTTTTCCACGATGATGACGGCGCCATCTACGATCAACCCGAAGTCGAGCGCTCCGAGGCTCATGAGGTTTCCGGAAACCCGGTTCTGTACCATCCCGGTGATCGTCAACAGCATGGACAACGGAATGATCGCAGCTGTGATCAGCGCAGCGCGTATGTTTCCGAGCAGCAGGAACAGCACGACGATCACGAGCAGTGCACCTTCGAGCAGGTTCGTCTGAACAGTCTCGATGGTCCGGTCCACCAGTTCGGTGCGGTCATAGATGGGCTCGGCGACGACGCCGGCAGGTAGCGCCTTAGACGCTTCCTCCAATCGTGCGGCAGTTGCCTGGGCTACTTCTCGGCTGTTCTCTCCAACAAGCATGTAGACTGTGCCGAGAACGATCTCCTGCCCGTTCTCCGTGGCGGCGCCGGTTCTAAGCTCCTCGCCGAGCGAGACATCCGCAACATCAGCAACGCGCAACGGAACGCCATTGCGGTTCTTCACCACGATGCTCTCGAGGCTGGCGATATCGCTCGCCTGGCCTTGCGAGCGGAGCAGCAGCTGTTC
Organism: Hyphomonadaceae bacterium; assembly: GCA_044224605.1. Taxonomy (GTDB): domain Bacteria; phylum Pseudomonadota; class Alphaproteobacteria; order Caulobacterales; family Hyphomonadaceae; genus UBA7672. The sequence goes on from JBGAKC010000012.1 coordinate 92,542, forward strand.
GCCATACCGCTCTACGTAGCCGGCGCCACGGTTGGCGTTGTTCTGTTCAAGCGCATCGACAACCTCATCAATCGAAAGACCAGCGGCGGCGAGACGTTCGGGCCACGGCGTTACGTGATACTGGCGAACGAAGCCGCCAATCGTGTTGACCTCTGTGACCCCCTTGGCTCCCAGCAACTGCGGTCGGATGACCCAGTCCTGTAGCGTGCGAAGGTCTTCAGGCGTGTACTTCGACCCGTCCGGCTTGCTCGCGCCTTCCTTGGCCTCCACCGTGTACATGAAGATTTCGCCGAGGCCTGTTGCGATTGGCCCCATCTTCGGCTCGATACCGGGCGGCAGCTGGCTGCGCACGGCTTGGAGACGCTCGTTCACGAGCTGGCGCGCGAAGTAGATGTCGGTCCCGTCTTCGAAGACGACCGTCACTTGCGACAGGCCGTATCGGGAAACGGACCGGGTATAATCGAGGCGAGGCAAACCAGCGATGGCTGTCTCGATGGGGAAAGTAACGCGCTGTTCGGCTTCCTGCGGCGAGTAGCCTTCGGCTTCCGAGTTGATCTGGACCTGAACGTTTGTGATGTCAGGCGTTGCGTCGATTGGCAGGCGCTGGAAACTCCAGACGCCGACGCCCCCGAGCAACAGCACGATTGCTAGGACGATCCAGCGGAAGCGGATCGAGAGATGGACGATGCGATCAAGCATGGCGCTGGTCCTCAGTGATCGTGGCTCGCGCCGGACTTTTCGACGTCCGCGCGGATGAGGAAGGCGTTGTCACTGACGTAGACTTCGCCAGGCCTGATTCCGCCCAGCACCTCGGTCCACTCTGGAGACTGACGGCCTAGTTCAAGCATGCGAACCTCGTAGGTTTCGCCAACTCGCGCATAGACGACCGTGAAGTCACGGAAGCGCTGCAGCGCGCGCGTGCGAACTGCCAGCGGCACATCCTGAGCCGCTACCGCGACATCGCCGCTGACCGCCTGACCGGGACGCCAGGCAATGCCGTCAGGGTTTGGAAGTTCAACGTACGCCACGACAGTTTGCGTCAGCATGTCTGCGGTGGGGAGGATGGCCTCGATTGTGGAGCGAGCGACGTGTTCGCCCTGCAGACTGCGAACGGTGATGGGTTGCCCGACACGGAGGCGCTCGGCCTCGCGCGGATAGACATAGAACTCCGCGTGGACCTTCGTGGCATCCGCGATCACGTAGAGTGCTGACTGTCCAGCGACATCCCCGACGTTGGCGTTACGCTCCATCACGATGCCAGAAATCGGAGCAGGAATTGCATAGGTCTGAAGGCTTTCGCTGGACGTTACCGTCGCAACCGTCTCGCCCTTCCGCACCCGCTCGCCGATGACCTTTGTCATCGTCATGATGCGTCCAGGATACCAAGCGCGGACTTCTGCCTTGCCTTGAGGCTGGATTTCGACCCGACCCGCCAAAGCGACAAGGTCCGCGATCTGAGCGGGACCTGCAGGTTCGACCTTCACGCCTGCCGCATCGGCCTGAGCTTGATCGATGGTCGTGCGCCCTTCGTATGACGCATAGGTCCATTCGCTCGCCTTACCTGCATGCGTCGCCGACACCTTCACGTCGAAGGAGTGGGGCTCATGGACCACCGCCGTTGCGCGGAGATAGTCATCAACGGGCGCGAACTGAAACGTAGTGACATCGTCGCCAAGGCGCGTCACCTGCACGCTCAGCTTCACCTCGGAGGGTGAAATCGGCTTGTCCGCCCTGTAGGCGTAGACATGAAACTCCGGGGGAACACCGTCTTCGAAGATGGTCATCTCGATTGCGAGGTCGCCGTCCCGAAGCATGCGGCCACGATGCGGGCCACGCTCGTACTGGGCGGCAGCAGCGCCGGCCTCGTGTTCGCCTTCGGCAACTGACGTGGCTTCACCGCAAGATGCGGTTGTCATTGCAATGGCGGCTATCAGGGCAATCTTGCTGATGGTCATTGAATTGAACATGGAAAGCCTCATCGAGCTTGGCCGGCATAGGCGCCGGTGAGGCGGGCCAGCGAGACCCGCGCGGTGTGATAGGAAAAGAGGGCCGAGACACGCTGGAGCCGCGCTTCAACGACGATGCGCTGCGCGTCCAGCACGTCGAGATAGGAGAAGCCGCCCGACGCATAGCCTTGACGCGCCTGCGTCAGCGCCTGTTCGGCTGACGGCAGAAGGCGCTGGTCTATGGCCTCAATCTCGGCGCGTGCGATCTCCATTTGCGAACGAGCCGTGTTCGCCTCTCGCTCGACGTTTCGCCGCAGCGCTTCACTCTCAAACTGCAGCCGGGAGCGTTCGGCTTCGGCGTGGGCGATTGCGCCCTCGTTCTTGTCCCAGAAGGGCAGCGGGATAGCGAAGCCCACGACCAGCGCTGCTTCATCGGTCTCGTGGAAATAGCGCAGCCCTGCCGAGATCGTTGGGTCCTGCTGGGCGCGTGCGCGTTCCACGGCTATCGCCGCATTCGCACGATTTTCTCCGGCAAGCGCCAGCGCCAGTTCGGCGTTCGCCGCTGCGCCACCGCCGACGGTGGGAACCAAGGCTTCGAACGAGGCAAGATCAACGGAGAAATCCGCAGCTCCGTCCCAGAAGCTCGACAGCCGTGCCTTCGCGCCATTCTCGGCGCGCCGGGCAGCTTCGGCGCTGATCTCGGCGTCGGCCAGAAGCGCCTGCGCACGAGAGCCCGCCATGAGTGGATCGCGCGCAGCCTGCACGCGCTTTTCCACGGTGTTGGCGATCTCCTTGGCGACCTCGGCCCGCGCAAGCGCGATCTCCAGCTCGGCGCTAGCCCGCTGCGCGCTGAGATAAGCCATCTCGACGTCGGCCAGGATCGCCTGGCGGCGGATCTCGCCCCCTGCCCTTGCCAGCGTGACATCCGCTGTCGCAAGACCGGTGCGCGCAACGCGATCATCGCCCCATTCCAGCCTCTGGCTTAGGCCGAACGTTGTCTCGGCACGCTCCAGGCCTTGGTACAGGCCGCTACCGCCGAGATTCTCGGCAGTGATATCGAGCGATGGATTGGGCATGCGGTCGGCCTGCCGCACGCTTGCCTCGGCGCCCTTGCGCGCCTGATCCGCTGCTTTCATTGCAGGGGCGTCAGTCAACGCGCGGGCGAAAGCGTCTTCAAGTGTCAGTACGGATTGCGCAGGCGCCTGGGCGCATGCCGTCCCCGCCGCCAGCGTGGCGACAAGGCATGCGACCCCGGCTTGGGCCGCATAGTTATGGAATGACAAGACTGTCTCCTCTGTCTCAAACTCGGTGCATCCGCTGTCGAGCGGACGCGTCTGTCTGGATCAGAGGAAGATTCGCGGAGGGCGGTCTGGCGGAGCTGTGCTCCGCGTCAGCACGGAAGCAACAGCCTCCGGCGGAATCACGATGTGCTTGATCGAGATTTCTCCAAACACAGGCGCGTCGGCGATGATCGCGATGAAGCAAAGTGAATGGAAATGGAAATGGAAAACGGCGCTATGAGCCGGCAGCTGGCTGCTGTCGTCGTCAGACGGCTGCGTCCCGTGATGATCATTGTCCAGAATAGCGTGATGATCGATATCGGCGTCCACGGCCAACATGTGCGCGGCATCAGCGGCGTGCTCGCCTAGGGCATGCGCGTGCGCTGGCTCCGCGGCAACGACGCCGGCGAAGCAGACAACTGCTGCCACAATGGCCGATACGATCTGGCGAGCCCTGATCATGGGACCTACTTAGCCGAACGATTCTTTCGCGGGTATGAAAAGAACGACGGCTTAATCAAGAAAGCGTCAAACGACATCGCAGGCAACCCGGCTCGCCTCACGATGGCATTCGGCGGGTTGGGGCCGGGTTGCTAGCCCGTAAGGCGAACTGTGCCCCCCCGCCTTGGGGGATTTGGGATGGACGGCGGCTTACCGGGGATGGCTGCGCTACTTGGGGCGAAACACCAAAATGGCGGCGAGATTCCCGTCTTCGGCCCGCGCGGCGACGTAGAGCCGGTCAAACTCGAGCACGGACAGCGATGTCCGTGCCCGAGCGCGTCTTGATCAGCGCGATACGTTGATAGTTTTTCTCCGCCGCGGCAAACACTTCGAAATCGCCGCTGCCATAGCTCATGGAAATCGACCGACGCTTAGCTTCCAAGATAGGACTACAGCAGATCGCCGCCGGTGAAGCGCTCGGCATCTCGGCGAAGGCGGTCGAAACGCGCGTCTATCGCGCCCGCAAGCTGCTCGCAGAGGCCCTCAAGGCCGATGGCATCGACATCGACGAGCCTTGATAGGTCACGCCGCCGCGCGGGACGACCAATGGATGTGGACGATGCGCCACCCGTCGGCGGTCTTGCGGAGGACCATCGTCTCAGTCGTCACCCGATCAACCGGCTTGTCCTTGTATTTTCCCGTCGTACGGCTTTCGCTGGCGATCCAGGCGAGGCCCCGATCGGCCACACCGCTGCGGTGGGTGAGCTTTGATGGAACAGCGGCCGCATAGGCGGCATCCGCACCGGCATGGTGAGAGGCGTACTCAGCCTTGGAGCGCTCGGCATGGCCGCCCTCATAGATGAGCGCTTCGTCCGCCAATAGCGCCGCCGCTGCTGCGCCATCGCCTTTGCTGAGCGCTGCATGAAAGGCGTCGACCGCCTTTGCGGCCTCCTGCGCGTCGGAGGACATCGCGGCGATGATAGGTGCGCCGGTGTTCTGGGCAGTCGCGACGAACGGCGTCATCGCCAGAAGCGATGCGGCCAGAACCAAGCGGACGGTGTTGCGGATCATGCTTTGCTCCCAGTGCAGCTGAAGATGGTGTCAGTACCACGCCCGCAGACCGACGACGAAACTCGTCGACTCGGCGCGCCGGCCGTCGGCACGGGCATAGTCGGCCGTGTCACCGAATTTGCGCTCCCACGAGACGCCAATGTAAGGGGCGAATTCACGCTGGATCTCGTAGCGCAGGCGCAGACCTAGTTCGGCGTCGGAGAGACCGGAGCCGAGCCCGATCGCGGCATCGTCCTTGGTCGCAAAGTTCACTTCGGCGCGCGGCTGCAGAACGAGACGCTGCGTCAGCTGAAAATCATAGCTACCATCGAGGCGTCCAAGTACCTGGCCGCGCTCGCCGACAAAGAGCGTGCCTTCGGCCTCGAACCAGTAAGGCAGAAGCGTCTCAAACCCTGCAGCGAGATAGGTCCGGGACGGGTTAGGCTCGATGTCGTGGCGAATGCCAATCTGAAGATCGGTCACATGATCCCACGCCCGCGAGTAAAGAACCTGGATCTCGGCATTGTCCACGCTGCGAGCGCCCTCTCCTTCGGTCTTCACTACCAAGCGATCGATGTCACCACCGAACCAGGCTTCGGCGTCCCAGCGATAGCCGTCCTCGCCGTTTTGGTTCTGATACTCGAAAACATTGCTCATGATCTTGGATATGAAAACGTTGCCGTGTTCATCATTGAGCAGGCTGCGGGCCCGCTTCATGTCGCCTTGCGGGAAGAAGCGGTCGGCTGCGAACTCAGCGGGGGCATCAGGCGGCACGTCATTGCCAACCTCTGGCGGATCAATCGCCTCGTCGGCCATATCATGGCCGGCACGCTGATCGGGCGCAGCGGCGGCGGGCTTGTCGCCCTGACCGTGCCGGCCATGCTCGTCAATAGACGCTTCGGATTGCTGTTGCGACGCAGGTGGCGTTGGCGCGGGTGTCTCGGGCGTCTCATGTCCGACATGTTGCGCAAATGCCGGAACGGCTACGCCAAGCGACAGCGCAGCGAGAAGAAGATACCGGCTCATGTCGCAGCTCCGCCGATTGGGCGGACACTGAAGACCTGAAACATTCCTGCGTGCATGTGATAGAGCATGTGGCAGTGGAACGCCCAGTCGCCTGGCTCAGCGGTGAAGTCGAACTTCACAACGCCGCCAGGGGCCACAATGACGGTGTGCTTGCGCGGCATGTGGCCGAGGGGCGCTTTGTGGGCCAATTCAAAGAAATGCCCGTGCAGGTGGATCGGGTGCGCCATCATCGTGTCATTAACGAGACTGACGCGGACGCGCTCGTTTTTGCGGAAGGCGTAGGGCGCTGGCTTGTCCGAGAATTTCTTCCCATCGAACCCCCACATGAACCGTTCCATGTTGCCGGTGAGACGGATTTCCAGCTCGCGCGAGGGCGCGCGCGTGTCGACATTGGGCTCAAGCGCAATGAGGTCCTTGTAGACTAGTACGCGATGGCCGACGCTCTCTAGGCCCTGCCCGGTCTCACCTGTGCGGTCGGATGGCATTGGCGCAATCGACTGGACGCCGGGGCCCATCTCGACCTGCGGCGCGTTCATCCAGTTGCGCATGGACATGTCCATGCCTTCCATACCCGGCATGTCGCCCATGACGTCGGACCCGCGCACGCGCGGCGCGGCCATGCCCGGTACGACCGTCGCCACCATGTCTCCATGGCCCGAGTGCTCGCTATCGGACATGCCGCCCATGTCGTGGGCCATCCCCATATCCTTCATCGTACCGAGTGGACGCTCGCGCAACGGCGGCACCTCCGCGGTCATTCCGAGCCGGGGCGCCAGCGTGGCGCGCCCCATCCCCGAACGATCCACCGCTTCCGAGACAAGCGTGAAGGCTCGGTCTTCGGTCGGATTCACAATGACATCGTAGGTCTCCGCGTTACCGATCTGGAACTCATCGACCAGGACGGGGCGTACATTCTGCCCGTCAGCGGCCACAACCGTAAGCTTCAATCCAGGAATGCGGACGTTGAAGATCGTTTGAGTAGCCGCGTTGATGAAGCGCAGGCGCACGCGCTCGCCGGGGGTAAAGAGCCCGGTCCAGTTGTCGTCCGGACCGCGACCGTTGACTAGGTAAGAATAGACCGCTCCTGTGATATCCGAGATGTCGGTCGGATCCATCAGCTCTTTCGCCCAAGCCATGCGTTCGCCGAGCGTCTGGTCTTTGCCGGCGAGAAGGCCCGCAAACGTCTGTTTCTGATAATTGAAGACGCCAGCTTGTTGCTTGAGCTTTTCGAAGACGCGGTGCGGGTGGATGAAGGTGTAGTCGGAGAGCACGACAACGTGCTCAAGGTCGAAGTCGACTGGGTCAGGGCTGGCCGGATCGACGATGATCGGCGCGTAATGGCCCTCCTGCTCCTGCAGGCCGGAGTGGCTGTGATACCAATAGGTGCCCGACTGCTTGACCGGGAACTCGTAGGTAAAGGTCTCTCCGGCTTTGATGCCTGGGAAGCTGACACCGGGAACGCCGTCCATCTCGAACGGCACCAGAAGGCCGTGCCAGTGGATCGACGTGTCTTCGTTCAGCGTGTTGGTGACGCTGAGGCGAACGGTTGTGCCCTCTTTGAGTCGGATGAGCGGGCCTGGAACCATGCCGTTGATGGCAACCGCATGACCCTTGCGGCCATCGATGGTGATGGCCGCATGGCCGATGGTGAGTTTGATGTCAGTTCCCGACAGCTCGGCAGCGCCGTGCGACAGGCCTGCCGAGTGCGCCTGCGCCCAGGCTGGCAGCATTGCGCTTAGAACGACGCTGCCGCCGACGAGCGCCGTGGTGCGGAGGAAGCTGCGGCGATCGAGGCCGATTGGGTCACGTAGGTTCATGAGATCCCGGGGAGGTTGGACGTGAGAGTGGGTCGGCGGTTGCTGTATCTCTCATGATACGCACCTCCGCCCCCAAACCCTCGGGAATGAGATCGAAAGCTCCATTCGTTTCGCTACGGCAATACTCGTGCGCGCGTGGCCTACTCATGACGAGCAAACACATACGTGCTGCCGTCGGTCCGAAACGCGATCACCTCATAGGGATCGCGTGCGCCATTGGGCTGTTCCATTCCGGGCGAACCGCGCGGCATGCCGGGCACGGCGATGCCGCGGACGCCGGCGGGGCGCTTGTCAAGGAGCTTCAGAATGTCCTCCGCCGGGACATGGCCTTCGACCACATAGCCATCGACCACGGCCGTATGGCATGAGCCGAGATCCGGCGGAACGCCAAGGCGCTGCTTGAGCGCCGGCAGGTCTTCGCCTTCCTTCAGCGTCACGGTGAAGCGAGTCGAGGCTTTCATGAGGTCAGCCCAGGCGTGACAGCACATGCAGCCGACATCGCGGCTGACCTCCATGGCGTAGATGCGCGGTGTCGGCGTGCAGGCGTTGATCAGGAACGGCGCAGTGAACGCCAACGGCATCAGACGCAACAGCTGGCGGCGTGAGGCGTTGTGGTGGGAGTGGGTCATAGGCCCTCCTTTCATCGGGGCGTGACGGCTGCCGCATAGCGCGGCGGCGTCAGGGTTATTGTTTCTGGATTTTGACGACCTGGGTTGGTTCGGACGCGCTCTTCAGCTCGAAGGATACGGCGTCGCCCACCTTGAGATCGGCGAGGATGGCCGGATCGGCGGTGAATTGCATCGACATGGCATCCCACTTCAAGGCCGGGATGGCTTCGTGATCGAGCGTCAGCGTGCCAGCCTTGGCGTCAATGGCTGTGATCTTGCCAGTGGCCCTGATGGGCCCAGCAGCCGCGGCAAGCGGTGTCGCCATATCCATCCCTGCCATCGGCGCGGGTTCGGCAGGCGCAGCGGGAGCCGCGATCGGCTCCGCAGCTTGTGGCGAGCAGGCAATAAGGGCGAGCGCCAACGCGCTAATGCCTGTGACCATCAATCGGGGTTTAGTCATGAAGAGCTCCTGTCAGTTGTTGCTGGTCCGGAGAATGCCTGCGCGCAGGCGCAGTTTCGCGGCGTCGGATCAGCAGATACGCCGCGGGAATGACAAAGAGAGAAAGCAAAGGGGCCGTCAGCATGCCGCCGACGAGCGGCGCTGCGATGCGGCGCATGACCTCGCCGCCCGTACCGCCGGTGAAAAGGATCGGTAGCAGGCCCGCCAGTACAACGGCGACCGTCATCGCCTTCGGCCGCAAACGCAGCAGCGCTCCTTCGCGCACGGCGGCAGCAACCATGGCAGGCGTCAATGTCTCGCCGCGGCTGACGTGCTCGCCGAGCGCGTTCTTGAGATAGATGAGCATGACAACGCCGAACTCGGCCGCCAGGCCCGCGAGCGAGATGAACCCGACCGCAACGGCAACTGAAAGGTCATAGTCGAGAAGATAGACGAGCCACACGCCGCCCGTCAGCGCGAACGGAAGGCTGGCCATGACGATGAGCGCCTCATCCATGCGCCGGAACGTCAGATAGAGCAGGAGCAGGACGATGAGCAGCGTTGCGGGGCCGATCAGCAACAGTCGCTCGCTCGCCCGCTCCAGATATTCGAACTGCCCGGAATAGGCGACGGTGACGCCGGACGGCAGCTGGAAATCTGCAACCAGACGCTTGAGATCGCCGACAATCCCGCCGATGTCGCGGGCCCGAACATCGACATAGACGAAAGCCGCGAGCCGTCCGTTCTCGCTGCGGATCATGGCGGGGCCGTCCGCGACAGCGACCTTGGCGACCTCGCCGAGGGTCAGAAGCACGCCGTCATTGGTGATGATCGGAAGCGCCGCAATCTTCTCCGGGCTGTCGCGGAGTTCGCGTGGATAGCGCAGACTGATCGGATAGCGTGCGCGGCCATCGACGAACTCGCCGATCGCGTCCCCGCCAATCGCTCCAGCGACGACGTCCTGAACGTCGCCGATATTCAGCCCGTATCGGCTGGCTGCAAACCGATCGATGGTGATGTCGATGTAACGCCCGGCCGATAGCCGCTCGGCAGCGGCGGAAGACACGCCCGGGACGGTGCGCGCGATTTGCTCGACGGTGGTGCCGGCGCTGGTGATGCTGGCGAGATCGGGGCCCGACACCTTGACGCCGATCGGGCTTTTGACACCCGTCGCCAGCATGTCGATGCGATTGCGGATTGGGGGGACCCAGACGTTCGTGAGCCCCGGCACGCGGACAGTCCGGTCAAGCTCGGCGATGAGATCGTCAGGCGTGAGACCCGGACGCCATTGATCGCGCGGTTTCAGGCGGACGGTCGTCTCCAGCATCTCAAGGGGGGCCGGATCGGTTGCGGTTTCGGCCCGCCCTGCCTTGCCGAACACGCCTGCGACTTCCGGGACGGTTCGGATCATGCGGTCGGTCTGCTGCAGCAGCTCGCTCGCTTTGGCCGCAGACAAGCCCGGCAGCGCCGTTGGCATATAGAGAAGATCGCCCTCGTCCATCGCCGGCATGAATTCCGCGCCGAGGCGAGAGGCCGGCCAGGCCGCCGACGCCAGCAACACCAGAGCGAGCGCGATGACCATGCGGGGCCGCCGGAGGGTGGCGTCGAGCGCGGGCCGATAGAGAGCCGCCAGCGCCCGGTTGAGGGGATTGGCGTCTTCCTTCGGAATGCGCCCGCGTATCCAGTACCCCATGAGCACGGGCGTCAGGGTAATGGCGAGACCGGCCGCCGCCGCCATGGCGTAGGTCTTGGTGAAGGCGAGCGGGGCAAACAACCGTCCTTCCTGCGCCTGCAGTGTGAAGACCGGAAGGAAGGACAGCGTGATGATGATGAGGGAGAAGAAGAGCGCTGGCCCGACTTCGAGCGATGCATCGGTGATGATGCGCCAGTGATCGGCGCCCGCTGCGGGTGCGCCATGCTTCTCCTGCCACCGCTCCAGTTTCTTGTGAGCGTTCTCGACCATGACGATGGCGGCGTCGACCATGGCGCCGATGGCAATCGCGATGCCGGCCAGCGACATGATGTTCGCCTCGATCCCCTGCCCGCGCATGATGAGGAAGGCGCCAAGAATGCCGAGCGGCAGCGTGATGATCGCGACCAGCGCTGATCGGAGGTGAAAGAGAAAGAGCGCGGTCACGAGCGCGACAACGATGAATTCTTCGATCAGCTTTGACGTCAGGTTTTCGACCGCGCGGTCGATCAGGTGCGACCGGTCATAGGTCGTGACGATCTCGACGCCCGCTGGCAGACGTGGCCGGAGTTGCTCGATCTTGGTTTCGATGGCGGCGATGACAGCCCGGGCGTTGGCCCCGGCGCGCATGACAATGACGCCGCCGGCGACTTCGCCCTCACCGTTGAGTTCGGCGATGCCGCGGCGCATCTGTGGACCTTCTTCGATCCAAGCGACATCACCCAAGGTCACTGGCGTGCCGCCCGCGAGTTTGAGCGGGATGGCGCGGAAGTCATCCTGGGTTCTGAGATAGCCGCTCGCGCGTACAACATGCTCGGCTTCGCCGATCTCAACCGACGCGCCGCCGGCCTCCTGATTGGCGCGCCGAACGGCGTCCGCCACCATTGCTTGCGAGACGCCGTAGGAAGCCATGCGCTGGGGATCGAGAACGATCTGGTGCTGCCTGACCATGCCGCCGACCGACGCGACCTCGGCAACGCCGGGTGTTGCTTTCAATTCGAAGGCGACCAGCCAGTCCTGCAGACTGCGCAGCTGGGCAAGGTCATGGCCGCCCGTGCGATCGACGAGAGCATACTGATAAACCCAGCCAACGCCGGTTGCATCGGGGCCGAGAGCGGCGCGAGCGCCCTGCGGGAGTCTCCCCTGCGCTTGCGTCAGATATTCCAGCACGCGCGAGCGCGCCCAGTAGAGATCGACGCCGTCTTCGAAAATCACATAGACGAAACTGTCGCCAAAGAACGAGTAACCGCGGACGGTCCGCGCGCCGGGCACGGACAGCATCGTGGCGGTCAAGGGATAGGTGACCTGGTCCTCGACGATCTGCGGGGCCTGCCCTGGATACGTCGTCCGGATCACGACCTGCGTGTCGGAGAGATCAGGGAGCGCATCGACGGGGGTCGCCCTGACCGCCAGCGCGCCAGCGACCGCAAGTGCGAGCGCGGCGAGGATGACGAGGAATCGGTTGGCGATGGACCAGCGGATGATGGCGGCGATCATGGCTTGGCCTCCACCGGTCGGATCGTATCAATCACGTAGTCCGCGCCCTTCTTGTGGAAGCTGAAGGCGACCTCATCGCCGACCGCCAGTGATTGCCGTTCGCCTTGGCCCCAACGGAACGCCATCGTCATGGCGGGCCAGTTCAGGCCTGCGACGGGTCCGTGCGCCAGCGTGACGCCTGTGTCGTCGAGCGCGGTGATGCGCCCCCGCCCTTCAAAGGGTGTGGCGTCATCTGCGGCTCCACCCGAAAGCCGGGCAACGACGCCGGCAAGGCTGGCCTCGGAGTCGATCAGAAACTGGCCGGATGCGACGACCTTCTGGCCTGCACCAAGACCCGAGACGATTTCTGTCTGCTCGCCGCTGCGTGCGCCGGCGATAATCTCGACCGGCTCGTAGCGGCCGGCGTCGTCAGCCACGAGGACGAGTGTACGTTGACCGGTCCTGATCACCGCTTCGGATGGGACGAGGAGCGCCTCGCGTGGCTGCGCTTCGGTGAGCTCCACATCGCCGGTCATGCCGGGGCGCAGGCGTCCCGACGGATTGGCCAGCGCGATGCGCACCTCGACCGCACGCGAGGCTGCATTGGCGGCCGGGAGCACCGCTTCGATGCGACCTTCGAAGGCTTCGCCCGGGAATGCGGACAAACGGGCGGTCGCACGCCCGCCCGGTTGCACGGGCCCGGCGGCGCCTTGTGGCACCGCCACGGTAAGCCAGACGGGCGATAGGCCGTTGATCGTGGCGATGGCCGCGCCCGGCGCGACTGACATCCCTTCACGGACGTCGAGCGCCGTGATCGCGCCAGAGATCGGCGCGCGCACCGTGAACGTATCGGGCGCTCGGCTGTCTGGCGTGGCCGCCGCAATCGCCGCCTCGGGCACGCCGAGAAGCGTCAAGCGCTGACGCGCGGCAGTCGCAATGCCAGAATCGCCTTTGCGGAGCGCGAGGTATTCGGCCAGGGCGGCCGTCCATTCGGGGATACGCAAATCGACGATCGGATCGCCGGCCGCCACGATGTCGCCCGGAGCCCGGCGGTGGGTTTTCGCAACGAAGCCGCCCTGGCGCGCCTGAACGACGGCAATGTCGCGGCCGTTGTAGTCGATGACCCCGGCGGCCCTCACTGCGACAGCGAGAGGCCCCTTCTCGATCGTGACAAGACGAACGCCGAGATTCTGCATCATGGTCGGATCGATCTGCACCCCGCCCGCCGCAGCCTCATCGGCATATCGCGGCGCCAGCTGCATATCCATGAACGGGGACTTGCCTGGCTTGTCGAAGTGCTGATCGGGAACCATCGGGTCGTACCAGTAAAGGATCGCGCGGCCGCCCGTGTCCGGCGTTGGCGCCGGGCCATGCGGGATGAGCCAAACGCCGATGGCAACGCCGGCAATCAGGACCGCAAGGCCGGCCAAGACGCGGCGCGTATTCGCGCCCCTTATGTTCATCATGACCGCCCCTCCCCGTACTCAAGTGTTAGCCGGGCATCGGTCAGCGCCAGCGCGCGCTCAAGATCGATACGCTCCAGCTGGACCTCGCGGTTAGCGCGCCTCGCGGCGATAAGGTCGCTGACCGGGAGCGTGCCTGCGGCGTTCGCCGCTGCCGCGAGATCTTCGCGTTGCTGCGCGAGCGGCAGGACCGAGCTCTTCATGCGCGCAAGGCGGTCCGTGAGCGCGCGGTGCCGAGCAAGGCCCGCTCCCAGCTCGGCTTCGTGCTTGCGCTTGAGAGCGTCACGCTCCGCACTCGCCCTGGCGACATCGGCGCGCTTGCTGTCGATCATGGGCGATTGGCGGCTGGCCTGGAACAGCGGCAGGCTGAACTTCACGCCCAATGAGACCATGTCGCCGAAATCATCGTCACGATGGCCATACATCAGCGACCAGGACCAGTCAGGTTGCGTGCCGGCGCGAGCCAGTTCCATGCCCGCGCGTGCGCGCTCAAGGCTCGCGCCCGCTCCGGCGAGCACGAGATGATGGTCGAGGTCGCGCCCGAGGCCTGCCGCATCGATCGGAAAGACCGGCAGTTCAGGACCGACCCCGTCATTTCCAAACGGGCCAATCCAGCGCGCGAGTTCGGCGCGAGCGGCATCGGCCTCCGCTTCGGCGGTCGCGATCTGATCGGCGATGCGCGCAGCGTCCATCTTGGCAGCGAGCGCCGCGTCTGCGGATCCTGATGCCGAGGCAAGCCGCGCGCTCGTGGCGCGCTCAAGTTCGGCAATGTCACCCGCGATCGCCTTTAGTATTTTGATCTTCTCCTGCGCCGCATAGAGTTCAATCCAGGCAGCGGCGGTCGATAGCCGCGCCTCCAGCCGGGCAACAGCGAGGTCCGCGTCTGCCTGATTTGCGTCGGCGGCGGCAATGCCGGTGCGGGCCTGCCGCAGCGCATCGCTCGGCATGTCCTGCATGATGCCCACTGTCATCATGGTCATCTCTTCGCGACCGGGACGGAAGCTGGCTGGGCCTGTGACCGGAAAATTGTCGACGCCTAGCGCCAGTTGCGGATCGGGCAGCTGGCCAGCCGGCCCGATGGCGAGGCGCGCTGATTCCGCAGCGGCTGCGCGAGCTTCAATCGACGGAGCGCCGGTAGCCGCGCGGGCCAACGCTTCGCTATAGGTCACAGGATCGGCCCACGCCGCGGGCGCAAAGCCAGCGACGCAGCACAAGAGCCATGCTTTCCGCATGTCGGGCTCCAAGTCTGCAATGAAGAGAAAACGGCGCAGCAATGCGCCAACACGTCTTTCAGATGCGCCTTAGACGCGCGGCGGTCGCCAGAGCGAGAAGACCGGCCCACCCTCGACGGCCTTGTCATTGTCGACAAGCCGGACAGGCAGCGGGATCGTGTTCGGCAGCACGACTGGCATTGCGAGCGGCGTCACCATCGGCGTTGTGCGGCACGCTTGGCCCAGCTTGCACTGGGGGGCCTTGTCGCTCTCATCGCCATGGTGCGACGGCGTGTTCGCCGCGTCGTCAGGGCAACAGCTATGCTCGCGCGCTACAGCGTTCTTCAGGTAGGGGCAGTCGCCGGCCGCCCAAGCGTTCGCAACGCCGCTCGAAACGAGCGACAAGGCGAGCAGCAATGAAAGCCAAAGGCGGCGCATCCTGAAAGTGTGCGCCCCTCGCCAAAACCCGTCAACGCGCAATCGTGTGAGCGACCTTCCCGCTTGGTTAAGACGAGCCTGACGATTGCCCCAAGACCTGGGCGTCCGGCCGCCCAGCGGGGCGAGCCAGCCCTGGAGGTGGGAGGCGTCTCGTGTCTGTTCGTCCATCGCTTGCGGCATCGTCGCCATGTCTAAAGAGCGCGTCGTTCATCGCGATGCACGCGATAGGCTTATGAGATGTACGCACGACCACTGATCATCCCTCGGACCTTCAAGGAAATTAAATCGCATCGCTATCGTCATCATGAGGTTGCCGCGCGGCGCGGGATTTGAATTGATGGGTTATCATCGGTCCGTCCCCCCAACCCAGGGCCCGTGATGCGAGAGGCGCCGGCAACCCCGGCGCCTCTTTGCTTTTCGGCACGAGCAGAATCTCGCCCCATCGCTCGGATGATTGCAGCTTGTTGCCGGGAGTTTCCGAGGGACCTGCACCAGCTTCGCACCAAGGCGCTTGCAGCGCTTTTATCGTTTGTCAGCGCGCGCCCTCCATCGCTGTCTCGCTTTCTGCGCGAGCGTTCCCTTTCCGACCCTTTCCGACCATTTCCGATGCGATTCCCAAGTTGCTTTAGCGATTTATGAGTCATCGCCCGCATATAGGAGACAGATCGTGGTTGCCGCCCTGCACGTTGAAATCATCGAGACAAAACCCGCCGTTCGTCGTCAGCAACTCCGCGAGCTCGTGCCGCTCGCGGACACCACAATCTACGAGATGGAACAGCGGGGGGAATTTCCCAAACGCTTCTACCTGACGCCGCGCTGTCCGGTGTGGGACCTCGGAGAGGTCAACCTTTGGCTCGCCTCGCGCCGGGCCGCCAACGGCCAAACGCCGCCGCACCCTGATGTGCGGCGGCGGAAGTCCAGGCCAGTACGGTGCTAAGCTTGGGGATCGTGCGCTACAAGCTCAATCGCTGGCGGCATGAACGCCGCAGTGTACTTCTCGCCCTTGATCCAAGCGTCAACCATGTTGGACCATTGCTGCAGCATGTGACGCCTCTGCGGCTCGTATTCGGCCTTGTTGTAGACGCCGCGTACAGTGCGTCCGTGTTCGTGCGCGAGGCACTTTTCGATCCAGTCGCTATTGAAGCCAACCTCGTTGAGCAAAGTCGATGCGGTGCGCCGCAGGTCGTGCACGGTAAACGGAGCCAGCGGCAATTCATCCTTCTCCGCCAGACTGGCAATTGCCGTTGTTACTCGGTTAAAGGTCGCCCGAGACATTGGCTCGTCAGCGTCGTACCGAGACGGCAGCAGGTATCGCGAGTTGCCGGCGCAGGTCTTGAGCGCGATCATGATGTCCAGGGCTTGATCCGACAGGTACACGTTGTGCGGCTTTGACCGTTTCATACGCTCCTTGGGAATGGACCAGACACGGTTCTCGAAATCGACTTCGTCCCATGTCGCGTCCTGCAGTTCGCTTTTCCGCACCATGGTCAGCAGGATGATCTTCAAGCCAAGCCGTATCGTCGGGAGGGTGGCAACACGTTCGATCAACCTGAACGCGATCCTGATTTCGCTGGGGGATAGCGCCCGGTCGCGAATTTCGAAGGTCGCAATCGAAGAGGGCGCCACTGCGTCAGCTGGATTGTCGATCTTCTCGCCCTGAAGGATCGCGAAGCCAAAGATCTGTTTGACGATGTCCCGTGCATGAATCGCGGAGGCGGGTGCGCCCCGGTCTTTGACCTTGTTGCATAACGCTCGCAGATCATCCGGTCGGATTTCGACCATGAGCCGATTCTTCCAGGTCGGTTCGATATCGCGGTCGTAGATGCTTTTGCGCATTGCGCGGGTTGAATCCGCCATCTTAGCCTCTTGGAAGTAACTTGCTGCCCATTCGCCGAAGAATTGCGCTTCGGACAGCCTGCGCTTCTCTCGTTGCTTCTCCTGGGCGGGCGACTGACCCGCTTTGACCGCCTTGCGGGCATCAATGCAACGCTCGCGAGCCTGCGACAGGGTGATCCCGTCACGCCCGTATTGACCGAGTGTGAGCGTCTCCCGTCTTCCATGCATCCTGTAGTCAAACCGGAAGACGATCGTCCCGGAGGTTTTGACCAAGGCGTACATACCGTCACGGTCGGTGACTTTGTACGTTTTATCCTTTGATTTCAGATTTTTGAGTGCTGTGTCAGTCAACATTTTCCGCTCCTGTTGGGTGCGGGAAGGCGCGAAACAGGGCTGAGAATACCGTCAGCCAAAATACCGTCAGAACTCGCCTATCCGCTTGGTATCACAGTCTATTTGTCGCCAAACGTGCGGAAATGGCGGGAAAGGGGCATGACGGTTCGGGGATCATTCGGCTCCTACCGATGTCACCAAGCCGTCTCACGTACCGCCAAACCGTCACGCTGCTCGGCGATCGGCGGCGATAGATGTCGATTGATTTTCTGATGGAACTTGAAGGCACTAGTCGGGAAAACCGATAACCGGCGATACGTCCCGACTAGCCCTGAATCATTCCCACTCGATCGTGCCGGGCGGCTTGCTCGTCACGTCATAGACCACGCGGCTCACGCCCTTCACTTCATTGATGATGCGCGTCGCGGTGCGACCAAGGAAGTTCATGTCGAACTGGTAAAAGTCCGCCGTCATGCCGTCGGTTGAAGTCACGGCGCGCAACGCCAGCACGCTCTCATAGGTTCGCGCATCGCCCATCACGCCCACCGAGCGAACGGGCAGCAGTACGGCGAATGCTTGCCAGATCTTGTCGTAGAGCCCCGCCTTGCGGATCTCGTCGAGATAGATCGCGTCCGCTTTCTGCAGGATGGCCACGCGCTCGGGCGTGATGTCGCCGGGGATGCGGATCGCAAGGCCCGGGCCCGGGAATGGATGCCGCCCAACCAGCGTCTCGGGCATGCCAAGCTCGCGCCCAAGCGCCCGCACCTCATCCTTGAACAGCTCGCGCAGCGGCTCGACCAACTGGAGATTCATCTTCTCCGGCAAGCCCCCCACATTGTGGTGCGACTTGATCGTCACCGACGGCCCGCCGTCGAACGACACGCTCTCGATCACGTCTGGATAGAGCGTCCCCTGCGCCAGAAATTTGGCGCCTTTCACCTTCTTCGCTTCACGTTCGAAGATGTCGATGAACGTCTTGCCGATGAATTTGCGCTTGGTCTCCGGATCAGTGACGCCCGCCAGTCCGCCGAGGAATTCCTTCGACGCATCCACGTGCACCAGCGGAATGTTGTAGTGGCCGCGGAACAGCTTCACGACCTCGTCCGCCTCGTTCGCGCGCATCAGACCCGTGTCGACGAACACGCAGGTCAGCTGGTCGCCGATCGCCTCATGGATCAGGACAGCCGCAACGGATGAGTCGACGCCGCCCGAAAGCCCGCAGATCACCCGGTCCTTGCCCACTTGCTCGCCGATCTTCGCGACCTGCTCGGCGCGCAGCGCCGCCATGGTCCAGTCGCCCTTCATGCCCGCGATCTTTTTCACGAAATTCTCGAGCAGCTTCGCGCCATCCGGCGTATGCACCACTTCCGGGTGGAACATCGTCGTGTACCAGCGCCGCTTCTCATCCACCGCGATGGCGAACGGCGCGTTCTCCGACGTGCCGACAACCTTGAAGCCATCCGGCAGCCGCGTCACGCGATCGCCATGGCTCATCCACACCGGATAGCGCTTGCCGACTTCCCAGAAGCCGTCGAACAGCGGCGATGTCTCCAGGATCTCCACATCCGCGCGACCGAACTCCGCCGCGTGCCCGCCTTCAACCTCGCCGCCCTGCTGTTGCGACAGCGTCTGCTGACCGTAGCAGATACCCAGGATCGGTACGCCCAACTCGAATGCCGCCTGCGGCGCGCGCGGAGAATTCTGCGTCGTCACGCTGGCCGGGCCACCCGAGAAGATCACAGCCTTCGGGCTGAACCCCGCCGCGATCACTGCCTCGGCCCGGTTGTAGGGATGAACCTCGCAATAGACCCCCATCTCGCGGAGTCGCCTTGCGATCAGCTGCGTCACCTGGCTTCCGAAATCTATAATAAGCACCCGTTCGTGGCTGTTCGCCGCGTAGGAAGGGACCGGATTCGGGGTGTTGCTCGCCATGGCGGAACTAGAAGAGGTTCGGCCTTTCCGTCAATACCGCCAAATTGTCATCCACAGGACCGCCTTAGGCAGCTAGCGCCCGCGCCCGGAACCGGTTCATCAGCGCCGCAACTTCGTCCAGCTTGCGTCCATAGCGAGAGCGCAGCCTGATCTCGCCCGCAGGCGTTTTCGTCCGCACAAACAATAGCTGCACCCGCCCGCCTGCGGAGCCGACCTCGAACGCCGAACACTTCCGCCAAGCCACGCGCCGGCTGCGGAACAGGCTGTCTTCTTCGAACCCGTCCGGATCAAGCGACAAGCGCCCAAGCGACCCCGCCGCCGAAAATGTCCCGACCGCCACGAACCCCAGCCCGACAATCCACCGCAGCATCCGCCCGTCGACCGGCTCCGTCATCTCCAGCGGTATCCGTGTCAGCACGATGAACGCCAGGGCCCCAATCGCCACCAGCAGGAACACGGCTTCCAGAGGATTGCTGCGCAGGATCACACGCTCGGGCAGCGCCTCGCTCACGTCGCCAGCGCCCGCGCCCGGAACCGGTTCAGCAGATCGGACAGGTCTTCGGCCGAAAGCCCGAACGTATCCGGCAACATTCCCGATGCGCCGATTGCCTGCCGGTTGAACGCAGCCAATCCGGGATGAGCGGCCTCATCCTGAGGTGTCGAGAAGCCGACGAATTTCTTTAAACCGGCCCGTACGGGATAAAAAGCGGAACATTCCCGCCACTCGCGCCTGAATGTGCGGAACAGCGTCCGGCACGCAAACCCGTCACGATCAAGCTTCAGGTTCGACCCCACACCCAGCATCAGCGGCGTAGCAACCAATGCGCACAGCAGGAAAAATCCGCCCGCTCCCCAGAACAGCGCCGGGTCACCCGGCCCGATCCACACAGCGATCGCCACGAACCCCGCCGATATCAGGAACACCATTAGCCAGCGCAAGCGATCCGGCTTCAGCTCCATGGCGTTCGGCAACGGATCACCATCGGCATCGCGCCACTCGCTCACCCAACCCTCCGCATCACCGCCATGTAGAAACCGTCCGTGCCCGCCGCACGCGGCGTCAGTCGAACTGATCCGTCCGGCCGACGGCACTTGCGCACCAGCGCGGCGCCCTTCTCGGTCAACTGCCCCGACTTGATCGCCGCCTCCGCTGCATCCTCGCCCATGAAGTCAGTACGATCAGCGAGGAAGCTCGCGAACTGATCCTCGTTCTCCTCCATCAGGAAGGAGCACGTGACATAAACCAGCCGCCCGCCCGGCTTCACATAGTTGCATGCGGTCCGCAGGATCATCGCCTGGTCATGCATGCGCTTCTCCAGCGCATTCGGCTGCACGCGCCACTTCGCATCCGGCTTGCGTCGCCATGTGCCCACGCCCGTACACGGCGCATCGATCATCACGAGATCCATCTTCGCCTCGAGATCGTCGAGCGAGGCGTTCTCCTTCGGATGGCGCAGTTGTACGTTACGGATGCCAGCGCGATCAATGCGCGGGATCAGCGCCGAGAGCCTGCGCCCGTCGATATCGTGGCTGAAGATCTGGCCCTTGTTCTCCATCATCGCGGCCATGGCGATCGTCTTGCCGCCGCCGCCCGCGCAATAGTCCAGCACCTGCTCGCCCGGCGCTGCGCAACTCGCCGCGGCCGCAATCTGGCTGCCCATGTCCTGCACTTCCACCCAGCCCTTGGAGTAAGCCGGAATCGCCTCCACCGCCTCACCGCGCTCGATCGCGTCCGGCGCCGGAATGCGGAAACCGTTCTTCAGCTCCGGCATCGGCTTGGCCTTCACGCTTTCCAGCGCTCGCCCCGCTTTCTCGGGATCGGACTTCAGCGTGTTCACCCGCAGGTCCAGCGGCGCCCGGCTCGCCATCGCCATCGCTTCCGGCACCACATCCGGCCCGAACGCCCGCGCCATGTGCGGCCCCAGCCATTCGGGATAATCCCCGCGCACATGCGCCGGTGCAGCTGGATCAGGCGCCAGCAGCACGCCCTCCCGCTCCCTGGCATTCATCGCCGGCGGCGCATGCTCGTCCTTAAGCGCCTCCTCGATCTTGCGCACGTCCCAGCCCCACGCATGCTTCAGCGCGCCCAGCGCCAGTGCGCGCGGGCCAGTCGCCCCCATCGCATGCTCGATCGAATTCTTCCGCCGCAGTGCATCCACCACGAGCCCGGAAATCCACGCCCGATCCCGCGAGCCCGCAAATCGCGAACGCTTGCCCCAGTCGCGCACAGCCTCCTTCACCGGCGTGCGCCGCTCCAGCACATCCCGCAGCACTTCGATCGCCGCCTGGATTTTCCCGCCGTCACGCATTGGTCCGCTCCACTGGACCCCGGCTCACGATCCGCCACGCCCGCTCGTCCCCATCCCACGATCCGGCAACGGTGTAGAGCTCGAGCATGTCCAGCCGGCCCTCTTCCACGAACAGCATGAAACCAAGGCCATTCTCGACCCCGTCCATCTCGACAGTGACGTCGTCGGGCAAAGCGCACGCATGCTCGGCAATGCTGGTCAGCGGCGCCTTCAAGTCAACGAACCGGCCGGCGCCGGTGTTCTCGCGCACCAGCATCTCTATGGTGTCAGGTTGTGGGAAACCCTGAACGCCATATGCCTTGTGATACTGGGCGAGGATCGCATGTTCGAGCGGCGAAGGCTTCACGGATGCGGCCCCACGCCGCCATAGCGCGATGTCAGCGCCCGGCCGATCGCGCGGACGTCCTGCAGGATCGCATAATCGCCCACGATGATCGCATCGCCCGGCGCCCGGTCCTTGTCCATCACCAGCATGGGCAGCCCCTGCCAGTCCGGCCCCACCAGCTCCACCACTACCTTGCGCGGCCGCGGGAACGCCACCCGGCGCACATCGATCTTCTCGGCCCAGTGCGGATTGAGATGCAACGCATGCTCCAGCGTCGCGCAGTCATTGCAGTACCACTCGAAGCCGCCGTCGGCGAAAGGCTGGGTCAGGATGAAAAGCTGGTCTTTCATGGCGCCCTCTTAGCGCCGGGCGGGCCTCATGTCTGCCCCCGGAAAACCAGCCTAGACCCCCGCCAGCGCCCGCATGATGGCGTTCGGCCGGTCCGACTCCTGGATGCGATAGAGGTCCAGCCCCTTCAGCCCCGCAAAGAAATACTCGAAATCCTCGGGCGGCTTCGCATCGGCCAGGAACACCGGCAGCATCGGCTTCTTGTAGCGATCCGCCAGATAGACCTCCCGCTTGATGTGGTCGCTCTGGAAGGCATGCGGCGAGCACATCACCATCACGCCCTTGGCTCCCTTGATCCCGCGCACGATCTCACCGGCCCACCCATCGCCCGTCGCCACGTCCTTCTTGTCGATCCAGACGTCCCGCCCGCTCTTCTCCACCACCGCGACCACCGGCTCCACCGCCGCGTCGTCCGCGTGGGAATAGGAAATGAACACGACATCTCCCGGCGGCGCGCCAGTCGCCTGGGCCGCAGGCGCTCTGGAACCGCCCCCGCCCCCCCTCTTCTTCGCCGCCTCATGCGACCGCTCCACCTTCGCCGGCGGCGGTGAATTCCAGAAAACCTCGCTGTTCTTCGCTTGCGCCGTCTTCATCGCCTCGCGCGCCGCGCGCTCCACATCCGCCCATGCGACCAGCTTGCGCGTCTCCACGAACGTCGCATCGATCGCCGGCAGATCGCGCATGCCAACCGGCAGGAAGCTGTGATCGAGCTTCACCAGCACGAGCCGCCCATTGGCCCACGCCTCCAGCATCCGCTTCTCGATCTGCATGCGATGCCGGTGAAACGCGCTCTTGTCCGACCACAGCGCGATCACAACGTCGCTGCTCTGCAGGCGACGGAACCCCCGCGCGCCCGTCTCGGTTTCCGAGACGATCCCGCGAAGTTTCAGGAAGGCCTTGAGTTCGTCGGCGACAGCCTTGTCGGCGTCAGCGTGAGCGATGAAGGCGAACATGGCGACCTCGCGGTTACGCCCCCATGTCTAGCTACCACGCATTGCTGCGATTTGAAGGCTCAAGCCCGATCGTTACGCAACCGCAGCGGATCACCCGCTCTGCAGCGAGTAGTTCGGCGCCTCGCGCGTCATCTTCACGTCGTGGACGTGGGACTCCCGCAGACCCGCACCCGTGATCTGGATGAACTTCGCCTTCTGGTGGAGTTCCGCAATCGTCTTCGAACCCGTATAGCCCATCGCCGCGCGCAGGCCGCCGGCCATCTGGTGCAGGATCGGAGACACCGGCCCCTTGAACGGCACCTGCCCCTCGATGCCTTCCGGCACGAGCTTCTGCTGCTGCACGTCCTTCTGGAAGTAGCGGTCGGCCGACCCGCGGCCCATCGCGCCCAGCGAGCCCATGCCGCGATAGTCCTTGTACGCACGGCCCTCGTAGAGGAACACTTCGCCAGGCGCCTCTTCCGTGCCCGCCAGCATCGAGCCCATCATCGCCGACGAAGCCCCTGCCGCCAGCGCCTTCGCGAAATCACCCGAGAACTTGATGCCGCCATCCGCGATCACCGGCGTCTTGGTCGAATGCGCCGCGTTGGCGCAATCCGCGATCGCCGTCAGCTGCGGCACGCCCACGCCCGCCACGATCCGCGTCGTGCAGATCGAGCCGGGCCCGATGCCCACTTTCACCGCATCGGCGCCAGCATCAATCAGCGCCTTGCATCCATCACCGGTCGCCACGTTGCCGGCAATCACCTGCACGCGGTTCGACAGCTTCTTAACGCGCTCGACCGCCTGCAGCACGGCCTTCGAATGCCCGTGCGCCGTATCGATCACCAACGCATCGACACCCGCATCGATCAGCACCCGCGACCGTTCGAAGCCCGCATCGCCAACGGTCGAGGCCGCCGCCACACGCAGCCGCCCCTGCTCGTCCTTGCAGGCGTTCGGATTGGCCTGGCGCTTCTCCATGTCCTTCACGGTCAGCAGGCCCACGCACCGGCCTTGCTCGTCGACTACGATCAGGCGTTCAATCCGGTTCTTGTGCAGCAGCCGGCGCGCCTCGGCCGGGTCTGCGCCCTCGCGGATGGTGACGACCTTCCTGGTCATCAGCTCCGACACCGGCATCGAGTCATCCTCCGCGAACCGCACGTCGCGGTTCGTGATGATGCCAAGCAGCTTCTGCGGCACGCCCTCCGGCCCCGGCTCCACCACCGGAATGCCCGATACCTTCAGCCTGTCCTTCAGAACCTTGAGCTGGCGAAGCGTCACGTCGGGCGTCACCGTCACCGGGTTGACCACCATGCCGCTCTCGAACCGCTTCACGCGGCGAACCTGCTCGGCCTGCTCTTCCAGGGAAAGATTGCGGTGAATGACGCCGATCCCGCCGAACTGCGCCATGGCGATCGCCAGCGCCGTTTCCGTCACCGTATCCATCGCCGCCGACACGATCGGCACATTGAGCGCGATCTCCCTGGTCAGCCGCGTGGCGATATCGACATCGCCAGGAATGACTTCGGACGGACCTGGCTCAAGCAGCACGTCGTCGAACGTGATGGCCTGACGGATGCGGATTGAAGGGGGGTGCTGTTCCATAGACCCGTCTAGCGATTCTGCCCGGGCTTGGGAAGTGGCTTTGAAACGTGACAGCGCCGCGGGGCGTCCCCACCCCGCGGCGCTTCATTTTCAGGCAAAGTTTCAGAAGTCTATTTGACGTAGCACTTGCCGGTGACGTCTGCGACTTTCTGCATCTTCACCTTGTCGAGGCCTTTCGACGTGAACCAGCGGTCAGCCCGCGACTTCGCGAAACCGTCATTGTTCACGAAGTAACCGAACAGCCAGTCGTAGAGCACGTCGGCGCCCACTTCCTTAACCGCCGCCTTGGCGACGCAGGTGCAGACGGATTCCGGAACCGGCGGCGTCGCCGTCGAGCAGGCCTTCACCCAGTCGGCTTCCGTCTTGTACGCCTCGGTCAGGCCGGGCGTGGCGGTTGGAGCCGGTTCAGGCGCAGCAGCCGGCTCTGGCGCGGGAGCAGGCGCGGTCGCCGGCGCAGCAGCCGGAGCGGTCTCGGTCTTGGCGCCCGGAGCATCGCAACCCGCGACAGCCAACGCACCTGCCGCCAATATGGTCAGAAGAGCAGTCCTCATTCCCAGTCCTCCCAGTTCTTGTATGAGTCTTGAACCTGTAAGACAGTCTACTATTGGCCACGGCGGAAGCCAGTCGGCGCGGGTCCAAATCAGCGAGATTTCAATCAATGCCCGAGGGCGTCCTTGCCGCCATCTTCGACCTCGACGGCGTCTTGACGTCCACCTCGGCGCGTCATGAACAGTCATGGCGTGATGCTGCGGTGCAGTTCGGATTTCCCGTCAGCGAAGAAAGCCTCCGCGCCACGCGCAGCGTCCCGCGCGCAAGTTCCCTCGCGGCATTGCTGGCCCACGCTGGCCTCACAATGGACCAGCCAACGCGTGACGCCGTCATGGCCTTCAAGAATGCCCGCTACCGCGAACTGATCGCCAACCTGTCCCCCGCCGATGCCTTCGCCGGCGCCCGCGAGAAACTCTCCGTCTGCCGCGACCTCGGCCTCCGTATCGGCGTCGCCTCCGCCAGCCAGAACGTCCGCGTCGTCCTCGAACGGCTGGAACTGATCCATCTCGTCGACCACATCGCCGACAGCCGCGCCGCGGCCCCGAAGCCCTCAGCCGAGATCTACACCCTCACCTGCTCCGCCCTCGGCGCCTCGCCCCGCCTCACCATCTGTGTCGAGGACGGCGCCCCCATCATCGCCAACCTCCGCGCCGAAGGCATGTACACGTTGGGCATCGGCCACGAGGATTTAGGCGCTCATGAGCAGGCGCCCGACATCGCTAGCTGGAATGTTGGCGCGACTGCCGCGCGCGTCGCTAGCCTTTGAACCCGCGCGCGATCACGAACGTCTCCGGACTCTCCGTCCGGCTCGACGGCGGCTTCCAGTGACGCACATCCGTGAAGTTTGCCTTGAGAAGCTCAAGCAGCTCGCCCTGAGCGCCGCCCTGGAACACCTTCGCCACGAACGTCCCGCCCTTCACCAGATTGTCCACCGCGAACTGCGCCGCCATCTCGGCGAGCCCCACCGTCCGGACGTGATCCGTCTGCTTGTGGCCCACCGTGTTGGCCGCCATGTCCGACAGCACCAGCGTCGGCTTCTCCCCGATCGCCGCCAGCAGCCGATCCGTCATCCCCTTCTCGTGAATGTCGCCCAAGAAGATCACCGCATCGCCCACCGGATCGACCGGCAGCAGATCCACGCCGGCCACAGCCGCGGCGCCCTTCTCCGTCACCACCTGCAGCCACCCGCCCGGCGCCGATCCAAGATCGATCACACGCGCGCCGCGCTTCAGCACATGGAACTTCTCGTCGATCTCCAGCAGCTTGTACGCCGCCCGCGCGCGATAGCCCGCCTCCTGCGCCCGCCGCACATACGGATCGCGCAATTGCCGGTCTACCCAGTCGCGCGAAGACTTCGACAGTGTCTTCTTCTTGACCTTCTCCTTCTTCTGCATCGAGCGCCCGCCCTGGTCGGGCAACCCGCCTGCAGGCGCCTTCCAGCGCCGTCGTCCCTTGCTGTCTTCTTCCACACTCATGCCGGCGCGCCTTCTCCAGATGACGGCTTGCGTCCGCCATTGTTCCTGCGCCCCTGCTGACGCCGTCCTTTGTTGGATCCACCCGTCTGTGGACGATGCCCGCCCTTGCCGCCATGCATCATCGACAGGAGTATTCCCTCCCGCAACCCGCGATCGCCCACGCGCAATCTATCCGCGGGCCATGTCGTCCATATCGCGTCCAGGATCGCCAGCCCCGGCAGCATCAGCTCCGACCGCCCACCCGTGAGACACCCCTCCGCCGCCCGCTCTTCCGGCGTCGCATCGTGCAGCCGCCGGCGCGTCGCCACCGCATCTTCCCGCGCCAGCCACTGACCATCCACGACCGAGCGCACATACCGCTCCAGCCCCAGATGCACGCCGACCAGGCTCGTCACAGTCCCCGAATTCCCGATCAGCTGCCCGCGCCCCGCCCTGAACAACGGCCCGAACCGGCTCGCCGCATCGTTAGCCCGCATCAGCGACGCCACATGCTCCACCATCCGGTCGTACCAGCCCGGCTCGCGATCCGCGAAACCCTCCGACAGCGTCACCACGCCCACCGGGAACGACGCCCATCCGAGAATGGGCGGCCGCTGCGCGCATCCCTTGATCCCGCGCGCCACCGCCGACTTCGCATCGATCCAGCTGAGTTCGGTAGAGCCGCCGCCAATGTCGATCACCAGCGCGAAGTCATGCGCCGGGTCCACCAGGTCGAGCGAACCGAGAAGCGCATATTTCGCCTCTTCCTTCGGCGTGATTGTCTCCATGCGCAGCCCGATCTTCCGCTGCACATCCGCAACGAACGCCCGCCCGTTAGTCGCCTGCCTGCAGGCCTGCGTCGCGATGAAGCGAGCTTGCACGGGCCGATGCTTCTTCACCTTCTCATGACACTTCTTCAGCGCCTCGATCGCGCGCCCCATCGCCTTCTCGGACAGCGCTCCCGTCGCAGCGAGACCTTCCCCCAGCGTCACGATCTGTGAAAACGAATCGACCACACGCAGCCCGCCCGCCTGCGTGGGCTCCGCGATCAGCAGTCGGCAATTGTTCGTCCCTAGGTCAAGCGCCGCGTAGACTTTCGACGCGCCGCCCGGCCGACCGCGCGGCTTTCCGCGCCGGGCGTTCGATGGCTTCGCCATGGAGTAATCCGTGATCCTGTTGCGACATCCATAGACCGATCTGCAGGCAATGGCACGCTTCCCCACGCGTTTACTGTGTTCGGCGGTTGCAGGTCGTTAATTCCGGCGCCAAATGATGCCCACGGCTCTGGCGGGGCTCGTCGCACGCGCATCGGCGCAGATGAGAACCGCTTGCGCTGGCTGGGAATTTCGCGGGCAAATCAAGGCAAGGGGCGCCGGCGGTCATGGACGTCAACAAGGCAGCCAAGTTCGGCATCGGACAGCAGGTCCGTCACCGTTTCTTCCCGTTCCGGGGGATCATATTCGACGTGGACCCGCAATTCGCGAACACGGAGGAATGGTGGACCTCTATTCCCGCCGAGATTCGTCCGTCCAAGAACCAGCCCTTCTATCACCTGCTGGCCGAAAACGACTCGTCCTACTACGTGGCCTACGTTTCCGAGCAGAACCTCCTGCCCGACGAAGCCCCCGAACCCGTGAACCACCCCCAGGTCCCGGAAATGTTCGAGATCGACGACCACGGCGCCTATCGCATCCGGACGTCCACAGCTCACTGATCCGGACTTGGCGGTCGCGCGTGACGCCGCCTGCGGCGCACCCTACATTGACGTCATGAGCACACACATCACCGTTTGCGACGATGACGATGTCATCGACCAGAACTGGGCCGCCTACACGGCGGACGAGCATGCCGTCTGGGACTTCCTGTACCGCCGCCAGCTCGACATCCTGAAGGACCGCGCCGACCCCGCCATGCTGCAGGGCCTCGAGGCGCTGAACCTCAACCGCGGCGGCATCCC